>NZ_KV757537.1 GCF_001712795.1 Nostoc sp. KVJ20
ACCTAATTGATGACACGCCCTAACACTACGGCCTTTGGGCAACTTGCGTTTAGACATAATTATCCTCTAAAAGTTACGTGATATTTCAGGAAGTAATACCTTGTGGTGTATAATTCTTCCTCGATTTATGATTCCCAAAAGAATGCGGAAATATACATTGGAATGATTGAAGAAGAATTCAGAAGTCAGAATGGGCTAAACCTTAGCTATCCGCTAACAGGAGTCAGAATAAAGACGCGACTCGAAAATACTCGCTACCGCCAGTCATACAGAAAACATTGCTGAATTCTGACTCCTGACTCCTGAATTCTGTTCAATAAAAATTCAGCAGACTGAAACCTTTGATATGTATAGTTTTGAAGAAGGATAAAGTAGCGCTTGATGCTGCATCCCAGCGATCGCTTCTTCTATTAAATGCGTAATTTGATACCCAAACTGGGTATTACAAATAAGTACTTTAGATAAAATAGGTTTTTAAAGATGATTTTAAGTTTCAGAAATATCAGTGTTGTGTGTGCTGTATTTTTATCAGTCGGCGTTAGCAGCTTTCACAAGTCAGCCATAGCTACTATCAACAACCAGTCCCAACTGATAGCACAGCAGAGTCAAACCCAGCCACACCCAATTTTTAAATCTATTCTGCCTAAATTAAAGCGAAAGACTCAGATTAAGATTTTATTGCCAAAGTTTATTCCTGAGTCGGATGGGGAAAATCCAATTTACGCAATTATAGAAGCTGCTACGCCAAAGAAGTACGATATTTTACTGGGTTTCAGTCCTGACTGTACGGGTGGAACTGCCTGTCGTTTGGGTGTGCTTTCTGCTGAAGCAGTAACGCGCAAAACACCGCGCCTGACTGGTAAACCTGTATCTTTAGCTAAGGGTATTACTGGCTATTTTGTGGATTTTAGTTGTGGTGCTAATTGTTCAGATGCTACCTTGACTTGGAGACAGCAGGGTGTGCAATATGTTGTTGGATTGAAAGCAGGAGAACGCACTTCTTTAGTAAAAATGGCTAATTCTGCGATTAATCCCTAGCAACGTCAGAGTTTGATTGTACTTCCCAGCGAAACAGCCGTGGCAATTGAGATACATCTATGGCGTAGTTAACAATCCATAGCACTAATTCAAAAATCAATAAATATCGTACCCACTGCAACTCACTTGTAGAATCCAAAAGTGTCAAACCCTCATATAACTGCCAGAAGCGGTAAGGCAGATATATATAAGGAACCATTACCCATACGACATTTTGCAACTGCCTAAGTGTCACTCTTTCAGAGATGATTTGCAACCCTAATACGATAAAATACCAACCAAGCACAGTTAATACACTGCGATCGCCCCACAATACACCCCACAATAGCATGACTACTAAGGGCAGCAATCCTCCTAGCAGTTGCACTGAGCCAAACCAGATTTTATACCAACCGGGAAATGGTAAAGGTAGAGTGTAGGGCTTGGTGTTTTTCCATCCCCAGTTCACAATCACAATAAAAAGTGTGGCAACTAGGAAAAAGAGGAGATTTTCTAGGAGCAGATAGAGGTTGATGTTTAAGGAAGTCATGAGGGTATTATCAAGTTCTGGTGTTCGTGTGTCATTCTCCTGAAGTAGTATTTTTGCTATCCTGCCTTGTCTACGACACGTTCTTGCGTTCGACCTCCTGCCTTTTGCCTCCTGCCTTCTGCCTCCTGCCTCCTGCCTTCTGCCTTCTTCAACGACCTAACCAAGTCTTGATGATATCAAGAAGACTAGAACCTCCCCAAACCAGTGCCACTAGTATGGAAGTAGTTAAAACTGCCCCCATCACACACATAACTAGACCACCCAAGCTGATAGCACCATCATCTTCCGATAAGCCAAAGCTAGTTACAAAAATTCCCATTGCTGGCAGGGTATTAGTTCCTGGAATGGGAATCATCATGGAAATTCCCATCAAGGCGATCGCTATTCCAATGGTCACTCTACCTGGTAAAGTAGTACAGATATAGCTTAGACGAGGACGAGCGATCGCTTCAATTCTTTTTAACCAAGGAATTCCTGCCTTCAAAAACCCCTGAACTGTTGTAAGTTGCATAGGATGATTCATCATCCGCTTGGGTAGCCAGGGGATTTTTGCACCGGCAATCAGCTGTATAGCCAATAGAAAAATCAGGATGCCGAAAGGAGTTGAGTATCCCGGCGCTGGAACTGGCAAAGCGGAAGGTAGAGACAAAATAACTAGCAAAAATCCAAAAACTCTTTCTTTTGCTAACAGTAAAATCTCTGCCAATGTTACCTTTGAGGGTCGTTCTTCCTCAAAAAAATAGCGTTGTAATTCGTTAGACAGTTTAGCCATAGATTACCAATATTCCGCAAAATTAAGTAAATAAATATACCAATTAAAAAGCCAGATTCAGTAAAGACAATTGCTCATACCCCAAAGTAGCGAAGTGATTTCATCAGTTCTGGTAAATCCAGATGCATAGAACTTCTTACCTCTCAACAGTAGATCCACAACATCTTAACGTTTAGCAATTTTCCTGAATAAAAAGTAATATTAAATTTACATAAAGTTATGATGTAATCCTGGGAAACGTAGTGACAGATAGCAGGTTTTGAGTTAAGGGTGCAAGATGCAAAGATATTTGAAAGTACTAAGACTATTTTGGGGTGCTGCGATCGCAGCTGAGTTGGAATATCGGATTAATTTTTTCATAGCTACCCTCAGCAGCCTGGGAAATCTTGCCGGTAGCCTCTTTGGACTATTCTTGTTTTACCGCACTGGCTATACTTTTAGTGGCTGGTCATGGGAAGCAGCTTTAGTAGTTCTAGGAATTTTTACCTTACTGCAAGGATTTTCTGCTACTTTTCTGGCATCGAACTTAAATCGTATTGTCCGCCATGTCCAGGAAGGCACTTTGGACTTTATATTATTAAAACCTATCCGCAGTCAGTTTTGGCTTTCCACTCATACCCTTTCACCTTGGGGAATGCCGGATCTAGTTTTTGGTGGTATTATTATTGGCTACGCAGGTCAACGCCTGGGTGTAGGAATAGACAGCTATTTACTGGGTGTGCTGCCGTTATTGTTCAGCTTGGTGATTTTGTATAGCCTGTGGTTTATGCTGGGAGCGACAAGTATTTGGTTCGTCAAAATATACAACGTTACTGAAGTGTTGCGTGGTTTATTGGATGCTGGAAGATATCCCATTGCCGCATATCCCACGGCTTACCGCTTTTTCTTCACCTTTGTAATTCCAGTAGCTTTTTTAACAACCGTACCAGCGCAAGTGTTGTTAGGTCGGAGTGAAATTAGCTGGTTGATAGGTGCAGCAATATTAGCGGTAGCGCTGTTTTTTGTTTCTACTTGGTTTTGGCGGTTTGCGTTGCGGTTTTATACTAGCGCTTCGAGTTAACGAGATAATTGACATCCTCACCGACTTAAAGGCGCTCTTAAGAAGGAGTAATGAGTAATAAGTAATGAGTAATAAGTAATAAGTAATAAGTAATGAGTAATAAGTAATGAGTAATGAGTAAATACCCATTTTTCATCCACTCATTACTCCTTACTCATTACTTTAAAGCATTGCTTGAAGCACGGGGCTTTATAGACCCAATTATTTGGTAATCAGACAGAATTAATTACACAAGTTTTTTCCTGTAACCCTGTAACCTGTAACCTGTTCCCTATCTCCACCAATGAATTTAATTGTGTCCGACTACTTATGAAAAGTAATCAAATTCCTCCTGGAAGCTTTGGTATACCTGTATTAGGTGAAACACTTTCCTTTGTTTTCGACCGCGATTTTGCTAAAAAGCGCTATCACCAGTATGGGCCTATCTTCAAAACCCATCTTCTTGGCAGACCAACTGTGGTAATGGCAGGGACGGAGGCATTAGAGTTCGTTTTGTCCAGCCATATCGAGAATTTTTCTTGGCGGGAAGGATGGCCTGATAATTTCAAGACATTACTGGGTGAATCACTTTTTTTGCAAGATGGAGAGGAACACCGCAAAAATCGCCGTTTAATGATGCCGGCATTGCATGGGCCCGCATTGGCGAATTATGTCTCCACAATGGAAGATATTACGCGCGGCTATCTCCAAAAGTGGGAGAAAAAACAGGAATTTACTTGGTTTCAAGAGTTTAAACAGCTGACATTTGATATTGCTAGTCAATTGTTGTTGGGTACGAGTCCTGGGCCTGAATGTGTGCGCCTTAGTCAGTTGTTTACAACCTTGACAAATGGGCTGTTTGCTATTAACCCGTTGTCTTTACCATTTACTACATTTGGTAAAGCTATAGCCGCTCGTAATGAAATTTTAGAACATCTAACTCAAGTTGTCAGAGAACGTCAGCAAAACCCAACTCAAGATACCATCAGCTTGTTAATAAAAGCTAGAGATGAAGATGGTAATAGCTTAAGTGAAAAAGAAATTATTGCCCAAGCGGTGCTGTTACTTTTTGCTGGACATGAAACAACTACTTCAATGCTGACTTGGTTGTGTGTAGAGTTAGCCCGTCATCCAGAAGTACTCGAAAAAGCAAGAGTTGAACAATTGCAACTTGCAAGTAAAGGTGATTTAGATTTAGAACAATTGGGCAAAATGCCCTATTTAGAGCAGGTTTTGTGGGAAGTCGAAAGATTGCATCAACCTGTCGGAGGTGGTTTTCGTGGTGTAATTAAAGACTTTGAGTTTAAAGGCTATCACGTACCGGCTGGTTGGCAGTTGTTGTATTCAATTATGATCACTCACAGCCTAAAAGAAATTTACCTTGAACCAGAGCGTTTTGATCCAGATCGTTTCAGTCCCCAGCGCCAAGAACATAAAAAATATCCTTTTAGTTTAGTTGGTTTCGGTGGTGGGCCACGCATCTGTATTGGTATAGCCTTTGCCAAAATGGAAATGAAGATTATTGCTGCCCACCTTCTACGCGATTATCATTGGGAGATATTACCCAATCAAAGTTTAGAAACAGTGTTAGTTCCTAGCAATCGCCCTAAAGATGGGTTACGGGTTCGATTTCAACCTCGGTGAAATGTTTTATGGCATCCCAAATAGACATACACTTGCCTAACAGAGTTTTAGAACGTTTGCAAACTGCGAAAGATTTTGTGGGTGGAAGCGTTAACTCTTTAAGTAACTCAGCACAACAAGCTGGAGAGTCTTTGAAGGCAACAGCAACTACAACGACCGATAAAGCAATTAATACATTTACCACAAGCTTAGAGCAAACTTGGCAAACTGCTGATAAATTTAAAAGTACAACATCGGGAGCAGTTAAAGATGTAATGGCATCTTCTGTAAGTGATTGGCTGACACAACACCCGATATTTTTTCGGTTAGTTCAAATACTAGGTTGGGCGACTAATCACCCAATTATTAGTATAGTGATTTTGGTGTTTGCGATCGCTCTTATTTGGAGCATCATCAAAGCAATTGTCCGGTTGATTGAAACAGCTAGTTGGTCAATACTCCAAGTTCCGTTAAAATTGCTTCAGGCTTTGATTAAAGTTAGCTTTCTATCCTTAACTAAATTTGGCAGTTTTGCTGTTCAACAAATTACAGCGACTAAAACAACCGATAATCTGCCAGCTTTGTTACCTGAAAGTTTTCAACCACATAAACAACAACGATTAGCAGAAATTTCTAGTCGATTAGAAGCAATTCAAAAGGAACAGCATGAGCTTTTACAAGAAGCAGCAGACTTGATTGCTTCTGACACAATTGATAGAGACAATACAAAATTTATAATTCCGAATTCAGAACAAGAAAGTGGAGAAATTAAACCCGTTTATACTCCTATAGAGAAGCAAGCTACATCCGCCAGTCACATTCCAATTCAATTCTGAATTCTGACTCCTGACTCCTGAATTCTATTTTATTAAACAGCTAAAAAGCGTTGAATCACATCTTGGCTGAGTTCGGCTGTGGAACCGGAGGCGACAATACCACCTTTTTGCATGGCGTAATAGTAATCAGCCTGACGGACAAAGTGCAAATGTTGCTCTACCAATAATACAGAAATACCTGTGGTTTCGACGATGCGACGGACTGCGGCTTCAATTTCTAGGATGATGGAGGGTTGAATCCCTTCCGTGGGTTCATCTAAGACGAGTAATTGAGGTTCTCCCATTAAAGCACGTGCGATCGCTAATTGTTGCTGTTGTCCACCACTCAAATCGCCACCCATCCGCGAAAGCATGGTTTTTAACACCGGGAATAAGCTAAAAACTTCCTCTGGAATTTCTGCTTTTTTTACTGGCTTGCGTCTAGCTTCCAACCCCAGCAGCAGATTTTCTTTGACTGTCAACCGGGGGATAATTTCTCGTCCTTGGGGGACATAACCAATTCCCAACTTTGCCCTTTGGTCTGGGGATTTTGAGTTGATTAATTCTTCAGCTAAGTTAATAGTACCGCTGCGGGGTTTGAGTAAACCCATAATTGTTTTGAGTAATGTAGATTTCCCTACGCCATTGCGTCCAATTAGGCAAACCATTTGCCCAGATGGTACGGTTAAATCTACATTGCGGAGAATGTGGCTTTCGCCGTAGTAAACGTTGAGGTTAGAGATTTTTAGCACTATAAATTACCTAGATATTAAAATTTCACGCAGATACGCAGAGCAATATTAGCCTCCTGACCGCAACAAACAAGTAAAACCTTCTTGTTCAAAAAGATAACTAATTATACTGATGATCTCTGCATCACTTGTAATATATTGCTTAAATTTATAACATACAAAACTTTTCTAAGTATATTGAAATATACCAGAACTTATCCGTCTATTTATTCAATTTGTTATAAAGCTTTAGGATTCAATTTTGTTGTTTCTTGACTTCACGCGCATCTGAACGCAGAGCTATAAAATCTTGTACGGCGATCGCTCTTTGAGCATCTTTCTCTGACATCTCTTGCCGTGATAATACCTCTGGGGGTGTGATCAGCTAATCAGCATTTAAAATGCAACCTCAATCCGGTTGGTGAAAACCTGCTTGAGCAAGTTCTGTCATAGATCCAAGAATCTCCGTGGCTAAAGCTACGGATAGTGTCAAGGTTAGTGCTGTTGAAGTAACAGAGTTGACCCATGATGAGCAAAGCGATCGCAACATTCAAGTGTATAATAATGAGCAAGAAAAATATTTTTCAGGCAAGAAATCTAAATCTTCAAAAGTATTAACAAGTAATTTTAACGATTTGTGGATTAGTAAGGTTACGAATTAGATGACAACTGCTGACCACTTACTTTTTGCATTGAAACTTTTTACTGCCTTGGGCTGCGGACTTGTGGCGGGAGTCTTCTTTGCCTTCTCGACTTTTGTAATGAATGCTCTTGCTCGACTTCAGCCAAGAGAAGGCATGTCCGCCATGCAGTCGATTAATATCACAGCGATCAATCCGTTATTTATGATGGCGCTCTTTGGAACCGCTTTGGCTTGCCTCTTTCTGGCGATCGCTTCGCTGTCAAAGTGGCATCAACCCGATGCTGTTTACTTACTAGTTGGTAGCCTACTCTATCTCGTTGGCACTGTTGTAGTGACGATCGCCTTCAATGTGCCGCTGAATGATGCCCTGGCGATCGCCAAACCAGATAGCAGTGAGGGCGCAGACTTGTGGGCTAGATATCTGACCAACTGGACGCTCTGGAACCATGTTCGGACGATAGCAGCGTTTGGGGCAGCAGCATTGCTGACGATCGCACTCTGTAAACAAACAGTGCAATAAGGAATCCGCTTTGATTTCTGAACGAATTTGCGTAGACAGGCAATAGGCAACAGGCAACAGTCAAGAAGGCTTCTTAGTTGTACTGAGTTTTGTTCAAAAATCAAATATGAGTCCTATAGGAATGTTAAGTATCAGAGTAAAAATAGGATAATTCTACTCATGAAAATGTAGGTATTTTTTTGAGTCAATATTAGTGTTAAATCCGCATACGATAATTGGTCATAATTACACAATAAGCTAACGAATGATAGAGTTAAACTGCAATGGAAAGTATTAAAAGGATTTAACAGAACTATGCCAATTAAAAAACACATTAATCTGAATCAAGGAAGTTTCCTCAATCCCGCAGATAAAAATATAATTGTCACTTTAGCTAGTGAAGATATTTTAACTTTAATCACGCAAGAATTAAAAACTCGTTATTCCCCAGAAACTCAAAAAATCCTACTTGAGGAGAGTTCCCAGTTGTTGCCTGATTTCGTGCTTCAAGAATTATTAAAGCGCCAAGAGGAGGTAATAAACGTTAACCCAGATACCTTAATAGTGGTTAACTGTCAGCTAGCAGAGGTAGAGGTCGATGACTTGGGATTTGATTTAAATGTCGAAGCGTATTTTGTAATTACAGATACAACAGGTCAAAATCATTTTCGAGCTAATAAGATAGTTCTTTGGTCGAATATATGGGGTGATGAAGAACGTCTTTTTGAATTAGAAGATGAACTAGGTGAGCAATTCTGGACACATTATCAAATCCAGTTGCTTTTTGATGAAAAAGAGCAGCCAACAATTGGACTGGAAGTATCACAAACAGATGATTATGCAGCGAGATTAGAATTTTATCCATCACTGAAAATGTTTTCACCATCCATAGTTCCCTTTTCCCCTTTAAGCGAAAACTATTGTGAGTAAGGATGCATAGCTGTAATGAAAAACTCCACGCCACTTGCGGGATGGCACTAATACCAATTTAATGTGAAGTTGCACATATCTTGATCCCCCTAAATCCCCCTTAAAAAGGGGGACTTTGAATTCCCCCCTTTTTAAGGGGGGCTAGGGGGGATCGAATTCTATGCAGCTTCATAAAGAATTGGTATAAGTTAATCACAAAGCCCTGATATAACTGGCTTTTTGGGTGTGGGGAGATAGAAAAAAGCAGCAAACCTGCCACACCTCCCACACCCTGCCCTGACGATGTTTCAGCTTTACAAGCGTGCAATTCGGGCATGGGGAAAATATGGGGAAAAAGCTACCAATGCCCTAACTAAGCAACCTTAACCTACCAAATCTTGGGATGGAGTTTCACGCCGCTTTGAATGAACATCGTCATTAGTCCTTTGTCCTCTCTCTGTAAACACAAATGACTAATGACGATGGATAACCTAATGAGTTAATTTGTGAGTTAAATTGGTAATATAAAAACAGCGATTTTGAGATTTCAAAATGAGTAAATTGCCTGTTTAACTAATGATGGGCTTTTTCTCGTCAAATTTAAACTACTCCTGTTCCTTTCTGAACTTAGGTTAGGCATCTCTTGCCAGCAGTGGCGGCAGAACCAGTAGGTTTCTTGTAAGCGAATGTGACGGAGCATTTGGTTTGAACAGCAAGGGCAGTTTGTCATAAAATTGTTGTTTTATTAAAAAAGTTAAACAGAAATAAGTAGTTTGCTCTTGGCTTTACTACCAACAGTTTTAATTTATAAATAGAAAATAAAGAACTAATGAAGAAATGAAAGTAGTTAACAACTTTTAAAAAATCTCAGTAGTCTTGTAGTGGCGTGTTAACAGAGTGTAACGATTAGTGGTAGGCGTTAGTGGCTGGTTTAAAACCGACGCTTATACGCCTGATAACTGATGACTGGTGACTGGTTCACTCCATTAGTGAAGTAAAATCCCAACCCAGCAGTTGAGCAACTTGAGCCGGGAGGGTAACTGGATTAAAGGGTTTGAGGATTACACCTGCAACTTGATACTGTTGCAAAATTTGCGAATCGAGCCATCGCGCTTTAGCACTGAGCAGCACTACTGGAATAGCTTGAGTTTCTGGATTATTTCTTAGCTTACTCATAAACTCAAAACTAGCCATGTCACGGATTGAGATATCTAATACAATCGCATCAGGACTATGGCGTACTGCATTCTGCAATCCTTCTGATGGAGAATCTGCTGTCACCACATCCCAACCAGCTAAATCTTGGAGGCAAAATTTTACTATCTCACGTACATTCAGTTCATCGTCAATGAGCAATATCGTTTTGCCAGTTATATTTACCTCCAATAGCATATTCATACACTTTTTCAGTGAGATAAATTATTTTTATCTGCAAACAAAAAATATATATTACAAAAATAAAAAACTAATAAAGATATAAAAATTGTTACAAATCTTAAAAAATAGAATTCAGGAGTCAAGAGCCAGAATGGGCTAAACCTTAGCTATCCGCTAACAGAATTGAATTCTGTGCGATCGCTGCATGAATAAATGGGTTTAAGTCCCTACTCCCTACTCCCTCCTTAGAGGTTGTTTGAAAAGTGTTTCGCTGTGATTTTAGGCACTTTAGATCCCCCCTAACCCCCCTTAAAAAAGGTGGAACCGGAGTCAAAGTCCCCCTTTTTAAGGGGGATTTAGGGGGATCTAAAACTTTTGATACCGACAAGAGGACTTTTCAAACATCCTCTTAAGCCTTCGTTTCTGAATTCTGACTTCTGAATTCTGAATTCTTCTTCAAGAATTAATTGTCCCACCCCAGAATCTCAGTAACTTCGTTGCAAATAGAGGTGGGTTCAAAGGGTTTGGTAATAATCCCGGCAATTCCCATCTGGGCGAAACGGGCGCGATCGCTCCCTTGGACTTTCGCTGTTAACAAAATCACTGGAATCCCTTGGGTGGTAGAATTTGCCTGAAGTTTTTCGTATACTGCAAAGCCGTCAATGTCAGGCATAGAGACATCAAGTAGAATGGCATCAATGGGTTCTGTCTGGGCGATTTTTAGTCCTTCTGCCCCTGATGCAGCAGTCAGGGTGTCCCATCCTCCCAAATCTTCTAAACAAGCTTGTACTAATTCGCGGATTCGTTCTTCATCATCTACAATTAACAATCTTTTTGTCATTGGTCATTTGTCATTTGTCATTTGTCATTGGTCATTGGTCATTTGTCATTTGTCATTTGTCATTGGTCATTAATTATTCTCCGCTACTCCCTACTCCCTACTCCCCACTCCCTACCTAATTTCCTGCCAATGGCAGAGTGAAGAAAAACGTGCTGCCGACACTAAGAGTACTCTCAGCCCAGATTTGCCCACCGTGCTGATCAATAATACTACGACAGATTGCCAATCCCAAGCCTGTGCCGCCTTTGGTGCGAGAATCAGATGCATCTACTTGCTGAAATCTTCCAAAGATTGCTTCTAACTTATCTGCTGGGATACCTCGTCCTTGATCCGCGATCTGGAAGAGTACGCGGTCTGTTTGCTGTTGGACACTCAGGGTAATAGTAGAATCGGCAGGCGAGAATTTAATCGCATTACCTAACAAATTGGTGAGTGTTTGCACAATGGCATCAGCCGCCGCCCAAACTTGAGCATTGCTGGGGTGGATCTTAAAGATAATATTTTGTTGATTAGCGATCGCCTGCACTCCTGCTACTGCTTGTTGAATTAAATCGGCTGCATTGCAGGTGGCTTTTTCTAAGACAGCTCGATCCGATTCTAAGCGTTCCAAATCGAGAATATCGTTGACTAGACGCACTAAGCGATCGCTGTCGATGGCTGCAATCTCAATCATCCGCTTGAATTTGTCTGGTTTTTTGTCGTAGATACCTGTTTGTAGTAAGCCGAGTGCGGCGCGAATAGCAGTTAAGGGAGTGCGGAGTTCGTGACTAACGATGCCAATAAACTCACTCTTCATCAGGTTAATCTGCTCTAGTTCAGTAATATCTTCGGCAATACCAGCAATCCGAACTACCTCGCCTAATTCATTTTTGATTGGAAATGCGCGATCGCGAATCCAACGGATTGAACGATCAGGGCGGATAATCCGATATTTTTTATCGTATTGCCCTGGTTTAAGCTGTTCAATGACTTCAGTTTCGACGCGCTGGCGATCTTCTGGGTGAATTGCATCTAACCAATTTGAATAGTTGTGATACAAGTCCTCACAATTTCTTTGCCAGATGGTTTGGTATGCGTTGCTCACATATAGAACTTGTTGACTTTGATTATCGGTCATCCAAAATACTGCTTGGATGTTTTCTGCCAGCTGACGAAACTTTTCTTCGCTCTCGCGTAAAGCTTCTTCGATGCCTTTACGCTTGGTGATATCTTGGTGAACCGCAACCAGAACGTCGCCGTAGTCGGGATGCCTAAATACAGAAGTCGTCACACTACACCAAAATGGTGTACCATCTTTTTTAAGATTCTGGACTTCGTAGTTGGCTTCAGTATTTTGTAAGACGGCAGACAAAGTGGCTTGATTTACATCTTCAGTATTTACCGATTTGGTGACACTACTCACAATCGAAACGTGCTGACCGTTGAGTTCATTAGAGTCATAGCCAAACATCTGCTCAAATTTAGGATTGGCATAGATAATGACTGCATTATCAATTCTCACTAAGCAAATGCCTTCCCCCATATTTCGGGTGATTACAGCCTGAAGCTCCAGCTTTTGCGCCTGTTCTAAAAGTGTGAGTTGGGTTTGTTGCTGCTCTATCACTGTTTTTCGCAGGCGATCATTCGTCTCTGTCAGTTGTGCAGTGCGTTCTTGCACCCGTTGCTCAAGTTCGGCATTTAGTTGTTGTAGGTCAATTTCTGCTTGTTTGCGCTCCGTTAGTTCTATCTGTAACTGTTTAAACAAATCTGCTTGCTGGATAGCAATGCTTACCTGCGCTCCTAACTGCCGCAACAGAGTAATTTCTGAAGATTGCCACTCACGAGGAGCCGCACATTGATGAGCTGCCATTAATCCCCACAATTCATCTCCCAAAGAAATGGGAACGACGAGATTTGCCCTCACCTGGAGACTTTCCAAAAATTGAACGTGACAGGGACTAATTCCGGCAGTATAAATATCAGTTTTCGCAGTGACTAAGCCTTGTTTAAAGGGTTCAACGTTCTCTTCACCAATGCAAGGGTCGTAAATCTGGAGTGGTAAAAGAGCCATCCATTCCGGTGCAACAGACTCAACAACAATTGTTCCACCCCAACCTGGATAAAATTGAAAGATAGTGACGCGATCGCACTCCAGAAAATGCCGCACTTCATCGACAGTAGTTTGCAAGATATCTTGTAAATTCAGCGATCGCCGGATACGCTGAGTCATCTCCATCACTAAGCGCTGTTGCTCAAATTGCTGTTGCAACGTTTCTTGTGCTTGTTTGCGATCGTCAAGAGTTATCCGCAATTGCTCGGCATTTTCCTGAGACAATTGTTGGTTGAGTTGTTGAATCTTCCGTCTGCTGTATTGAAGATTGCCTGTCACCAAGTTAATTATCAAGGCAACCAATAAGAAAATTCCTAACCGCAATACATCTTCTGATTGATTAATCCCCAGTTGATATCGAGGGGAAATCAAGTAATAATCAATTGCCAGTGTGGAAAGAACAACTGTAACAATTCCTGGTCGAAAGCCACCATACCAAGTACTGGCGATGATCGCTATGTAGAAAAATCCACCAATGGTTCGAGAAATCAGCGGTTCTAGCCAGACTGATAAGAAGGTGGCGATCGCAGCTGAGGCAATAGCCACACCGTACTTCAATAATCGTGATTTTCCGATCATGCTTGACTTCTGCCTAGCTGAGAGCGCCAGCGCGTTCTTTGAATGCGGCTCAGTACCCGTGTCACAAGTTCTGGCCCTAGCACTGGCTTGCTGATAAAATCATCGGCTCCGGCAGCAAAAGCTTGCTGAAGAAATTCTGCATCAGTATGGGCTGTCACTACTAAAATCGGTAAATCTCCCCACTGGGCATCTTGGCGCACAACTTTGCACAACTCTAAACCATTAACTATCGGCATTTCTAAATCTAGCACCACCAAATCTGGAGATGTTGCAATCAGCACCTTCCAAAATTGTTGTGATAGAGAGAGAGTTGTTACTTCCAGCCCCCAAGGAGTTAGTAACGCCGATAGTCCAGCCAGGATTACAGGATCATCATCTACGATTAAAACTTTGGCTTCGGAAGTTTTAGGTTGAGGTAAGACACGAGCGATCGCCTGAAAAATCTGCTCGGTTGTCGCCGGTTTATGCAAAAATTGTCTAGCTCCTAAACGCGATACTGCCAGTCGATCTACTAGGGTATCTCTTCCTGTAAAAACAATCACTGGGATATTTGGCGATCGCTGTACTATCTCGCTCAACAATACTAATCCATCTTCTTCGGTTCCAGGAAAACTCAAATCCAGTAAAACTACGTCAGGAGTTTTTAAGGAAAAAAGCGATCGGGCTGTTGCTAAATTTGGTGCAACCTTCATTCTGATTCCCCATGAGTCGGCTTCTGCCTGCAACTGTTCCGTCAGCATCGCATCATCATCGATGACTAACAGACGATAAGTTTGGTTCATCGGGACGCTTTGAGCGGTGGAAGTAACAACAGGCTTGCTTAACTCTTGCTGTAATGCTGTTACCAGTTGCGAGAAATCAGAGATTTTATCTGGAGATAGCGAGGAATATTGAAGCAGTAAATGCTCTATTTTTCGTGCTAGCCGGGAACCCTCTGGATAACCGAACGACCCCATCGAACCTGCTAGCTTATGGGCTTCATGCAATGCCTGCTGGTGTAAATCTTCATTAAAATTCCCGGCTAAGAGTGCAGTTTTTGCCCGTTCCAACACTCCAACCTGTCCAACAAAGGAATTACGAAATCGCTCCAGCACCCGATTTACAGAAGTCATATCTTTGGAGCCGGTTTTTTTCTTTCCATCGGGATTTGTTGCCATAACAGAGATGGAATGATTAGGTGCAGGCTTGATGCGATAGCCCATACCATATATAGTTTCTAGAAATTCTTCTGCTAGTCCTGCTGTTTTCAGCTTCTTTCGCAAGTCTTTAATATGAGTCGTAACTGCACTTTCAGTTGGTGCATCCCCAAATCCCCAGAGCCGATCTAGAATGACTGCACGACTAAAGATCCGATCTGGGTTTTGCAGAAACAATTCCAGCAGTTTGTATTCAGTGGCGGTAAGGGGAATTTCCTGATCATTACAAGTTACTCTGCCAGCATGTGGATCTAAACAGAGATTTCCCCAGGTTAACGTGGATGATGAGATTGCCTCATTGCGTCGTAATAAAGAGCGAATTCTGGCTAGTAATGCTTCTGAGTTGAATGGCTTAATGACGTAATCATCTGCTCCGGCATCTAACCCAGCAACAATGTCTGCATTAGAATTTTTCCCAGTTAGCAACAGAATAGATTTACGGTAGCCTTGCTTTCGCAGTTGCCGGCATAAGCTAATGCCATCCAGTTTTGGAATTAACCAGTCCAGCAAAATCAACTCATATTCAGTCGATAGTGCTAGTTCTAATCCAGCTTGTCCATTGCTTGCGATATCGATAGTATAACGATTTGCACTCAACAACTCGAAGAGTGCTGTACTCAATAATACGTCATCCTCTACCAACAAAATTTTCATAAGTTGCATCTAAAGAAGATGCTTATGACACCTCCGCGATCGCAGCGCACACTATCTGCGTGGTCAAACTCCTGTGTAATTTTAATATATCGTTACAAACATTACAACAAGTTAATTATTTTTTTTGCAGTCTGATATTTTTTTTTACAAATCTTGATAAAAGGCATTCATATAAGATATGCTCTTTATGATTAAAAATCGCTAACTCGTTAACCTACGCCCCGACAGCTTCCTTCGCGGCGTACAAAACTTCAGCGTTGATTTCTTTGAAACCGCGATCGCAATTAAATTTATTAGTGCTGCACTAGAGTTATATTCTGTTAACTGAAATTATTACTGAATAGCACGTACAAACTTATAATTCACATTTTACAAATAGTTGTGATTGTTCTCAAGCTAGACAAGGCTTTCTTCCACTTGCTATGAACAAGCTCGCTTTCTTCGTCTGCTGAAGTCAGAATAAGTAATAATAAAAGGCATTCCTTAAGATATGCCCTTTATTATTAAAAATCTCTAACCTGTTAACCTACGCCCCGACAGCTTCCTTCGCAGCGTATAACACCTCAGCGTTGATTTCTTTGAAACCGCGATCGCGGGCAAATTTTTCAGTATTTCGCTTCACTTTCCCGCGAACAAATCCCGGAATCTTATTCAATTCTGCTTGACCATCTTTTGTCCAATTCAAATCAGAATCAGCCGAAATTCCTCTAGTAATTACTTCTTTGGTATCATGACCACCGAAGATTTCTAATAGGTGATCTTCCATTCCTAAAGTGAAGGAATTGTAGATCAAATCTGTAATCTGATTTGTGCCTTCGTAACCCATAAATGGTTTGTAACCAATGGGGAAGTTTTGGACGTGGATTGGTGCAGCAATTACGCCACAGGGAATATCCAAACGCTTACCAACGTGGCGTTCCATTTGCGTGCCGAAAATGGCAGAGGGTTCGACACGAGCGATCGCATCCCCAATTTCACCATGATCTTCGGAAATTAGCACTTCATCGCAATACTCGCTCACCTGTTCGCGGAACCAATCGGCATCATATTTACAATAAGTACCAGCCCAAACAACATGAATCCCCATTTCTCGCGCCAGAATCTTGGTAATGGCGGCGGCGTGGGTGTTGTCACCAAAAACCACAGCTTTTTTGCCAGTCAAGTTTTGACAGTCAATCGAACGGGAGAACCAAGCAGCCTGAGAGACATGGAGGGTTTGCTCATTGATGAAGTTTTCGTAGTCAACTTCTGCACCTTGAGCATTAATTACCTGCTGAATCTTGCGAATACAACGGGCAGTTTCCACTACACCCATTGGAGTAATGTCTATATAAGGTGTGCCAAATTGTTCTTCCAGATAACGAGCTGTAGTCAAACCGAGTTCACGGTAAGGCACTAGGTTAAACCAGGCTTGGGACATCTTTTTCAAGTCATTCACCGAAGCACCTTCAGGAATTAAGGTATTTACCTCAATTCCTAAATCAGCCATCAGCCGTTTCAGTTCGGTGCAGTCGTGATTATTGTGGAAACCGAGGGTGGTAGTACCGATAATGTTAACCGAGGGTTTTGCTGTTTTGCCCTCTGGTAATTCGCCCCGCTTCCGGGCTTTTTCAATGTAGTATTGGACAATTTGATCCAAAGTGCGATCGGCGGCTTGCAGTTCGTTGTAGCGGTAGTGGTTCACATCCGCCAGCATGACATCTCCTTTCGCTTCCAACTGCGCCCGTTCCACAAAGTTGTGTAGATCCTCTTGCAAAATGCTGGAGGTGCAGGTGGGAGTTAACACAATCAAATCTGGGTGTTCCTCGGCATCCTTGCGGACGATGTTATCTACCACCTTCTCTTGGGAGCCGCGTGCCAAAACGTTGCGATCGACAACACTGGTTGTCACCGGAGTAAAATCCCTCTCCCGCGATAGCATGGAGCGCATGACGTTAAAGTAGTCATCGCCAATGGGAGCGTGCATGATCGCATGAACATTTTTAAAAGAACTAGCGATTCGCAGAGTGCCGATGTGGGCTGGGCCAGCATACATCCAGTAAGCCAATTTCATGTTTGTGTCTCCCTTTTCAACTCAAATAACTAAGTAAGTGGGCGTAAAAAAATATAAGATAGACTTCACCATCAACCCCTTCGGTGCGTAGTTTACCGCCGTAGGCATCGCACAGCTGCCGTTGGCAGGGAAAGGGGAATAGGATTAAAGCCAAGGAGAGATGTTTGGAGAGAGGTCTTACATTTAATTCAGCCGATCTACTTATAAGTCTTTAATTATTAAATCGTTTCTGATTTTCTCAAACATACTGGCTGAAAAAAAATAAGGTTTGTTGCGGGTTTTAGGAGAGACGATATAGCTGAAACCTATTTCCTACTTTGGATGCAGCTATAAATTTAAACAACATTACCTGTTTTTTTTGTAAAAAAATCTTAATATTTCGGGAAATTAGACCTAACCCTCCCCTTAGAAAGGCTACGGTGTACACGCAAATCTGAAATAGCTGATTAAGCAAGGTTTTACCCCACCCTAACCCTCCCCGATGCATTGGGGAGGGAACAAGATTTTCCGGTTTCCCCCCTTGACAAGGGGGGATTAAGGGGGGTGATTCTATTTATGTGTACACCGTAGCCTTTTAGGAGAGAGATCAGAAGTCCCTCATTCCCTAGTCGGTTGCGTTTTTACCTAATTCGCTAAGATGTACACAAGCTCATTTTCACAACAATTATGGTGAAAACACCCTCCCAGCCTTCGACAATTCCTCCTTTGGAAAATGGCGATAAACTTACCCGCTACGAATTTGAGCGTCGCTACAATGCCACCCCTAACCTGAAAAAAGCTGAATTAATCGAAGGGATTGTCTATCTTATGCCAGCTGCTCTGCGTTTCCGAAGTCACGGTCAACCGCATGGTTGGATTTTGACATGCCTTGGTACTTACGAAGCTGCAACTCCTGGTGTAGCGTTGGGAGTTGAACCTACCGTCCGCTTAGACTTAGATAACGAACCTCAACCCGATGTTGTTCTGTTGATTGAACCGGAAGCAGGTGGTCAAACGCGGCTGAGTGAAGATGATTATATTGAAGGTGCGCCAGAGTTAGTTGTGGAAATTGCTGCTAGTAGTGCGGCTATCGATCTTCATGGCAAAAAACAGGCTTATCGTCGCAACGGTGTCAAAGAATATATTGTTTGGCAAGTTTTAGACCAAAAATTGACTTGGTTTTCTCTGGAACAGGGTGAATATCTGGAATTAGTACCTGACAATGAAGGCGTTTTGCGAAGTCGGGTATTTTCAGGGTTGTGGTTAGCGGCGACAGAATTATTAGCAGGTAATATGCAGGGTGTCTTGAAGGTTTTACAAGCAGGTTTGCAGTCTGCTGAACATGAAGATTTTATCAAGAAATTAGGTAGCGATCGCTGAACATTTTCTAAATGGGAAAAGTCTCTTAAACAATTAATTATGTTTGCACACCAAATGTCTCTGGATCTACACCCCAATTTACCCAGCGAATCGCTTCACGTGCTGATTTCATATTCGGTGGAACTCGTAAGGTATGAATAAACCCTGTGCTAGGGCAGATCATTTTTAATAAATAAATTGATTCTTCATCAACATCAGCATCAATTTTTAATAACGTGTATTCTTGCCAACTATCTAATTCAATAGCTTGTAATTCTTGGCAAATTCGGGCGTAAACAATACCTTGAATTAACACTCGGCGTAGTTCGGCATTATGCTCTGTTAAAAGCCATTCAGCTTGCCATTGCTGCGGGTTAATTTTACCATATTTTTCAGGTAAGGTTACACCGTGGTAGGAGTAGAGGCTATATCCATCAGTAAATTCAATGGCTGGTTCGCCTTCAGCGTGGAGGCGATTTTCATTGTCGAAGCGTAGGTGAAGCGGGCGATCGCATACTATACAAATTTCCTTAAAAGGATAAACCCAACCACAATTCTCAACCAGTCCTCGCAATAACTGCCATCCTTTGGAATTGTAAGGTGCATTGAATAAAACAAAACCAATTTCAATCAAACAGCATCTTTGTATCCATTCTTCAGGCTCCACTCGCATATCGCTCTCTAAGAAGCTCAAAACTTCATTAGGAATATCTTCTTGAGTGATTAAATGCTGTATGATCTGTTGCCAGAATAAAAAACATATATCTAAGTCAAAGTAGAGTTCATTGGATATAGAGGAAAATAAATCTTCAGACAATAACTCTCCTAAAAAATTAAGTATTTTATTAAACAAGTCATGGTATGTTTTTAGCAGATTATCTGGTAAATTCCATCGATACCAATATTTTTCAAGATTGCTGTAGCTATTTTTTAAATTAGTATTAACACTTTTAAAAGCTGCAAGAGGGCTATCAAAAAATAAAATTTTCGGCTTAGGTAAGCCTAGAACTTCGTAAGCTATTTTTACAGCTTCCCCTGCTTTCTCTCTATCAATTCGCTCAGTTGAAAGTGCGATCGCTCTCCACTTGTCCCGATAAACTGGAATCAAAGCCTCTTGCTCAGGCGTTAACTTTTCAATCAGCGACATAACGCCAACCTTCAGGCTCGTATTCTCGCTGAATTTTCACCATCCAGTCACCTTGGGGAATAGAAATAGCTTTATGCTCCTCATGAGCTAGCAATGCCGATTCTGAAAAAACACGTAAATAGAGTGTGCCATCTTTTTCAGATAATTCCGCTCTACCCTCAGTGATACGATGTTTATGACCCGTAACTTCGCCTTCTGCCAAAGTTAAATGAGGTATTTTTTGTCCTTCAACCTGCTGCACAGGTAGTAAGATAACATCACCCTGACGAATTGGTTGCATGGTTTTGCTTTCCTGACATGGGTACAAACCCACTTCGCTTTTGCTCTCAAGTTTGATTTAATTTTGGCACAAGCTCTATTAAAGTTGGGAATTGGGCATAGGGCATAGGGCATTGTGAAGAGGACAAGGAGAAAGACTTGTTACAAGTACTCACTCAAGTCCCCTTGTCTCCCTGTTCCTTGCTTTCTCATCTTCCATGCCCAATGCCCCATGCCCCATGCCCCATGCCCAATACCCAATTGGAATATTTTAAAAACTGTAGTCGCCAATTATGCGTTAGATAAGTTAAAGATTGAAATAGCTGGAAATTCAGACCCAGCGTACCCTCATTTATCCTCTGGGACAGACTGGGCATTAAGTTCAGCGGATTTTCTCCCAAGCAGGCAGTTTATGTGAGGATTAAATCACCGCCCTAAGCGTGACCATTTATCTTGACAATTTGCAAAAGTTACCTCAATTTGACTGTTTGGCTTAGTAGCTCTTCTTTTTATTGAAATTTCCATGTCAACTCTCGTCATCGTCGAATCTCCAACCAAAGCTCGTACCATTCGCAACTACCTGCCAGCAGGCTATCGGGTGGAGGCGTCTATGGGTCATGTGCGTGACTTACCCCAGTCGGCTAGTGAAATTCCCGCCGCCGTCAAGGGGGAAACATGGGCGCAGCTAGGGGTAAATGTGGACGCCGACTTTGAACCGGTGTATGTTGTCCCGAAAGACAAAAAGAAAATTGTCACCCAGCTTAAAGAAGCCCTTAAAGATGTAGATGAACTGATTCTGGCAACGGACGAAGACCGGGAAGGTGAAAGCATTAGTTGGCATTTATACCAATTGCTGAAGCCAAAAGTTCCCACTAAGCGGATGGTGTTTCACGAAATTACCCAAGAAGCGATCAAAAAAGCTCTGAAAAACTGCCGCAATATTGATGAGCAGTTGGTTCGCGCCCAAGAAACGCGGCGGATTTTAGATCGGCTGGTGGGCTATACCTTGTCTCCCCTGCTATGGAAAAAAATCGCCTGGGGATTATCTGCTGGGCGAGTGCAATCTGTAGCCGTGCGACTTTTAGTCACTAGAGAACGCCAACGCCGCGCTTTCCATGAGGGTACGTACTGGGATTTGAAAGCCAGTTTGTCAAAGGAAAAAACCCCCTTTGCTGCCCAGTTGATCACATTGGGAGGAACCAAAATCGCTAACGGCAGCGATTTTGACGCCACGACCGGACAAATTACCGCAGGTCGCAATGTCTTGTTGCTCAACGAAGAACAAGCGGTAGCGCTCAAGGAACGCCTAACTGGGAAAACCTGGAATGTTAACGACATTGAGGAACGCCCAGTGACGCGCAAACCGTCGCCACCGTTCACTACCTCGACACTGCAACAAGAATCTAACCGGAAACTGCGCCTTTCAGCCCGTGACACAATGCGGGTTGCCCAGAATTTGTACGAGCAAGGGTATATTACCTATATGCGGACAGATTCGGTACATTTGTCAGATCAAGCGATCGCAGCTGCTCGGAGTTGTGTAGAAAAGCTCTACGGTCAACAATACCTCAGTCCCCAACCCCGGCAATACACTACCAAATCTAAAGGCGCACAAGAGGCGCACGAAGCAATTCGTCCAGCGGGTAGCACTTTCCGCACGCCCCAAGAAACTGCTTTGGGCGGTCGAGAACTTGCCGTTTATGATTTGATTTGGAAGCGGACTGTCGCCTGTCAAATGGCTGATTCCCGCCAAACTCAAATTACCGTGCAATTGCAAGTCGAGGATGCTGGATTCCGTTCTTCTGGCAAACGAATTGAATTTCCAGGATACTTACGCGCCTACGTCGAAGGTTCAGACGACCCGGAAGCAGCACTGGAAGACCAGGAAGTAATTTTGCCAAATCTGAAAGTCGGAGATCATCCCGATTGTACAGAATTGGAAGCTGTCGGGCACGAAACTCAACCGCCAGCTAGATACACCGAAGCTTCTTTGGTGAAAACCTTAGAAAGCGAAGGTATCGGTCGTCCCAGTACCTACGCCAGCATCATTGGCACAATCATCGACAAGGGTTATGCCCATTTGGTGACTAACGCCCTCATTCCCACCTTCACTGCTTTCGCCGTCACCGACTTGCTGGAAAAACATTTTCCAGACATCGTTGACCCCAGTTTTACCTCAAAGATGGAGCAAACCCTTGATGACATTGCCACAGGTGAAGCCAAATGGCTGCCCTACTTGCAGCAATTTTATTTGGGAGAAAAAGGGCTAGAAACCCTGGTAAAAGAACGGGAAAGTCAAATTGATGCCACCAAAGCTAGGACTGTGGAACTGGAAAATTTAGATGCCAAAGTCCGCATTGGGAAATATGGCCCTTATATTGAAGTCGAAAATGGTGAAGGAGTTATCACCGCTTCAATTCCCAAAGACCTGACACCATCTGACCTCGACCCCAAACAGGTAGAAGTATTGCTGCGGCAAAAAATCACTGGCCCTGACCAGGTAGGTAGGCATCCCGAAACTGGCGAACCGATTTATGTAAAAATTGGCGCTTATGGGCCTTATGTCCAATTGGGTGACAAAACCGATGAAAACCCCAAGCCGAAACAAGCCTCCCTACTCAAAGGTGTCACCCCAGAAACCGTTACCCTGGAAATGGCTGTTGGTCTGTTGGCACTACCCCGAACATTGGGAGTTCATCCAGTTACAGGCGGCAAAATCCAAGCAAGTTTGGGACGCTTTGGCCCTTATGTTGTTCATGACCAAGGCAAGGAGGGGAAAGATTACCGCTCCCTGAAAGCTGCTGATAATGTATTGGCAATTAGCTTAGAACGGGCTTTAGAATTATTGTCCGAACCAAAAAAAGGGCGCAGTTCCACCAACAGCAAGTCCAAGGCAGCCTTACGCGAATTGGGTACGCATCCAGAGGACGGAGAAACAGTTAACATCTACGACGGCCCTTATGGCCCTTACATCAAGCATGGCAAAACTAATGTCAGTATCCCAGAAGGTCAAACAGTAGAAGATATAACCCTGGCTGAGGCGCTGAACTTGTTAGCAGCTAAGGCATCGACTGGAAAATCGACTCGTAAAACGAGTAAATCAACGAGTTCCAAATCTAAGTCAACTGCTAAATCATCAACCACTGCTGCGAAAAAAAAGGCGACAGAAAGCTAGTTGCAAGTCAAGAGTCCAAAGTCCGACTCTTGACCCTTAATATTCATCCTTGATAGGATACAGTTCGATAGGTTGCAAGTGTGATAGTCTAAAAGGTAAGGGAAAACACAACGCCAAATTTTAGAAGTGGTTTATGTCCCAAATGCGGGATTGTGTATCAGCCCGATTGGAAGCCAGAGGTGCGAAAGTATACTATTTTCTGCGTACCTGTTAATCAAAATTGAGGTAGTATCTCAGGAGCGGTCAGTTCATGGACTATATAGAAAAGGTGCTGGAAAAGCTTAAGGAATTAGCTCGTAGGCTTATTGAGAGCCTATTAGGGCCAGAGGCTGAACCGGAACCGGAACTGATTCCGATTCCTGTAAACGATCGCTCGCGTCGTCGCCACTAA
The DNA here is from genome assembly GCF_001712795.1 of Nostoc sp. KVJ20. Taxonomy (GTDB): domain Bacteria; phylum Cyanobacteriota; class Cyanobacteriia; order Cyanobacteriales; family Nostocaceae; genus Nostoc. The sequence continues at coordinate 23,697 of NZ_KV757537.1, forward strand.
AATCACAGTGGTCAACTCGACGTTACAACCCTTACGCATTCTGGCATTGCATGGGCCAAACTTAAATTTGCTAGGACAGCGAGAACCAGGAATTTATGGTTCCTTGACACTAGCCGAAATTAACCGCCTGTTAGAAGAAGAAGGATTCAAGTTACAGGCGAAAGTTTTTCCTTTGCAGTCAAATCATGAAGGAATTTTAGTAGATACTATTCATGAGGCATTAGGGCAATATCAGGGAATTTTGATTAATGCAGGGGCGTACACCCATACAAGTGTGGCATTGCGAGATGCGATCGCTGCTGTTAACTTGCCCACAGTAGAAGTACATCTGAGCAATATTTACCGCCGGGAAGATTTTCGCCATCATTCTTACATCGCTCCAGTCGCGATTGGGCAAATAAGTGGTTTTGGCGTCCAAAGTTACTTGTTGGGCTTACAAGCTTTAGTGAATCATTTAAGAAAAGACAAAACGTAAAGAATGAAAAATGAATCGATTTTCGAGTTTAGATTTTGGATTAAATTCTTCAATACAGAATCCAAAATCCAAAATCCAAAATCCAAAATTCTATGCGTTACTCTCCTATAAGTCGGTTTAAAGGTACTTTACTCGGAGCATTCCTGGGGGGAAATTTAGTCTCTAATGGTAAAGTACAGTTTGAGAATTACCTAGATTTGGGCAGAATGGCGGTTCTGGGTACCCAGAGTTTGATAGCATTGGGTAGGTTAGATTTAGATGATTGGATAAGGCGTCAGCAACAAGAATCTCCTCATTTACTAGAAACTGATGACATATCAATAAAAATAATTATTTCCACACTACCAGTAGCACTCTTTTTTCACGAAAATCCAATTAAGCTACGACAAAACTTGTTGCGTGTGCTAAAAATTTGGGATGATGACCCAGTAGTAAGGGATGGAACACTAGCAGTAGGATATGCGATCGCTCTTGCCCTAACCGAAAAACTCGACCCCTTAACCCTAATCCCGCAAACGGTTTCTTTTCTCGGAGAAACACCGACATCAATACCAACAAAATTATTAAGAGTTCAGAATTTATTGCAACAAGGGGCTGGATTGTCAAGGGCGCAAGCTGAGTTTACTAAGAAAGAAAAACTCAGTAACACTATTGCTATGGCATTTTACTGCTTTTTAAGTACCTTGGAAGATTTTCGCCTTGCAGTTTTGCAGGCTACTCACAATGGCAATACGAAAGTGCAAGATGCTACGCCTCTAATCTCACAGGCTACAGGTGCAATTACTGGTGCTTTATCAGGAGCATATAATGGTACAGGTGGAATTCCCGTAAATTGGCAAGTCTTGCTCTTGCAGAGGAATTCTCCAGCATGGGGACTAACTAGCTTTTCTCAAATGTTAGAATTGACCGATGCATTTGTGGCGGTGTGGTCAGGAGTGTATAATCTAGCTCTAAATCCAACGGAGTTAACAGAGGAGGAATGTGAGGTGGCTCTGCTTTCAGTTTATGCAGCTCCTCGCGTTATTCGGTCGCGTTAATCTCAATTATCGAGGAAGGCTGGAGGCAGAGGGCAGGAGGCAGGAGGAAAACTGCCCGACGCTCGCAGACTCGCTACCGCTGCGCTATCTGTAACAGCCCGCGACCTAATGGAGCAAGGGTTTAAGACAAGAACTCCAAATTTTCAATTTGGTGGCTCTTTTTCAGGAGGGGTTTGAATTCTATAAGTGAAAAAACCTTCTGCCTCCTACCTCCTTCAATGACAAATAAGGGGCTTAAGACCTTATTCAAGGTAAGCAAATTTCTGCCATAGTGCATTAGTCTTATATACTAGAATTTTTCAGTAAACTCTCGGACTGATTCTGTAGGTAGCTATTGTGGTAAATCGGCAACAAAAAAGCCCCACCACCATAGTTGCAGCAGCCACAGAGCAAACTTCCCTGATAATTGTCTTTTTTTGAGCTATCAAAGTCGGCAATTGCAGGCAAAGATGATGAAAATGCAGCAATTTTTGCAGTTATTGACCCAGCAATTGACTCACTGGCGGCGACAGTACAAAGCACTACGCCGTAAGGGAAAGTTAATGAGAAGTCCCAAAAGTAAAAGCCATAGAAGGGAACTTATCAGGACTATGGCCACAAATTTATTCCTGTTCTTATCAAAAACCAATGAAAAAAGTGAACGCCGAAAACAAGAAAGAGCACTAAGGTTAAAGGCAAAATCGCTCAAAACTAAGAGTGGTATTTATACAGCCGGTTTAGAATGGTTACATCAACAGCGTTCCTTGGTGATTTTAGCGATCGCTGTAGTGTCCCTCACAGGGGTTATTGGATATAAATTATACAATCAAACTCAACTCCAAGTAGGAAGTCCCGCGCCCCAAACATTTACAGCGCCTTACACAGCTAGCATCGAAGATCAGAAACAAACAGAAGCCGAGCGTAAAGCCATCAGTAAAAGCTCCTTACAAGTGTTGATGGTTAATGTGCGAATAAACGAACAAATCAAGGAAAAATTGCAACAATTTCTCAATGATGGCAACGAAATTCGTGCCGTTGCTGGAGCTTTTCCTTTTTTTGATCCTCTAGTTTTGTCCATCTCTATCCAGAATTACCTCCGCTCCTGTCCTAACCCAGAATGGCAAGCACTGCTATTGGCTCTAGAAAATAGTAAAAATCAGCAGAAGAAAGGAATAGGACAAACTACCACCTCATTCCGTTCATCATTGATAGCCGCTCCTAATCAGGAACGCCAGCCGCACACAACACCACCTAAATCTGATTCCCAGAGTCCAGAAGAGACACAGACAGTTGATTTTTCTCAAAACACTAACTTTGCTCAAGCAAAAGCAGAACTAGAATCTTACGGCATCGCCACTTCTGAGAAAAACTTGTCCTTACTGATTGCCAAAATTTCCCAAACCCGCCAAAAATTTACCCAAGCCACTGCCAAACTTTTACAGTTGGAGAGTGTTAGCCCAGAAGCAGTATATGAAGAATCTCTCCTTTTGGATTTGTCAGATGCGGAGTGGGAAAAAACACAAATGGGAATTTATCAGAGTATAGAGCGAATTCTTACCCAAGGCATCCCACTGGGACTGCCACGAAATATCATACAAGATGCGGTGAGCTTACAAGTGCAGACTTTTGTACCAGAATCCGCTGAACCTTTAGCAAGCAAACTTTTGTTAGCTGTACTCAAGCCGAATCTACAAAACGATGAGGAACAAACGAGAGAAAATGCTCAAAAGGCTGCTGCGGGTATCCCACCGGTGATGGTAAAAGTACAGCGTGGTGAGGTAATTGTCAAAAAAGGAGAGCAGATTAGTGCATGGAACTTTGAGGTGCTGGAGCATTATCACCTAATTCGTCGGGAGGTAAAATGGCACGAGTTAGTGAAGTTAGCAGCTGTTATTGCGATCGCTATTGGCATTTTTGTCTGGGTAGAACGGCATATTGATCACGAATTGCGACAACGCGATCGCCTATTAGTATTATTGCTAACTCTAAGTGTGCCAGGAGTAATCACACTCGGATTGCCCTATACCACCTGGAGCGCCCTTGGTCTATTGTTGGGAAGTTTCTACGGCCCCACTTTAGGGTTGACAGTTGTCGGACTGCTGTTGCCGATATTAGGAATTAGCTTGGATATGAGCAAGGCTGCCCTTTTAGCTGGTGTAGGCGGAGGAATATTAGGTAGTTACATCGCCCAACGATTGCGATCGCGTGAAGAATTGGCATTATTGGGTATTGCGATCGCTTTAACTCAGGGCGGTATTTACCTGGCTGTTAAAATCTTAATTGGTCAAGCCTTTGGTTCAACTTGGTATATCGTCCTCCGAGAAGCCGGATTATTTGCTTTATCCGGTTTAGGTTGGAGTGTTGTTGCTTTAGGGTTGAGTCCTTATCTAGAAAAAGTTTTTGATTTAGTTACCCCAATCCGCCTAGCAGAACTGGCGAACCCTAACCGCCCTTTATTAAAACGACTCGCTACTGAAACTCCCGGAACTTTTCAGCACACGCTGCTTGTCGCTACCCTTGCGGAAGCTGCTGCCAAAGAACTAGGCTGCAATGTTGAGCTAGTCAGGGCTGGCACACTGTATCACGATATTGGTAAAATGCACGACCCTCTTGGCTTTATTGAAAATCAAATGGGGGGGCCGAATAAACATGATACAGAGATTAAAGATCCTTGGAAGAGTGCAGAAATTATCAAAAAGCACGTAACTGAAGGGTTGGTGATGGCGCGGAAACACCTTTTGCCGACAGCAATTCAAGCTTTTATTCCAGAGCATCAGGGAACGATGCTAATTGCTTATTTCCATCACCAAGCGTTGCAAATGGCTCAGGAAGATCCAAGTTTAACAGTAGACGACGCAGATTTTCGCTACGATGGCCCAATTCCGCAATCACGGGAAACCGGAATTGTGATGTTAGCAGATTCTTGTGAAGCGGCGTTGCGATCGCTCCAAGGGTCAGATTCAGGTAAGCGTCCCCTTCGCGGCTCGTCTCTCTCTGGAGAAGGAAAGCGATCAGTTAAAGATGTCTCCAGTGAACAAGCTTTAACAATGCTAAATAATATCCTGCGTGCCAAATGGCAAGATAATCAACTCGTAGATTCAGGGCTAACACGAGAAGAAATGTCACAAATTGCTCAAATATTTGTGGATGTTTGGCAGCAATTTCATCACAAACGGATTGCTTATCCGAAGTTGAAGGCTGGTAGCACTGCGCGTAATTCGTAATGCGATCTCTACGACTGGCTACACCTACGCATATCTGTTGGCGACCTAATTTAAAAGATGAAGCAGACAACCAATTATGTTAAAAAAACAGTAACACGACCACGTAAAGAAGCATCTGCCGCTGTTTAGTACCTAAGATTATTCATACTTTTGCGAAGTCTCTGATTAACTCAGCCCTGCTGGGTGATTTTGTATGGCTTAGTTTAAACTCCAGTTTAAAGCCGGAATTGTTGATTCCCATTCACAAGTTCTAAGATAGAAGAGTACTGCCTCGAACCACCACAACCCGAAAACCCACAAAGTAGTACCAATTTTCACGCCCGTAATAGCGGCGAACCGCCGAGCGGCAATTCCTGGGATTATGTTCCCACGAACCACCACGCAGAAGCCGAAATTTATTATTATCAACTAACCAAGCACTTTCGTCTGTTGGCGCTCCGTTATAATTTTTGTGCCACTCATCCTGACACCATTCGCATACATTACCATGCATATCAAATAAACCAAAGGGATTGGCAGGAAATTTTCCTACATCTGTTGTTTGCTCACGATATTCGCCCTTTGGGCCAGAATTATAGACGTAATCGCCGTTGTAATTAGCTAAATCAGTCGTAATCGTTTCGCCAAAATAAAACGGTGTAGTCGTTCCCGCACGACAGGCATATTCCCATTCTGCCTCACTGGGCAAACGATAGGTTTTCTCAGTATTTTTAGATAGTCGAGCGCAAAACTCAATTGCATCATCCCAAGAAACCTGTTCAACAGGTCGATTAGCACCTTTAAAATAGGATGGTTTAGGATTTAAATCAATATTAACCTTGGGTAAAGCGGCAACAGATGCCCATTGACTCTGAGTTACTGGAAATTTCCCCATGAAAAAGGGTTGAATGCTAACAGGATGCTGTGGACTTTCATCGCCACTTCTTTCTGGCTCACTCTCTGGCGAACCCATGAAAAATCTACCACCGGGAATTGCAACCATCTCCAGAACTACACCATTACCCAGATTTTCTGTAAAAAACTCGGTGCGTCCACCTGCTTGTCGTTTTTGATGCTCTACTTCTTGTTCTTTCTTTAAGCGATCTACATCCCCATCTTTAAGCAGATAGTATTTCTGAAATTTCTCTAATTCAGCTTCGGATTTTTCACGCAACGGATATCCTTGTTCATCTACAAACTTTGTCAAGTATTGCTTGTATTTATCTAGATTTTTCTTATATATACCGTAAGGCTCTAATGCTTTTTCTCTAACTGCACTAGCTTCTGTATCTGTTAATTTTAACTTTTCTTGTAAATCTTTTAATATGTCAGATTCCACCAGAGAAATCTCGCCATCAGACGCAAATTCTTCAGCCTTAGAACGATACTCAGCTATTGCGGCTTCCCTGCTTACCCGTTTTTGTTCACGCTCCTTAATTATTTGTTCAGCCGCAAACTTAATTCCCTGAGCTACATTCGTGAATGCATCATCTTGATTACTCCAAGACTTAATAGGTTGGGCATTTTTGGGCAAAGCTTGTAGTTTAGCAAATGGTGCATCTTGCCAAAAAACGTTTCGCAGAATAATTGGAATGACACAAGCCTCTCCATTTGCGTGGCGTTCTATTGCTGTGGTAACTTCAACATCCCAGCAGTATTTAGAAAATATAAAGTCTGAACTGACTAGTAATAAAATGATATCGGCTGTCTTTAAATTTTCATTAATTTGCCGATCCCATTCTTTTCCAGATGGTATTTTGCGATCGTGCCAGGTTGAAATAAGACCTTGCTTTTCCAACATAGTCATGTGTTTAGCCAGTTCATCCTTTAGGGGTTCGTCGTTGTGAGAGTAGGAACAAAACACCTTGAGTGGTTCTAACGAAACATCTGCCATTTTGCGTCTTCAGGAGTAGTATAAATTACGCTTCTCACAAATTATAGTATTTTTGCCTGATTTCCTTGATAAACTAACCCCGATCGCCAGTGCAACTCCTCATCTCATCGTCTAAACCCGGAGATATGATACTGCGATCGCTGCATAAATATCTGAAGCTGGGAATATAAAATTGCGATCGCTGGTTAAGGCTGGAAGCAGGTTTAAAATATAAGGATGTCTGAAGCGTTCCCCAAACTATACTCTAAAATTTATCTAAATTCATTAAAGCCTTAACTTATGCTTCTTACCGAACTCATACCGCTAGTTAAAGAATTATCCCACACTGATAAACTCTTGCTAATACATTTCCTGGCAGCCGAATTGTTGAAGGAATCAAGTTTAGTTCCATTGGATGCTGAGGACAAAGTAGCTAGTCTTGGCTTATATGATTCTTTTGAAGCTGCTGCTGTTTTAGCGAAGGCATTAGCAGAAGAAAAAGCGGCAACACATGGTTGATAAAGTTAGATTTGCATTTACTGAAGTAAATCCAGAACTCGGTGCATTAAGTACCCTGCCTTATAGCGGTTTCCACTCAGATGCGGTACAAAATTATATTGCAAGGTGTAGGGGCACGGGATGCCGTATTGGTGTCAACTTAACGTGAAACTGCACGTCCACCAGGAATTTTAATTCCTGGCTCATAGCCGAAGTCATCTAAAGATGACTAAATATCCCCAAAAATCTTGAGTCTACTTCAGTAGACTTTAGTTATTAGGCGGGAACTTCAGTTTCCGACGGGTACTCAAGCCAAGCGAGAAGGCATTTCTAGCTTAAAAAGATAGAAACGCCCCATTGATTTTAGGACACATGAATTTCTTTTTAGCGTTTGAAATTAGCCCTAAAATAGCCTGATGGAAATAGTGAAACCCAACATCTAATTAGGTTAAGGTTGGGTTTCACAGAATTTAACTACCTTGATTAGGCGGTATTTCTTCAGATGGCGGTTCTGCTGGGGGGGCGAGTACCGCATCCGGCGCAATTTCTTCTACGGGAATCGGTTGCTTATCCTCAATTTCTAAATCTGGTTGTGCTGCTTCCACCAATTCAGGAGATGGGGGATGTGGTGGAATCGCTTCCGGTACGCTCTCAGTTTTTGCTTCGGTGTCAGTAGTAACTGTCTCCTCTACTGGTTGTTCTGGTATGACAATAGTTTTGTCGATAATCTCAACAGCAGGTTGCTCTGATATTACAGAAATAATATCTTCAGGCTTAGGGGTTGTGGGTGTTTTTTTACTCACAGTCTGCTGCACCTTGTCTTTCGCACCACTGAAGGTACTACCCAGACCTTTTTGCAACTGGCCCAACCGTTCCTGAAGGGACAACTTATTCACCTGTTCTTGAATGCCAGTTTTTACCGTCTCAGGACTGGGTACTTGGGTTTGTTGTGCCTGTGGGGTCAGTTGGCGACGTAATGATAGAGTTTGCCAGCCAAACCAGACCAAAAGAGCCACACTAGCCACATGACCCAGCAACAAACCTCCAGTAATGCGTGGTGCAAACACCCATAAAACTAAAGCGTAGAAAAGTCCCACACCACTCCAGATAAAGTCATTCTTACGATGGATTTCTGGAAAAAAGAAAGCTGCTATGTAAATGGCTAAACTACCAAGACCGACCACCAAAGCTAGGACAAATGCCAGCATTTTTTGGTTACTCCTTTAACTAGAGATTGGGGACTGGGGATCGGGTACTGGGGATCGGGTACTGGTTATTAGGTATTAGGAAGAAAAAGTAATTTAGTGAATTAAATTATTTCCTAGTCTCCAGTCCCCAATCCCCAGTCCCCAGTCCCTAGTCCCTCAAATAACAATTTTGCAAATTTTGCCAGTCAATTGTTGATTTAGATACAATTTAAAATTAATTATCCATGTTAGTTGTGGATTTTTGTCGTTTATATCAAGTCTTAAGGTCTTCTTTAGGGGAGAACGGAAAATATCGGACTACCCTTATAGGTAAAGGATCTGCAAGAGTTAGCCAGAAATTTTTTATGACACTACAAAGCTTTGGTGTGATTGGATTAGCCGTTATGGGTGAGAACATCGCTCTCAACGTGGAGCGCAATGGCTTCCCAATTGCAGTTTACAACCGCTCCCGCGAAAAAACGGATGCGTTTATGGCGCAGCGTGCCACAGGACGGAACGTCAAAGCCGCCTTTACCTTGGAAGAATTCGTCGCCTTATTGGAACGTCCCCGCAAAATCCTAGTAATGGTGCAAGCTGGTAAGCCAGTGGATGCGGTGATTGCTCAACTAAAACCCTTGTTAGACGAAGGCGATATCATTATTGACGGTGGCAACTCTTGGTTTGAAGATACGGAACGACGCACTCAGGAATTAGAACCCGCTGGGCTTCGGTATCTTGGTATGGGTGTCAGTGGCGGTGAAGAAGGAGCGCTAAATGGGCCTTCACTGATGCCTGGAGGTACAACAAGCTCTTACGAGTTTCTATCACCAATTTTCAACAAAATTGCTGCCCAAGTCGATGATGGCCCTTGTGTAACCTACATTGGCCCTGGTGGTTCTGGCCACTATGTCAAAATGGTACACAACGGCATTGAGTATGGCGATATGCAGCTAATTGCTGAAGCCTACGACTTGCTGAAAAATGTCGCTGGATTAAATCCTACTCAGCTACATGAAGTGTTTGCTGAATGGAACACCACCGATGAACTCGATTCATTTTTGATTGAGATTACGAAGAATATCTTCCCATATATTGACCCAGAAACAAATAAACCCCTGGTGGATTTGATTGTTGACGCAGCCGGTCAAAAGGGAACTGGACGCTGGACTGTACAAACTGCATTGGAATTGGGAGTTGCTATTCCCACAATTACAGCAGCAGTTAATGCCCGGATTATATCTTCGATTAAAGATGAGCGGGTTGCAGCATCGAAAGTCCTCACAGGCCCTAGTGGCAAGTATGACGGGCAAACCAAGGACTTTATCAACAAAGTCCGTGATGCTCTCTATTGCTCAAAAATCTGTTCTTATGCTCAAGGGATGGCGTTGCTATCCACAGCTTCAAAAACATATAACTGGAATTTGGATCTGGGCGAAATGGCGCGGATTTGGAAAGGTGGTTGTATTATTCGCGCTCGCTTCTTGAATAAGATTAAGAAGGCTTTTAGCGAAAATCCAGCTTTGCCTAACTTGCTGTTAGCTCCCGAATTTAAGCAGACAATTCTTGACAGACAGACTGCTTGGCGGGAAGTGATTGCGACAGCTGCAACAGTAGGAATTCCAGTACCCGCATTTAGCGCCTCCCTAGATTATTTTGACAGCTATCGCCGCGATCGCTTGCCCCAAAATCTAACTCAAGCACAACGCGACTACTTTGGCGCACATACTTACCTGCGTCTTGATAAACCCGGAAGTTTCCACACTGAATGGGTACCTATTGCTGAAGCCGAGAAGTAAGGTTTTTTACCTCTAAAGTCTCAATTTATTTTATTTGCAGGTGACTCTAGATATTAGAGTCACTTTTTTGTGAAAACTACCAAAGACATTTAGTAGTCTATTTGAACTATAAGAGATGAATAAAAACGGAGATTATAAAGTCCCTACAAAACTTAAAAACCTTATCAAATATAGGCTTTATGAAATTTGAGTATATATCAAAAATGAGCAGACGGACAGTAATTAAGCGATTAAGACAACGTGCGAATCAAGAGCCATTTAGCAAGTAATCATTAGTTAAATATTTGGAATCAATTTGGTGTTCCCGTGGAAGATAAATCGCAACCGGAATTCCTATGTTATGCAAATACCGACACATTAGTGGTCCTACTTCAGACCAATTTAAATTGCCTAAACCACAACCCAAAGCTGGCATTGCCAAAGACTGAATACCAATTTCATGACAATTGGTTCTAACCCATTCTAAGCCACCTTCAATGTCTTCTAAACGAGAGTTTTCTCGCCATTGTCTTTTAGTAGCAAACAATAAGAACCACTTTACAGCATTGGAGGACACAAGCGGAAGACTAAGATCAGCTAATTCTTGGTCTAAAGAAGCTTCCCGTTTATAGAGATAGGGTTTTGTGGCAGTAAGCTGTTGATTCCTGCAAGCATCTTGATAAACTACATATACGTCAGGAAACTGATATTTTGCTCGTGACGCTAATCCTTTGCCCATTATGCCTTGAAGGTTAACACTAATCGTCAAGGTTTGCATATTTGAAAAAAACATATCCCCATCAATCAAGGAAATATTAGTCCCGATACGGGCAGCAGATATAGGTTGGAAGAACATATTTGGTTCAGGAACAACAGGTATTCTAGCTGAACCTACAATTGTTTCGACTCGCTCTTTAGCCTTATAGTCTGCTACAAAAATTGAATGAACAAGTTCTGGGCTGATTTGTTCAGGAACCAGGTACTCAGCCATTATCTTCCGTTTGGAACCATCAAGCTCATTCCACCACTCATTTTGAATAATTTTCCATTGTTTCTGAAGTATTTCTATTCCTTCCTTAATAGCAAAAAATTGAGTTGGATCATTGGCAGCATTTCCATCTGTAATTAGTCCTCCTGCTGCACCAAATACATCCGGTTTAACTCCAACAACAGCAATATCTCTTTTGTCCTTTTCATGAACCACTCGATACATCATTGGGTTACGTGGCTGAAAGTATAAGTTAGCGTACTCCCACAAACTACTCCTTCCAGGCGTAGACTTATCTTTACGCTTGCTAACAATCCCACTATCGTAGATTGGTGTATATGAAACACCTAACTCCTCAACTGCTTTGTGGGATAAAATACCTCTTTGAAGTATTGAAGGCAAATTTTCAATATGTGTGATGTAATAGAGGCTTTTGATATTTGGTTTTATCATTGATTTGGCGTATTATTATTTCCAAGATATTTGGCTTTTAATTCTTCTAACTCTTGATCTATTTTATTTGTACTAGAAGGCTGAGGTGTTGGGTTGGGTGGCTGTATTTTATTTGGTTGAGGTTTGTTGTTACCCATAAATTGGGTTTTCATTTCCTCTAATTCTTTCTCAAGTTGACTAGGAGATTTCGATACAAAAGCGGCTGGAGATTTGAGTGGTGATTGAGGGATAGGTTTTGGCGCAATCGCTGGTGTGGCTGCTACTTGCGACTTTTGATTTAAGTCTTTGAGAACTTCATCTACTGTTTGATAACGCCGCATTGGGATACTTTCTAGCATCTTGTTGAGAATGTAACTCAACTGATTACTAACAGGAGTTTGCAAGTATTGCTGCCATATCCAAGTATCGTTGTTGGTATCATAAGAATCGAAAGGCGATCGCACTGTTAATAAATTAATACAAGTCGCACCCAAACTGTAAATATCACTGGCAAAAATAGCCCTACCTCTCATTTGTTCAGGTGCAACATATTCTGGACTCCCAATACTAGTACCAGTTTTATTTAAGGCAGTACCAGTAGCAGATTTAGCAGCACCAAAATCTACTAATACTAGTTTGCGATCGCTCTCGCGTAAAATAATGTTTTCTGGCTTAATATCGCGGTGAATTACGTGTCTAGTATGACAAAATTGCAAAACTGGTAATAAATCACTTAGTAATTGCCAGATTTGTATTTCACTAAAAGCACCTCTATGTGCCAATTCCTGAGCTAAGTTTTGTCCGTCGATAAATTCTTGTACAAGATACTGCCGATTTTCTTGGGTAAAATATGCCAGTAGTTCTGGAATTTGAGGATGTTTGCCCAATTCATCTAATTGCACAGCTTCTTGGTTAAATAACTCTACGGCTTTGGCAAGAGTGTTAGTGCCTTGGGATTGGGGATAAAATTGCTTAATTACGCAGCGTGGTTTTGAGGGTTTATCCTCATCCACAGCTAAGAAGGTTTTACCAAAACCACCTTGTCCGATTGGTTTGATCGCACGGTAACGTTCTTTGAGGAGTAACTTGGAACCACAAGTCACGCAAAAATTTACATGATTAGGATTTTCAGGCTTGGGACAGTGGGGATTAAGGCAGTAGCTCATACAGGCGATCGCTCTTATATCTCTTTATTTTACTGGCGTTGAGGATGTGGACTTCTCCGAATCCGTTAAACTATGAGCGATGTCTACGACGGGCTACGCCTACGCACTGCTTAACTAATACAGCACGGCGGAAACAAACATACCATTTCAAATGGCGCAAAAGCTTAGAATACAATTCTTTTGACTTTTAACTTTTGACTTCCGCCTTGCGGTACTAGCCTATACCTTCTATAACTGGATGGAAGTAGAAGGCGAATCCCAACACTGTATAGGTAGCTAATAACAAAGTGCCTTCCAGCCAATTGGACTTACCATCAGAACTAATACTGTTTGCAATCAACACTGACGCAACCACAGCTACTAATTCAAAGGGTTGGAAATCTAAATCCATTGGTTTACCCATTATCCGCCCTGCTATCACCAACACGGGCGCGACAAACAAGGCAATCTGCATACTTGATCCCACTGCTACTGAAAGGGAAAGATCCATTTTATTTTTCATCGCCACGGTGACTGCTGTGGCGTGTTCAGCCGCGTTACCCACGATGGGAACCAAAATCACCCCTGTAAACAGCGCCGTCAAACCTAGCTGAGATGTGGCCACTTCTAGAGAATCTACTAGCATTTCTGACTCAAATGCCACTAGCAAGGTGCATACTAGCAACACGCCAACCCACAACATCATATTTGGTTTAGCATGAGGGATTTCCTCTTCTTCTGTCTCTGCTACACCCACATCATATAGATAGGAGTGGGTTTTCATCGAAAATAGCAGCGTTAAGGCATAAACCAGGATTAACACTACAGCAACAGCAATAGAAAAATTTTGCAGTGTTTGTTCGTTAATTCCTTGAGAGGTATAATTCATGGCTGTTGGCATCAAAATGGCAATCACTGCCAAATTCATGGAATCAGCATTCACCCGCGCCACAATTGGCTGAAATGTCTGTTCTTTGTAGCGCAGTCCTCCCAAAAGCATGGAAAAACCCATCACCAATAGTAAGTTGCTAATAATTGATCCCGTGATGCTGGCTTTGACTACATCTATTAATCCAGCGTTCAGCGCTACTAGGGCGATGATTAGTTCTGTAGCATTGCCAAAGGTGGCGTTTAACAAGCCCCCCAATGATGGCCCGACTACGACAGCAATTTCTTCTGTAGCTGTACCCATCCAAGCTGCTAAGGGCAGAATTGCTAATCCAGCTGTAATGAAAACTATCAATTCTCCCCATTCCAGAAAGTGGGCTGCTACAGAAACCGGGATAAACAGTAGTAAAACGAAAAGAATAATGTTTTTGGTTGACATTTGTTGTCTTAAGTTGAAGGTATCATTCACAGCGAGCAATCCTAAATTTTAAATTTGGAGTGTTGAATTAACAATCACTTTCACTCATCACTCCGATATGATACTCTCAACCGTCTGTAGAGCAATTCAGGAATTGTACTGTTTTCACCTCACTGCTCTGTATGTAAAATTCGATTGCGATATAATGAGTTTTTGTAATCTTTTGTTGCAAAACTATGAAATTGAGCCAAAATATTACACCAAAAATGGGGTTTAATGTATTAAAAGACAATTAAAATTTTGATTAGCGCTGCTAACGAGAAACCCCTAACTAAGGCCTTGTTCAATGGCTAATTACTTTGAGCCTTCAGGGAAAGGGCTGTGCGATAACGCAGATTTCCCACTACAATGAAAACGCTTTGTCAAAAATTTTGTTGTATTCCATAGTTGTTCTTTATACCGGATTTTGTGTAAAAACCATTGTAGAAAGGTTTATCGAAACAGAATTCAGGAGTCAGCAGCCAGAATTTAGAATGAATTTTGTGCGACTGGTGGATAGCGCAGCGTTAGCTCATCCTGGAGCGTCCTCATTCTGACTCCTGAATTATTCTTCAAGCACAATGTTTTTGGTACAACTACAAGTTTTTTGTTTTGGATTAAATATACATGACTTCTGCTGCTGAAATGCCAGCTAGCTCTGGCTCAACGTTAACATTACATTCAGATCCCAAAAACACCAAAGAAACCGATCCCCTGAGAAAGGCTAATGGTGTTTATGTGACGGTGCATGGTCATTTTTACCAGCCACCAAGGGAAAACCCTTATCTGGACGCAATTGAACGCCAACCGAGCGCTGCACCTTTCCATGACTGGAATGAGCGGATTCATTGGGAATGTTATCGTCCGAATGCCTTTGCCAGAGTCTTAAATGACCAAGGCGAAGTGGTGAAGATCGTTAATAATTATGAGTATTTCAGTTTTAATATTGGGCCAACGTTGATGTCGTGGCTAGAACGCTACGATGTGGAGGTTTATCAGCGGATTTTAGAGGCGGATGCTAAGAGTAGCGATCGCTTGCATGGTCACGGCAATGCGATCGCGCAAGTATACAATCACATCATCATGCCTCTGGCGAATGAGCGCGACAAATATACCCAAATTCGCTGGGGTAAAGAAGACTTCCGCTCCCGCTTTGGCCGTGATCCCGAAGGAATGTGGCTAGCGGAAACTGGTGTGGATTATGCCACCCTAGAAGCCCTTGTGGCTGAGGGTATTCGCTTCATTATCCTTGCACCATCTCAAGCACTGCGTTGTCGTTCCGTCCCCACTCCAGATCATCCCCATCCTGAATGGCACGAAGTCGGTGGTAGTCAGATTGATCCCACCCGTCCCTATCGTTGTTATTTGAAGCCAACGCTAGACACTTCATCTTCACCTCTGAGTGCGATTAATGAGGGGAATGGGAATAGTAACCACTCCCAACTCCCGACTCCCGACTCCCTCCCCTACATTGATATCTTCTTCTACGATGGCCCGATATCGCGGGATATGGGTTTTAGTGATGTTGTTTATAATTCCAGTCGCTTTGCTGGACGTATCGGTTCAGCAGTCCGTGGGGATCATCGTCAAACACAGTTAATCTCTGTGGCGACAGATGGGGAAACCTTCGGACATCACAAAAAGGGAACTGAGAAAACTTTAGCCTACGCCTTTACTAAAGAGTTTCCTCAACAGGGTTGGACTGTAACGAACTTCGCCCACTACCTCAGCTTAAATTCTCCCAGTTGGGAAGTGGAATTAAAGTCAGTCACAGCCTGGAGTTGCGCCCACGGTGTAGACAGATGGCAAGATGACTGTGGTTGCGGTGGAGAAGGCTCAGTTTGGCATCAGAAATGGCGTCGTCCCCTGCGGGATGCCCTAAATTGGCTGCGGGATCAGTTAACTGAGGTGTATGAAGAACATGGTAGGCAGTTATTTCGTGATCCCTGGCAAACACGAGATGAATATATCCAAGTATTGCGCGATCGCTCTGCTACCAATGTCAACCGATTTCTAGCCCGTCATCAAACCCACAAACTAACCGCCGCCGAACAAGTAGATGCGCTACGCCTATTAGAAATGCAGCGTCACGCTTTGTTGATGTTCACTAGTTGCGGTTGGTTTTTTGAAGAAATTTCCCGTCCAGAGGGGACACAAATTCTGCGCTACGCTGGCCGTGCTTTGGAATTGGCAGGGGAAGTGGCTGGTGTGCAGTTGGAAAAAGGCTTCGTCAAACGTCTTGGTTTAGCCCCCAGCAATGTGGATGACTTCAAACACGGTGGCGAAATTTATCGGCAACTCGTGTTAACTGCCCAGCTTGGCTTTAAGCAAGTAGCAGCCCATTACGCTATTACTTCCCTATTTACCAATCACAAACCAGCAGAAACGCACAATTCCTTACCTAGAAAAGATGCTGCTGATCAACAGTCTCAGCGTTACCACAAAAAGGTTTATTGCTACGCTGCCAATGAGCTAGATTACCAACTGCAACGGATGGGATCGCTAACTCTGGCTGTAGGAAATTTAAAGCTGGTATCAGAGATTACTTGGGAAAGTGAGCATTTGGTATTTGCTGTTCTGCATTTGGGAGGCTGGGATTTCCACTGCTGCATTCAACAATTTACTGGGCGGCGTGACTACAGCCAATTAAAAGAAAAGCTGTTTGGGGCACTAAAACAAGCTAGCGCGGCTCATACTATCTTGGTGATGACGCAGCTATTTGGGGAAGAAGCTTTCAGTTTACAGAATCTATTTGCTGAAGAACGCCACCGGATTATGCGGCTGCTTAGTCAGGAAACACTGACACGTTTAGGACAGTTGTATACTCAAGCGTACCGTGATAATTATGGTGTGCTGATGGCATTTCATCGAGATGAATTAGCAGTACCGCAAGAATTGCAGGTAGCAGCAGATATTGCTTTAGGGCATCGTTGTTTAATGACATTGCGATCGCTTGAGCAAGATATTGCTGATCCCCAAAAGAGTTGGAGTCACATCTTAGAATTGGAAGCGATCGCAACTGAAGCAAAACATCTGCGTTGTCGGTTGAATATTCCCGACGGTAAACAGATGTTAGAACAGTTAATCGCGCGATCGCTCTGGCAATTGTTGCACGATGCCAATGGTAGCTTTAATGCAGATATCCAACTGTTGGAGCGATTGATTGATGTCGGGGATCAACTGAATATTGATGTTTCCCTACAGCGATCGCAGGAACTATATTTTAGTTGTCTGCACAGTCAGATCGAGCCGGTGTGTATTACTAGCGTTGGGAATGAAGGAGATAATCAGTGTCTTCAATTGCTCAAGTTGGGTAAAAAGTTAGCCGTTGATGTCAGCATGATCTCAAATCAGTTGGGATAGATTTAGACACGCACAGCGGTGCATTGATATCAACTTAAGTCAAAAACCTCGTTCCTAATCGGAAACTGGGAACGAGGTCAATTTTTGGTTAAGTCAATTGGGGTAAAATTTTTATACCAATTTGAAAAAAGAATGCGACAAATAGACCATTTGTAGAGACGCGATGAATCGCGTCTTTACCCAATGATGTGTTGAAATCATTAATTAAATGGGTATTAAATAGAGAGAAGGGGAAAATTTTCCCCTTCTCTTTTTAACGAACTTTGGGGGTTTAAGTTTTAGCCTTTGAAGGGCAGCGCGAATTGAAGCCTAAGCTAAATCCCCGGATGCTCTCTACGAGACGCTAAAAGCGAACGCAGACTCGGTAACACAAAACGTAATTGCGAATTGGTTTAATTGCCTTTACTTAATCTGGGAGCGATCGCAATGGTAGGGATAAAGCCACTCACACCTAAAGAGTCCATAGGTATGTTTCTCAAAAAAGGTTCCTGCGTGGCGGCTACGTGATATATCGATCCCAGCTTTAGTTTTAATCTCATATAGCCAGGGAAAAGCTACTACTAAAACAGCAATGAAAGTAAAGACGTAGAAAAACGTAGTTTTTATGTTGAGGAATTTTGGCGAATTGCTATTGTGATTTTGAGGCATAGAAATAAGAAACGAATAGCTCATACCATCGTAACCTAAAGCTGAAAATATCGCCGGAAACGAGGATCAATTTTGTCTGTTTTCTGCTGATTGCAGGTAAAACAAAGAGTTTGGAGATTGCTGATATCGTTTTGACCGCCACGGGCAAGGGGAATGATATGGTCAATGCTAAGGTTAGTTTCTACAGTGGTTTTACCGCAGCTTTGGCATTGATATTTGTCACGTTGAAAAACATAAATTCTGACTTCCGGTGGAATACGAATACGGGGAGTTTTGCTCATTTCTTTAGTTACGAAGAAAACCTTCCAAACTGGGTACATCTATCCAACTAGCTTTTTGATGAGATTCATGGGATAAATCCATCAACAACTGAGAATAAATTCCTTCTCGCAGGGATGGTGTAATTTCCTTATTGTTGTCAATTCCTTGCACCCATTGGTCTATTACGCGGATAAATGCAGAAATGCGTCCATCAGCATAATTTTTGGGAAAAATTAACCGATTTGGTATTTCTATTTCGGTTAGAGGTTTACCTGGCTGGGAACCCCAAACACGAAAACCATGTATATAATCTTTTTGATTTTCACTGCCCACTATTAATGTACCGCGATCGCCATATACTTCTACCCAATGGGTTCTTGGTGCATGAACAACTGCACTAATAGAAAGTTGGCAAGGTGTACCATTAGCTAATTCCAGCGTTAATATACAGTTGTCATCTGTATTCACTGGCTTGGATTCGCCACTAACAGGGTCAACTCGTGTGGGAATCGCAGTAGTTAAATGGGCGTTTAATCTACGGACTGGCCCGAATAACCAGTGAATATAATCGAAGGCGTGGGAACCTAAAGATCCTAATGCACCACCTCCTTTATCCTTGTCAGAATACCAATTCCAAGGGCGTGAAGTATCAGCACGAGAAGAACCTAACCAATCAATTTTAATTAAGCGTAACTTACCCACATAATCTTCTGACAATAATTCAGCAAATAACTGCCATGCTGGGACAAAGCGAAATTCAAAATCTACAGTTGCAATTACGCTTTTTGCTTTCGCTAACTGATAAAGTTCTTTAGCTTCAATTGCATTTAAAGTTGTCGGTTTTTCTAATAATAAATGTTTCCCAGCTTGCAGTACAGTTTTTGCCATTTCATAGTGCAAAAATGGCGGTGTAGAGATGCTGACTGCTTGCACTTCAGGTAATGCCACAATATCTGCAAGAGAGTCAGAGGCGTGGCGGATATTATGGGATTCTGCTATGGCTTTAGCTTTATTTATATCTCGATGATAAACAGCAACTACCTCAGTGCGAGGATGTGCTTTAAATCCAGGAATGTGGACTTTTTGACCAAATCCCGTGCCTGCGATCGCAACTCCAATCATATTATTATATACTCCCAGATTTATACAAGTTATTATTTATTTAATAATATCATTTTGTCTATTATATCGTTTAGGATTATATTATGCTAAAACTCTATACCATAAAGTAAGTAAATAAAAATATAACACTTTAATGTTTATTTGAGAATAATCGATATTAAATCATTTCTTATCGTAAAAATCTAACTGTTAAAGGGTAACGATAATGCTCTCCATTGTAAGCTTTGACAGCCGCAAAAGTTACTAAGAATGATTGAAGTAATAGCTTTAATGAAATTAAAGATATCAGAAAAAATAATAAGCTGTCTAAAGTAGTTTTTATTTCATTAAATGAACCATTGCTAGCCAGTGCCAGACTAAAGCTAATTAGCAATAAAAACAAGGAGATTGCTATAAAAATCAAAGTATATAATGTTAACGAGATTTGAAAATTCAGTGATTCCTTCCCCTGTAAATCAATCCAGGGATATTGTGATTTTTTAAATTTCCAGATGAGGAGTGGGGCTAAAAGATTGAGGGGTAAATATAAAGGGATACCAATAAATACTAAAAAACATAATAATATCCATCCCAATAAAGCTGATAAATGACACAACATCGCCCATATACGCATTTGTTGTTTAGGTTTTGCTCTCATGGCTTTTTATATGTAAGTGAATTTACCAGACAGTTATCCACTGTAATTATCTATAAAAAAGCCAAATAAGAGTTTAAAATCTGAGTATTTCTCGATCATAATTTTCGGGAAGAGGTTCTATTTCCCAGACTATGCCTTCTCCAGGCAGCAGCGCAACTTCTACGTAAAGTTGTTCTACAGCAGATATAGCAATATCTTCGTTGTTGGGAAAAGGCTGTAAATCTTCAGTGAGTAGTCGGAGTTTAAAACCACCAGGAATAGCTGCACCCACTGTCAGGTTGCGTAACTCAAAGCGCCAAACAGTCGCGTCTGGTTCGTCTTGTGGTGTAATCAGCAATTCATAGATTTGACCTGCGATCGCCAGTTCACGAGATAAAATAGATTCTGGTTGCCTTTGGTCAACACTCCGCGCCCCAGCCGCACTCAGTTGTAAATCAAAGCTTCCCCAACCGGCAGCTTCAGCAACTTGGGAAACACCGCTTTGCAACCATTGGAGAACCGACCACTGTTCTGGTAGTCCCAAGCGTCGTTGATATAAGCTTTTTCGCCACCCGCCATGTGCAATTAACCCTCCCCATAATTGAAAAGGGATAGCTAGTCTCGGTGTAAGTATTTCTGGATTTCCCAGACGGCTAATTAAGTTTTGTGCTTGTGGTTGCGGTATGGCAAGAATCTCTTGAATAGCGCTACGTGTTGATTCTTCTAAACAAAGTTGCCGCGCCACAGCTAAAACACTGATATCATTGATGATGTCGGCAGCATCAAGAGAATAAGCGCGATCGCCTGAATCATAACTACCCTGAGATTTGAGTTGTGTATGGGTGCAATAACCCCAAACTCTAACATAGCCTTCATCTGGTTCTACCTGCACAGCTAAGTAGTAATCACCTACCCAACTAGGAATATCTACCCATTCTTGCGGTACTCGCAATTCGCTTAAATCAATTGTCTCACTGGGAATCAAGATAAATCGAGTCGCATCTAAGGTGATTGCGGTTCCATTTACTATTTCCCAGAAACTCGATAAAACAGTTGTATTTGGCCAGACCTTTGCTTGAGGCGTGAAATCTTCTTGTAACCATAGCAAAATAGCACTTAGGCAAAGTTCATTAATATAACCTTGATAGCCAGAAGTGGGGTTAGAAAAAGATTGACTGTAAACATCCGCTTGACTTTGGGTGGCGGTGGGGATTTCTAAAATCAGGTCAGTTGGGTTAGCAAAAGTAAATATAGTAGTGTTGGTAGTCATGGGGATTAGGGATTGGGGATTAGGGATTGAGGATTAGGGATTGGGGGAGAGGTTACAGGTGAAAGGTGATAGGGAATAAATAATCTGTACCCTGTAACCTGTACCCTATTCCCTTCTTCACTCCCTAGTAATAATTTCTCAGCCATTCCTCCATGACTGTATTTATATTTTTGAGTAGGTCTGAAGTAATAGAAATATGCAAATTATCTTGACTCCAGTTAGCCAAAGACCGCAACAAAGCTTCCTGCGCTTTTTTTAGTCGCCGCGAGACAGTATATTGCTGCATTTGTAATTGTTTGGCAATTTTGTCTTGAGTTAGTTCTTGCCCGTAGTAAAGTTGTACAATCTCTTGTAATTGCGGTTCAAGTTGAGCGATCGCCACTACTAAAACTTTGTTAATCTCAGTTTGCTGAGAAATTCTAGTTTGTTCTTCTTCTTGGGCGACAATTTCATTGATTAGAGATTCTTGTTGACCTCCCGTAAGATTGTCCAGCCACTCCCAGGAATCATCGCCACCTTTGGGAGTATTCAGAGACTCCGGGGTGGGATAACAATACTTGCGGACAGATTTAGCAGCATTTAGCAGCCATTTTTCCAAAGTTTGGGGATTGACTTGCTGACTACTTTGTGAATTATAAGCTTTAGCGATCGCTTCCCAAACTTTATCGTCGGGTCGAGAAAGTTGGCGAGAAGTACCAGTTTTTGTAGGAATATATAGGGTTGTGAAACAATTCCAAGCAAGGATATAAGCATTAATATTCTCTGGGGATAAGCCAGCATTTTGCAAAGACTCCACCAAAAGCTTTTTAGTGATTTTTCGCAACAGTCCCCAATCTGTACAAATGTCAACTTCCCTCTTTTGGCGCAAAGTTTCGCGGATAGCACCGCTAAAGATGGCATTGGCGTAGTTTTTTAAGGTAAAACCTTGATTGGGGTTAAAACCTTTGAGGACTTTATCAACTTGTGCGATCGCAATCTGAAAACAGTCTGACAGTTTATACTGAGTACTAGCAAAACTAGTAACCGTCTTTTGGGATACCCAATAGCAAGGTTCTTGCAAATAAGCTATAAGATGTTGCCTAGCTATTGACTCAGTTTCGGGAAGCTGCCAAAACTTATACCAATAAAGTGCCCAAAAGTATTCAGAAGTTTCTTGTGGTGTGCGGTTTAGACAACTTTGAATGCTGCGACGCAAATTTGATTCCGTCCCCCAACGACTAAAGCGTTCGCCAGCAAACTGCACAAAAGTTGAAAAGATTTCAATGATGCCTTGTCGAGGTTGCATAAAAATTGGAAAATCCCAAATTAAATCTAGTACACTGTGGCGGAAGTTAGCTTATTTTATAACAAAGGGTTTAATACCAATTCTCTGTAAAGCTGCGTATTATTTTGACCCCTCCCAACCTCCCTTTTATAAGGCTACGGTGTACACACAAGTCAAATTACCCCCCTTAATCCCCCCTTGGAAAGCTACGGTGTACACACAANNCTCGTTCCTATGCTCTGCATAGGAATGCCTGATTAGAGGCTCTGCCTCTAGTCAGATATTGAGTCAGAGACTCAATGAATGCATTCCCAGTCGGAGACTGGGAACGAGGAAATGCTTATCAAGCTAGGTTTTTAGGACTTGTGTGTACACCGTAGCCTTGGAAAGGGGGGAAATAGAAAATCTAGTTCCCTCCTCTTTGCAAGTTATAATCAACGCCTCTTATCCCTTTGGAGTGCGAAAAGGGGAAATAGAAAATCCAGTTCCCTCCCCTTTGCAAGGGGAGGGTTAGGGTGGGGTAAAACGCTGGTTAATCTAAAACGTTTTTTTACCAACAAGAGGACTTTTCAAACATCCTCTAACTGAAAAGCGTCTTACTCGTGGTCTAAATACGTAAAATCTACTTCGACATTGCAACATTCATCATCAAAATTGCAATGTTCTTCATCAAGATTGCAACATTCCTCATTAACATTGCAATGTTCTTCACCAAGATTAAAGCATTCCTTATCAACATTGCAACATTCCTCATTAACATTGCAACATTCCTTACGAACATTGCAATATTCCTTATCAACATTGCAACATTCCTCATTAACATTAAAGCAATTGTGAAGAAAAACAGATACAGGCTAAAAATTAAGAAAAATTACTCAAGCTTAGTTGTTTTTTTTAATAAATACAATTATTCCCTAATTTTACTGAACCAGAAAACAGCCTTGGTAAGGCAAAGTAGCTTTATAAGCATCTTTAAGGAATATATTTATGTCTCGTAAAAAACGTACATCCCGTGTTCTCAAAAAAGCTGAATTGAGATCCGCTGGACTGAAAGCAATTGATTCAAATATGGATTTTGGTGATAATTGCGATTTGCAAAACTTGACTAAATCAATTGAGCAATTACGGACTATGCTTGATGCTTATAACACTGCTTTAACTGTAATTGACTCTTCCAAAACTAAAATTGATGAGATGGAAAAAATTTTAAGCAATCTTACAGATAAGATGGTAAGAGGAGTTGCTTTTAAATATGGCAAAGACAGCAGCGAATATGAAATGGCGGGTGGTATTCGTGATAGCGAACGTATTCGCAAAAGCAGATTGAGCCGCTTGAAAGCTGTTTCAGAAGAAATATCAGATGAAAATCCTAAAACCGCTTAATAAAGTACGACGGTAAGCAGGAGGAAAAGGATAAAAAAGATTCTCGCAAGGGATGTGGAAAATGAACAAACGCTACATTGTTTATTAAACACTTTTTTTGAACTCCTGCGATTGCCTATAGTGAAGCGTAACCTATTGCAATTTCTTCTAGCTACTGATCCTCTTTGATAAGCAACAATTATATACAGCTACTATCAGGCATTTTCACGCATATTAGATTATGCATTTTGTAGTATAGCCTGATCTTTTATAATGTTGAAAACATTGCAAAATGAGAGCTTTAATAATTTTACTTGTCTAAATACTGATTAGAGTTTATAGTGGTACGGTGTTTTCCGTTCCACTTTACTCGGCAGGTTTATACCATGATTTATTCTGGCAAATTACAAAAGTATTTTGCAGGTTTTTCTGTATCTGTAATATTAGTAGCTGATTTTGTACTCACCCAAAAAACGCCTCCAGTTTCAGCCCAAACGGTAAATACATCTATCGGTAATGCTGTAACATTCAGTTGCAATGATAGTGAAGCGACAATTAAAGGTAAAAATGGGCCCAGAGTACTTAATGGAAAAACTAGCATTTACATTGGTTATCAGCAACTTTCAAATAACAAAAACCCTATAACTATTCGCTTCAATAATGGGATAAAAGCATGGTGTCGTACTGATTACGAAACAACCAGGGATGATGGTACAGGTTACGGATTGTATTGGAATGGAAGTAATGTTTTATATGGCGTTTACTCTTCTACTGGTAGTCAGTCTGGTAATGATTTTCGCCGTTTTGCTATTGGACGTTGGTTGCCTAGTTATGGTAGCGGAGGCGGGCCAAAAGTCGCAGTTATAGCCCGGATTAATCCAGCTAATGGCGATGTTTCCGATGCCACATTTTTATCTGCTAAAAAGGCGGATAATGGACAAACTAACTCTTTAGTAGTCAACAACCTATCATGGAATAGCACAAATTCAACTTTGACTGTGCAAGCAAAATCATGGTGGACTCCCCGCCGCGCTAATACAAATTCTATGAGTTGTTCTGGTTCATCACCTTATCAATATACAGCCATATTTACTGGTGACTTAAGAAAGATGAACTGGGCTTCAGCAAATACTTGTAGTTAAAAAGTTAGGATTCAACTCTCAAATTGAAGAAGCATATTTTTTGCAGTTGTTTGAGAATTGAAAAAGCCCTAGCGAATAAAATTCACAGTTACACAAATACAGCAGTTGTTTTTTGCATAAAGTACAAAGATTCGAGTTTTGAGGCAGGAAGTAAAAACTCTTTCTAGATGATGTGTGAGTCCTACCTTTTGTACCTCAGTTACTTGTAAACTGTTGTAAGAGCTACACCAACTTGAGCTAATAGAACATGAAAATTTCTTAACCCGCCTGTGCGGGTTTTGTCTGTGTAAATGCAGTTTCTAAGCGCCAATTGAACTTCTGATTCCTAACTCCTAAATTCTGCTGTATCTATCCCTAATTTCTCCCATTTGGACGCTGAATAATCGTCTCCACCACGCGCCGCTTCGCCTTTGGATCAATCCCTACCAAACGCACATATTCACCGCTATATTCTGTTAGAGTTGATTCCAAATTGGAGATTGCATCAGACTCAGCATCAATGTGGCTATTAACACAACTTTGCCAAGAACCTGTGCGAAAACGACGTTCATCTACGTGTTCAATACTAATTTTGTAACCTTGAGACAATAATTGCCGAATCTGTTCTTGTGTCTCTAGAGTCAAATGTGGACTTGATGCTTGCTGTTTCTGGAATCTATTAGTTTTTACTTCTTGAGTTGCACCATTTGAAGGTTGACTAATTGGTGTTACAGCAGCAGGTGGTGCAGATTGATTATAATTACCACCTCGATTTAGTCGGTTGTAATCATCAACTAAGTGGGAATTTTCTACCCGTTTTTGTTCACCAACGAGAAAGTTACCAGACTCGATTAAGTGAGACAGCCTGAAATCTGGCTTTTTAAATTCTGGTGGCCCTTGAGTGCTGTTAACTACATTTAAGGATATCTGCTCAAAACCTACCTTATGAATGTAGTTGCGGATTTGTTCGTCATAAATGCGGGATCGCAAAGCGCTAAAAAAGTCAATGGACTGATTGATAAAAGTATCAACTAGCTGTTCAACTTCTTTTTGTGACAGTCCATCCGGTTCAAAAATCCCCTTGACAATTCCCACCTTGTCGTCCCTATCTGGTTCCCAGTAGAATTTCTCCATCCGTCCATCCCGAATTAACGGTGCATAGAGGGTAGAAAAATCATTACCTGTGACAATAATCGGTACACGATGCAAAGGTGTGGAATCATAACTTCCCGGCAACTGCACATCTGTGGGATTATCAGCAATATTCATCAGTGTGGCATTTACCAACTGCGTATTGACGGTATATTGAGTACCTTCATCAAAACGTCCAGCACCAGCATCTAAATCGTTAATCATCAGTACACACATTTTGCCGCGTACTTTGATCAATTCTGCTGTTTCCCGATAGCGTAGCCGAATCAACCGCGCTGGATCTCCTGCATCTGGACTTTCCAATTCGCCGCCAGATACGTGAGTCACTTCGATACCCATTTTCTCGAAGACTAATTGACATTGAAATGTTTTGCCTTCACCTTTGCGTCCATGAATACCCAAAATCACGGGAACTCGCACGCCAGGAAGTTTCAGGAAATTTTTAGTGATGTGGACAGCAAGTTTGTCCAAAAAGCGGGGAGCGATGTAGTAACCCATGAGCTTGTATGATGAAAAATTAACACTTCTAAGGTTAATGTTAAGTTTTTTTTGAGGATAGCGATCGCTTTTCTTTCATACAGGATACAGTTTAGCTACGCCTAAGCGCAGCTAAACCTAGTACAGCACGGCAAAAATAAACCACCCATTCCCAATCAACAAAACCCTTACGCTGTCTTCATTTTTAATTTTTAATTTTTAATTCCGCCTTGCGGTACTAGGCATCGCCGCAATCAGTTGAAATTTTATAAAGGAATGTTACACAGTTATTTAATTTTGGGAATTCTACTATAGGACTCGTATTTGATTTTTGAAAAAAACTCAGTACACTTTTATTCCTTCTTCCCTGTTCCCCGTTACCTCTTCCCTGTTCCCTCCCTACGCAAATAATTTCAGGAATCAAAGCGGATTCCTATATTTTGCGATTTCTTTAAGGAATAGCTTGTAGTTAGGCGATAATAATTACATTTGCCAATAAAAGCACAGTTATGATCTGCTGCCTTAATTCAGATTGCCACAATCCGCCCAATAGCGATCGCACAATGTTTTGCTTCAGCTGCGGTACAGGATTGGTAGTGCTGAGAAACCGCTATCGCCCGATTAAATCATTAGGTGCTGGGGGATTTGGTAAAACTTATTTGGCAGAAGATATAGACAAATTGAATCAAAAATGTGTCATTAAACAATTTGCACCACAAGTGCAAGGAACTGGCGCACTGCAAAAAGCCACAGAATTATTTGAACAAGAAGCAAGGCGACTTGAACAATTAGGCGAACATCCGCAAATTCCCACACTATTGGCGTATTTTGAGCAAGAAAATCGTCTGTATTTAGTGCAGCAATTTATCGATGGGCAGAATTTATTGGCTGAATTACAACAGCAGGGAATTTTCAACGAGGAAAAAATCAGAGAATTATTGCTCGATTTGTTAGATATTCTCAAAACAGTTCATCACCACAAAGTTATTCACCGCGATATCAAGCCAGAGAATATTATTCGTCGCGGTGATGGCAAGTTGGTACTAATTGACTTGGGTGCATCCAAGCAACTGACAGCAACGGTGATAACGCAAATAGGAACAACCATTGGTTCCTTTGGTTATGCGCCACTGGAACAAATGCAAGGAGGTGAAGCTTACCCAGCCAGTGATTTATATAGTGTTGGCGCAACTTGCTTTCACCTGTTGAGTGGAATTCACCCTTGGGAACTTTGGCAACGACAAGGTTATGGTTGGGTTACTAATTGGCGACAATATTTGCAGCAACCAGTAAGTCAAGAATTAGGGCAAATCCTGGATAAGTTGTTGCAAGAAGAATACCAGCAGCGTTATCAGTCGGCGGCGGAAGTTTTACAAGCGTTAAATTCACAGCCAATACCAGTAACTCAGCCTCTTACACCTCCAATTACTCCATCACCCCGCCAAAAAAATTCTATTCCAATATATCTTGTTGTTATTCCATTAATTGTATTGATGGGTGGTGGTACTGTTTATTTGCTAGGACTGACAAATCCAATAAGAATAGAACAGAAAAGTGCTGATACTTATTATAAAGAAGGATTAAAAAAATACAATAACAAAGATTTTCGCGGTGCAATTGAAGACTATACTCAAGCCATCAAAATTAATCCCAACTATGTAGATGCTTATATAAATCGGGGTTTAGCTCACGATGAGTTAGGAGATAAGCCAGCAGCAATTGAAGATTACAGCCAAGCCATTAAAATTAATCCCAACTATGCACTAGCTTATTACAATCGCGGTGTAGCTCGCTCTGTTTTAGGAGATAAGCAAGCAGCAATTGAAGATTACAACCAAGCCATAAAAAATAATCCCAACTATGCAAATGCTTACTACAACAGAGGTATAGCTCACGATGATTTAGGAGATAAACCAGCAGCAATTGAAGATTACAACCAAGCCATCAAAAATAATCCTAACTATGCACTAGCTTACATTAACCGGGGTGTAACTCGCTCTGCTTTAGGAGATAAGCAAGCAGCAATTGAAGATTACAACCAAGCCATTAAAATTAATCCCAACTATGCACTAGCTTACTACAATCGGGGTGTAGCTCACGATGATTTAGGAGATAAGCAAGCAGCAATTGAAGATTACAACCAGGCCATCAAAAATAATCCTAACTATGCACTAGCTTACTACAACCGGGGTGTAATTTACTATGAATTAGGAGATAAGCAAACAGCAATTGAAGATTACAACCAAGCCATCAAAAATGATCCTAACTATGCAAATACTTACTACAACCTGGGTTTAGCTCACTCTAATTTAGGAGATAAGCAAGCAGCAATTAAATATTTTCGTAAATCTGCTGATTTGTATAAACAACAAGGAAAAGAAAGTGACTATGAATATGCTATAAAACGCATTACACAACTTGAGAAATAATCAGATTACCAACTGGTTCAAAAGTCAGCAATATTATTTGCAAAAGAGAAAAATTATAGTAATTAGGGTTAATCAAGATGGCCACTGTAGAAATTGACCAGTTACGGGAACAAGACGCTATCAAGAATTGTTAGCTAAACTTAAAGAAAAGGGGGCGTTGCATATTTGCGGAATGATTTTGCTAGTTTTGTGGGATGGGCCGAAAAGCCATTGGTGTCAACTTAACGCGAAACCGCACGTCCGCCAGTCCGCCAGGGATTGTAAATCCCTGTCTCATAGCTAAAGTCCTCTGAAGAGGACTTCATAGCGCAAAAATTTTCAGTCTACTTCAGTAGACTTGAGCAATTAGTCAGGGATTTACAATCCCTGGCGGGTGAACAACACCCAATCAGTACGCTATTTNNGAATCATCCCTTGATTCAGCAACGCCGAAAAGGGAATTGACACAGATAATTTGTAATTGTTGCTGTTGATGGTGCGTTATGCTGTCGCTACTGGTTATGTCTAAAACGCCCTACTTGTTGATGCGTTCTAGCGCTGATGCTGGTAGATACTTATGATGATATGGAAATTAAAAATTTAACTATGGAAACACAACCGATACAAGTAATTGGAGGTGGACTAGCTGGGACAGAAGCAGCTTGGCAAATAGCCCAAGCTGGAGTGCCAGTAATTTTGCATGAAATGCGTCCAAAGCGATTTAGTCCGGCTCATCATACAGAACATTTGGCAGAATTAGTCTGTAGTAATTCTTTTGGAGCAATGGCAAGCGATCGCGCGGCGGGATTATTGCACGAAGAATTACGCCAACTCGGTTCGATTGTCATCTCAAAAGCTGATGAACACGCCGTTCCTGCCGGTGGGGCGCTAGCTGTAGACAGGGGACAATTTGGCCAAGATTTAACTGAAACTTTAGCGAGTCATCCTTTAGTTGAATTTCGTCGGGGTGAAGTGTCTGCCATTCCTGAAGGGATTGTGGTTTTGGCAACCGGGCCATTAACCAGTCCTGATTTAGCAGAAGATTTGCAGCGTTTTACAGGGATGGAATACCTGAGCTTTTTTGATGCAGCTAGTCCGATTATCGTGGGAGAATCGATTAATCGTGACATTGCTTTTATGGCATCACGTTATGACAAAGGTGAAGCTGCTTATCTCAACTGCCCAATGAATAAAGAGCAGTACTTGCACTTCCGCGAAGAACTTTGTAAAGCTGAACAAACAGAACTCAAGGGTTTTGAACGGGAAACAGCGAAATTTTTTGAAGCTTGTTTACCCATAGAAGAACTAGCACAGCGGGGGGAAGATACCATGCGCTACGGCCCCCTCAAGCCAGTCGGATTGTCAGATACTCGCACAGGGGAACGTCCTTATGCTGTGGTGCAGTTGCGACAAGAAGATAAAGCCGGTCAACTGTGGAACATGGTAGGATTCCAAACTAACCTGCGCTGGGGTGAACAAAAGCGCATATTTCAGTTAATTCCCAGTTTAGAAAAGGCAGAATTTGTGCGGCTGGGAGTAATGCACCGCAACACTTTTATTAACGCTCCCCAATTAATGCATCCTACCCTGCAATTTAAAGAGCGTCCCACATTGTTAGCCGCTGGACAGTTGATTGGTACTGAAGGTTATACCGCTGCGGCTGCGGGTGGCTGCTTGGCGGGAATTAATGCAGCAAGATTAGCTTTGGGTAAAGAAGCTTTGGTTTTACCACCAACAACAATGATGGGTGCGTTATTGGAATTTATTAGTTCCGCTTCGCCGAAGCATTTCCAACCAATGCCACCCAACTTTGGGATTTTTCCCGATTTAGGAATGAAAATCAAAAGTAAACCAGAGCGTTATGGACGTTACCGCGATCGCTCTTTAGCTGATTTGGCAACCTGGAAAGCTAATCGTAATTAATGGGCATGGGGCATGGGGCATGGGGCATTGGGCATTGTTTATTTCTCCCTCATCTTCCCCACTCCCTATTTTTTAATCGTGACTAATCCATGTATGCCTAGTGCTGTAATTACACCTCCCAGTAATCCCCAGGTACCATCGGCAAATACGTTGATGCGATGAATGTAAGTGCGATGATAGGCATACTCTAACTGTCTATCATTGACTTTCCCAACCTCTACCAGGTTTTCCACATTATTTTCAGCTTTGATCAGTGCTGCATAATCGAGATTAAACCAATACAACGATACTCCCACCACTGCCAAACCTGGAAAAACTAAAGTAATTAAGAGAATTGCTATACGTGCGTTCATATACCTCACCCGCTGACCAGTTTTAATTAAAGATTAAAAATTAAAAATTGAAAGAAATAATAATTTTTAATTAATTAATTCTGGGTACAAGCCCCTACTGATAGCGCAGCGTTAGCGAGTCCGCGTACTCTTACAGAGAAGCAAGCTACGCGCAGCGTCTCGTAGAGAGCGTCTTGCAATTTTTAATTTTACATTTTTAATTTTTAATTGGTTTGACATACCTGCTTAATGCTGACATAGCTGGAATCCTTGTGTTACAACTTGGCAGACCAATTTAATAATGTGTTGGCGTGGGTGAATGAGATTTTGGGAATAATCCTCATAGTGTTTGAAAGTATCGTTTTGATTAGGTTCGCACTATGAGAGGGCGATTTCTAGGAAAAAAGCAGATTTATTGTTGTTTCTCTATTGCATTTTGCTGCATTTTGTGGATTTGTTTGGCACTAATTTCAGCCAACGCAACGTCTACAGGGTCTATTGATACTCTGCGACAACAGCAGCAACAAATGAACCAGCAGCAGCAGAGTGTGGTTAATGAGCGCGATCGCTTAACTAATCTCCAACAAGAGGCCCAAAAACACCTCACTGGTTTAAAGCAAAATCTGCAAACTACAGATAGCTATCTTCAAGAGAGTGAATCACGATTACAACTCGCTACCCAACGCCTCCAGCAATTGGAAACTGATTTAGCTGTGGCGGAACGTTCCTATCAAGAGCGGCAAATAGCAACAGTAGCACGATTGCGTTATCTCCAGCGATCGCCTGCATCCGCTGGATGGGCGGTTTTATTGCAAAGTCAAAATATCAGCGACTTTATCAGCCGTCGTCATCAGTTGAAGTTAGTGTTTCAGGCAGATCAGAAAATTTTGGTAAAACTCAACACCCAAGCAAACCTGATCAATCAACAAAAAACGGACGTAGAACAGCAAAAAAACGAAATTGCTTTAATTCGTGAGCAACTTTTAGCACAAAAATCCGATTATCAAACCCAGGCGCAATCGCAATCAGAATTGATTCAACGCCTCAATAGCGATCGCCTAGCCTTGGAAGCCGCACAAAATCAGCTAGAGAGGGAATCCAAAAATCTGGAAGTCTTGATTCAACAAAAAGTAGCAGAAGCCCAAGCAAAAACCAACAGCCGGACAAGTGTGATTATTCGCGGAACTGGTGTCATGGCATATCCTAGCAATGCTTCTACTAGCAGTCCCTTTGGCTGGCGGATGCACCCTGTTCTCGGCTATCGTCGTTTTCACGCCGGGTTAGATTTTGCCGCTAGCTATGGCAGTACAATTCGAGCAGCCGATTCGGGAACAGTAATTTTTGCTGGGTGGTATGGTGGTTATGGCAAAGCGGTAATTATCGATCACGGCAATGGTATTACAACACTGTACGGTCATAGCAGTGAATTATATGTTGCTGATGGACAAGCAGTTGAACGCGGACAAGCGATCGCAGCTGTTGGTTCCACAGGTTTATCGACTGGCCCCCACCTCCACTTTGAAGTGCGTCGCAATGGTACACCCGTAGACCCGACTAATTATCTTTAAGGCTGAAAATATTATCACAAACGTGCTATAATAGTGAGGATTAAGGGCGCGTAGCTCAGTGGATAGAGCAACAGATTCCGGTTCTGTGGGTCGGGGGTTCAAATCCCTCCGCGCTCGTTACCTTTAGAAGACTAAGCACAAAATCGAGAGGTCATTTTCTCTCATAGGATAAAACCAATTTACCCTATGAGACAGAATGCTAACCGATAGTCTGGAATACAAAAATTAGTGTGTCTATGTGGTGAGTGATATAACACTACATATCTTCTTTTCTCATTCAGTCTCTCACCCCTATAACTACCCCAAGCTTTTTTAAAAAATAAAACAACGGCGCATTTGTTGGGGAGAATTCCTAAAGTAGAGGTAGAAGCTAAATCTTCCCTATTAGCAGCAGATGGGTTTGATGCAACTAGGATTTTTGTGGAGCGCAATTAATTATGACTGCTTTAACCTTACAATTACCTCCTAATCTGCAATTTACTGATGAGGAATTTGCACAGATTGTAGCTGTGAATAAAGAATTACGACTAGAGTTAACTGCTGAAGGGGAATTAATTATCATGTCACCGACTGGGGGAGAAACGGGAAACCGTAATTTTGAACTGTATCTTGATTTAGGAGTTTGGAACAGACAAAATAAGCTAGGAAAAGCTTTTGATTCTTCTACTGGGTTTAAACTGCCAAATGGGGCAACTCGTTCACCTGATGCTTCTTGGGTAAGGATAGAAAGATGGGATGCTCTTAGCTCAGAACAAAGAAAGAAATTTCTCCCTTTGTGTCCTGATTTTGCAGTGGAATTAGTTTCTGAAACTGATGATGTGGAAGATACTAAAACCAAAATGGAGGAATACTTAGCAAATGGCTTACAACTGGGTTGGTTAATTAATCCTAAAGTTAAACAAGTAATAATTTATCGCCCCAATCAAGTACCGGAAGTTTTACAATCTCCTACACGTTTATCGGGTGAAGATGTTCTCCCTGGTTTTGTTTTAAATTTACAGCATATTTTTGCATAGATGACTGATTATCTTGATTTTATTTCTACAATCACTGAACGTTATCAAATTCGCTTAAACCATCGAGACTCCCTTTAAAATTCAAAAGCCTTTCTGACGTGGGCTACTGGAACTATACTTACAATTTAATAGCGATGCCTACGCATTCTCAGAAATCCCCTTCAAGGAACTTGTAGTAATAACTTCTAATCTTTGATACCACAACTTTCTTGACGCTCAAATTTATGCTGGCTAAATTCCCATCACCTGTATTTACACTTCTATTAGGACTTGCCATAACTCAAACCTTTGGATGCACAACTCAAAAAGATAATTCAGCGATCGCTCAAACTTCACCGAAGCCAGCACCCCAAGAAATTGTGCAACCAGGAGAAGTTCGACCTTTACCAGGAAACTTGGATAAAATACCCGTTTTTAACAGCAATAGCCCAGAATGGATTAAAACTGAGGGTATTTTACTTTCTACCTTTCCTCCAAACGGTAAAAAAGTTCCAGCAGCGCACCTCAATTTTCCCTTTCAGGGACGCTTTGACTTATTCGCCCACCATTACACCCACACTCCCAAGGATTTACAAACGCTATATTTGGGCGTAATCGTACATAACCCTGGTAAAAAACCTGTAACAGTAGATGTATTGCAAGCCGCAAGTTATTTAATGCAGGATGCACCCTTTGTAACCTTATCTCCCTACATAGAAAATAACGATGGTAAGACTTACTCAGGCCCAGGCGCTCGTGCTGTTAGTGATGTACTCCGAGGTGTTCGACAAGCAGATTTTCCTGCAAAGCTGATAATTCCTCCAGGGCAAAGCCGGATGTTGTTAAATCATCCGATTCCTGTACGAAATCTAGAAAAGCCAGTGAATGGTCGCTCTACCTTTATGCGGTTGCGTAGTAGCGATCAAGTTTATGGGGCAAGTTTAGCAATGTTTGCTAAGAAAAATTCTGATAATACAGACCGCCCACCCACTCTTGCAGAATGGCAAGCTTTACTAAATACCGGGAACTTTGCTGGGCCAAGAGATAAAACCCCTACTCCTCTAAATGCTACCAGTGGCGCACTGATTTATGGGCGTGTAGCTGGTGTGTCTAGTGGTTCCCAGTGGAAAGCAAAGTTGGTGGATAATCCCCAAACCAAAAATCTGACTATTCCCCAGCGTGGCAAAGCTATTTCTTATGCTTTAGACACATTGCTCAGTGGACGATTGGGCACTCAACAAATCCAAACGGCCAAAATGCTGGTACGTTATCCAGATACGGCTTATGAAGCACATGGTAATTATGGGGTGGAATATAAACTCACCTTACCTTTAAGTAACAATACCAACCAAAACCAGACCGTGACTGTTACTTTAGAAACACCTTTAAAGGAAGATAAATTATCCCAAGGTGGTTTACGTTTCCGCAAACCATCGCTAGATTTTCCTTTCTTCCGTGGTACAGTGCGGCTACGCTATTTTAATGACCAAGGTCAACAAAAGACGCGCTACATACATCTATGGCATAGAACTGGTCAGGTGTTAGAACCATTAGTGCAGCTTGTACTTCCACCTTCGACTCAGCGGATAGTACAGGTAGATGTGATTTATCCACCAGATTCGACACCACCGCAAGTGCTGAGTGTAAGAACTTTAGAAAAGTGAGAGTCTCAAAAAAATCAAATAACTTAAGGCTTATATGGTTTTTCAGTACACTAACGCATTTATCGCCATAGCATCGGTTAATTGCGATAATTTAGTAAATTTCTATACTAAATTGCTGGAGCAAAAGCCAGTTTCTTTGATTCCGAATGTCTATGCTGAATTTAATTTGGTTAGTATGCGATTAGGTATTTTTAAACCAAAGAACACAAACGAATCTGAATTTGAAACGATGTCTAATGCCAAAAGTAAGATAAGTTTGTGTTTAGAGGTAAGTAACTTAGAAGATGCGATCGCTCACCTAACTGCTTTGGGCTATCCTCCACCAGGAGACATTTCCATTGCTTCCCACGGCAGAGAAATTTATGCCTATGACCCTGATGGCAATCGTCTGATTTTACATCAAGCTGCTAAAGGGAGTCATTAGTCATTTGTCATTGGTCATTTGCAAAGGACAAAGGACAAATAACAAATAACAAATAACAAAGGACAAAGGACAAAGGACAAATGGCTATAACTCAAAACTATAGATTAAACCTGATTCAATGGTATCCAGGTCACATTGCTAAAGCTGAAAAGAAACTCAAAGAACAGCTGAAGCGCGTAGATGTGGTGTTTGAGGTACGAGACGCCCGGATTCCCTTAGCGACTCACCATCCCCAAATGGCTGAGTGGGTGGAGGGTAAGACACGGGTGTTGATACTGAACCGAGTAGATATGATTACGCCGCAAATGCGATCGCTGTGGATAGATTGGTTTAAACGTCAGGGGGAAGTCCCTTATTTTACCAACGCTCAACATGGTAAAGGTATAGCAGAGGTAGCGCGGGCAGCACAAGCTGCTGGAGTAGAGCTAAATCAAAGAAGAAGCGATCGCGGAATGTTACCCCGTCCAGTGCGGGCTGTAGTGATTGGTTTTCCCAATGTCGGTAAATCAGCTTTGATTAACCGTCTGTTGGGAAAGCGAGTTGTGGAAAGTGCAGCTCGTCCTGGGGTAACTCGCCAACTCCGCTGGGTGCGAATTTCCGAACATTTGGAATTACTAGATGCTCCTGGTGTCATTCCTGTAAGATTAGAAAATCAAGACGCAGCATTAAAATTAGCTATTTGTGATGATATCGGTGAAGCATCTTACGATAATCAGCTAGTAGCAGCAGCCCTAGTGGATTTACTAAACTATTTGGAAGCTGTAGCCGCAGATTTATTACCAAAAAAACCATTAGAGTCCCGTTACCAACTCGATTCGGCGATATCAGACACCGGAGATATCTATCTGCACGCCTTAGCAGAGCATCGTTACAAAGGTGATATAGAGCGAGCTGCAAGGCAACTTTTAACAGATTTTCGCAAGGGTTTGTTAGGTGAAATTAGTTTGGAATTGCCACCTAATTAGATTACAAGCATTTTCAAACCGTTTTTGAGTAGCTGGTGAGTAGTATTCAGAAATTCGGGCACTCAAGTTGATACCAATGATAGATGTGCTCTCCTTCTGAGGGTTTTATCAAGAAAGGCAGGAGAACTCACCGCGTTGTCTGGCTGACAAAATTGCAAATTTGGTGGCTCCTCTTCACCAAGGGATTCAAACCCACTCTGAACTGAACCTCCAGCAAAATTGCCTCATTCAATGTAATATCTGTCACATACAGTTGTCGGAATGCAGTTAACAGTGTCATAAAGAAAAGGTGAAGGTTAACCTGTAGGGTATAACTTACCTCACAGCTTTGCACCTCTAGCCTCAATGGATCTATCACACTCATGACTGAACTCACGCTACGCCTACAAGAGGGAGATACCGAGACAACGATCGCAGTTGACCAAGATATATTTACAATTGGTCGTTTGCCGGAATGTAACTTGTACTTACCTTTTGCTGGAGTATCCCGCAACCATGCTCGCCTGGTGAAAACGGCTGACGGTGTGTGGACTATTGAGGATCTGGGCAGCAAAAACGGGACACAAGTCAATAAATATCTTGTTAACTTTCCCCAAGAGTTACATCACGGCGATATCATTTGGCTGGGCAATGTTAGCCTGGTAGTGCTGCTCACAACCCCTGTTTACCAACCAACACCTGAGTATTCTGGAAGTTCGGAAAATAATGAGCAGAGAACAATCCTGCACAATGTCGAACAATTACAACAGCAATGGATTGCCGCTGATAGCAAAGATGGCAACATCAACAATAAAGACAAAACTATTGCTCGTCTCAAAGACTTAGTGGACATAGCGAAAAATCTCTGTGCGGCGGCGTCTATAGAAGAGATTTTTTCTCAGGTGCAGCAAGTAGTTTTTCGTTACCTTGATAGTATTGATCGCTTGGCATTATTAATTGATGTCAATGGTTCCGGCCAGTTGGAATTAGTGAATGCTGCCACTAGAAACGTTTCCCAACAAAAACATCTCGCCTCTGATGGTAGTTGGATTAGTCGGAGTATCTGTCAAAAGGTATTTGACGAAAAAGTAGTCATTCAAACCGGTGATACTCATCAGGATGAACGGTTTGCTAGTGAACAGAGTATTTTGGTCAAAGGCATTCGCAGCGCGATGGCAGTGCCTTTATGGGATGAAAATAAAGTTGTGGGCGTACTGTATGCCGACGCCAATCTTTCTTCTTACCATTGGGCAAATGAAGGTGAAGAAGAACTCAGCTTTTTTTCGGCTTTAGCAAACCTTGTGGCTTCGAGCGTCCAGCGTTGGCTACTGGTAGAGAAACTCAAAACTGAAGAGATGATTCGTCACCGACTAGAACGCTATCATTCTCCCGCAGTTGTACAGCAGTTGATATCTGTAGGCGGATTACCGGGTGGTCGTTTAGCTCCCGCCGAGAGCGAAATCAGTATTTTGTTTGCGGATTTAGTTGGCTTTACGGCAATTTCTGAACGATTAACACCAACTGCGATCGCAAAACTATTAAATAATTTATTTGAAGAAATGCTCAAAGAAGTGTTTACTTGCGGCGGCACTTTAGATAAGTATATTGGCGATTGTATCATGGCATTTTTTGGCGCTCCCGAACCGCAGCTAGATCACGCCGATCGCGCCGTTGCTGCTGCCAAAGGAATGCTCAATCGTCTCGAACATCTTAATGCCAACGGTTTTTGGCACGAACCCCTGCAATTACGCATTGCGATTAATAGCGGTAAAGCTGTTGTTGGAGATGTCGGTAGTTCCCAAAGGGTAGATTATACGGCATTAGGTGCGACAATTAATCTTGCGGCTCGTATGGAAGCAGTTTGTCCCCCTAGTGAATGCGTGATTAGTGAAGCCACCCATAAAATGCTTGCACAACCCTCAGACTTCCAGGAAATGGGAGATTATCGTTTCAAGGGTATTGATCGATTAGTAAAGGTTTATCAGACAAATTTGCAGCCAGTGCCAACAATGATTGGTCATTAGTCATTTGTCATTGGTTATTGGGCACTTTTACTGAGTTTTGCTGCTGGCGCCCTAACAAAGGACTCATAACTAATGACAAATTTATCAAGATAAATACATAGTCAAGTTGTATATTTTATTTCAAAAAAAATTGCAAAATTGTAATATTGGGCAGCTAATTCTTGGTTAAAAGACTAAAATTTGGGTGTAGCTTCCAGAATTGATCTGTGTAACACTAGGAAGCCAACAGTCAAGCTATTTTTTAACGGGAGGTTAGGTAATGGCGATCGCCACCATTAATCCCGCCACTGGGGAGACGCTCAAAACCTTTGAGGCGCTCAATGATGCAGAAATTGCCGCTAAACTCGATTTGGCTAATCAGGCTTTTGAACAGTATCGTCAGACTAGTTTCTCTCAACGATCGCACTGGCTACAACAAGCTGCTGATATTTTAGAGCAAGACAAAGCAGAATTTGCTAAGTTGATGACTCTGGAAATGGGTAAGCCATTTAAAGCTGCGATCGCAGAAGTCGAAAAATGCGCCGTCGTCTGTCGCTACTATGCCGAACACGCCTCTAGTTTTCTAGCTGATGTCAGTGTAAAAACTGATGCCAGCGAGAGTTTTGTACGTTATCAACCAATGGGTGCAATCCTCGCGGTGATGCCGTGGAATTTCCCCTTTTGGCAAGTTTTTCGTTTTGCCGCACCAGCACTAATGGCGGGAAATGTCGGCTTACTCAAACACGCTTCCAATGTGCCGCAGTGCGCCTTGGCAATTGAAGATATTATCCGACGTGCAGGTTTTCCTGAAGGTGCGTTTCAAACTCTGTTAATCGGCGCTGCCAAAGTTGCTGATTTAATGGCTGATGACCGCGTAAAAGCTGCTACCTTGACCGGAAGTGAACCAGCAGGTGCATCCCTCGCCGTCGCCGCCGGCAAACAAATT
This sequence comes from Nostoc sp. KVJ20, assembly GCF_001712795.1. Classification (GTDB taxonomy): domain Bacteria; phylum Cyanobacteriota; class Cyanobacteriia; order Cyanobacteriales; family Nostocaceae; genus Nostoc. The sequence goes on from NZ_KV757537.1 coordinate 63,497, forward strand.
AAAAAAACAGTTTTGGAATTAGGAGGAAGTGACCCGTTTATTGTGTTAGCAAGTGCTGACTTAGAGACAGCAGTTGTCACAGCAACTACAGCGCGGATGTTGAATAACGGGCAATCATGTATTGCAGCGAAACGTTTTATTGTCGCAGATGCGATCGCAGACAAATTTGAAAAATTGCTTTTAGAAAAGTTTGAGACGCTGAAAGTAGGCGATCCCATGCAACCAGATACCGACTTAGGCCCACTGGCTACACCTGGTATTCTCCAGGATTTAGACCAACAAGTGCAAAGTGCCATCCGCAGCGGTGGCAAAGTCCTCACCGGTGGACATCCTTTATCAGATCGTCCAGGGAACTTTTATCCGCCAACGATTATCATAGATATCCCGTCTGATACACCAATTGCAAAAGAAGAATTTTTTGGCCCAGTAGCCTTGTTATTCCGGGTTCCAGATATCGATGCTGCCATTAAACTCGCTAATGACTCACCCTTTGGCCTAGGTGCGAGTGCTTGGACAACCAATAACCAAGAGAGCGATCGCTTGGTTGAGGAAATCGAAGCAGGTGCCGTATTTATCAACAGTATGGTCAAATCCGATCCCCGATTGCCCTTTGGTGGTATTAAGCGTTCTGGATATGGCAGGGAATTGAGTATCCAAGGTATACATGAGTTTGTCAATGTCAAAACCGTGTGGGTGAAATGATAGGGATTGGGGACTGGGTATTAGGGACTGGGTATTGGGATTAGAAATTAGGAATTAGGGATTACGGATTAGGTATTGGGAAAGATTTTTCCCATTTCCCATTTCCCAATCTCCAATACCCAGTCCCCAGTCCTCAGTCCCCAGTCCCCAGTCCCCATTACCCCTTATCCCCAGAGGGGGCCCCACCTTCCCCAATCCCCAGTCTTATTAGTTGCTAGTTAGGAAATAAAATGAATACAGCAGAATTATTGGTGCAGTGCCTAGAAAATGAAGGAGTGCAATATATTTTTGGACTCCCTGGCGAAGAAAACCTGCACGTTTTGGAAGCGCTAAAACATTCTTCCATTAAATTTATTACCACTCGTCATGAACAGGGTGCAGCATTCATGGCCGATGTCTACGGACGCTTAACCGGAAAAGCCGGAGTGTGTCTTTCTACTCTTGGGCCTGGAGCAACCAACTTGATGACTGGGGTAGCAGATGCTAACCTCGATGGTGCGCCTTTAGTGGCGATTACTGGTCAGGTGGGAACAGATAGAATGCATATCGAATCCCATCAATATTTAGATTTGGTGGCAATGTTTGCGCCTGTTACCAAGTGGAATAAGCAGATTGTGCGACCTAGTATTACACCCGAAGTAGTGCGGAAAGCATTTAAGCGATCGCAATCGGAAAAACCTGGTGCAGTTCACATTGATTTACCAGAAAATATTGCCGCCATGCCTGTAGAAGGCAAACCTTTGCGTAAGGATAATAGCGAAAAAACTTATGCATCTTTTGCTAGCATTCGGGCAGCAGCAGCCGCAATTTCCCAAGCAGTTAACCCATTAATCTTAGTAGGAAATGGGGCAATCCGCGCTCATGCAAGTGATGCAGTCACACAATTTGCTACCTTGCTGAATATACCTGTTGCCAATACCTTCATGGGTAAAGGGATTATTCCCTACACACATCAATTAGCTTTGTGGTCAGTAGGATTGCAGCAAAGAGATTACATTACCTGTGGGTTTGATAACACAGATTTAGTAATTGCGATCGGCTATGATTTGATTGAGTTTTCCCCGAAGAAATGGAATCGTAGTGGTGAAATTCCCATTGTGCATATTGGGGTAAGTCCGGCGGAGATTGATAGTAGTTATATTCCCAACGCTGAAGTTGTGGGAGATATTTCAGATTCCCTTTATGAAATCTTAAAATTAGCAGATCGACAAGGTAAACCCGATCCCTTTGCTATCAGTTTAAGGTCAGATATTCGGGCTGATTACGAACAGTATGCTAATGATGACGGATTTCCTATTAAGCCACAAAAGCTAATTTATGACTTACGGCAAGTGATGGGCCCAGATGATATTGTCATCTCTGATGTTGGCGCACATAAAATGTGGATGGCTCGTCATTATCATTGCCATAGTCCCAATACTTGCATAATTTCCAACGGCTTCGCGGCTATGGGTATTGCTATTCCTGGTGCTTTAGCAGCAAAACTGGTTCATCCCAACCGGAAAGTCGTTGCTGTCACAGGCGATGGTGGCTTTATGATGAATTCTCAGGAATTAGAAACAGCCTTGCGTGTCGGTACGCCTTTTGTCACCATAATTTTCAATGATGGTGGCTATGGGTTAATTGAGTGGAAGCAAGAAAATCAATTTGGCAAAGGAAACTCATCTTTTGTGCATTTTAGTAATCCTGATTTTGTCAAATTAGCCGAAAGTATGGGTTTAAAAGGCTACCGAGTTGAATCGGCTTTAGATTTGATTCCCACTCTGAAAGAAGCCCTAGCTCAAGATGTACCTGCGGTGATAGATTGTCCAGTAGATTATCGTGAAAATCACCGCTTTAGCCAAAAAGCCGGCGAGTTGAGTTGTACAGTGTAAAAAGTTAGTAGTCTGTCGCATTAGTTCTGAAGGGTTTTGACATCCTCACCGCCGTGTTCGCCCTTGGCGTTCCCGAACGCGAGTGCGTCTCCGTCAGGAGAAGGGTACGCACTCTTAAGAAGGAGTAAGGAGTAATAAGTAATAAGTAATGAGTAAATACCCGTTTTTCATCCACTCATTACTCATTACTCCTCATTACTTTAAAGCCGTGCTGGAAGCACGGGGTTTTAAACCCATTTTTCGGATAAAAGTTTGTAGTAAGGACTTTAGTCCTGAATTTTTAAGCACTTAAGTGCTTACTACAAACCCAGCAAAATTAATGGGACAGACCACTCGCGTGTCATTTTGCGCTCCTACTGGGAAGCAGCAAGGCTTTGAGGTTATTGATGCTCAATTAAGCACAGGTGAAATTATAGCCAAGCTCGGTCGTATTGAACAGGCCAGAGTTTATCGTGTCCCAGTTGTTTGGCTGCCAGATGTGGCCAGTAAGGATTACGGAGTAGTTCACGTCCCAACAGCACTATATCAGCTACTTCTGTACGAATAATCTCGTCAGCTTGTTCAGGAGATGTAATTAAGCCCACGGCTCCTGTCGGAATATTAGCTTCGCGGCGGATGCGTTCGGCAAACTCAGTTTGATAACCAGGTTTAATTGGTATATTAACGCCAGGTATAATACCGCCTGATGAAGTATCGATGAGATCAACTCCTAAAGACTTGAGTTTGTCGCTTAAAGCAATACTTTGCTCAATGTCCCAGCCATTGTCTGCCCAATCGGTGGCGGAGATGCGTACCCAGAGGGGATGTGTCTGGGGCCAAACCTCTCGGACTGCTTGAACTACTTCTCTGAGAAGACGAGTCCGGTTTTCAAAGCTACCACCATAATCATCTTGACGGTGGTTAGAAAGAGGTGAGAGAAACTGGTGCAGTAAATAACCGTGGGCAGCATGGATTTCAACTACCTTGAAACCGGCTTGCAAAGAACGTTTGGCAGCTTCGACAAAGGCATCAATAACTTGTTGAATTCCCTCAAGACTGAGGGCTTCTGGAACTGGGCTATCTTTGCTAAAGGCGATCGCACTACTCGAAACCAAGGGACGCCAACCTTCCTGAGATTCATCTAGTGCTTTTCCTCCCTTACTCGGTTTGGCAGTACTGGCTTTTCTGCCTGCATGAGCAAGTTGAATACCTGCAACAGCGCCAAAGTTATGAATTAATGCCACAGCTTTGGCTAAAGTTTCTATATGTGCATCTGACCAGATTCCCAAATCTTGCGGGCTAATGCGTCCACGCGGTTCCACAGCTGCTGCCTCTGTGATCACTATACCTGCACCGCCAACTGCGCGAGAAGCCAGATGAATAACGTGCCAATCATTAGCATACCCATTTGTACTGGAATATTGACACATGGGTGAAACGGCGATGCGGTTGCGAAAGGTAACTTCACGAATCTTGAATGGTTCAAACAAATGTGCCATTGGTATTGATTCCTTCTCTTGCTAGATAAAAGAAATTGGGGATTGGGGATTGGGTTTACTACAATCAGCCAGTAGCGGCTGATTGTAGTAAACATTGGCCACTGCTAAACCACAAGCGATCGCTAAAGTTAAAACGGTACTTCGCTGCGTCAGCGAATTACTATCAGTGGACAGAGCAGTATGCTCTTTAGAACTCATTATGATGCACCCAAATATGGAATAGTAGCTTAAATACTTGTTGAAGTTTATTTACGCTGTGGCGTACTTGCATCTCGATCAAGACTTGGATGAATAGGCTGAACATCAGGCTGTTGGGTCTGGGATTCCCAAATATCGCGTTTTCCTAGTTCTTGATCCACTAATAACTGTAAATGGTCTGGCAATTTAGTTGTCTGCCAAATTGACCACATTTCTCCACAAAATAATTCTTTTTCAATTTGTCCAAAAAACATTGCTTTATCTCCAGTAATGTCATGATTTAAGTTTAGTAACTCCTACTTTCTGAAAGACGAAGTAACAAAATTTTCATCCTTAATTCTTTCGTAGTATTTAAAATACAGGTACTATTCGACCCTGGTATTTCTTATTAATAAAATCTCTCACATGTGGGTCATTTAGCAGCTTGTTTAGCTTCTGAATTTTGGATTCATTTTCTCGACCTTGTAATGTGACTAATGCCAGGGCATACTTTTTATCTTTAGCTGCTTCCTGTCCCATAGATTGGGGTGTTATTCCTGCTATAGCAACAGTTTGAGCCGAAGAAACAATGAAATCTACATCATTAATAGCTCGAACTACTTGGACTCCTTCTACTTCCTTGATTTGTAAGTTTTTCGGATTATCGGCTATGTCTCTTTGGGTGACAAATTCCTTGGTATTTTCCTTGAGTTTAATTAAGCCATTGCTTGCCAGTAATCTTAATCCTCAGTCATTATTAATCACGTCATTGGCAATTGTAACGGTGGCATTTTGGGGAACCTCATTCACAGATTTGAGGTTTTTTGAGAAAAGACCAAGTGTGCTTAATGAAACTAGATTTAATGGAACTAAATTGATTTTGTGTTCTTTGACAGCATTATTCATGAAAGGTCGATGTTGAAAAAAGTTGGCATCGATTAGTTTGTCTTTTAAAGCTGTATTTGGTTGTATCCAGTCATTAAAGGTAACAACTTTGACTTCTAATCCTTCCTGAGTTGCTAGTTTAGTATTTACAAACTTCAAAATATCTTCAGATATGATTCCCGTCACCCCGACTTGAATAACTTCTTTTTGTGCAGTTGCTTGGGCTGTATTTGAAGTTACTTGAGCTTGTTTTTGACTACAGCTAGCAAAGAATATGGAGGTGGTAAATGAGCCTAAAGCTGTAAGGAAAAATCGGCGGTTAATTTTTCGATGTTGTATGTTCATAAGCAATATTCTTGGTTAAATTTAAACGAAGCACTCGACATGCGGAGGACGCAGAGAGAAAATAGAAGATTCAAAAGTTGAGGAATTCTGGCTCAAGACTCTCCATGTAAAAAGTCTCATCAGTAGCCAACCATAAACTTTGCAGCAATTCTTGCCCTTACATCAATGAACCTCCACTTCCAACTCTGATTTGGGTAAATATTTCAAGGTTTGGGTGACTTTTAATCCTTCTAGTTCGATAATTTATTTATATACTACGGCAAATCTATAGATTAATAGTAATTTAGCTATAAGATTTGCATAGATTTTTGAAAATGGTCAAGATTTACGGACAAGCAACAGAAAATCAAACTATCCACACCATGCCTGTCCCTTCCAGGTATGTGCATCGCTGGTGAAGCGTGAACATCCAGCGATTGACTCGCGATCAATAGCAATTTTTTGCTTTACTTATTAGGACTTACGCAAAATACGTCGTAAGTAGCGGTAATTCATGAATTACCGCTACGGAATAATAGGCTTTTCAATTATTTTTGCGTAAGTCCTACTTATGTAATATTCGTCAAAAAATTTCCCAATAATGTATTAAAAAATACAGTACTTCAGGCAATAATCAGGTTTTTAGGTATTTATCGAACAGAATTCAGGAGTCAGAATGGGCTAAACGCCCCGCTACCGCTAACAGCATGAATGTTCTTGAGCAAACAATTTCTGGGGATAGGATAAGCGGGTTGCCTTACCTGTACGGGTATGATTCACCACCATATCTTTTTCAAACTTACCAGAACAGACCCTCAAAAAAGCAATGCGATCGCACTTTTGAAAGTACGATTAGTATCAAACAAGATTCCCAACTTATTTAGAGAAGTTAGGAATCTGAGCTTTTCATGACTCAATCTCTAATTAGATGCTCCCCACTTTCACGAAGAAACAGCTTTCAAATGTGAGGTGTGAGATAAGTAGTTCGAGTCAATCACCCGATTCCGCCCAGAAGTTTTAGCCTGTAACAAACATTGATCGGCACGGTGCAGCAGACTTTCTCCTTGCTCATCATCCTCAGCTCGCAGAGAAGCTGTACCCAGACTAATGGTGATATTAATTGTCAGTTTATTGTTGAGTGCAAATGGTTCGTCGCTGACTATGCGATTGAGACGACGGGCTACTGATAGTGCTTCATCATCGCTAGTGTTAGCCAGAAGAATTACAAATTCTTCGCCACCATAGCGGAATGCTGTGTCTTGACAGCGCAGATTGTGGCGCAAACGCTGACATAGTATTTGCAAAATGCGATCGCCTGCTAAATGCCCGTGAGTATCGTTAACTTTCTTAAAATGATCTACATCCAGAATAATCAAACTCAGAGAAGTTTTTTGAGTCCTAGCTCTTTTAATTTGTCTGGGTAAGTCCCATTCTAAAGCACGACGATTATTTAATTCTGTCAACGAATCGGCTAAGGCGATCGCAGATAACATATCATTTGTCCGAATCAAATCTCGGTATTTTTGCGCTTTCCGCAAGCCAACAGTCAATTGAGCAAGTATTAAGCCATGATTAGCAGTCAATTCTGCTAAACTATGGTCTGTTTTTTCTTCAATCAGATGCCAAATATAAGCATCGGCTCCTTGCTTTAATGCCGCAGCACTCATCTCCAATTCTCTATGCCAACCCTTATTTCTATCAGCTAACTGCTGGAAACGATCCTCAAAGAGAATACAGTATATCCACGATAGTTTTGTCTGGTCTTTCAACCAAGCGCACAGTTCCATGCTGCCATCTAGGCTAGCCTGTACAAGTATTATATCGGGGGCTGTTGTTTGAATCCGCGATACTGCCTGATTCAAATTGTCCATAACTTCTACACTAAAAGCGGTCGCATAACGGATCTGATCTGGAAGTGTGGCGATAAAGTTATTTTTTCCAAAGACCAGAATAGAAATATTCATTGCTTTATTCTTTGTCCTATTTAAATTTTAAAGAATTAGATTGAGTAACTTAATGCTTTGCTTTTGCCTAATACTAAATATGATGTTTTAGGCTGAGTTATTTTTTTGTTATATATTTTTTAAAACGCCAAAATTACACTATTTTTCCAAGTTAAATCTCCTTTTTCGGCTTTAGATTTACTACTACATTGTCTGAAATATCCCCTTCTGACAACTAATGTCTTCTTTACACTTTGTTTTTCAAACAGTAAAAATACTGAATATTATATGGATGTATAAAAATGATTGCTGTAGTTTCTTAAGTGCTATTTTCTGATGAAATTACCCAAATAAATAGCTTCTAAGAACCGTCGGATTCGGCAGCTAAATTTCTTTTCAAGTAGAAAAATAAAGAAAATATAAAGTTTGTTCATCCAATTATAAAAACCCAAATTTTATCGTTGAATTAAAAATGTTATTTCCCATAGAATATTCAAGCCTTTTTCTTTGCTAACCAGGCTTTTATCAAGTATCAGGGTAGGAGTGGAATTGCAAAAAATAATGCACATTAAATAGACAGCAAAACTCCCTCCTACTATGGGCAGTAGATTTCTGTCACTAACATACACTACAATTGCAGAGCGGATTTCTATGGTAAAAAATTCACAATTTAAGTGAAATGTGAATCTTTGATTCACAAAGTTTTGGTAGGAGAAAGAAAATGTCTTTGCCTACGCTTTATAACTGTTTATTTGTTTAGTTAATTCACATCTTGTTTTGTTTGCTGCAACACATAGATTGAGAAAAAAAGATAAATAAAAAAGTTGATGTCAAAATTTGCCCCGAATGTGCGGAAATTAGTTAGATTCCGCGCGTAGAAGGGTAGAAAAAATGTAATTTTTTTAGCGTTGCCTGAGATATTAAAATCTAAACTTCTGTGACAAGCTAGAACTGATCAGTAACCTTCAACTGTGTAACCAGCAGCAACAATTACCTGTTTGATTGACTCCTCTGAAGCTGCGGATTCTACTATGACAGTTTTAGCGTTAACATCTATATCCACTTTGGCATCGGGTTCCATAACGTGTATAGACTCAGTAATTGTATCTGCACATCCCTCACAAGCAATATTTGATACCTTCAGTTTTAGTGCCATTTGTTACCCCAGTATGGAAAATTTAAATTATTTCTTAAGGATTAATCTTAACCATTAAAACCCAATTATGCATCCCACTAGAGTTAGATAACGGTATAAAAGCGTCCTAATCTCTGCATTTTGCTTACCGACTGGCACAATTTGCTGGCAGTAATATGAAACAAAATGCAAGAATATATAAAGCTATTGATGAAAATACACTTACCCAGTGCCGCTGCGCCCAAGCCTAAAGTTAAAAACACCTATGTCTTCAAATCCCCAGTACCTAAGCGGTAACGAAATTCGCAACATATTTCTCGACTTCTTTGCTAAACGGGAACACCAAATTCTTCCAAGTGCCTCCCTCGTGCCAGAAGACCCAACCGTGCTGCTGACGATCGCGGGGATGCTACCATTTAAGCCGATATTCTTAGGGCAACGGACACCAGAATTTAAGCGGGCCACGACTTCGCAAAAGTGTATCCGTACCAACGATATCGAAAATGTCGGACGCACCAAACGGCATCATACATTTTTTGAGATGCTGGGTAATTTCAGCTTTGGTGATTATTTTAAAGAACAAGCGATCGCTTGGGGTTGGGAAATCTCTACACAAGTCTTTGGCTTTTCCCCCCAAAATCTGGTTGTCAGCGTTTTTAAAGATGATGATGAAGCTTTTGGAATTTGGCGCGATCAAATCGGTGTACCGATAGCGAGAATTAAACGCTTGGGCGAAGATGATAACTTTTGGGTATCTGGCCCCACTGGCCCTTGTGGCCCTTGTTCCGAAATTTATTATGACTTTCACCCAGAACGCGGTGACGAAAATATAGATTTAGAAGATGATTCCCGGTTCATCGAGTTTTACAACCTCGTGTTCATGCAATATAACCGAGATGCTTCCGGGAATTTAACGCCACTGCAAAACAAGAACATTGACACCGGCATGGGTTTGGATAGAATGGCGCAAATTCTCCAAAAAGTGCCCAATAATTACGAAACTGACCTGATTTTCCCAATTATCCAAACAGCAGGACAAATTGCTGGTGTTGATTACCACAGCAGTGATGAAAAAACCAAAACTTCCCTAAAAGTCATTGGCGATCATATTCGCGCTGTCATCCACATGATTGCTGATGAAATTCGTGCTTCCAATGTCGGGCGCGGTTATGTGTTGCGGCGATTAATTCGGCGGGTGGTGCGTCATGGACGATTAATTGGCATTTCTAGCGAATTTACTACCCAAGTTGCTGAAACTGCGATCGCACTTTCGGAATCAGCTTACCCCAATGTGCGCCAACGCGAAGAAGCAATTAAAGCTGAGTTGCAACGGGAAGAATCGAATTTCCTCAGAACTCTGGATAGAGGCGAAAAACTCTTAGAAGAAATTATCCAAGAGGTAAAACAGCGAGGGGAAACTCAAATTAGCGGTGAAAGCGCATTTACCCTCTATGATACCTACGGATTTCCCCTCGAACTTACTCAAGAAGTTGCCGAGGAAAATAATCTCACAGTCGATGAAGCAGGATTCAATGCCGAAATGCAAAAGCAGGTGGAACGTGCCAAAGCAGCACACGAAACCATAGATTTAACTGTGCAAGGTTCCCTCGATAAACTAGCAGAACACATCCAAGTCACCGAATTTTTAGGCTACACCCAACCGACGACGACGGCGAAAGTCGAAGCGATTTTGGTAGAAGGTGTTTCTCAAGAGGAAGTAGAAGCGGGAACACAGGTACAAATTATCCTTGACAAAACGCCATTTTATGCTGAATCTGGGGGACAAATTGGCGATCGCGGTTATATCTCTGGTGATGGTATCGTAGTTCGGGTAGAAGACGTTAAAAAAGAATCTGATTTCTTTGTTCACTTCGGACGCATCGAACGCGGTACAGTGCGCGTAGGCGATAATGTTACAGCCCAAATTGATCCAGCTTGTCGCCGTCGCGCCCAAGCTAACCATACCGCAACGCACCTGTTGCAAGCGGCGTTGAAGAAAATTGTTGATGATAGCATCTCGCAAGCAGGTTCCCTGGTTTCCTTTGACAGATTGCGCTTTGACTTCAACTGTCCCCGCGCCTTGACAGCAGAGGAAGTTCAACAAGTTGAGGAACAGGTGAACAGTTGGATTGCCCAAGCACATGCTGCAAAGGTGGAAGTATTACCTTTGGCAGAGGCAAAAGCTAGGGGTGCTGTTGCCATGTTCGGGGAAAAATACGGCGACGAAGTGCGGGTAATTGACTTCCCTAGCGTATCAATGGAATTATGCGGTGGAACTCATGTGAGTAACACTGCTGAAATTGGCGTGTTCAAGATTATCTCGGAAGCTGGTGTGGCTTCTGGGGTGCGGCGGATTGAAGCTGTTTCGGGGCCAGCAATATTAGATTATCTCAACCTGCGGGATAAAGTAGTTAAAGATTTGAGCGATCGCTTTAAAGTTAAACCCGAAGAATTACCAGATAGAATCACAAGTCTGCAAAGCGAACTGAGAAATAGCCAGAAAGAATTAGAAACCTTGAAGGTACAATTAGCGATCGCTAAATCAGACAGCTTGCTACAAACAGCAGAAATCGTAGGCGAACATAAAATTATTGTCGCCCAATTAGAAGATGTTGATCCAGAATCATTGAAAACCGCAGCCGAACGCTTATTGCAAAAAATCGGTAACGGTGCGGTGGTACTGGGTTCTGTTCCCGAAGAGGGGAAAGTTAGTATAGTTGCAGCTTTTAGTCCAGAAGTGAACAAAAAAGGACTGCAAGCTGGTAAATTTGTAGGTGCGATCGCTAAAATCTGCGGCGGCGGCGGCGGTGGAAGACCGAACTTAGCCCAAGCCGGCGGACGCGATGCGAGTAAATTACCAGATGCGTTGGAACAAGCAGAAAGTGATTTAAAATCCGCCTTGGGTTAACCATCTTCCTCAACCCGGTTCGATTAAGATTCTTCCCTTAAAAAGCTACAGTGTACACACATATTTGTACAAAACCAAAATCTTTGTATATCCTTCTAAATTCCCCTTAAAAAGGATGAAAAAAGGGAAAGGGGAAAGGGAACCCCATGCTTAAAAGCTCTTGTTTCAAATATGGACGCTGATTTTTATTGCACTACGTGTCGCTAAAAATCTTCTTTTAATATTTTCCATATTTAAAAATAGGGGCTTTATACCGTGTGGGAAAAGTTTTATCTTTAATTCCTTTACCCCTTCCCCCCGCCCCTTATCCCCAGCTACGGTGTACACACAAG
>NZ_KV757538.1 GCF_001712795.1 Nostoc sp. KVJ20
AAGAATTGGCTCGTCGTCGTGCAAACTGGCAACCTCCGGCTCCGCGTTACACTAAAGGCGTGTTGGCGAAGTATGCCAAGTTGGTATCTTCTAGTAGTCTTGGGGCTGTGACAGATTTGGACTTGTTTTAGATGATTTAAGTTACCTACACTGTACCGTCAGGTCAGTGTAGGCTTCCCAATTTATCTACTGTACCAGTCCAAGTGATGCTGGGTCGGAGTGAAACTAGCTGGTTGATAGGTGCAGAAATATTGCCAGTAACACTATTTTTCGTTTTTACTTGGTTTTAGCAATTTGCGTCGCCATTTTATACTACTGCTTCTAGTTAGAGAAGGGACAATACCCACATTTCTAGTAATTTTTACTGAAATTTTATGAGTTTTTGTAAAAATCTTGAAGAAGTTTCAGGAAATTTACATAGCAGCTATGATGTCAATAGAGAAATTACGGCAATATAGTTGACAGTCAACTGCTTAAAAACCGAAAAGGGTACAAAATGAGTTTTGAATCTAACGTCAAACTGACGATCGCTCTTGCTAATCCAGACTTAGATGCAGAGGAGCAAGAACGAGAAGCACGGAATCTGTTGCGAGAAATCAAAGACTTAGATGTGGAAAGTGCTGAACTTGTAGCAGTTACAGAAATACCCGAAGGAGCCAAATCTGTTGGCGGTTTTTTGTTGGGTGTATTGCAAGCAGAGGTGAGCCTTGCCAATTTTAAGAAATTGTTGGGATTTTTGGGCGATCGCTTGGGCAACAAAACAATCGAACTTGAAGTTGAGGCTAACGGCAAAAAACTGAAAGTTAAAGCCAGCAGTCGAGAAGAGTTAACCGCAGCCATTGAACAAGCGCAAAAGTTTGTCGCAGGTAACTAAGAAATCCAGCAATAAGGAAGATAAGAAAATGGCGAAAGTAGCACTGCTAATAGGAGTCAGTGAGTATGAGCCTGGTCTTAACCCATTGCCAGCAGCGACAAAAGATGTAGAGGCAATGCAGCGAGTTTTGCTGCACCCAGAAATTGGGGGCTTTGATGACGTAACACTGCTGCTAAATCCTCAACGGCATGAGATGGAGGAAGCCATCGAAATATTGTTTGATAATCGTCAAAACGATGACCTCGTACTGCTATTTTTCTCTGGACATGGCATTAAAGATGAGAGCGGTAAACTTTACTTTGCAGCTCGTAACACCCGCAAAACCGATAAGGGAGTACCAGTTAAGGCAACAACAGTACCAGCTAATTTTGTCCATGAGATCATGAGCAATAGCCGCTCCAGACGCGAGGTAGTGATTCTTGATTGTTGCTTTAGTGGTGCGTTTGCTGAGGGTATGTTGGCGAGAGATGATGGTTTTGTAGATGTTAGGAACCAATTAGGTGGAGAAGGACGGGCTGTTCTCACATCTTCGACTTCCACTCAATATTCTTTTGAACAGCAAGGGATAGATACCTCAACTTACACCAGCTACGTAGTTGAGGGGTTAGAGACTGGTGCAGCAGACCGGGATGAAGATGGTTGGATTTCTGTTGACGAATTGCATGAATATGCTGCCAAGAAGGTACAAGACAGTACGCCAGCGATGAAACCAGAGATTTATCCTATCAGAGGAGGGCACAAAATTAAACTTGCGAAAGCACCAAGCAATGATCCCATGCTTACATATCGTCGAGAAGTTGAGTATTGGGTGGAGGGTGGTAATGGTGAAATTTCTGTTGCTGGTCGCGCTGCATTGGAAGGACGACAAGAAGAACTGGAACTAACGCCTGAGCAGGCTAATACAATTGAAACTCAGGTTTTAGCACCTATCAAAAACTACAAGAGAAAATTGCAGCGATATGATCAAGCATTCAGCGACGAGATTAAAAAAGAGTTTCCTCTCAGTGATAAAACTCGCGCTAATTTGAAACGTGTTCAGCAAGCGCTAGGACTCAGAGATGAGGATATAGCGATAGTCGAAGCTCCGATAATTGCTGAACAACCACTTCTCAAACCTCCGGTAGTTGTAAATTCTCTGTCTCCCCAAAATAGCAATTTTAAAATTTATATAGGAGCTTGTATTATCGGAACAATCGGAGTACTTTTTGGTGGTACTGTAGTCTACTTTTTTAGAGGTAGAGATAAACCTCAACCTATAGTTCCATCTATAGTAAATTCCTGTGTCCAAGAGAAGTATACTTTGGACGACAGAATTAGCTTGGGTGAAGAGATTTTAGTTAAACAAGATACGAACCCAGATAAAGAAGCTGGAGTTCAAGCATTTTTTAAAGGCGATTGTGATACTGCTATTAATAAGTTAAATTCATACCGTCAAGCGAATTCCGCTAATAAAGCAGACCCAGAAGTATTGATTTACTTGAATAATGCTAAGGCTCGTCAGAAAGGAGAGCGGCTTAAAATTTCTGTGAGTGTACCTATTGGTACAAATCCAAATGTAGCAAAAGAGATTTTACGCGGTGTAGCTCAAGTTCAAGATGAAGTGAATAGTAGTGGCGGTATTAATAATAAACCTTTAGAGGTAGCGATCGCTAACGATAATAATAATTCAAATGAAGCTCAACAAATTGCTTCCCAATTTGTCACGGATACTAAAATCTTAGCTGTTGTGGGACACAACACTAGTAATGCTTCTCTCTCTGCTGCGCCAATTTATCAAGAGGGAGGGTTGGTAATGATTGCTCCTACAGGCTTTTCTGAAAGCCTCTCTAATTTTGGCAGCTATATATTTCGTACTTTTCCCCCTATTGGCTTGTCAGGAGATAAGCTGGCTGACTATATGGTGAGAAAATCTGGCAAAACTAATATTGCTATTTGTGTTGACTACAAAACTATCGATAATAAGTATTTTGAGGATAAGGATAAGTTTTCCAAAGTGATTAAAAATGCTGGTGGCAATATTAATACTACCAATTGTGATTTGTCAGTGGTTGACGATTTTAAAGCAGCTGCAATAGTTTCTCAAGCTAAAAATAGCGGTGCAGATGCTTTGTTCTTGGCTCCCCACATAGACAGAATTGATAAGGCGATAAAAATAGTAAAAGCTAACAAAGGACAACTAGCAATATTCAGCAGTCCTGCTTTGTACACTTACCAAACCTTAGAGACAGGAAAAGCAGATGTAAATGGCATGGTACTCACAACATCTTGGCATCCAGAGGCATTTCCAGGCAATCCCTTTTCAAAAAAGGCTCAACTACTTTGGGGTGGAAATGTGAGTTGGCGAACAGCTATGGCATACGATGCGGCTAAAGCAATTGTTACAGGTTTAGAGCAGAATGACACCCGTGATGGGTTGCAAAACGTGCTGCGTAATCCTAACTTTTCTGCTGCTGGCGCAGGGGGAAATATTCAATTTGAGCAAGGCGATCGCAAGGGTGATTTTGTTTTAATCCAAGTTCAGCCAAGCACTAAAAATGCAGCTGACTATGACTTTGTATTGGTTCCTCCATATCTTCCACCTAACAATGGCAACAATTGATGATATGCTAGCTGTATCTGAAGACAAATGGTTACGTTTTTACTAAGTTGCTGGTTTTGAGGTTTTAGATATAGCGATCGCATAAATAATTCCATCTTCTTAGTCAAAGTTCAACAAAGGCCTGGTACTGATAAGTATGAATTTGCACCGATTCAACCTTAAGTTTCTGCCTTTACTTAATAGCGATCGCACTTACTCATTCTGATATTTCAAAATAGCGATTGCACCCAGTTTTTCACTTACAGCAACTCGATAAATTCATCAACACTCAGCCCAACCTGTCTAATAATTGCTCGTAAAGTTCCTTTGTCTAATTCTTGATGATTCGGAACAACCACTTCAGCAAATGGCTCATCTCGACGTAAAATAATGTGGCTTCCACGTTGTCGCAAAACATAAAAACTAGCCTTTCCTAAAGCTTTGATGCACTGTTGACCAGAAAGGGTAGGTAACTTGCTCATACATCAACTAAAACAGTTTCCAGATGATCTTCTGGAATAGGACGACCTTCTTCTTGTAAAACTTCAATATATAATTCAATAGCTTCCTTTATATTGGCAATAGCTTCTGTTTTCGTCTTACCTTGGCTGATACAAGCAGGTAAGCTAGGACATTCAGCCACCCAATAACCATCTTCTCCTGGATAAATAATAACTTGTCTCTTCATCTATTACTCCTACAAATCAAAAAAGCCAAAATTTCTCACATATCTGGATTTTCACCCAATTCTCTTAATCTAGCTGCTAGACGAGCCGCTTGTGCAACTGCGACTTGTGCTTGTGAAATTGCAGCTTCCTCTGGTAACAAAACCAAATTGCCAGCTAAATCGTAAAACCGCAACCATACCGCCGTTTCTCTGTCTATTGTTCCTTCATACGTTCCCAACCATAAACCTAACTTTTGACACCACAACCAACCACGCTCATTTGGTGTCAAAGATTGATATTGCTGATTATGATCTAAATGCCACCCTTGCAAAGAAGTCGGGTCAAAGGGGTCATAGACAAAATAATCTGAAGTATGAAAAGTTTGTTCGTAAAGGTCTTTCTTAACAGTCTGATCTATTTTGGCTGTAGATGGTGACATTAATTCTACAATCACATCAGGATAACGACCGTTTTCTTCCCACACTACCCAACCTTGACGAGAATTAGTCCCATCCACATTTAGGACAGCAAAGAAATCGGGGCCACGGAAATCCTGGTTACGTACTTGGGCGCTGCTGTAATAAATAAACATATTGCCACTAGTAAAAAAATCATTCCGGTCAGCCCAAGCTTGTTGCAATGACCGAATCAACACATTCATGGCAATGCGGTGGCGATTTGATTCTAAGGGTTCTCCGTCATCAAAAATTAAATCTGTAGGCGGTGTAGGGTGTTCCCAGTCTAGAATGGCTCTTGGGTTGTTTTCGGTAGTCATGAGCGATCGCCTTTCTCAGAAAGCCTTAGATTTATATCATAATCTGCCGAGAGTTTCCTGAATTAAAGTTTAAAAGTTAGAGCAGATTCAATTTAAAAATCAAATTTATTAAAGTATATCGTCTCTAATCATGAGTATATAAATTAGCTAAAACAATCTTTGATATAATTCCTGACTGTTACAATTTTGTCAGTAATTTTTAATTTTTCCTTGTTAAAGGAATACCGATGGTAAACTCTGTCCCATATCCTGGCATAGAATCAACTTCAATAGTTCCTGCGTGTTTGTCTACAACAATTTGATAAGCGATCGCCATTCCTAATCCAATTCCTTTGCCCACAGGTTTAGTGGTAAACATGTGGTCAAATACCCGTTGCTTTACATCCTGTGACATCCCAATGCCATTATCGTAAATCTGAATGATCGCACAATCACTTGAGTTGTCAATTTGGGTTTGAAGCTTAATTTGATTGTGGTTATTTTCAAGAGCCTCAAAACTTCGTTTTTGGCTGGCTTCTTCCAGTGCATCGATGGCATTTACCAGAACATTCATAAACACCTGATTCAGTTGCCCCGCGTAGCATTCGACTAGGGGTAAATCACCGTATTTCTTAATGATCTGAATTTTTGGTTGATTAGGTGTGGCTGTTAGGCGATGATTCAGAATCATCAGAGCGTTGTCTAATCCCTCGTGGATGTCTACAAATTTCATGTCTGCTTCATCGAGGCGCGAGAAATTACGCAGCGACAGCACAATTTCACGAATACGCTTAGTTCCTACTTGCATTGATGCCATTAACTTGGGTAAATCTTCTGCTAGAAACTCAATATCAAGATCTTGGGCGCGATCGCTAATTTCGGCTGTCGGATTTGGATAGGTTTGTTCATAAAGCTTGAGCAAATCGAGGATACCTGCGCTGTATTCACTGGCATGGTTGAGGTTGGCATGAATAAAATTGGCAGGATTATTGATTTCATGTGCCACCCCAGCAACCATTTGTCCCAAGCTAGACATTTTTTCGGTGTGGATGAGTTGAGCTTGGGTATTTTGCAATTCTTTCAAGGCTTTGCTGAGTTCGTGAGCCTGTTGGCTAGAAACCAAAGCGCGATCGCGAATCTGTTCATATAGTTGCACTTGTCGCCACGCACTAATCAACCCAACCAGTAGCAATCCTCCCAAAACCGTAGCCAACAGGTTCAAAGCTTGCAATGGTGATTCAATATTTTCTTGTGGCACAACTAAAGCTACTGACCAATTTGCTTCTTTCAAGGGAGTATAAGCAATATAGTTCCATTTACCATCTAGTTGAACAAATTCAATATTTGTGCCTTTAGCTACCATTTTTTGAGTAATTTCAGCCAGTTTGGGGTTAGGCGAATTGAGGAAACTCTCAGCAGCTTTTTCAGGTGTGCCAATTAGTTCCGTATTGGGATGGGCGATGGGAACTCCTTGAGAATTTAAGGCAAAGGCATAGCTATTCTTGCCTTGATGTAAATTGCTGATCACTTCAACTACTCGGTTAATTGGAATACCTCCCATTAACACACCTGCTGGTTTTGCGCCTGTTTTGGCAGGAATCGGCGAACTGATTTGAATCTGCAACTGATTGCTTGTGCGGCCAATGATTGGATCTGCGGCTACTGTTTCACCCACTATACTCCGCTGAAAAAATTCTCGGTCTTTAACATTTGGACGACCTCCTTGAGTGTTAATTAATGTACCATCTGGTATGCTCAACGACATGAGCAAAAACGTTTGTAGCCGCTTCACCTCAGATTGTAAGTAAGGTTCCATCACAAACCAATCTAGCGATCGCACCACTGGAGAATTTGCCAAAGTCTTAATTTCTGTCTTCCGAATGGCTAACCAGTTATCAATATCATTCTGACCTTGCTGTGTTTTTAAAAGTGCTTGCTCCTTAAGACTATTAAGCAACAACCCCTTAATAATCTTGTAACTAGTTATAGCTGTAGCACTAATACTAATGGACAGAATCACTACAATTGATAGTAATAATAAATTTCGCGATCGCCATTTCAATGAGTAATAATTTTTATTGGCTGGAGCATACCATCGTGACGCGGCTTTGAACCATATTTTCCGCAGATTAAACATTATCATCGATTTATTCCGAGTTAAAATTTAAAAAACAAAAATTAAGCGTCTTGAATACTAAATAAAGTACTCATTACTCATCACTCATTACTCATTACTCACTACTCATTACTCATCATCATTGTTGTTGAGTAGAGATTTGAATGATAAACTCCGTACCCTTCCCAAGTTCGGAAGTACAAGAGAGGGAACCGCCATGTGCTTCTACAACAATTTGACGAGCGATCGCTAATCCCAATCCAGTGCCTTGTCCTACAGGCTTGGTGGTGAATAAATGGTCAAATACTTTTTGTTTAACCTCTGGTGACATTCCCACGCCATTATCAGCAATCTTAATCAAAACATCCTGACCTGAGTCTGCTACACAGGTTTGAATGGTGATGCAATTGGGGTTGTCTAGAATCGCTTCTAAACTCCGTTCTGTATTGTATTGTTCAAGTGCATCAATGGCATTTGCCAACAAGTTCATAAACACCTGATTCAGTTGTCCAGCAAAACATTCCACTAGGGGGAGTTTGCCATAATTCTTAACTACCTCAATTGCTGGACGATTTTCGTTAGCCTTTAAACGATGTCTAAGAATCAAAATAGTGCTATCAATGCCTTCATGAATATCAAAGGGAACTTTATAATCCTTATCTGCTCTGGAGAAGGTTCGCAAACTGGTACTAATACTGCGGATACGGCTAACACCTAATTTCATCGAATCCAGCAATTTAGGTAAATCTTCAAGTAAATAATTTAGGTCAATGGCATCAATTTCGTCTTCAATATCTGAGCCGGGATTGGGAAACTTTTGTTGATAAAGCTTAATTAGTGCAAACAAGTCTTTGATATAATCTTTGGCTGGTTCTAAATTGCCAGCAATGAAGCCAACAGGATTGTTGATTTCATGGGCAACACCTGCTACCAAATTACCAAGGGCAGACATTTTTTCACCTTGCACTAATTGCAATTGCATCGTTTGGAGTTCTTGCAAGGCTTGTTCTAATTGTTGCTTTTGCTGTTGCAATAATTGTTGTGCTTGTTGAGGTGCAGTGATGTCTTCACATGTGCCAAGGATGCCAAAAACGTTTCCTCCTCGATCTTTTAGAGGAATTTTATTTGTATTCGACCAGATTTGTTTTCCGTCTGCTTGCAGCACTGTTTCGACAATGTTGAGTTGAGCTTCTCCAGACTCTATGACTTGGCGATCGTACTCTACATACCAATCTGATTCCTCACGAGTCCAAGAGAGATCATAGTCTGTTTTACCAACAACATTTTCTGGCACTCCTACACCCGAAATTTCAGCAAATTTCTGGTTACAACCTAAATAAACACTATTGCGGTCTTTCCAGAAAACAGACTGGGGAATATTGTCCATAATTAACCGCAAGAATTGTTCAGTCTGTCTCAGGTTTTCTGAAGTATCTTGTGCATGTTGATAAAGTCGGGCGTTTTCTAGAGAGATTGCAGCTTGAGTACATAACAGATTGAGAACTTCGACGCGATCGCTAGTAAACGCCCCAGTGGTAAGATTGTTTTCTAAATACAAAATTCCCAACAGTTTGCCTTGATACAAAATCGGCATACACAGCAAGCTTTTGGGTTGCTGACGAATGATGTAAGGGTCAGCTATCAGCGCCGAAGACAATGTTACATTAAAGATGACGCTAGTTTGAAGGGTGCGTTTGACGGCGTAAATCAAGCTATGGGGAACCTCTGCGCTATCTTCCACAAAAATGGACTGTAGCACGGTTGATTGCTGCCCAATTTCAGTAGTAGCCTCAATTACCAATCTATCTTCTTTAAGTAGTAGTAAAACACACTTATCTGCTCCAGCATTTTCAATCACAACTTGCAACAACTTACTAAGTAATTTATCTAGTTCGATTTCACTAGAGAGAGTCTGAGATGCTTTGATAACTGTTGCCAAATCTAGCATTACTGATGCACTGCTGCTAGAAGTGATTGATTTACTGATACTTGGGTGGAAGGTAGCAATGCTGTCAATATTTGTGATCGTCTCATTGGGTGTGAGTGGCGGCCGCATTTGTTGTAAAATAGGAGCTAGCAATTTTGGATAATGCTGTTCTAAATCATCGACTTTAGCTTTAGCGCCCCAGTGGGTGTAGCAATAATAAGCATTAATCAAATACTCTTGGGCAATGCGTTCTTTGCCCCATTCTAAATAAAACTTGGCTGCGAGTTCGTTGGCGAGAGCTTCTTCATTGACGTATTCATTTTCTTTGGCTTTCGCAATGGCGCGATCGTATAACTCGATTGCATCCATATACTTGCCAGAAGTTCTTGCTATTTCCGCAGATAATAATAGATAGCGATGTAGAAAGTTTGTTGGACAGTTTTCCGCCCAGGTTTTTTGGATTTGTTGATGCTCTCGGATAATTTCCCAATATTGCTTTTTCTTCTCTAATGTCGCATTGGGATAAACTGCTATCAAACTAAGTGGATAATAGAAATGATATTGAATAATTGGGAAAAATCCAGAGTTAGAAGCAAGGGTTTTATCAGCTTCTTCTGCTGCTTTCACTGCATCTGCGTAGCGGCCATAAAGGTATGATAATTGGATTTTGAGAAAGCAGTACCAATTAATTCCATGCTCAAAGTTATTCTTCTGTCGCCAAACTTCTATATAGGGAATATCTTCGCCATTGTAATCATCTAATAAATCGGTGTTTTTAGATATATCTTGTAAGTTCAATAAAAACTGCCGCTGTAAAGTAAATGCATACAGCATATTGGTATCATTTACCTGCTGTACATAGCCAAGATATTTCTCAGTTTCCGTGTAGACATCCGAGAGGCGATCGCCTTTAATTAACATTGCCCAAATCAGGAACGAAACTGCCCAAACTCCAAACACCAAATTTCCAGTTTCTTGACAGACTTGGAATGATTTTTGAGAAATTGGCAAATTTGTTTTTAAATGCTGATTATAAGGATTAATGGTGTGGGCAAAGATATTATTACTCTTAGGTATAAATTGAGTACTATTAAAATGGTGATCAACTTTTAGTGCTAGTGTACCGAACTCATAAGCAGTTTGATAATTACCTTGATTTGCCAGACTCATTCCATATAGACAGTAAGCAAAACCAGAGCTTTCTGCATTGCCATATTTCAAAGATAAACTGATCATTAATAGAGGCATCAAACAACTAAGATTTTGATCTCCTCCCATATAAGCAGCTGCCCAAAGATCAGCTAAAAGACCCATACAAACTTTCTTCTCTGGATCTGTCATTTCAGGCAGATCGAACAAATCTGCTGTCCGAATTGTTTGAAGTTTAGCTTTTAATTCTTCAAGTTCAGTTTCGATAGCAGCTTGTTGTTTTTCAGAAGTGACTGGCAAATGCATCCCCATGATGCTCAAACCTTTTAACCCAGCTTCAAAGCCAGATTCTATATTTTCGCCCTGAGTCATTTTCAGATGCATCTGAATTCGATAAATATCGGCTTGTTCAAACTTATCCTGACAATGATATAATGCCAGATTAAATAATCTCTCCGCCTCATCAAAATTGCCAGTCAAATATTCACATTCAGCAGATTCTCGATGCAATCTAAAGGTTAGTTGATAGTTAGTCAACCAACTTTCTTCTATTAATAATTCTCTACCTAACGTGAAATATTTAACGGCTGCTCTATAAGCAGTGGAAGCTTTAGCTTTCTTCCCAGCAATTAAATTGAGTTGAGCTAGTTCATATTTTTGGGATTGCTCATTAATTATGTCAATTCCCTCATTTAACTGATTAACAATATCAAAAATACTACCTTCAAGTGCTGATGGTGATGTATTGTTTAAGAGTAATTGCCCAATTTTTAAATGAGTAGCTTTTCTTTGAGATTCAGGGATTAGAGAGTAGGCAGCTTGCTGAACACGGTCATGGAGAAATTTGTAAGAACAGGATTCAGGAGAATTGGGTTGTATCAATTCTGAATTTTCTTGATAAAACTTGTAGACCTCATTGGTAGGAATAATCAACCCATCTTGCATAGCTTTCCAAAAATCTGCGGATGTTTCCACCTGAGATTTTTCATAGACGATCGCTAATGCCACTAAATCAAATTGGTTTCCTACACAAGCCGCTAACTTCAAGACTGCTTGAGTTCCAATTGATAACTTTTGCAGTTGAATTGCCATAAACTCTACTACA
Organism: Nostoc sp. KVJ20; assembly: GCF_001712795.1. Lineage (GTDB taxonomy): Bacteria > Cyanobacteriota > Cyanobacteriia > Cyanobacteriales > Nostocaceae > Nostoc. Next base: position 11,172 of record NZ_KV757538.1, read on the forward strand.
TCATCGGTCAAAGCGAGCGATCGCACCTGAGCAACATCACATTCCCATCCTCGTTGAATTCCTCCCTGTGGGGAGTGATGGGAGTTAAATGTAATTAGTTGATCTTGATATAAAGCTTTAAGAAACTGGGTACTGAAGAAAGGATTGCCTTTAGTTTTACTTAATACTAATTCTGTTAATGGTGCAGCTAATGTTAGAGAACAATTCAATGTATCTGCAACTAAATGATTAATAGAAATATGATCCAGGGGCGATAAAGTAATCGTATTGACTGTAGCGCCTAACTTCTCAATCTCTTCCAAAGTCAACATCAGTGGATGTACTGGGTTGACTTCGTTATCTCGATAAGCACCAATTAACAGTAGATAACCAATGTCAGCTTCACTCATTAACAAGTGCATTAACTTTAAAGAAGCAGAATCAGCCCATTGCAAATCATCAATAAAGATCACCAATGGATGTTCTCTTGTCGTGAACACTTGAGTGAACTTCAAAAATAGCGAATTGAAGCGATTTTGTGCCGCACTCCCAGAAAGTTCCGGCGCTGGAGGCTGTTTACCAATGATACTTTCCAGTTCTGGAATTACCTCAACCATCACTTGTCCGTTCTCACCCAAAGCAGAGAGAATTTTGTACTTCCACTGCTCGAATTGAATGTCAGTTTCACTTAGCAGTTGCCCGATTAAGTCTCGGAAAACTTGGACAAAAGCAGAGAAAGGGATGTTGCGCTGGAACTGGTCAAATTTACCTTTAATAAAGTAACCCCGTTGTCGCACAATTGGCTTGTGGACTTCGTTCACCACAGCAGTTTTGCCAATCCCAGAGAAACCGGCAACCAACATAATTTCAGTACTTCCCTGACTGACTCTCTCGAAAGCATCCAGTAAGCTTTCAACTTCGGCTTGGCGGCCGTAGAGTTTTTCTGGGATGATAAAGCGATCGCAAATATCCCTTTGTGCAATTGGAAAACTCTCAATTCTACCCGTATTCTCCAGTTGCTCTAAACATTGTTCTAAATCATACTTTAGCCCTAATGCACTCTGATAGCGGTCTTCAGCATTTTTTGCCATCAATTTTATTACAATGTCACAAATAACTTCGGGAATCTCCTCTTCCCCCTTGCTTCGTAATTGTTCCGGTTGCTTGGCAATATGACAGTGAACCAACTCCATCGGATCATTAGACTGGAAGGGTAGCTCTCCGGTAAGTAGTTCATAGAAAGTGATACCCAGGGAGTAGTAATCACTGCGATAGTCAATTCCGCGATTCATCCGCCCGGTTTGTTCCGGGGAAAGATAGGCGAGAGTACCTTCTAAGACATTAGGACTGTGAATTTCCTGGGTTTCTCTAGGTAAAAGAGAGGCAATACTAAAGTCAATTAACTTAACTTGCTTAGTTTCCGGGTTAATCAGGATGTTGGCAGGTTTGATGTCTTTGTGGATAATCCGATGGCGATAGAGTCCGTCAAGAATATTGCTCAGAGCGATCGCAATTTCCAAGAACTCTGTCAGAGTATATTGGTTGCTCCCTATTTTTTGGTTCATCCAATCTCTGAGGGAAATACCACCAAAATCTTCCATCACCAAAGCATAGCTGTTGCCGTAAGGTTCTAGACTGTAGGGATGAACAATACCGGGTAAGTCAATATTTTTAGCGATCGTGTATTGATTACGGAACAGCAATAGTTCATTGAAGCTGGGATACTCCTGCTGAAGCAGTTTGATCACAACCGGAAGTTGATCAGCCTCTCGAATTGCACGATAAACTAAGGTTCTAGAGCCGGCATAAAGTTGTTCGGTAATTCGATAGTTTAAAAGCTTGTCCATCGGTTCAACTGCTGTATTCATACTTGATCAACTCTTGTGAAATCAGCTATTTATTTAAAGTAGTCTGCCCAAAAACCAGCTTTTTCTAACTCAGTTTTCTTTTAGGTGTAGGCATAGCCCATCGTAGACATCGCATTTCACTTGTGTGATGTGTCCTGAGTTTCTCAAGCAAAACTCCCGCTATTTCCGGTAAAATCAAGTTCTGAGGACTGTGGATTTGGGAGAAATTAGGGGTGCCTACACTTGGTGTTAACATTGACCACATCGCCACCATCCGGCAAGCACGGCGGACGGTGGAACCAGATCCCGTGGCAGCTGCGGTGCTGGCAGAATTAGCGGGTGCTGATGGGATTACGGTGCATCTGCGCGAAGATCGGCGGCATATCCAAGATAGGGATGTGCGGATATTGCGGCAAACAGTGCGATCGCATCTTAATTTAGAAATGGCCGCTACAGATGAAATGCTAGCGATCGCTCTCGATATCAAACCAGATTACGTGACCTTAGTCCCCGAAAAGCGCGAAGAAGTCACAACAGAAGGCGGACTAGATATTACCCTCCAAATTGCTAGAATAGGTGAGATAGTCGATAAATTGCAAAGCGCTAGCATTCCAGTTAGTTTATTTATCGATGCTGACCCTGCACAAATAGAAGCATCTGTCAAGGTGCAAGCGCAATTTATTGAATTGCACACCGGACAATACGCTGAAGCTAAGGATGAGACAAATCGCCATCGAGAATTAGCCATATTAGCGAAAGGGTGTGAACAAGCGATTCAAGCTGGATTGCGAGTCAACGCTGGGCATGGACTCACTTACTGGAACGTCTATCCGGTGGCTGCGCTTCCCGGCATGGAAGAACTGAACATTGGTCATACCATCATCAGTCGGGCAGCATTAGTCGGTATAGAAAGGGCAGTCCGCGAGATGAAAGAAGCGATAAGAGGGGACAGGTGATAGGGGACAGGTGATAGGGGATAGGTGATAGGGGAAGAAACTATAACCTGTAACCTGTAACCTGTACCCTGTACCCTGTACCCTGTAACCTATAACCTAGAGGGGTTGTCACTGCGAAATCTAGAAATTGGGATCAAATCTTCAGCATAAAACTTCTATGAGCGCAACAGAATCTAACAACCTGCCACTTTGGGTACAAGATAGAGATAAGGTGATAGCAGAAAGCACTGATGTCGAGTGGCGCTATCAGACACCGCCTGATTATTCCCGCTCAAAAGAGAATCTCGCTAAAGAAAGTATCTACAATCACCTTGAAGGTACACTGGAAGCGATCGTGCAAAACTTGGTGCGAACCTTAGAGATGGAGGTATCCTTCAAATCTAACCCACAAGAGTGGTTGTCTATTGTTAATGAACAGTTTCGCGTGAGTACCAATGGCGGAGTAGAATACACCGCAGCAGATTTATCAGCCCAAGGTACTTACAATTTATTTATGGCTGATTCAGAGCATTACAAAGCTTCAGAAGAAAGCTTTGAATCATCCGCAAAACTCTTCCACACAACGTTTCCCCAAGGATTCCCTTGGGAAGTACTGGAAGTTTACTCAGGGCCACCAAATGTCACATTCAAGTGGCGGCATTGGGGACATTTTAAAGGAGAATACAAAGACTATGCACCTACTGGAGAGACAGTAGAAATTATCGGCATGAGCATTGCAAAAGTTACCGATGACTTGAAGGTTGTTTCCTTAGAACACTACTTTGACAATAATCTGTTCTTGGAAAAGCTAACATCTGGTGGCAAACAAACAAAAGCTGAAAACGAGAAAAGTGCTTGTCCGTTCAGTTCTTGGTTCAAGAAATCCAACAAAAGTTAGTTTGTAAGGGTACAGTGCAGCACTGTACCCTTAAATTATTCACATAGCAACCAAAGGATGAAAATGCAAACATACCATTACGTTTTGGCCAGTCAACGTTTTCTTCTCGAAGAAGAACCGATACACGAAGTTATCAAAGAACGCACTCGTCACTACCACGAACAAGAAAAACAAATAGATTTTTGGTTAGTTGAGCAACCAGCTTTCTTGGAAACACCGCAGTTTGCAGAGCTAAAGGCGAAGTGTCCCCAACCAGCAGTAGCAATTATTTCTACAAATCCCCAATTTATTACTTGGTTAAAACTGCGTTTAGAGTACGTCATCACTGGTGAATTCCAGGCTCCTTCTGAGGCAATACCAGATGCCCTGGCATCGCTTGCTACCGTATCTTAGAAATTGGGCATTGGGCATTGGGCATGGGGCATTGGGCATGGTAGACAAAGAAGAGACTTATTCAATATTCTCCCTTGTCTCCCTCGTCTCCCTCATCTCCCCAGTCCCCAGTCCCCAGTCCCCAGTCCCCAGTCCGAATTTTATTTATGAGTAAAAAAATATTTTTTGACACTCTTTTTATCTACATACTGAAGTAGCTGGGTTTTCAGCTTTTTTCTTATAAAATTTTCTAAGACACCTTGATTTACATAATCTAACTTTTGTGCATAGATTTCAGATTTTACCAAGTGTTTTAGGACTAGCGATATCTACGACGAGCTTCGCTTACGCAGGGTTGATTGGTGGGATGAGTTCTGTCTTTGCCCAACAAGCAATTCCCCTCTGTCAACCACCAAATGCGGGTGAGTATCTTTTATTAGTAGTAAGTCCCACAGCAAATAATCAAAAGCAGTTGCGTAGTGCCTTACCACCTGAACTTAAGACCATCACCTGTCAATATCTCAACGAAACTGTGACGCGAGTAGGAGGCTTTAACAGAATTGATGATGCTAATCGTTGGGCGAGATATGTTAGCAATATTGTTGGCTTGTCTGCCATAATTACCACTCGACCAACAGCGGCAGATGTCCAGCCACAATCACAACCACAACTACAACCACAGCCACAGAGACAACCACAGTCACCACAGCAGACAGTCACCTATAATCCTCAAGCATTAGGAGAGGGTTATGCAGTGCTGGTAGATTATTACAACCGTCCAGAACTAGTAAATAGTGTGCAGCAAGCGGTAGGAGGTAACGTAGGTTTTGTTTCTTATGGACAACGCCCTTACTTACTAGCAGTTTATACCACTAACCAAAGTGAAGCATACAACACATTACAAAAGCTGAACAATGGCGGTTTCGTTGCCAGCATCGTAGATAGTCGTAAGGTGATTCTGCTGCGCTCAACTGTGCGATTGTAGTCTATTAGTCATTAGTCATTAGTTATTAGTCATTAGTCATTAGTCATTGGTTAATAGACTGTAGACTATTGACTAATAAGCAGACCTGGCTAACCAATAGATGGTTATACCCAAAGCCGACCCAGCGATTACCTGAACTGGTGTGTGTCCGAGTAACTCCTTGAGACGGTCTTGGCTAAAGTCTGGTTTTTCATGAAATAATTCATCAATCATTTGATTGAGAATACGAGCTTGCTTACCGGCTGCTTGGCGTACTCCGGCTGCATCATACATGACGATAATGGCAAAAACGATCGCAACGGCAAAATCAGGAGATGCCCAACCTAGTGTTTGCCCTACACCAGCGGCTAAAGCTGTAACTAAAGCTGAATGGGCACTGGGCATACCTCCTGTTGTTACCAAAACACGTACATCCAGTTTGCGATGTTTGATGATCTCGACTACGAGCTTTAATGCTTGAGCAATTAAACAAGCTACCAGAGCAACCAGCAGCACCCGGTTGTCTAAAATGTTGCCTATGTCCTGCATGGTATTTTGGTTAGGTTAGTAAATATTAGCAGCAGTTGTCGGTTGAGGAAACATTTAGATTCAACCCAAAATCCAAAATTAACCTAAGTACATTACGACGGAAACAGACCAATTATTCAAAATCACCAAAAAGCTTAGATGATAAGCTTTTTGAATTTTGAATGAGTAAAGTTTGAATTCCGCAGGGCGGTGTAGTACAGCATGGTATCAATAAACCACCCATTCCAAATCAATGAAACGCTTGCGGCATGGGAATTACAAATTACGTTAGCGCAGCGGTAGCGAGTCCACGAGCGTCATTACGAATTACGAATTACCAAAAGCGTTACTAGTTATTGCGGCTGATAATAAAATGAGCGATCGCTTGGAGTGATTTAGCTCTCTCCCCAAATGGTTCTAATTCCGCACAAGCTGCTTTAACTAGCTCTTGGGCAATTGATCGCGATTCCTCAAGTCCCCAAAGGCTGGGATAGGTCACTTTCTTGGCTTTTTGATCTTTGCCAGCAGTTTTACCTAATTCTTCTTGGGTAGAAGTGATATCCAGAATATCATCTATGATTTGGAATGCTAACCCAATATTTTGAGCATAACGGGTCAATCGCTGCACATCTTCAGATGATGCCCCAGCAATAATCCCGCCACAAACTACAGAAGCTTCCAAAAGGGCGGCCGTTTTGTGTTGATGAATGAAATTTAGCGTTTCTAAGGAAATATCTGATTTCCCTTCCGACTCTAAATCGACAACTTGACCGCCGACCAAACCAGCTGCCCCCAGCGCCCGACCAAGACGGACAACTACCTGTAAGACTAGCTCTCTGGGAACACTTTGGGGGGTTTGAAGGGCAACAAACTCAAAAGCGAGAGCCAATAAGCCGTCTCCAGCCAAAATCGCCACATCTTCGCCATAGACTTTATGATTCGTCAGCTTCCCACGACGATAATCGTCATTATCCATCGCTGGGAGGTCGTCATGAATCAACGACATTGTGTGGATCATCTCCACAGCACAAGCCGTTGGCATAGCCATCTCAATACTTCCACCCATCATTTCACAGGTAGCAAGGCAAAGAATGGGACGTACACGCTTGCCTCCAGCTAATAACGAGTAGCGCATCGCCTCATAAATCTTTTCTGGATAAATGATGGGGATAGCCTGATCCAAAGCATTATCACAAAGCTTTTGTCGCTCTTTTAGATAAGCTGCTAAGTTAAATGTGGCTTTCTCTGGTGGTGTCTTTTGAACGTTATCAGTTGCTACCATTCTTTCATTCCTGACACTTTGGGATTTTGTCTTGTACGTCACAATTTTAAGGTGCTGTGGGGCTGAAAAAAATGAAGAGTTAAGAGTTAGAAGTTAGGAGTTAGAAGTTAGGAATTAATAACTCTTAACTTTTAACTCATCACTCTTTTTCTTTTCTTGCCGCTCTGGAATAGCTGTCCAATGTATTTTGCAACAATATGGCGACAGTCATAGGGCCAACACCACCAGGAACGGGGGTGATAAATCCTGCTACACCAGCGGTTGATTCAAATTCGACATCGCCAATGAGACGACTGTTGCCACTAGCATCGGTGACGCGGTTCATTCCCACATCTACCACAACAGCGCCTGGTTTCACCATATCAGCATTGATTAGTCCAGGACGACCGACTGCTGCAATTAGAATATCAGCATTTTGGGTGATGCTTTTGAGGTCATGCGATCGCGAATGAGCGATGGTAACTGTGGCATCAGCTTCTAGTAGCATCAACGCCATAGGTTTACCCACCAAAATACTGCGTCCCACAACTACTGCATTTTTTCCCTGCAAAGGAATTTCATATTCTTGTAAAAGGCGCATCACACCAGCCGGGGTGCAGCTGCGTAAACCAGTTTCTCCCCGTACTAGTCGCCCCAAGTTCACTGGGTGCAATCCATCGGCATCTTTATCAGGATCGATTTGATGCAGCAGAGCCACTGCATCCAAGTGGTCAGGTAAAGGCAACTGCACAAGAATGCCATCCACCCGTTCATCGTGGTTGAGTGCGGCAATTACCTCTTCTAACTCCCCCAAGGTAGTTTGGGCAGGAAAATGTTTGCCAAAAGAAGCGATACCAACTTTAGCGCAGGCTTTTTCTTTATTGCGTACATAGGCAGCTGACGCTGGGTTATCACCAACCATCAACACTGCTAAACCAGGGGATCGTCCAATTTTTGGTTTTAATTGTGTAATGGCAACAGAAAGTTCTTGCTGAATTTTTGCTGCTAAAGCTTTACCATCAAGGAGTTTGGCAGTTTTTGTTTCCATGAAAATTCCCAGCTATGTTCGCTTGTTGTCCAAAGTCCAAAGTTAAAATATTGATTATTGAATCTTGACTTTCGACTATTATTGTGTTGCCGTTTGATGTCGTAGAGTTTCTCTCACAGTAAATTCATAATATTTATTTTCTCAGATCAACGGCATCATCTGAAGAATAAACAAGTGGGGAGTGAGGAGATAAGGGAGCAGGGGAAGAAGAATTAATCGATTAATGCAATACCCAATGCCCAAAATAAATAAATCGGTGGCTTTCATGCAACAAATAAGAAATTTGTCCCTTTCGTTCTTGTCTCGGCACAGTATTGTTCCTTACCGACTGGGGTTGACTTTTTTTCTAGTAGCGGGACTTTGCAGTTGTGGTAACTTGACATCGCCTAGTTTAAGTGGGGCTGGCTTCAAAATTGGGACAAATGTCACCCCAATTGGAGAAATTAAACCAAAACAAGACAATCAGGCTATAGTTTACATCCAAGGTCAGGTAGAAAAGCAAGCTCCCATGATGAAACAGTGGGCTTATCAAATTAGTGACTCAACTGGCAAAATTTGGGTTGTCACCAATCAAAAGAATCTGGGTGAGGGCGCACAAGTGGTAATTAAGGGTAAAGTTCGCTACCAAAGTATTCCCTTGGCTGGCAAAGAATTGGGGGAAGTTTATTTAGAAGAAGATTAACTCAGTAATTAAAAATGAACTTATGAACAATCAACCGGTGCATGTAGCGATCGCAATTCTCTACCAAAAAAACAAGTTTCTCATGCAACTGCGCGACAACATCCCCGGTATTCTCTACCCTGGTTATTGGGCGCTGTTTGGTGGTCACATCGAACCTGGTGAAACGCCAGATGTAGCAGTAAAGCGAGAAATTTTAGAAGAAATTGGCTACATATTACCACCATTCGTTGAATTTGGCTGTTATTCCACCGAAAGAGTTGTTCGTCATGTCTTTCATGCACCACTCTTAGTGGAATTAAATCAACTAGTTCTGAATGAGGGCTGGGATATGGGCTTATTTACACCAGAAGATATTCGCCAAGGTCACTGTTATTCACAAAATGCTGGCGAAGTCCGACCTTTGGGGGACATGCATCAAAAAATTATGTTGGATTTTATTGAGAAAAATCCAACATAATTTGGGCATGGGGCAATTCAATTTTAGATTTTGGATTGAGAATTTTGGATTAAATTTAAATCTAAAATCCAAAATCTAAAATCTAAAATTCTCACTCCCTAAAAGCCAAAATAAAGTTAGAACTCTTATAGGATCATCACTAAATGCAATCAACAAACAAACTGCCACGATGGTTAACTATAGGATTGGCATTTCCCGTTGCCATTCTCAACGGCTGGCTATTGATCCAGGTTGTACAGTATTTTCAACCCTTGGTTAGTATTATTGCCGCCGCCATCCTACTGGCTTTTGTATTGAACTATCCAATCCAGTTTCTTCAGGAACAAGGGGTGAAACGTAACTTGGCGATCGGGGGAGTGTTGCTTTTGACTGTCGTGATTTTAGTAGCTTTAGGCATCACCTTGGTTCCCCTGATTATTCAACAGCTCGTTGAACTGGCTAATATTTTGCCCAGTTGGATTGATTCTGGTACTCAACAGCTGCAAACTTTTCAAGATTGGGCATTAAGTCAACAACAACTTCCTATTAATTTAAGTGGTTTATTTACCCAAGTTCTGGAACGATTATCTAACCAACTTCAGTCCTTCACTGGCAGAATTCTTGGTTTTGCCGTTGATACTATTGGTATTGTCCTCAACGTGCTGCTGGCGGTAGTGCTGACTATCTACCTAACATTAAATGGTGAACGTCTTTGGGATGGAATTTTTCAGTGGTTTCCCAATAATATTGGGTTAAGAGTGCGAGAACTACTGCGAGAGGATTTTCATAATTACTTCATCGGTCAAGCAACGTTGGGAGCTGTATTAGGGGTGACAATTACACTGGTGTTTTTAGCGCTGCAAGTTCCCTTAGCTCTACTTTTTGGCATTGGTATTGGCTTGTTTTCACTCTTCCCCTTTGGTACGGGAGTCGGTATCGCTATAGTAAGTTTGTTGGTAGCCCTGCAAAATTTTTGGTTAGGAGTAGAAGTCTTAGGTATAGCTGTTGCCATTGACCAAGTTAATTCTAATATTATTGCACCTCGAATTCTCAGCAATTTGACTGGCTTAAATCCTGTGTGGGTGGTAATTTCTTTATTGCTGGGGGCAAAGTTAGGAGGAGTGTTAGGTTTGTTAATTGCGATCCCTATTGCCAGTTTTATTAAGGATACAACAGATAGCTGGCGGGCTGGAGAGTTTAATAAGATAGATGATATAGAGTCAGAATCTATTGCGATCGCTAGTGATAAAGCAGGAACTTATAGCTAAAATTAAATCCTTCAGATTAACCGAATAACTGGCGATATTACCCAGAAATGAACTATAAAACCCTAATTAATGATGTCAGCAAAGAAGAAGTTATTACTTTGGGCATCAATAATTTTTCATAAATACAATCAGGGTAAAAAATTGAGCGTAGGCGTAGCCCGCCGCAGGTATCGCTATTTACATATAACAGCAAATATATTGACATCCTCACCGACATAAAGGCGCTCTTAAGAAGGAGTAATGAGTAATAAGTAATGAGTAAATACCCATTTTCCATCCACTCATTACTCATTACTCCTTACTCATTACTTTAAAGCATTGCGTGAAGCACGGGGCTTCTCTACGAGACGCTTCGCGAACAGACCCAAATATGTGGTGAAGCATTAATCAATGATAAACCCATACAAAAGCATAACAGAATACAAAGCTTGCAGCTTATGACTGCGAGGCTCTACGCTGGAAACCTAAGCAGTCAGTATTTTGAAAAAATGAAGAGTTGTTTGAAACTTACCTTTGATAATGGGCAAACAGCATTAGCGACTCGAATTGAGCAGCAAGTAGAATTGCCAAATGCTTTTGAGGAAATAGGGCTTGGTGGTTCGCGTCCTGTTTTAGTAGTAGTAGGCGGTGCAAGTAACATCAGCGAAATTGACTTTTTCCGCATTCAAAGGTTGTTTGTGGAAGTTTTAGCCCCCATCGCCGAAACTTTGGAGGCTTATGTTGTGGATGGGGGTACGGATGCAGGAATCATGCGAATGATGGGTAAGGCTCGTATCCAGATAGGTGCTAAGTTTGCCCTCGTTGGTGTGGCACCCGAAAGCAAAGTGGCTCTACCTAATCATTCAGAGACGGCTGCTGATTTGACACCCTTAGAGCCAAACCACACTCATTTTGTGCTAGTTCCTGGTGAGAATTGGGGCGACGAGTCTCCTTGGATATCTCGCGCTGCAACTGTGCTAGCCAATGGCGCACCTTCGGTAACAGTGCTGCTGAACGGTGGTGAAATTACCTTTAAGGATGCGTTTTCTAGTGTTAATACTGGCAGGTTAGTTATTGTGATTGCTGGTAGTGGTAGAACCGCAGATATACTAGCAGATGCCTTGCGTGGAAAAGCTACCGATGAACGAGCTAAAAAGCTGGCTAAATCTGGTACATTACAATACATTGACTTAAGCGACATAGAGAAGGGAGTTAAGAATTTAGGCAAAGTAATTAAGGGGTTACTTTCTAATGAGGAGTAAATAATGGCAGAAAAAGACAGTTCTCAGGAATCTTTAGAGAAAGACTATACCAAAAAACATAGTTATCAGGAATTTTTAAGGGAAGATTTTAACAAGTTATTTGCAGGGATGAACTTAGGCGATGTGCAAAAACATTTTTTGCGATCGCGTTGGTTAGAACAAGTACTCTGGATGGAAGCTAAGGCGAATTCATCGCGCGATCGCCATTATTATTTGCGAATCACAACTATTATTGGTGGTGTAATTCTCCCAGCATTAGTAAGTCTAAACATTAACACTACTCCTAAAAGGGATATCATTATCTGGTCAACTTTTGGTTTGAGCCAAATAGTTGCTATTAGTGCTGCCATTGAAGAGTTTTTTCACTATGGAGAACGCTGGCGACACTATCGCCGTACAGTCGAATCTTTGAAAACCCAAGGGTGGCAATTCTCGCAGTTGACAGGCCCTTATTGTAATTATACAAGCCACGAAAAAGCTTTTCATCTGTTCGCAGGTCATGTAGAAGATATTATTCAGCGGGATGTGGAAATATATGCCACTCAAGTTGTACAAGAAAATAAAGAAAAAAAACAGAATCAGGAAGGCCATATCACTCTGCAAAATACAAAAATAATCAATTCGGAAGAGAAGAAAGAGGAAGAATAAAATAGAATTCAGAATTTGTGAATACTTTACTGGTAAATGAATAGAGTTTTAATAAGGAAAATATTAATACTAGTTTTGCCCACCAAGGTTAAAGTTTTAAACTAAATATTTAGACTCTCTCTACGAGACGCTGGGCGTAGTTTGCTTTAGAGTAGTGGTGCAAGATTAGAGTTAAGGCTTTGCTATCATCCAATTTGACTCCAATTCATACTGAATTCTGACTCCTGAGTTCTGAATTCTTCTTAATAAAATCGATTAAATAAACTCTCCCCTGTTAGATAAAAACATGAGGAGAGTTAGAAATAAAGTCCGGTAGGGTAATCGGGCTACTTAAGTTTTTATTATTTATCGACTTTATATTATTCCTCCTTAAGACAGATAAACATTTAATTTGAATTCTATGTTGGTAGCTTTTGAAAAAAAATCCCCATTGCTAGATAGAAATGGGGAAATATGAGTTAAAGTTCGTCAGGTGATCGGAATATCTGTTTATTTTGTCTTGATACTATCTTTCTCAATTCCTCCGTTAGGTAGAGAAATATTTCATGAATATGTTCAGGTATGTGTTTATTAGCACTGTAAGCTAAATTTGAAGAAAAATCCAGAAAGAGGCTACGGTGTACACACAAGTCAAAAAAAGATCAATTTCTCATTGTTCGCTGGTTTATCTCGTTCCTATGCTCTGCATAGGAATATCTGACTAGAGGCTCTGCCT
>NZ_KV757539.1:0-124 GCF_001712795.1 Nostoc sp. KVJ20
ACAACTAAGAAGCCTTCTTGCCTATTGCCTATTGCCTATTGCCTATTGCCTATTGCCTATTGCCTATTGCCTATTGCCTATTGCCTATTGCCTATTGACTATTGCCTATTGCCTGCCTACGCAA
>NZ_KV757539.1:133-28692 GCF_001712795.1 Nostoc sp. KVJ20
GAAATCAAAGCGAATTCCTATAGCTTATATGCCAAAATCAAAGAATATCAAGATGATGATAGTAAGCAATCGCTAGAATGAAGCTTATATTCCTGAATTCAAGTTTCAACTATGATAGCCTCACCCCAACAAAACTACGTCACTGTTGAAGAATACCTCCAAATGGAGGAACAGAGCAATATCAAGCATGAATATATAGACGGCTACATCTACGCAATGGCTGGAGCGCTAGATCCACACGTTACCATTGCAGGAAACCTATTCGCTCTCCTCCGTAATCGTATGCGCGGCTCTGGTTGTCGTGTTTACATCGCTGACATGAAAGCCAGAATTGAATCTCTGAATCGCTTTTATTATCCCGATGTGATGGTTACTTGCGATCAACGAGATCGAGAAACGCCTGGTTATAAAAGATTTCCCTGTTTAATTGTCGAAGTTTTATCTAATTCTACCGAAGCCTTTGACCGGGGCGACAAATTCGCCGATTATCAAACACTGGAAAGTCTGCAAGAATATGTTTTAATTAATACCAAACGTCAGCGAGTCGAGTGTTTTCGCCGCAATGAGCAAGGGTTGTGGGTTTTACAAACCTACACAGCAGAACATCAATCATTTCGACTCAATAGCGTGGATTTTGAGGAAACAATGGCAGCACTCTACGAAGATGTAGTTTTTGAATAATCAATTATTATAGGGTATTCGACGCAATTTTTAGTAAACTATATAACTGATAAGCCTTCAAGGCTTCCTTACCTGGCGGAAGCGTTGATGAAAGCAGGCACAATTGATTAAATAAAAAGTTATGGCGCTCATAGTTCAGAAATACGGTGGTACATCTGTCGGTTCAGTGGAACGCATTCAAGCTGTTGCACAGCGTGTTTACAAAACTGTTAAAGCTGGAAACTCTCTTGTCGTAGTGGTTTCGGCAATGGGCAAAACCACCGATGGACTCGTCAAACTAGCTAATGAAATTTCTCCAAATCCTAACCGCCGGGAAATGGATATGCTGCTTTCTACTGGCGAACAAGTAACCATTGCCTTACTCAGCATGGCTTTGCAGGAACTCGGACAACCCGCAATTTCCATGACTGGCGCTCAGGTAGGAATTGTTACCGAAGCTGAACACAGCCGCGCTCGGATTTTGCATATTGAAACTACTCGCCTCAGTCGCCACATAAATGAAGGTAAAGTAGTTGTAGTAGCAGGGTTTCAAGGCACATCCAGCGTCGGAGAGATGGAAATTACGACTTTGGGGCGTGGTGGTTCTGACACGTCAGCAGTGGCGATCGCAGCCGCATTAAAAGCGAATTTTTGTGAAATTTATACAGACGTTCCAGGTATTCTCACTACAGATCCCCGCTTGGTTGCCGAAGCCCAGTTGATGGATGCCATCACCTGCGATGAAATGTTGGAATTAGCTAGCTTGGGCGCAAAAGTGCTGCATCCCCGTGCTGTGGAAATTGCCCGTAACTATGGGGTTCCCCTTGTAGTTAGGTCTAGTTGGACGGATCAACCAGGGACTTGGGTGACATCAGCCAAACCCCAAGGGCGATCGCTAATCAATCTAGAAATTGCCCGTCCAGTGGATGCTGTAGAATTTGACACTGACCAAGCGAAGGTTGCTTTGTTGCGCGTACCTGACAAACCAGGGGTTGCAGCTAGATTGTTTGGCGAAATTTCTCGGCAAAAAGTAGACGTAGATTTGATTATTCAGTCAGTTCATGAAGGTAACAGTAACGACATTGCCTTTACTGTGACAACACCAATATTAAAACGGGCAGAAGCAGTAGCAACAGCGATCGCTCCAGCACTAAGAAGTCAATCTAACCCCAAATCGGAAGAAGCCGAGGTAATGGTAGAACATAACATTGCCAAAGTCAGCATTGCAGGCGCAGGAATGATTGGGCGTCCTGGTGTTGCGGCAAAAATGTTTGCCACCTTAGCCGAAGCAGGCGTGAATATTCAAATGATTTCCACCAGCGAAGTCAAAGTAAGTTGCGTAGTCGATGCCAACCAATGCGATCGCGCCGTTAGCGCACTCCGCACCGCCTTTGAAATCGAAGCAGGGGAGCAGGGGAGCAGGGGAGCAGGGGAGCAGGGGAGCAGAGGAGAAGTTGCAGTAAGTTTTTCCCCTCTGCCCCTCCGCCCCTCTGCCCCTCTGCCCAATTGTCCTCCCGTTCGCGGTGTCGCCCTCGACTTGAATCAAGCGCGTCTTGCTATTCGCCAATTGCCAGATCGTCCGGGAATGGCGGCAAAATTGTTTGGATTATTAGCGCAACATAATATTAGTGTTGATATGATTATCCAATCTCAGCGTTGCCGAGTAATTGATGGTGTTCCCAGACGAGATATTGCCTTTACAGTCTCGCGGATCGATGGGGAAAATGCCAAAAAAATGCTTACTCAAATAGCGGCAGAGTTAGGATGGGGTGAAGTTGTTTTAGATAGTGCGATCGCTAAGGTGAGTATTGTCGGTGCAGGAATGCTCGGACAACCAGGCGTTGCCGCTAAAATGTTTGAAGCTTTAGCCCAACAACAAATCAATATTCAAATGATTGCCACTTCAGAAATCAAAATTAGTTGTGTTGTGGCCCAAGAGCAAGGTGTTAAAGCTTTGCAAGCTATTCATGCAGCCTTTGAACTGGCTGGTAGCGAGAAATTTGTAGTTCCAGCGTAGAACCTGAATCAATGAGCTTTCACCCTAAATCCCTTTCCCAAGCTTGGGCTACAGTGTACACATAACTCAAATTACCCCCCTTAATCCCCCCTTATAAAGGGGGGAAACTGGAAAATCTAGTTCCCTCCCCTTTATAAGGGGAGGGTTAGGGTGGGGTAAAACCTTGGTTTCTGAGCTATTTCAGACTTGTGTATACACCGTAGCTCTCAAGTTGGGAGAGGGACTTTGATATATACACGCGGTAGCAGCCCACGCATCGATCTCATTTGAAGTTGCTTAATAAATAAATATTTATATTTTAAAATCAGTAATAATAACACTTAAGCTATAATCAAGCAATTTATCAGACTATATTTATATTGATGAATAGTCATTTCCTAGATGGACATTACCGAATACTAAAAGTTCTCAAGGATGGAGAAAAGGGGAAAACCTATCTAGTTGAAGATACTAATCTTCCTGGCAGCGAACTTATAGTAAAGCAATTATGTCCTCCTAATAAAAATTCCCAAACTTTAACAATCCTAAGCCGCTTGTTTACCAGTAAAGCAGCAACTTTAGAAAAACTAGGACAGGAAAACGATAAAATACAAAAGCTAGTTGCTTATTTTGAAGAAAATGAAGAATTCTATATAGTCCAAGAATTCATCCCTGGCAATTCTTTAAGTGACGAAATTATTCAAGGACAACCTCTAAGTGAAGACCAAGTAATTAGTTTTTTGTCAGAGATATTGGAGATTTTGGTTATTGTACATAGCTATGGCGTGATTCATCGCGATATTAAACCAGCAAATATTATTCGTAGAGAATCAGATAAAAAGTTAGTTTTGGTTAATTTTGTTACTTTTAATGAAGCCATCACTAATACTGTTGATAATCTTGAGTATATGCCGATAGAACAAGTTAACGGCAACCTCAAATACAACAGCAATATATATGCTTTAGGTATTGTTGCGATCGCAGCACTTCTAGGTTTAACTGCAAAGGAAATATCTAATTTACAAAGTCAGAAAAATAAGCTGACAGGTGAAATAGTTTGGCGTCCCAAAAATCTAAAAGTTAACAGAAAGTTAGAAAAAATTATTAATAAAATGGTACGTTTTGATTATCGTAAACGCTACCAATATGCAACCGAAGTTTTAGATGATCTGAAAAAATTAACAAATGTTGAAGATCAGCAAAAACAGCATGATAAAAGATTATTACTAGTGCTGACGGGGATAGCTGGTTTTATTGTACTTGGTGTTGGAGCGTGGATTTTACAGTTGCCAAAACCTGTAAGTGACGCTCAAAAAACATTATACCAACAGGGAGTAAATAAATATGAATCAGGAAACTATGAAGGAGCAGTTAAAGATTTCAATCAAGCTATTGAATTAGATCCGCAAAATGCTTTGGCTTACAATAAGCGAGGTGATGCTTATTATCGATTAGGAGACTATGAGCAAGCACAAGCAGACTCTAGCCAAGCAATTTTACTCAATCCTCAAGATGCCAATGCCTATTTTGACCGAGGATTTGCTTTTTATGGATTAAGTAAGTACAAAGAAGCGATCGCAGACTATACTCAAGCGATTAAGTTAAACTCAGAGAATGCTTATGCTTACTATGGCCGGGGATTAGCTCGTTCTCAAGTCAAGGATAATAAAGGAGCAATTGGAGATTTTAGCAAAGCGATCGCTCTCAAGCCTGAGTATACCGAAGCCTACTTGCAACGAGGTATCCTTCGCCGTCGCCTCAAACAAAGACTTGCAGCAATCCAAGATTTTGACGCAATAATTAAAATTAATCCTAGTGATGCTAAAGCTTATTATCAAAGGGGTTTAACTCAATCTCTTAATAAACAGCAATATGCAGCACTTAAAGATTATACAGATGCAATCAACATCAATCCCAAATATATCGAAGCTTTTCTTAATCGTGGTGATATTTACAGTGATTTAGGAAATAAAGTAGAAGCTACTGAAGATTACAACACTATTTTAGAGATTGACCCTAAATTCATTGCAGCTTACATCCACAGGGGTATTCACCGTTTTTCTTTCGGAAATTATAAAGGCGCTATCGAAGATTACACCGAAGCATTAAAACTAGATACTAATAATGTAGCAGCTTACAACAACCGTGGTAACGCCTATCTCGAACTGGGAAATACAAAAGCTGCAAATCAGGATTATTCACGAGCGATCGCAATTAATGCTAACAATGCCTTAGCCTACTATAACCGGGGTATAATTCGTACCAAACAGAAAAACAAACAAGGAGCGATCGCAGATTTCAAAAAAGCTGCAAAACTATTCCAACAGCAAGGAGAAAACGATAGTTATCAAGATGCACAGAAAGAAATTGCCATTCTGCAAAATAAGTCAGCACCAGCGCCAACTACTCGCCCTAAATCTGGGAAAAGATAAAACAGGAGTCAGAATAAAGAATTCTGAATACTCTACTCATACAGGGATAAAGTTTTAAGGCGAGAATATTTTAATTTTTTTCGCCCACTAAACACTCGCTTTTAACCAATATTTGTCACCCACTCCTACAAAATTCATATCTGTTTTGTGACTTCTGAATTCTTCTTATAAAAAGATTTAGCTATAACTTAATATAGTTTATAGTAAGCACTTCAGTGCTTATCAAATCAGAACTAAACTGCTTAACACTTACGATGAGTTACCATATTTTGTTACAAATCAACTAGGATTACCGTATGCTAGCTCTCTTCACTTTTTATCCAGATAACCTGGAATTATTCACTAGCAATGATGTCGATACGGTGCTGGAAAAAATTGATGGCTCTCATAATATTTGGTTGCGCTGTATTCACTTCCGCGATCGCACTGGAACCGCCAGAATTATCAATCGTTTTGGACTAAACCCATCTCGAATTGAGATGATTTTTAACCATTGCTCTCTAGGAATTGATGAAGATGTAGAAGATTGTTTGTTTGATAGCTATGAAATTTTAACTTCTCAAATAAAAAATAACGAATTTGAAGTTGCACGTGGAAATATTGTAGTTGGCAATAACTTTATTATCACTTTTGAAATCACGGAACTAAAAATTTTAAGCAATCTAGCTAATAATTTGCAAAGGCGAACTCCAGATATTCCCAATTTAGGAATTGACTATCTTTTTTATCTTATTTTTAAAAATATTTTAAACAATTACGATAATGTATTTGATTATATTTCGATGAAACTTGATGATTTAGAAGATGAAGTTTTAGAAAAATCAGGTGATGAGTCAACGTACCAAAAAATTGCCACCATGAGGCAATCTACTCGTTCGGGACGCCGTAATTTTCAAAATATCAAGTTAC
This sequence comes from Nostoc sp. KVJ20, assembly GCF_001712795.1. Classification (GTDB taxonomy): domain Bacteria; phylum Cyanobacteriota; class Cyanobacteriia; order Cyanobacteriales; family Nostocaceae; genus Nostoc. The sequence goes on from NZ_KV757539.1 coordinate 6,131, forward strand.
TAATGTCGATTATGAATAATGAAGATTTTCAATGGATCACCCAGCCAGTGAAGGAACTCTTCAATCAAGAATTAGTTCATCAGGTTGATAAACTCTGGCAAGAATATCAATCTCTAAGAGCCTGGATGTCAGAATTAATGGAAATTCAACGCGATAATATTGCTAGCAAAACGGGTGAACGAATTAATCGTCTAACTATTCTCTCGACCATATTCTTACCAATAACTTTCATGTCTGGTTTCTATGGTATGAACTTCAAATATATGCCGGAATTAGAGCAACCTTGGGCTTATCCTGCTGTGATATGTATGATGGCATTAATTGTAATTTGTAGTATTGCTTATGCTAAAAAACAACGTTGGTTGTAGAGAAAGGGAATAGGAAATAGGGAATATTGCTATATGCTTTCTGTAAGTAGACTGAATCAACTCTCAATTGGTAAAGAAACGTGAATATACCATTGATTATTCGTGCTGAAGAACACAACGAGAAAATAGCAATTACCACAACCGATGGAGCATTTACCTATCGAGATTTGCTTCACACTTCTAGTCAAATAGCAACAAGCCTTCTTCAGAATACAGAAGATTTACACGAGCAGCGAGTTGCCTTTCTCATCCCGCCTGGGTTTGAGTATGTCGCGACTCTATGGGGGATTTGGCGGGCTGGTGGCATAGCTGTACCTCTGTGTGTTTCCCATCCACGCCCAGAATTGGAGTATGTAATTACCAATTCTGGAGCATCGATTATTGTTGCTCATCCTAATTTTGAGGCTATATTGCGCTCGCTCGCCCAAGAACACAATTTGCGATTTATCCTCACCTCAGAAACTCTCCCATCTAATATTGTTCGCCTCCCAGAGATAGATATTACTAGACGCGCCTTAATTCTCTACACCAGTGGTACAACAGGTAAACCGAAGGGTGTAGTTACAACCCATCAGAATATTCAAGCGCAAGTGACTAGCTTAATCACTGCTTGGGAATGGACATATAGCGATCGCATTTTACATATCCTGCCACTACATCATATTCATGGAATTGTTAACGTACTGACTTGTGCTTTATGGGCTGGTGCGGAGTGTCATCTATTAAGCAAGTTTGACGCCCAAACCGTTTGGAAGCGAATTTGTGACGGTGACTTAACCCTATTTATGGCAGTACCAACAATTTATGTAAAGCTGATTGCTGCTTGGGAAAATGCTTCTAAGGAACGCCAAAAAAGTATGTCAGAAGGCTGTGCTAAAATGCGCCTGATGGTTTCTGGCTCGGCAGCATTACCAGTTCAAGTTTTAGAAAAGTGGCAAACCATCAGCGGCCATTTTCTGCTTGAGCGCTATGGAATGACAGAAATCGGTATGGCGTTATCGAACCCTTTACACGGTGAACGGTTGTCTGGATATGTAGGAAAGCCACTACCTGAAGTTGAAGTGAGATTAGTGGATGAGAACGGCGAGTTAGTTCCAGCCGGAACACCAGGAGAAATCCAAGTTAAAGGCCCCGGAGTGTTTTTAGAATATTGGCACAACCCCCAAGCAACGGCCAAAGCTTTCCAAGATAGTTGGTTCCGTACTGGAGATACCGCCGTAGTTGAGAATGGTAACTACCGAATTCTGGGACGGATGAGTGTGGATATCATCAAAACGGGAGGGTATAAAGTTTCAGCTTTAGAAATTGAAGAAGTATTGCGATCGCATCCAGATATTCAGGAATGTGCAGTGGTTGGAGTTGCCGATCCAGAATGGGGTGAACGGGTCTGTGCGGCGTTAGTATTGCAAGGGTTACAACCTTTAACATTAGAATCTTTTAGGAGTTGGGCAAAAGAGCGATTAGCGGTTTATAAAGTGCCAACCCAAATTTTGCTAGTTGAAGAATTACCACGCAACGCGATGGGGAAAGTGACTAAGCCGACAGTGGTTGAGTTATTTAAAGCATAGCGATCAAAAATCAGAAGCAGTTCGACATTGCAAATGCGTGTATATTGTGGAGGTATATGAGAAGGAGTCAGAAGACAGAATTCAGAATTCAGAATACCCCATGCCTGAATTCAGGGGTAACAATCGGAAAGAATTTAATATCACGCGCGTTTAAAATCGGGGGCTTTAAACCTCGATTCTCCATCCAGTCGCACAGAATCCATTCTGGATTCTGACTTCTGAATTCTTCTTTGGTAATGTCAATTGTGGGTAAAAACCAAATTTACCGACATATACATTAAAACTATTGTTAAAATCCAAATAATTTTAAGATAATATTCATAACCAACTCCTATGAGAGAAACTGTCCTAGAGGTTCGCAATCTACAAGTTGAATTTCCCAGTGATGGCAATACTGTCAGAGCTTTGGATGGTATTTCTTTTGGGTTGCATCGAGGTCAAACTCTAGGAATAGTAGGAGAATCTGGGAGTGGTAAATCAGTGACAGCCCTAGCTGTGATGGGTTTGTTGCAGACTCCCGGTATAGTTACTGGCGGTGAAATCTGGTTTCGTCCTCAAGAGAACGCCAACCCTATAGATTTGGTGAAATTGCCTCCTGAGCAAATGCAGTTACACCGGGGTGGCGACATCGCCATGATTTTTCAAGAACCGATGAGTTCGCTCAATCCTGTTTATAACATTGGGTTTCAGCTAACAGAAGCGATTATGCGGCATCAAAATGTGTCAGCCGCCCAAGCCCGACAAATTGCGATCGCAGGTTTACAAGAAGTAAAACTTCTACCGAGTGATGAAGAGATACAGCAGCAGTATATCGAAACTTCATCGAAACCAGAACCATCAAAGTTAGCACAGTTGGTTAAAGAACACAAAGAAGCCATGCTAGAACGCTACCCCCATGAACTTTCTGGGGGTCAGTTGCAACGGGTGATGATTGCAATGGCAATTTCTTGCAACCCATTAATCTTAATTGCTGATGAACCAACCACAGCTTTAGATGTGACGGTGCAAGCGACTATTTTGGAGTTAATGCGAGAATTGCAACAAACCCGTGACATGGCAATGATTTTCATCACCCACGACTTGGGGCTAATTTCAGAAATTGCTGACGAAGTAGCGGTGATGTATAAAGGCAAAGTTGTCGAATCTGGTACTTCTGGGCAAATTTTCAGCAGTCCCCAGCATCCATATACTAAAGGTTTGATAGCTTGTCGCCCCACACTTAACCGCCGTCCCCAAAAACTACTCACCGTTTCTGACTACATGAGTGCAGAAGAGACAACGACGGGACAAATAGTAATTCAGGCGAAAGAACCCGCACAACCTACAGAAGTCACCACTGAAGAGATTGCTGCAAGATTAGCAAACTTCAATGAAAAGGAACCCCTATTGCAAATCCGCAACCTGAAAGTTGGTTTTCCAGTGCGCGGGGTGTTTGGTGGTACAAAACGCTACAACATGGCAGTGAATGGCGTTTCCTTTGATGTCAAACCAGGGGAAACATTAGGTTTGGTGGGAGAATCTGGTTGCGGTAAAACCACCCTTGGTAGAACCTTGCTGCGATTAATTGAACCGATGAGTGGTCAGATTATCTTTGAGAAACAAGATATTACTACCCTCAAAGGAGAACCGTTGCAAAAACTGCGGCGGGAAATGCAAATAGTTTTCCAAAATCCTTTTAGTTCCCTCGATCCCCGGATGAAGGTTGGGGACGCTGTGATGGAACCGTTGATAATTCACGGCGTTGGGAAGACAAAGCAACAACGACGCCAACGGGTAGCTGAACTTTTAGAAAGGGTAGGTTTGAGTGCAGATGCGATTAACCGCTATCCTCATCAGTTTTCTGGCGGTCAACGCCAACGGATTTGCATAGCCCGTTCTTTGGCATTGAATCCTAAGTTTATCATCTGCGATGAATCAGTTTCAGCGCTGGATGTTTCCGTACAGGCGCAGGTATTAAATCTCCTCAAAGAATTACAGTCAGACTTTCAACTTACTTATATTTTTATTTCTCACGATTTAAGTGTGGTGAAATTTATGAGCGATCGCATTTTAGTCATGAATCGCGGTCAAATTGTTGAAGAAGGCACAGCCGAAAGCATCTACCAAGAACCCAAAGAGGAATACACGCAAAAATTAATTGCTGCGATTCCTACCGGTAGTGCTGAACGGGTACGAAGTCGTCATTTGAGGGCTTTATAGAAATAGAATTCAGGAGTCAGGAGTCAGAATGGGCTAAACCTTAGCTATCTGCAAAAAGCATGAATTTTCTACGAGGGGTGAATAGCGGAGCACTGGTGTCAACTTAACGCGAAACCGCACGTCCGCCAGGGATTGTAAATCCCTGTCTCATAGCTAAAGTCCTCCGAAGAGGACTTCATAGCGCAAAAATTTTTAGTCTACTTCAGTAGACTTGAGCAATTAGTCAGGGATTTACAATCCCTGGCGGGTGAACAACACCCAACCAGTACGCTATTTTTGGCTTAAGTTGACACCAGTGGCTTTTCGGCCCACCCTACAATAAGTAGTTAGTCCCTAAACTACGTTTTTGCATCAGCGCTAAATATGCAGATTTAGTTGTCTTGATTCTGACTCCTGTTAGCGGTAGCGGGGCGTTTAGCCCATTCTGAATTCTGAATTCTTTTTTAACAAATATTTGTACAAACAAAGTTAATCACATCTGCAAGTCCAGACTGAGTTTTTAAATTAGTAAAAATAAAAGGTTTATCGCCGCGCATTTTTTTTGCATCTCGTTCCATCACACTTAAATCTGCACCAACATAAGGTGCTAGGTCAATTTTGTTAATCACCAACAAGTCAGATTTAGTAATACCGGGGCCACCTTTGCGGGGAATTTTATCACCAGCCGCAACATCGATGACATAAATTGTTAAATCCACCAATTCTGGACTAAAAGTAGCAGCCAAATTATCGCCGCCACTTTCCAAAAATACCAAATCTAAATCGAGAAAACGTTCTTCTAACTGTTCAATTGCTGCCAAATTCATCGAAGCATCTTCGCGGATAGCAGTATGAGGACAACCACCAGTCTCCACACCCAAAATGCGATCGCTAGCCAACGCCTGAGAACGCACTAAAAACTGAGCATCCTCCTGAGTATAAATATCATTCGTCACCACCGCAATCTGATACTGCTCACGCAATCCCTTACACAAAGCATCCACCAAAGCCGTCTTCCCCGAACCCACCGGGCCAGCAACTCCCACTCGAAATGCATTCATTGTCATTTGTCCTTTGTCATTTGTCATTTGTCACTTTCGCTTGGTAGATGGTTATTAGTTATTAGTTTTTGACCAATGCCCAATGCCCCATGCCCAATGCCCCATGCCCAATGCCCCATGCCCCATGCCCAATAACTAACTCCTAAACAACCTTGTATACTGCGTTTCATGCTGCATACTTGCCAGTGACAGACCCCAACTACAACAGGCGAGTTCATCATCCTCCAACGCGAGAATTTCTAGTGCCGCAGTGCTAAATAATGGTTGCAAATCTAGCAATAACTGCTGTCCTGCTGTTTGTCCAAGGGGAATAAGTTTCACGCCAGCAGTGATCAAATTACTTGCCCAACTATGCAGATATGCGAGTAATGCGGCTTGGATGCTGATTTGCCAATGGGCAACGGCAATACCAAAAGCGATCGCATAATTGCAAGGATTACCCACAGCATTAGCAATAGGTATAATCTGAGGTTCTAGTTTACCAAGTAATTGGATGAGCGATCGCCCCATTTGCCAACTAGAGGCGCGTAATTCTTCTGTTTCCCTAGCGGCGGATAACCAGAGATTCCAACGGCATAGCGACTCAACATCACCTATTTTTGCAGCTTGCTGCGATCGCACCATCACCGCCGCCTCTAACCGAATTGCCCCGCAGAGTAACTCCGCTTTTAACCAAAGTTTGAGATGTAAGGCGTTGGTGATAATACCATTTTCTATGAGCGTTTCCAAGCCTTCAGAATAACTATATGCTCCCACAGGTAAAGCGGGGCTAGCCAGTTGTAAAATACTCAAAAGATGACTATCAGTGAGCATGATGGTGTTGTCCATAAGCTCCTAATTCGGGCTGAAATGGTAGAATTTCCTCTTTAACTTCTAACCCCAATTGTTCCAACATCGTGCGTAAAACCGAGTCTGAAGACAAGCGTAAATAAGTTGGAGTAATTTCTACAGGTACATGACGATTTCCTAGATGGTATGCCGCCCGTAATAATAAAAGTGGTGTTTGGGCAAAGGCAGTCAGCACTAATTCTGGTTTAGCAGTAATTCTGATTAAACTGCTATGAGTTTCTTCTTGGAGAATATCGCCATCGTGTAAAACAGTTCCTCTGGGTAAATGTAAAAATATAACTTTACCATCTTCAGTTTCAAAACGATGACGACTGCGGGTGCGTTCTTCTGCTGTCAGCGCCAGAGTAAAAGTAACTGCGGCATCGCCATTAGGTGGTTTAAGTTGGGTAAATGTCAGCATACAGAGTTTCGCTTGAACTTTTGTTTTTCATTATGGTTCTAATTTAAATACCATAACTGCCTTGCCCAAAGGAAAGATAAAATTAAGCAAAGAAGGCAGCAAGCCAAACGGGGACAATCATGAACCAAGCCATTGAGGGAGTACGCTGGACAATTCACGATTTAGAGGTTCTACCCGAAAATGAGTGGACACGCTATGAAATCATTAATGGAGAACTCTTTGTGACTCGCACTCCTCACCGCCGTCATCAACAAGTTTGTGTAAAAATCTCTCGGCAACTCGATGTTTGGTCAGATTCGAGTGGCTTAGGAGAAACAATTGTCGCTCCAGGCGTGATTTTTTCGCAAGCGGATAGTGTTATACCAGATGTAGTTTGGGTAAGTCAAGAACGACTGGCGCAAATTGAAGATGAAGCGGGACATTTGACAGGCGCACCAGAGTTAGTAGTAGAGGTTTTATCCCCTGGTAAACAAAACGAACTTCGAGACAAGGAAGCAAAACTGAAACTTTATTCAGTTCAAGGTGTGCGTGAGTATTGGATTGTCGATCGGTTTACTAAACAAGTTGAAGTTTATCGGCGAGAAAAAGCACAGTTGGTTTTAGCTGCTACTTTGTTAGGCGATGATGAAATCACATCGCCACTTTTACCGGGATTTTGTTGTTCTATAAGTTTATTTTTTCCTAAATAATTGCAAAATCGAGAATATTTCTTGAAACCTAACTACTAAAGATTAGGATACCACAGCAAGAATAAAGCCAATATTGCGGGTAGTGATTGGATTAAAAATGCTGTTGGACGTTTCAAGGTAATGCTACCAAAAATGCCTGCGATCGCTACACAAATTAAAAAGAAAATTACAATCGATGAAGGCTCAACTTGCGGAAACTTTTGTGAGATAAATAATCCCCAGATTAAGCCAGCAGCAAGAAATCCGTTGTATAATCCTTGATTTTGAGCAAGAATTGTAGCAACCTCTGCTGTAGTAAAGTTTTTCAGTAATTTTTCTTGAACAAAATCTGTATTCCAGAAAAACATCTGCACAACTAAAAAAAGGATATGTATCAATGCAATAATGCCTATAAGTACCTTGACAAATGTTTCCATAATTACTTTTCTCCTAAAATTTAAGTTTTACTCACTATACTAGTAAATGCACTTAGTTAGCTTGATTTGTATTGAAAATCCTGCACTTAACCCTTGTCCTAATTTTCCTTTCTTTTATATTTGAATAGGAGTATAGATAGTTATTCCACGACTATAAGTAGCTTTCAAAACCTGTTGGCGATTTCTTGGTTCAGCGCTAACATGAATCCACATAGGCTTTTCTAAAGTGCCAAATTCCAAAATCATTTGGTCAAAATTACAATTTTCATTTACCCATTCGGCAAATTTTTTAGTTCCTACATTTACTGGAATCACATCAGCAGCAAAGCCTTGACGATGGGCACTATTGCTAGCACCTCCTACTACTTTGTTAAGTTCTTCTGAACGAAAACCAGAATTAATTTTCAGTGAACCCAAGGCATCTCTTGCAGGTTGTAAAATTTGCTGGCATAATCTCTCTAGATTTTTGATTTCTCCGGGCGTTGGTGTATTGTCAATTCTCAATAGACCGCTTGTAGGAGATGTGACAAATTCCCACAGTTTAAAATCAGCACTCAAATTCATGTCAAGATCAACTTGTGTGAGTGCATCTAAAAAAAGCCAAATATCATCACTACCAATTAGCTGATGATTAGCATCAAATCCCTTGGCAACAATTCGCCGAGTGCCACCACTGTTAAAATTATATGAAAGTGACCATTTGCCATTACTGGCTGAAGTTTTACCTAATAGCCAACGGTCATCAGCCCATAATTCCACCTGAACAATATTCGTGTTAGAAGTGCCTTGAAAAAAGATTGGATCTTTGAGTTTCAACTCCGCATCTTTGTGAGGTTTATCGATTGTCATTCCCATTTATACCTCTTCTTAATTCCAAGAAAGTATGAACGTAATATTACTGTGGTCTTATTCTGCACATCCTAATCAAAACTTAAACCCGATCGCTCTGTCAGTAAGAAAAAGTGTGCTAGTTAATGTAAAGAATTGTAAAGTTTGCCATAATTTTCCCAGCAAGAACAGACAAGTTAAATACTTAAACGATACGTGGTTGTTGAGCGATGACAGGGGAAGAGGCACTCAAATTAGTCGATACTGTTTTACGCTCTACGGTCTTGGAGCAAGGACTAAATGATATTCAGTCTGTAGTCTTTCTCGAAAGTTGGGTTGGACGCACTTATGCGGAGATTGCGGATAAGCTAGGTTATGATTGTGACTATGTTAAACAGGTAGGTTCGCAATTGTGGCGATCGCTTTCCCAAGTCATTGGCGAAGAAGTCTCCAAAAAAAATATCCAAGCTATTCTGCATCGCTATCAGCAATCCCAAACCAGTACACAAGATTGGGGAGAAGCCGTTGATGTCTCCCGATTTTACGGTCGCCAAACAGAACTGCAAACTTTATCAACATGGATTGGCAAGGAGCATTGTCGTTTCGTCGGGATTTTTGGACTCGGTGGAATTGGCAAAACTACTCTCTCGGTGAAACTTGCAAGGCAAATTCAATCCCAGTTTGAATATGTGATTTGGCGTAGTTTACAGCAAGCACTGCCACTAAATACCTTACTGGGCGAGATTTTGCCGATTTTAATGGGTTCAGAGGCAACAATCGATAGTTCAATTAATCTTTTGATGAAACAATTGCAGGAAAAGCGTTGTTTGTTAGTTCTTGATAATGTCGAGTCAATTTTACAAAGTGGAAACCGGGGGGGAGAATACCAACGAGGGTTTGAAGCATACCAACAGCTATTTGAGCGGATCTGCGATGAACTCCACCAAAGTTGTCTGATTGTCACTGGACGAGAAAAACCGAGCAAAATTGCAGTGCGATCGGGGGAAAACTTACCAGTGCGATCGCTCTGTTTGTCGGGACTATCAGTAATAGAAGGTGAGCAAATATTGATCGCTAAAGGGTTAAATACAGCACCTCAACATCAAAACTTGGTCAATTATTTTGGTGGTAATCCACTCGCCCTCAAAATTGCCGCAACCGCTATTCAAGATATATTTTGTGGTGATACACAAGCATTCTTGGCACAAGGTAATACCCTTTTTAGCGATTTATGGGACTTACTCAAGCAACAATTTGAGCGTTTATCGCCTCTGCAACAGCAGATTATGTACTGGCTAGCGATTAACCGAGAAGGAGTAACGCCAACGAAGTTACAAACCGAAATATTGCCGCAAGTATTTTGGCAAAAACTCTTGGAAGCCTTGGAATCACTCAAGGGGCGCTCTCTCGTGGAGACAAGAACCACAGGGTTAACGCAACAACCCGTAATTATGGAATATGTTACAGAACAATTTATCCAGACTATTGAATGGGAGATTACTACAGGCGAACTTAACTTATTCAGAACTCATGCCTTAATTGAAGCTCAAACTCAAGACTACGTGCGCGAAGCACAAATTCAATTTATTCTGCATCCCTTAGTGGAGCGACTTTTAACCCACTTTGATACTCAAGCCCAACTTGAGGAGCGCCTTTGCCAAATTTTAGCGCAATTGCAATATCAAACAGCAGTGCAAACAGGCTATGCAGGGGGAAATCTACTAAATCTATTCTCAATATTGCAAACTGATCTGAGTGGCTTTGACTTTTCTCATCTGGTTATTCGCCAAGCTTACTTAGCCAATGCTACATTACACAACACAAATTTTACTGGCGTTAATATTAGCGAAAGCGTCTTTGCCGAAACTTTTGGTGGTGTCCTCAGTGTTGCTTTTAGTCCAGATGGAGAGTATTTAGCTACCAGTGATACCAAAGGTGAAATTCAAATTTGGGATAGTGGCACTGGTAAACAACTAATGCGTTGTCGAGGACATCAACATTGGACATGGGCTGTAACTTTTAGTCCAGATGGGCGGTATCTGGCCAGCGCTGCTGATGATTATTTAGTGAAATTATGGGATGTGGAAACTGGGCAATGTCTGCACACATACAAAGGACATACATATTCAGTTAATGCCGTTGCTTTTAGTCCTGATGGTAATATCCTTGCGAGTTGCGGCCAAGATTTAACTATTCGTTTATGGCAGGTTGGATCAGAAAAGCTGAACCGAGAAGTTCAGACTTTAGTTGGTCATGAAGGTCGAGTGTGGGCGATCGCTTTTCACCCTGATGGTCAAATTATTGCCAGTTGTGGAGAAGATTGGACAATTCGCCTGTGGGATATAACTACTGGTACGAACCTTAGTGTTTGGCAAGCACATGATCGCTGGGTGCGATCGCTGGCATTTAGCCCAGATGGTCAGTTACTCGCAAGCAGCAGCTATGATAATACCATCAAACTTTGGGATGTTCAAACCCAAGAATGTCTGCAAACCTTACGCGGACATCGACAGGCAGTCACAGCGATCGCATTTAGTCGAAAGGGTCAACAGTTGGCTAGCAGCAGTTTTGACCGCACCGTAAAATTATGGGATGTCGTTACCGGAAATTGTCTGAAAACTTTTCTCGGTCATACCAGCCGAGTTTGGACGATTGCTTATCATCCCAATGAACAACAATTGGTCAGTGGTGGCGATGACCACGCCACCAAACTATGGAATATTCAAATAGGACGCTGCACGAAAACATTCACAGGACATACCAATAATGTATTATCCCTAGCTCTAACTCCAGATGGCCACTATCTGGCAAGTGGACACGAAGACCAAACAATTAAGTTATGGGATATCAAAAACGGTATCCTAATGCAAACATTACGGGAACATACCAACCGCGTATGGTCGGTGGCGTTTCAACCTAATAGCCAGAATCCTTTACTCGTCAGTGGTAGTGCAGATCCTAGCATCAAATTATGGGACTGGAAGTTAGGAACCTGTCTACAAACATTACACGGCCATACTAGTTGGGTTTGGACAGTTGTTTATAGTCCAGATGGCAAACAGTTAGCCAGTAGCAGCTATGACCAAACCGTGAAACTTTGGGATATCAACACCAGTGAATGCTTGAAAACTTTCAAAGGACATACTAGTTCAGTTGTTTCAGTCGTCTTTAGTCCAGATGGTCAACTGCTGGCAAGTAGTGAGTTTGACGGGATGATTAAATTATGGGACGTTAATACTGGAGAATGCTGGCAAACTTTAACAGGACACACCAACAGCGTGTGGTCAGTTACCTTTAGCCCTAACGGAAAGTGGTTACTAAGTACGAGTTTTGACCAAACCCTCAAACTGTGGTTAGTTTCCACAGGAGAATGTCTTCAAACTTTTACAGGACATGAAGGCCCTGTTATGGTGGCGCGATTTAGTCCAGATGCTCAGTTTATTGTTAGTGGTAGTTTAGATCGCAATCTGAAACTTTGGGATATTTCTACAGGAGAATGTTATCAAACTTTGGTGGGTCACTCAGAGCTTATTTATAGTTTGGTGGTAGCCTCTGTCCCAATTGGAGATGCAACTTCTGCCAGACTGACTGCTTTTAGTGGCAGCTTAGACGAAACTATCAAAGTCTGGAATTTGCAAACTGGTAAATGTGAGCAAACTTGGAGAGCGCCTCGTCCCTACGAAGGTATGAAGCTTGAACAAATTCAAGGGTTAACAGAAGCTCAATTGGCAACTTTGCAGGCTTTAGGTGCTGCTGCTTAGTAGTTTGTCAAGCTAACTTTAATACGATTCAAAGAGCAAATACTCAACTTAGAGCCAAGGCAATGGAATTCGCGGCTACTCTGACGAGAACGCTTTCAGCGTTGCGTGAAACCTTAGGATTCAGACCCAATTTTTTGGTGAATTAATTTTGGGAGGCGATCGCATTCACAAAAGAGGTTGCGTTTAAATAGCAATACGGTTCAGTTAAGTTTACTGGTATAGATAATTTGTCTTTGAAGACGCGATGAATCGCCGTCTCTACAAGTGTTTTAGGCTTATCTGAACTGTATTGGTTTAAATAGCACAAAAATACAAATAAGAGCTTGTCCTCAAACATCGCTCCGGTTTGCAGTTATCATGCCTTTGGGATAGTATTTGCAGCGTTTTTTTCGTTAATGAGAAAATATTCATGAAATACAAACTCTTGGGCAAAAGTGGGTTAAGAGTCTCTGAACTCTCCTTGGGAACCATGACTTTTGGTGAAGATTGGGGTTGGGGTGCTTCTAAGGACGAAAGTCGTAAAATCTTTGATAGCTATGTAGAAGCTGGGGGAAATTTCATTGACACCGCCAACGGTTATACCGATGGTAGCAGTGAAAAAATTGTTGGTGAATTAATCGCTAAAGAACGAGAACGCTTTGTAGTTGCGACAAAATACTCCTTTCCCTTGCAGATGAATGACAAAAAGGGCGATCCTAACGCCAGTGGAAATCATCGCAAGAACTTAGTTCAATCTTTGGAAGGTAGTCTGAAACGGCTGAATACCGATTATATTGATTTATTCTGGTTACACGCTTGGGATTTCACAACACCGATTGAAGAAGTCTTGCGATCGCTTGATGATGTCGTCCGTCAAGGTAAAGTGCTTTACATTGGCATTTCTGATGCTCCTGCTTGGATTGTTTCCCAAGCAAATACTATTGCCCATTACCAAGGATGGACGCAGTTTGTTGCCCTGCAAATTGAGTATAGTTTAATTCAGCGAACACCCGAACGAGACTTGCTACCGATGGCTAAAGCCTTCGATTTAGCTGTAACGCCGTGGTCACCTTTAGGTGGTGGTGTGCTGACAGGTAAGTATAATCAGCCTCAGCAAACAGGCGATGAACAAGGACGACTCGGAACTTTTGGGGGAGGAATTTCTGAGAAGAATTTAGCGATCGCGCAGGTTGTTAGCCAAGTGGCGGCAGAAATTGGACACACGCCCTCACAGGTAGCATTAGCTTGGTTACGCGCTCAAACTGGTGTGATTATTCCGATCATTGGGGCACGTAAATTAACGCAATTTCAAGATAACTTAGCTTCTTTAGATGTCAGCCTCTCGCCAGAACATCTGCAACGCTTAGATGAAGTAAGTAAAATTGAATTGGGTTTCCCCCATGACTTTTTGCAGAGTGACATGATTCGCGATCGCCTTTTCGGTGGCACATTCAACACCATAGAAAACCATCGCATCTAACTAACATTCATAGACAGTAACACATTCAGGCATTAATATAATCTGTCGTCAGAGAGTTTCGCCCAGCCAAGCACAATCTGTAAAGTTAGATTTAAAAGGCATTAACTACAACTATGAGCGACAACACCATTTCATCACGTTTGTATCCTACTCGTATTGACATTCCCGCCGAAGCGCGAGTGCAAATCGTGGTACTTCTTAACCAAACCTTGGCAGCTACTTTGGATCTGAAAACCCAAGCAAAGCAAGCGCACTGGAATGTTAAAGGAACTGACTTCTACCAGCTACACGAATTATTTGATGAACTTGCTGGTGAATTGGAAGAGTACGTCGATATGGTAGCTGAACGTGTCACAGCTTTAGGCGGATACGCTTTCGGAACAGCCCGCGCCGCAGCTGCTAATTCGATTTTGCCAGAATATCCCTTAGATATTTTGGATGGTAAAGACCATGTAACAGCTTTATCAGACCGCTTTGCACCCTATGCAAAACATATTCGGGAAGCGATCGCTAAAACTGATGAATTAGGCGATGCTGATACTGCTGACCTTTACACCGAAATTTCTCGCACCATTGACAAACGACTCTGGTTCTTAGAAGCTCATCTGCAAGTAGCAGAAATTAAGGCAGAGAATGGCACAGCGGGTACTACTAAAACTCAAAAGATCCCTGCTGGTGTCAAATAAGCACTTCTGAAAGACACCGTATTCAGTAATAGCGATCTGTCTTAAAAGTAAAGCGATCGCTAACAAAAAACATCTGCCGTAGGGGCAATTCATGAATTGCCCCTACGGCACTGATATATTTACTCATAAAACAGAATTCAGAATTCTGAATTCTGAATTCTGAATTGGTGAATACTCTACCCATAAAGGGATAGAGTTTTGAGGCGAGAATATTTTAATTTTTTCGCCCACTATTCCACTCGCTTTTAATCAATATTCGTCACCCACTCGTACGAAATTCATACTGAATTCTGACTCCTGAATTCTGACTCCTGAATTCTGACTCCTGAATTCTTACCTTATTTTAAAGGCGATCGCTGATCGTTATTTTGACTTTTAATTACCCTACCAGGACTGATAAAAGAAATTCCTTGTTGAAAGTCAGTACCAATCATGACCGCCTCCACTATCGGGTCGGACATTTCTGTTTGGGCTACCCACTCTACAATAAAGTTTGCGCCTAAACCTCCACTAGTATCATTTCTATTTACAAAAAAAGCTGTAGAAGCTAGCGCATCAAGTTGAATCGGGCGATCCAAATACTGCTTAACTAATTTTCCATCTGAGTTATAGTAGCGCACAGAAGTAATGACGATCGGATTGGTCAAATCTGTATTCCGAATACTGAGCGTAACTGCTAACTCGAAAATTTCCTGCCGATTGTGATGATAGATATGAGAATAGACAGGAACATAAACAGTTTGGCTGCTTGCGATCTTAAAATTCTGATCCAGCGTCACGACCTTTTGGGATGGGGTTATCTGAGCAATATCGGGTTGTGACTTTGGTGGAATATTTGCTGATTTACAAGATGCAAGAAAAATAACAGCGATCGCTAAATAAATATGTGGGTACGGCTTCATCACAATTATTTACACCAATTATATAAATGGTACGAATTTAGCACCCAGGAGTCAGGAGTCAGAATTTATAAGGAATTTAGAATAATTAGTATATTAGGACTAGCCCTTTCAAGGTGATGAAATTTGGAACGAAGATTGGTGATTTCAACCTTCAAAAAGCTCAAAATCTGAGCAGAGGATTCAAGATGCTAGCAATGAAACAACGTATCTTCGTTGGTCACCTTGAAAGGGCTAGTCCTATATATTTATTCATCAAATGTTCTTCTGATTCTTTAACTATTCTGACTCCTGAATTCTGACTCCTGAATTCTGACTCCTGAATTCTGACTCCTGAATTCTGAATCCTGAATTCTGAATCCTGAATTCTGACTCCTGAATTCTGACTATAAATGTAGCTAACCCCACCTCATAAACAATTTAAATAGAGACTGCGCTCAACATCTTTGTTCAATAAAATCAATGACTTGATGTAAAGATCCTGGTTTAGTCACAATCAGCACTGTTGAATGAGGTTCAAGTATTGTACTGCCGTTAGGAATCATTAAATCTTCGTGGGGATGAGGTTGATAACCAATAATTAACGAGCCAGTAGGAAATTGGGAATCCTGAGCAATTTCGGCAACACTACGACCAGCAACATAGCAATTGTTGGGGATGGAAAGCTTCAGAACCTCAATCTGTCCCTGCTCAAAATGCATCATTGATTCCACTTGCGGATACTCAATGGCATTCACCATCGTTGAAACCGAGAGTTCAACAGTACTGATGATATGGTTAGCTCCAGCTATACGCAGCGGTTCGGCAAAATCGGGGTGGCGCATCCGACTCAAAATATGGGGGACGCCGTAGTGTTTAGCAAGAGTTACCATTGCCAAGTTTAAGGCATCACTTCTCAGAACAGCTGCCAAAGAACCAGCTTTGCGAATCCCAGCCTCTAACAATACTTCTGTACTCACAGCACTGCCTTCAAAAGCCATTGCTCCCACTTGTTCACGGGCATAGCGACAAGCTATCGGGTCAATGTCAATTACAGCAACAGTATGTCCTAGTTCTACCAGCTTTTGGGCTAAACTTAAGCCCAGTAAGCCTGCTCCACCTATGAGTACGTACATGGCTGTTCTTGATATTATTTGAATTTTTACTTCACTTTATAGGTTAACAAAATTGTCATTTGTCATTTGTCATTAGTTATTAATGCTGGTTCCACAGCGAATGAATGTTTTTTATGTTTAAATTCCTTATACCGTTTCTTTGTGAAGCTGCATATAATTCACCCCCCGGCTATCGCCGTCTCCCCAAGGCATCGCTACGGTGTACACACATCCTTACCCAGAGCAAGTTTCCAGCCCAAAAAGAAGGATTCAAACTGACCTGACTTTTCACGGCATGTGGAAAAGGTAACGATTAACCTAACCCCCTTCCCGACGCGGGAAGGGGGAAAATTCAAAGTTTTTCTCCTTTTAGGCTACGGTGTACACACAAATCCTAAAAACCCAGCTTAATAAGCATTTCCTCGTTCCCAGTCTCCGACTGGGAATGCATTCATTGAGTCTCTGACTCAATATCTGACTAGAGGCAGAGCCTCTAATCAGGCATTCCTATGCAGAGCATAGGAACGAGATAAAACGAGATAAACGATAAAAAAATGGGAAATTGATCTTTTTTCGACTTGTGTGTACACCGTAGCCTTTTAGGAGAGAGAAATAGAAGTGAGGTTTTCCAGATACCGTGAAAAGTCAGTCAAACTGACGTAGCCCACAAACCAAAGTAGAAATTCTAGGAGGTTTTTGAGAGCGATAGCCAGACCAACCACCAAGCCCCGGTAGGATTTCGTCGTATCGCTTTGCTCGTAATCACATTTCACTGGTCTGGAACGCCTGAAACCCTTGCAGCTACCACTTGTGTGTACACCGTAGCTTAAAAAGGGGGGTTAGGGGGGATCTAAAGTGCTAGGACTTACGCATTGACAGAAAATACCAAATATGAATTCTTTGAAAAAGCACGTCTGTCGTAGGGGTTTAGCAATGCTAAACCCCTACAATGACCATCGAAGAACGATTAATAAAAGGCTGAAACGACCCATTTTCATATATGCATACCATGATTAAGTTTTACAGTGCGTAAGTCCTAAGTGCCTAAAGTCACAGCGAAATACTTTTCAAACACCCTCTAAGAAAAAATTGAGGGTTTGAAACCCACGGAGATGGGTAAAGCCTCGTGTAGCTGCGGTTTCTAACCGCCCTTTTATAAATTTAAAGGGACGACTCCAACAGGTGAAATCGTCCCTTTAAACTTATAAAAGTGAGATATTCTATCTGCTTACCCTGGAAGGTTCAACCCACTCATCCCAAGAGCTATCGTAGCCATCATAAGTAATTTTATAAAGTTCGTTACTAACTTCTAAAACCTGCCCTTGATACCATTTCCCCTTCCACAAAATTCTCACTGCATCTCCAGCTTCAAATGATGCGCGAAAGCGTCCAGTGCCAACCCATTCATTCCAGGAGCTATCGTAACCTTCGTATGTAATATAGCAATTATCATTATTAACCTTAAGTACCGTTGCCGGATACCATGCTTCCTTCCAAAGAACCTCAGCCTTTTGTCCTACAGAACAAGGTGAAGCAGCAAAAGCGCTAGGAATTAATGTTCCTACCCAAGTTGCCATGAATATAGCGCCAAACAATACTTTGTTTTTCATGATTATTTCTATCCTCAAATAGTAAAACCGAATTTTGATGATGATTTATGAAAATCTACTTCAAAATTTGCAACTAACTGTTACTATTTTCGTGGGATTTGTTTAGCGATCGCCTCAGCAAAAATTATGAATTTTCACCGCCTTTTGTGAAGATATTGCATCTAAAATTAGCAGTAGCTATCGATTTTACTTACTTGAAATTCTTAGATCCCTGACTTCTTGGAGAAGTTGGGGATCTATTACGATTACTTATGCAATAGTAATGCTATTACAACCTGTGTTTTGGCGGAATCTAGCAACGACAAATGAGCGGCAAAGAGCTAAAGAAATTGTCGAGCAATATGGACGTTTTTCTTTAGCAGCATTCACACTTTTAAATAATAAAAGTTATTATTTCAGTCCTTCGGGTAATAGTGTAATTGCTTATGTTCCCCAGGGACGGGGTGCGATCGCCTTAGGAGATCCCATAGTCCCCGTTGAAGACCGCCGCTTGGAGAAAATATTGCACTATCTTTACGAGCATTTGAATCACTTCTACAATTTCAAGGGACTGCACACTTACAAAGACAAGTTCCACCCCCATTGGGAAGCGCGTTATTTGGTTTACCCAAGTTTAGCTGCCTTACCTGATGTAGTTGTAGCATTGATTCGCGCAGATTCAGGCGATCGCCTCTTTGATTATTTCAAACCCGGAGCGGAAACTAAATAATTAATAGAGCAGGCTTTTCGGCCTACCTTACAACATTTAACTCCTAGTTTCGATATCGTATAAATTGCAGAGGGTGAGGAGTTTTTGTTTGAGGCGATCGCGGACATTCTCTGGTAATATCACTACACAATCTGGCGCATATTGCATAACTTCTCGCATAAACCAAAATGTACTAGATACTCGTCTAACAACTCGCCGCACTCGCGCTTTATCTGGTAGCCACTCATTAATACTGTCTTCTAGTTTAGCTTGATAGGCAAAAGCCAAGCCAGCAAATAGATGCATTTCCACTTCAATCTCAGCCAAATTTGATCGCCATTCACCAGAAATTGGCATGACAGCAGCTTCAGTAATCCTGTCTAATCGCAAACTCCAATTGTGAACCAGTTCTGGTATATCAAAGTTTCCTTCTGTCTCTTCGCACCAGCAATCAAGATATACCCGCTTTTCGTGGGGTGTAACTTTGGCGTGGCGAACGGTAAAATTAAACACACGCTCTGCTGCGTCTTGATAGGAAAGCTGAAAGGGTTGTTCGCGCAAGATGTAGCGGTCTATTTCTAAGCGCCAAGGTGGGGGCAAATTCTCTAAGAAACGTTCGATTTCGCCTCGCAACGGTAATGATAGTTCGCTGCGTTCGAGAAGTAAGTTTGCAATGATTTGCGCTTGTTCAATTTGCCCGATATCTGTCAAAGCATTGATACATCTATGTAATGCCCTGATGCGTGGTTCTTTCCAATCGTTATTGTTACCAATGAGTAACTGACGTTGAGCGATCGCTTTAATTAACTTAGAGATGTTAGGTTCTTCTCCCCACATCATACCGAATTCACGAGCGATCGCTTCTAGCTCGGCTTTATCACGTTCTGATATCGACAGTGTAATAGATTGACCTTTTCGACTCATATTTTATACGGACACTTTTATACGGATATATCTTGGCAACTTCTATTTTGCATGGCATTATAAGGAATAACAACGAGTTACGGACAGTTTTTAAGCAAAGTGAAAAACTCGCACCATTGGTGCGAGAAATAGCCTGGAGATGTTTTATACCCATCTCAAAAACTGCAACCAATGGTTGCAGAAATGTGTGAGTGGTATTTATTAGCACATATATAAAAACTGCCACCAATGGTGGCAGAAATTGATTAGATTTACTAAGTCTGTCATTCTTTTTGTATGAAATTTCCGATAAACCAAGCATTCACAAGGAATTATCAAGGATATGTCTGAAAATTACAGCATAAATCTCAAACCTGTTTATTCTCAAACCGTCCCTACACCTGATGGGGTGAAATTACCTAAAGATTGGTCGCTTTCTTGGCATCAAGTGGAAACTTTGGAGGCGTTGCGCGATCCAAATATTGATATAGTGTTCAACACTGCCATAACTGGGGATGGTAAAAGCTTGGCTGCTTTTCTTCTGGCTATGACAGATGGTGTATCCACAATGGCAACTTACCCGACAAACGAGTTAGCGAGAGATCAGGAAAAGCAAGTACAAAAATATAAGGACGAATTTCAACCAAAGAAAAACCCACAGATTTATCGTCTGAATGCAGCTATTCTGGAAGATTTTATCGAAACAAATAAATTACCAACTAAACAGTCTGGATTAACTAATCTTTCCAACCAAGCAGAAATTTTGCTGACTAATCCCGATATTTTTTACTATATTCACGATTTTCGCTATCTTAGGCGTTTTAAAAAAGATGGTAAAACCAAGGGAGAAAATGCCAATAAGCTATTCAGTAAAATAGATGATAGCTACAATTTGTTTATATTTGACGAGTTTCATGTATTTTCCTCGGCTCAAGTTGCAAGTATATTCAATGCAATATTGTTAATTAAGCATACCGTTCCAGGTAAGAAATTTTTGTTTTTATCGGCAACACCAGATGATTTATTACTAGATTTTTGTGATAAATCTGGTATTAATTATAAAGAAATTGATCCAGCCAAAAAAGAAAAATATTGTTTTTCAGAAAATGGTACTCAATGGCGGCAGATTAGTCAACCAATAACTTTATTTTTTCCGCAAACACTAGAACCTAATTTTTCATCTAGTTATGATTGGCTGATAGAAAATTCAGAATCAGTAATTTTAAAGTTCTTTCAAGATTATCCAGGCAGTAAAGGTGCAATTATTCTCAACTCGATTGCTGCGGTTAAAAAACTAGTTAGGCATTTTAAAAATATTTTTAAACCTTTAGACTTAGAGGTTAGAGAAAATACGGGTTTAACTGGTGAAACGGAAAAAGCTGAATCAGTTGCGAAAGCCGATTTACTTATAGGAACATCAACTATTGATGTAGGTGTAGATTTTAGAATTAATTTTTTGGTATTTGAAGGTGCTGATGCAGGTAATTTTATTCAACGCTTTGGCCGGATAGGCAGACACAAAGATTTTCACCCTCATCCTTATCATGCTTATGCTTTGATTCCCAAATTTATTGTTCAAACATTATTCAAACCTGAGTCAGACTCTTTACAAGATGGCAAAACTTATGACCGAGTAAGCTTTACAGAAGCTATTCGTTCAAGTTACCCATTTGTGAATGAATTTAAGCAGTACCCTAAACGCTGGGGTGCTATTCAATCAGCTTGTGTTCATCAAGAATTAAGACGGCTGACTCATCAATATCCCGATGCAGAGAAAAACTTTAAAGAGACTATTGAAAAAGCACTTGATGTAAATATTTGGATAAAATATGGACAAATTAATCAATGTTTACAAGAAAAGAAAAAGAAAGTCATTGATGAAGCACGAAGTTTTCGGGGAAGTAGTCAGTTAGATTGTGCAATTTTTGATTCAACAAATCCAGAAGAACCACAAAATGAACGTTTTAAAATTTATAACTTACCAGGTATTCTCAGCAACTTTAAGTTTGAATGGATGGATAGAAAGGAATTTATACAGCAAGCTGAGAAATCTAAAGTTACAACCACTCGTTTTCAAGAAGCTTTATGCTGTTTGAAACTGACTGGCTACCGAGAAGTAAGAGAAGACTGGAAATTTTACTATCCAGAGGATATCAGTGATATTGCCAAATCTGGTAAAGTCCAGGTTATCAAAAACTTAGAAATTCGCCAACCCCACGGTAGCGGGATTAATAAAATAAGTGATGCTGTATCGGGTAGGGGTTTAGTATGCTTTCTTTCAGATTGCGATCGCACTTACCTCAGAGCCAAGTTAGGTTTACCTATCCACTTTCAAGCATACTCCTTAGCAGATAAATATAGTAGCGACGATAAGAAGTCGCCACCGTACACTATAGCATTTGGTAAATCTGCACTAATGCTGGAAACCTTACTTTGGTTTCGGAAGCCGAAAAAGGATGATGGCTGGATTTGTTAGAAAGTTACATAACATCAAATTTTGGGAATACTAATGCTTGAAGGTGATTTGCTTTCTCGAATTTCGATTGACCCAAACATCTGTTTTGGCAAACCCTGCATTCGCGGACATCGTATTTGGGTTTCTTTAATTTTAGATTTATTAGCTGGTGGAGAAACTATTGAGAGCATTTTGGAGGCATATATAGGTATAGAACGAGAAGATATTTTAGCGTGTATTGCATTTGCTGCTAAGACAATTCAAGATTTATATAGTCAAGATGGAGAATAGAAATGAGTATGAGTAACGTTGATGAATATCCTGAAATTCCAGACTTAGATAACTATGATGAAGATGAAAAAGATACTCCTGTTGAACGTGAACTTTTAACTATTAGCCTCTTCAAAAAGGCAATTAAAGAAGTACCAGAAAATAAGGAAGATTCCATAATTATGGCGTTTACCAGTCTAATAAAGTACACTAATTAAGATAAATTCAGTGCATCTACTCAAGGGTAAAAATGAAACCATATTCCCTCGACTTTCGCCAAAAAATATTGGATACATACTTGTCAGGTGGAATATCACAACGTCAATTAGCAAAGAGATTTTGTGTGAGTTTAGGTTTTATTGAGAAAATACTAAAGCAAT
>NZ_KV757540.1 GCF_001712795.1 Nostoc sp. KVJ20
CTAGTGTGGTAAAACTTACTAGAGAAGACGACTCTCTAAATTAGCCAAGTAACCCTTGGGATCTCTGCGAAATCGATATTGTTCAATTCTGGCTTTATGGTGTTTTTTCAGTTGAGAGCGTAATTCGAGCCAAGTATGAATATCAACTTGTGCTAAATCAGATGCGGTAAAAGAATGAAGCTTAGTAGCGATCGCACAGGCAAGTTTGACAGAACCACGAATAACGAGGGATGAGGGGGCAACCTTACGACCAGTACAACGACGTTGATGATGACGTAGCATACCAAAAGCATGTTCTAAGTCATTATTAGTTCTGGGAAAATCTTCAATTTCGTAACAATGAAAAAGTCCAGACCAGTAGTTATGAGTGGTTTTTATAAAGTTATCGATTGCGCTACTAAGTGTACCAGATTTCTGTTTTTGTTGGGACATTTCTGTTAATAGTTCCTGATAACTTTGTTTAACTCCAGCAGCATCAAGACCTATTTTATTATTGAGAATATTACTAGCTCTATCAACCCACTGATATGCAACTATAACAGGTGAAAATAAAGATGCAGTCGCAGATAATCCCTTAGCTATCAGGTGTTTTAGGTTGACTAAAGGTGGTGGTAAAGCACTTTTTTTTCCATCCGCTCTAAGCTTTGCTCTATCAACGTCAAATTTTCTTGTAACTTTAATCCAGATGCCTCTAATGGTGGATGACCATCATTGGTTATAGAACTACGCACTGCCGAGCAATAATCTTCAATAATAGTTGCCAAATCTTTATCTTCATTGGTAACACTACGTTCAATGTCTCGTAATCCTCTAACTTTTTTTTTCAATTCCTTTTTTGCATGTCTATCCGCCTCATATATGGGTTTAATTGCTTCTTTAAGGTAATGATAATGACATAAACCATGAGCAATATTAGGTAATGCTACCCTAACAGCTTTGCGAATTGATTGTTGCCCATCACTAACAACTCCATCAATTGGTACATTTAGGGTATTAGTTACTTCTAACAATAACGCCACTAAATCTTCGTTTCTTGATGATAATAAGGTTTTAGCAAGTATTATTTCTCCTGATAAGCAATCTCGAATTACCCATAATACTTCATGTCCAATTTCTGGCTGCATTCCATCGATCGCTAATATTACCCGTCCTTGATTAGCCACTATTGCTTTTAACCTTTTATGATCTTTTAGCCATAAAGAAAGTAACTCGTCATATCTGTCAATTAGGTGCGTGACCGTTCGTTGACTGATACATATACCCTTTAATTCAAGGTGAGTGTGTATTTGAGGAACACTTCTATGTTCCTGGTAGCGTAATGCTCCTATATAAGCAATCACATCCAAACCAAATTCGCTCTGTGGTAGAGCAAGTGACCCTTCTTGCTCTGGGCGATATGCTTTTTTATACCGCAGACATGACTTATTTCGACATCGACGAATTTTTAGCTGTAGTTCTACTACCCCCTTTAACGTTCTTATATGTCGAGGATTATTATATTCATTCCACATTGCTTGACCGCACGAGGGGCATTTTTTTTGAACACAATCGAGTACTTCAAACGATGTTGCCTCTGGTTTTAAACTTTTTCTTGCCAAGTTTTTGCACCATTATTTCGCTACAAGGTCAAGATTACAGGATTTACGCTCTTCTCTAGTAAGTTTTGCCACGCTAGCTACAAACTATCAACCTATGTTTATTGGTGGATTACCCAGTCAATAACACGGGCTGTAGCAGATAAGTCTCGCACTATCCGCTTGCCAATCCATATCAATGAAAAGTTAAACAAAATCAGAAGAATACAGCAGCAACTGTCTCAATCGTTGGGTCGGACTCCAGTTGTAGCAGAAATTGCCGAATCATTAAATCTGTCGCCAAGCCAAATAAGAGATTACCTTCAGGTTTCTAAGTCTCCAGTCTCACTCGAAATGCGAGTGGGAGATGAGGGTGAAACTGAACTAGCCGATATTTTGCCGATGGATGGCATTTCTCTAGATGAGCAAATAACTTTTGAGTCTCTACAGCAAGACTTGAGCAAGTTGCTGGCATTGCTTAAGCCAAGGCAACGAGAAATATTGACTTTACGTTTTGGATTGTCAGATAATCAGCAGTTGACTTTGAGTCAAGTTGCGAAACGTCTAAACCTAAGTCGAGAAACAATTCGCAAAACTGAACATCTTGCTCTCTCTGTTTTGCGCTCTCATCAAAACAAGATCAAAGACTATCTTCTTAATTAGGACTAAAGGTTGTTTGATTCTAGTTTCATTTATATAAGTCGAACTCACTACTCCAAAGATTGAGAACAAACCGCCACTACTAGTAAAGATGCCTTTAATTGCCTCTGTCTGGTTGCGATCGCGTACCTGCCATGAATTGGTGGCATAGCCTCTGCTTAATCCCCGGCGAAAAACCTCACTGTTTCAATCAAATGAAGCATGAATATATTGATACTAGAAACTATCCTTATAAATAGAACACCGAAGAAAGAACCGATGCCCAGCAAAACTATTGAAGTCCGAGAGTACACCGTCAGAGCGCACAAGCGGGAAATTCACACTCGCGTTTTCAACTTCGTATGTAAGCAGTGTGAACAACCCACCCAAAGAGAAACTTTTGGGGTTCGACCGCTCTACTGTGAGCAATGCCGTCCGCCACAAGCACCTAAGAAATCAGTAGTTCCTCTCAAGAAGAGAAAACCTAGAGCTATGACTTACAAGAGTGATGTCAATTTGACAAAATAATTTGAGAACACTTTTAGAGCAAACAAGATGCCTTCTAAGTAGTTATTCTAAAAGCATCTTGGACTCGACATGTGGTGAAGCCGACGAGCCACCAGCGCCAACATCAAAAGAGATAGAGACACAACAAGAAACTTTAGAGAAATCCCTCTTGTGGTCAGAAATTTTAATGTTGCCGAAATATCAATCTCTCAACCGCACAGAAGCGATCCTAAAGGTATTGCAAAAACACAGTGGTACTGTATGTCACATGGATTTTGTGGTGCAATGGCTCTATGGTGATTTAGAACCAGATATTTTCAAACTAGTAAAGGGCAGAGTTCAATCTACATTAACTTATGGCAGAGAAAGCGGTAAATGGTCGCTTGTTCCTGGTAAACCAGGTTCTTTTACCCTAGATTTAAAATTGCTTAACTCGAATCGTAACTCGTTGACCTAAGCTAACCGACAGGATTCCACAACGGCTGATGCACAATGCAAATGTCATACCATTTGCCATGTCATTTCCTGCCCCGCCCCCAAAGGTACAAGCCCAGATTCCATAAATGGAACTTCATCAGGAACGCGCCAAGTCGTTTTGGACAAGGTAATTCGCTCGGTATTACGCGGCAGTTGATAAAAATCTGGGCCATAGAAGCTAGCGAACCCCTCCAGTTTATCCAGGGCTTTCACGCTTTCAAATGCTTCGGCATACAACTCAAGGGCGTGCAGAGCCGAAAAGCATCCCGCGCAGCCACAGGAACTTTCTTTGCTGGTGCGGGTATGGGGAGCGCTATCGGTACCTAGAAAAAACTTCGGATTCCCCGATGTTGCCGCTTGCAACAAAGCCTGACGATGCTCCTCCCGTTTCAAAATGGGCAGGCAATAAAAATGGGGGCGAAGGCCGCCTTTGAACAGGGCATTACGGTTAAATAACAAATGTTGTGGCGTAATTGTTGCCGCGATGGTGTTGGCAGACAGGACATACTGCACCGCATCGGAGGTGGTGATATGCTCAAGCACCACCCGCAGGTTGGGAAATCGCTGCTTGAGGGGGATTAAATGTCGCTCGATAAACACCTTCTCGCGATCAAATGTATCAACATCGTTATCGGTCACTTCCCCGTGCAGTAATAACGGCATGTCCACCTGCTGCATCGCTTCAAAGACGCGATCACCCTTCCGAATATCCGTCACACCGGAGTCTGAGTTGGTCGTTGCACCGGCTGGGTAGTACTTGACTGCTTTGATAAACTGGGATTCTTTCGCCCGGAGAATGTCGTAGGGGCTGGTGTTGTCGGTGAGGTAGAGCGCCATCAATGGCTCAAACTGTTGTCCCTCTGGAATGGCGGCGAGGATGCGATCGCGATAGCAAGCCGCATCTGCCACCGAGCGGATAGGGGGCTTCAAGTTCGGCATGATGATCGCGCGGGCAAACTGACGCACCGTGTAGGGCAGAACCGCTTTCAGTGCTGCACCGTCGCGGAGATGCAGATGCCAATCGTCAGGTCGGGTAATGGTAAGCTTTTGCATCCTTTCATTATAAAACGGCAACAAGGGCCTCATGAAAATAGGGGCGATCGCTATCTATGATACTGCACTCAAGTTTGCTCCTAATGACCTCAAAACCCTTGCGCTTAAGGGTTTTGCTCTCGAAAAGCTGTCCGAGCTACAGTTATCTCAACAGCAGTATACAGAGGCTATTAAGGCTTTAAAGCAAGCGATCGCCTATGATAGTGCCTTTTCTCGATACCACAGTGATGCAATTGATATCAGTTATCACGGAATGATTATTGAAAGATTAGCTGAACTATACTTAACCAACAAGCAGTATACAGAAGCATTCGCAAGTTATCAACAAGCACTTGCTACTTATGAAACTGCCATTCAACTTGCTCCCGTTGACTTTTGCAATCACGGGCTCAAAGCTGGTGCATTAGCATCTGTGGCTGATTTGCATTGCAGCTTGTCACAATACACCCAAGCAGTTGCTTACTATCAACAGGCGATCGCTTGCTATAATACCTCACTTGAAATTAAACCTCTCAAAGCTAATGAATTCGATAAAGCTCGCGTGTTGTAAAGATAGGGTAACTGTTTTCAACAATTATCTCGAAACTCACAAGCACTTGAGTGTTACCAAACAGCACTTGAGATTTTACGCGAATTACCACCAACTGATAGGCATATTCTCTCTTTGGAAGAACAGATACAAAAACTTAGTCAACAGTCTTAATAAACTCTCTTTATAACTGTTAATTGATTCTGTTTTTAGTCACTATATTGAGCGCATATTTACCCTTAATGACATTAATTTGGCACAGCGAAAAATTAAAAGTCACTGTAAATTTGACTTCATAATAACTATATCAGGCACGCTTGGCAACAATCTTCATCCACTGAATTTGAAGAATTTTCTTGTTTATGTAACGAGCGTTAGTTTTGGCATAGCCAAAAGGAGGGCGAGAAGATACTCAAACGAGTATGGGAACATTAGGAGAATACCGCCATACTGGACGTATTCTGGTTTAATCGCTGATTTTAAAAGTCATTATCAGTAAAGGGAATGATGGAGGGTAAAAACCTTTGAGTAGATGGGTAAAATTCTAATCTTGCTGGATAATTATCTGTTTGTGATACTTCTAATTCAATTGGTTGCTGATTTTTATCATCAAAGAGTAACTGCATTTGATAATCTGTCCAGAATTGCTCACCTAGCTCATCTTCTAAATCAAAAAGCTGTTCTTCATCACCCCAAATATCTGACCAAAGGACTATCCGATTAGCACGAAACTGATTTTGACCTTTGACATCTGTGATCACAAAATATACTTCGACATTTAAATTAAACCCAAACTCATCAAGCTCTGTCTCTTGTATCGCACAGTTAACCACAATTAAGCTATCAGGGTTAACATTCACTACCTGCTGTTGGCGCTGTAACATTTCTTGAAATACCAAATCAGGTAGCAGTTTTGAACTCTCTTCGAGTACAAGTTTTTGAGTTTCTGGTGAATAGCGAGTTTTTAATTCTTGGGTTATTAGATTTAAGATATCACCAGTGGCTAAATTGACAATTATCTTTTTATTTGTGGAATTAAGGAAACATCCATGATTAAGTAAATTATGTTTTTTAGCTGCCATGATTCTTTAAAAACCTTCTCTGCTTGAGTGATATCCTGATTTATCAAATAGCCTATCGTAGCAAGGCAATGACGATTGACAAGCTTTTTATTCTACTCCTTGTATCAATCGTTATTGTAATTGAGTGTAGCGTTTTGATTGACTTTGTTCCACGCACGGCAGCAGGATTTGTCAACGCCCGTTAGCGGTGATGAGAGGTTTTACTTGTAATGAGGATGTAGCGATATCGTTTGTGGCAGATACACCTCGCAAGCAATAGTTTATTGGTCTAATACCAAGCTTGGGTGTAAATCACGCCATCCATTCAGTCCACTGTGGCGCATCTGTCACCAATTGAGCAAATTTGTTAGGGCAAGCATCTTCAAACTCTAGCATCATGCCGCAACTTCAGGCGTAACCCCTTCCATCCTTGAGCTTCTTGTGTTTCGAGACTATGGTAAGATTCAAGACTATGCAGGAGAAACTTGGTTAATGCTCAAACAGGATTTACTGCAAACACTGCAAAATCAGCCAGATTGGGGAATACGAGAAGCTCAAGTCGATATTTTCCTCCATGAAGGATTAATTGATGATGCAACTAAAACAGTAGAGAGAGATACTTACTATGATTCCAAACTGGTTCATCGAGTCATGGATGTAGCAGTTTCCCATCGTGCAGATTGGGTAATTGATAACGTTCGCAGACGGGCAGAACCAATTATGGAACAAGGAAAAGCTGATTGTTATGACGCTGTGATTAATTGGCTAAAAAAAGTCAAAACTGCTTATATTCAACTAAGGCAAAAAGCTGAATAGTCTGCTTATCGCTCACAACTAGAAGCGACTTATGGACGGAAACGTAAATTAATAGAATTATTTAAAGAACTGAATTAATAGTATGATTAATTTGGCTAATGATACCACAAAACTACAAACAAAACTCGCCCATATATACTTCGAGTTACATCCTTCCTTACAAAAAATTATTCAGTTATTTTCGGTAATTTATGCACCGATAGACAAAAATTCATTTGTAAGTTGTCTTAGTAAAACTGGCGCTTTAGATGAAAGCAATAAACCTTGGGGTACTAAAACCCTTAGCCCCCAGATTGATAAATTGTTAAAAGCAGGTTTATTAGTACAGTCAAGTAGATCGGGTTCTGAATGTCATCCGTTACTCACAGAGATTGCTACTCGTCATGCTGTACAAACCGGACAGTTTGAAATCCTCGTCACAGCAGTAGAGGAAAAGCTACCCATACGTACTCACTGGAACAGGGATTCTCGGATATTCTACAACTTACGCCAGTGTATCAGAGAAATCCGCATTGGTATTTATCGCCAAGACCTTAGTTTTATTAATCAGCAAATTGAAGATTATCAGAAGTACGCTGATAGTGAAGAAAAAATAGTAATAGAAAATATCTTTGAACAGATATACAATAATCCATTTGATGCAGATTGGTTTAAGACCCTACCAATTGGATTATATGAAAGTGGTATATCCAGTATCCTCTTCAATTCAGCCTTAAAATTATCTGCTTCTGAAGATGCGTTGACGCTGCTAGAGGAAGAATGCTCTACACCTGGAAGACATTGCTCGGATTATCTACATCTGATTTTGACAGAACAACTGTTGTTACAGGGTTGTACCCAAGAAGCACAAGAAAGTCTGGAGCGTATATCAAACGAATATCAAAATAACGCTGCTATCTTTTGGGGTTGGTTAAGTTTCCTGCGGGGTGATAATGAACAAGCCATAAAATATTATAAAGATGCCCTGAAAGCCATCAAAAAGGCTACAGGCAAACGGCAAATATATTTTAATACAATGGGGGGCTTATTTTTTATCCTCGCACTGTTAAAAGATGGTTCAGTACAACACCTCAAAGAAGCAGAGGAGTACACCAGTTTGATGTCCCGTCAAGGGGATCATTGGCTCAGGTTCACTTATGGCAGGCTGAATATGGTACTGCAAGTCCACCTTGGTGATATTACTCAAAAACAATTTGTAGTTAGCGGTCATATTTCTTCAGTAGAAGAAGAAAATAGCTTACAAACATTGTTTTGTTCACTATGCCTTTACTGGATGGATGCAGAAAGTGCTAAAAAACGCTTACCTAATTTACTAGAACCACTATATCAGCGATCGCTTGCCTCTGGTTATCACTGGTTGGCAATGGAAACCGCAGAACTCCTATCCAGGCTAAAACCAAGTAGTAACTATAAACAACTTGCTCTCGCACTGCGAGAAGATAGCAATATCCAAACCATCGTAGACTTAATTCGACCCCAAGAAGCTTGGGAAATGTGCCTCAATGCGCTGGCAAATCTCCAATCAAGACCACAAACATCCCTAAAACCAGAATCAGAACTGCGTTTAGCATGGTTCATCACCTTCTATCCCAGCAGATGTGTCTTACAACCACGAGAACAAAAAGTTAATGCCAAAGGAGAATGGAGTAAAGGTCGCCCCATAGCCCTCAAACGTCTGAATAGTGGATTATCTGAGTTTGATTACATCACACCCCAAGATATGCGGGTATGTAGTTGTATTGAGATATATAGTGAAGGCTATTACGGCAAAGTTGATTATACCTTCGGTGAAAAAGCCATCTCTGCTTTAATTGGACACCCGTTGGTTTTTTGGGAAGATACACCTACTATCCGTGTAGAAATTGTCAAAGGAGAACCGGAACTACTGGTTAAAAAAGGGAAACTTGATCGTCTCACCTTGGAATTTTCTCCCAAATTACCAGAATCACAAAATATTCTGCATATCAAAGAAACCCCAACCCGCATCAAAGTCATTGAAATTACTGCTGAACACAGACGCATTGCGGAGATTATTGGTAAAGATAATAAATTAAATGTACCTGCCTTCGCCGAAAAGCAAGTTTTGGCAGCGATTAATGCTGTCTCTAGTATCGTCACCGTACATTCTGATATTGGTGGCGGCTCAGAAGGAGCAGAAGAAGTACCCGCCCAGACTCTACCCCATATTCACCTTTTACCTGCCAATACCGGATTGAAAATCAGCTTTTTGTCGCGCCCCTTTGCCCAAGGTGGTCCCTACTACCGTCCTGGTACAGGTGGTGAAACTGTAATTGCCGAGATTGACGGTAAACGTCTCCAAACCAGACGAAATCTACCCCAAGAGAAACAGCTTGCTAAAGCTGCCATAAAAGCCTGTCCCACCTTGACGCGAACTGAAGAACAAGATGGTGAATGGGTTATAGCTGACCCAGAGGACTGTTTAGAATTGCTGCTAGAACTGCAAACGCTGGGAAATAACGTAGTCATTGAATGGCCACAAGGAGAAAAACTGCGTGTTAGCCACAATGCGGACTTGAAAGACTTTAATTTATCAATTCAACGTCAGCAAGACTGGTTTGCAGCAACTGGGGAGTTGAAATTGAATAACGACCTAGTGCTGGATATGCAGCAACTACTAGAACTATTAGAGAAAACCCCCAGCCGTTTTATCCCCCTTGGTAATGGTCAATTTCTGGCTTTAACTCAAGCTTTTCGGAAACGCCTCGACGAATTACGGATGTTTTCGGAAAAGCATAGTAAAGGTATTCGTTTTCACCCCTTGGCAACATTAGGGTTAGAAGATTTTGTCGATGAGGTAGGTAAGGTAAAAGCAGATAAACATTGGAAGGCACATAGAGAGCGGCTTAAGGAGGTGCAAAACCTCCAGCCGGAACTGCCATCTACACTTCTTGCAGAACTACGTGACTACCAGATGGAGGGTTTTTGTTGGCTGGCGCGGCTAGCACATTGGGGTGTGGGTGCTTGTTTAGCAGACCAAATGGGACTCGGTAAGACCTTGCAGGCATTGGCTGTCATTCTCAGAAATGCCGATAAAGGCCCAACCCTAATTATTGCGCCGACTTCCGTGTGTATGAATTGGGTGAGTGAAGCGCAGAAGTTTGCCCCAACCCTCAATATTATTCAATTTTCTGGTGCTAACCGCCAAAAATTATTGGATGGGTTACAACCTTTGGATATGTTGATATGCAGTTATGGTTTATTACAACAAGAAGAAGTAGCGCAAATGCTTTCTGGTGTACAGTGGCAAACTATTGTCCTAGATGAAGCCCAGGCGATTAAAAATATGACTACTAAACGTTCTCAAGCAGCCATGAACCTAAAATCTAATTTTAAG
Source organism: Nostoc sp. KVJ20 (assembly GCF_001712795.1). Lineage (GTDB taxonomy): Bacteria > Cyanobacteriota > Cyanobacteriia > Cyanobacteriales > Nostocaceae > Nostoc. The sequence continues at coordinate 10,012 of NZ_KV757540.1, forward strand.
TTGCTGACTACTGGGACTCCCATTGAGAATCACCTGGGTGAATTGTGGAATTTGTTCCGTTTTATTAATCCTGGGTTATTGGGTTCATTTGAAAGCTTCAATCAACGCTTTGCTACCCCCATTGAAAAATATCAGGATAAACTTGCACGTAATAAACTCAAAAAACTTATTCAACCATTTCTGTTGCGGCGCACAAAAAATCAAGTACTAGAAGAGTTGCCATCTCGTACCGAAATTCTCCTTCATGTGGAATTAAGTCGAGAGGAAAAGGCATTCTATGAAGCGTTGCGCCGTCAGGCCATATCTAAACTTACCGAAAGTGATGCAGAAGCAGGAAAGAAACATTTGCAGGTTTTGGCTGAGATTATGAAACTGCGCCGTGCTTGCTGTAATCCTAGTTTGGTTATGCCTGATACTGAATTACCCAGTTCCAAGTTGCAACTTTTTGGTGAAGTATTGGGTGAACTGCTGGAAAATCGTCATAAAGCGTTAGTGTTTAGTCAGTTTGTTGACCATTTGCACATCATCCGCGATTACCTCGAACAGCAAGGTATTAATTATCAATATTTAGATGGCAGTACTTCAGTGGCAGAGCGCAAAAAACGGGTGGATGCATTCCAAGCTGGTTCAGGGGATGTCTTTCTGATTAGTCTCAAAGCAGGGGGGACAGGACTTAATCTGACTGCGGCTGATTATGTGATTCACACAGACCCTTGGTGGAATCCCGCAGTGGAAGACCAAGCCTCAGACCGCGCCCATCGCATTGGACAACAACGCCCTGTTACCATTTATCGTCTAGTAGCAAAGGATACTATTGAAGAAAAGATTGTGCAATTGCACCACCACAAGCGAGATTTGGCGGATAGCTTATTGGAAGGTGCTGATATCAGTGGCAAGATTTCGACGGAAGCCTTGTTACAGTTGATTAGTGAAGGATAAGCTGTCCCTCTGACATAATTTTAGATTTTTGATCTCCTGATTGCACAAGTTCAAGACCAACTCAACTCTAATCAACTATGCCCAAGACTTGGAACTTAAAGATAGATAGCTATTTTCAAGCCGCACCTAATTGCATCATTGCCACCGCCCACGTAGACACCTTCCCGATAGACCTACCGCTAGAACCGAACATCCGCGAACCGAACCGCAAAAGCGCGACCTACAGACAAGTTTTCGACTCACTGACAACCGAACCCGAAAAATTCTTCTCTCGTCATAGCGGAATTGTTCTGTCAGCCAATAAAGTTAAGCCTATCAAGAACAAAACTGAACTGGAGCTAGAAGTCTTAGAAGCTAACGAGGGCGGCAGTGATGGGATTATCAACGGTGGGCACACAGTATTAGGGTTTGAGCAAGCGAAAAATTACAAATACGATTTAACCCAAGCGAGGGTAAAAGTTACGATCCACATCGGGCTGACTGAAGAATCAGCCAAGGACATAGCCCTAGCAAGTAATACTACAACGCCAGTAGATTCTCGCTCCAAAGTCAACGCCAGAGGTGATTACAAATTCATCAAGCAGTATTTAGCCCAGTTAGAACAGAAGGAAGATAGAAAATTCCGCATCGCTTATTATCAAAACCAAAGCGGCGCTCCCAGAAATGCCCAGTGTAATGTCACCCATTTGCTCAAGCTCCTTTACTGCCTCGACAGAAATAAATACAACCCCGACGGCAATAAACGAACCAAGCACCCAGCAGGGATGAGTCTTCCAAGTAACATAACAGACGCAGAAAGAGAAAGATTAACCGCCTTACTGCCTCTCTTGACTCATGCTCTGTGGATAGAGCAAAGACTCTACGAAATAATCCAAGACTATATCAGCAACCCCAGAAGAAAGGGTGCTAACGACCTAGCATCAATAGATATACGTAAAACTACATTGTTGCCGGACAGCAAGTATTCATTCGGGTTTGGTGCGCCAACTGACCTGGCACTACCGATAATTGCATCTTATCGGGTATTTCTAGATAAAGACTATAAATGGATTCTGCCGTTTAACGAATTCGCTGAAGATTTCCTCCAACACTTGTGGAATAATTACTTCCGCAAATATTTGGTGTCGGAGAAAACAGCAGGAAATACAGTCGGTACAAAAATCAGCCGCAATCAAGAGATTTGGGAAAGTTTGTATATCTCAGCGCAAAGTTATCTAAATCAGCACTTGATGAAAATGGTCAACTCTAGTAAGCAAGAAGAAGAATCTCATGTGACACAAAGTGCAAACAAGAGGGCAAAAGGGAAAAGGGGTGAACTCAACGCGACTACTGTCCCGAATGGCACTAAGAAAAGCTGAAACTTCCTTGCTGGCAGGGTGTGGGAGGTGTGGAAGGGCGGGGAAGAAGTCTTACCCCCCACACTCAAAAAGCAAGTTATATCAGGGCTTTGCGATTAACTTAGTACTATTCTGTTCTAGGTTGAATTTATTTATCGCAATCTCAGGTTGATATTTTTAGCTGTTTAAATCAGGAAAATTAATTCAGCGATTTGATTTATACTTTTAGATTCGTCTAAATATCAAAAAAAGTTTTATTGTATGTCCAGCCTGAGTCCAGACATGGTTCGTATCTATTTGCAAGAGATTGGTCGTTACCCAATGCTAACCGCAGACCAAGAAATTGCTTATGGGAGGCAGGTACAGCAAATCATGGCAATTGAGCAAAGAAAAAATGAACTAACTCAACAACTAGATCGTGAGCCAACAATGGTCGAATTAGCTGTTGATCTTGACAAAAGTGAATTGGAAATAGCTCAAATACAAAATCTTGGGCAACGAGCCAAACAAAAAATGGTGACAGCAAACTTGCGTCTGGTGGTTTCGATTGCCAAAAAATATACCAAGCGCAATCTGGAATTCCTAGATTTGCTGCAAGAAGGGGCAATAGGTTTACAAAGGGGTGTAGAAAAATTTGACCCCAATCGCGGCTATAAGCTTTCCACCTACGTATACTGGTGGATTACGCAATCAATTACACGAGCAATCGCAGAGAAATCCCGTACTGTACGCTTGCCAATTCATATCACCGAACAACTCAACAAAATTAAAAAAGTACAGCGAGAATTATTTCAGACACTGGGTCGTCCAGCCAGTGTTATAGAAATTGCTGAAACTTTAGACTTACAACCAAGTCAGATTAGGGATTTTCTCAGCAGTTCAAAGCAGCCAATTTCTCTAGATGTAAAGATTGGAGATAACCAAGACACAGAACTTAGTCAACTTTTACCAGATGAGGGCATATCTCCAGACGAACATATCACCAAAGAACTTTTACGCCAAGATATAAATAGTTTATTAGAATCACTCAAACCGACGCAACGTGAAGTATTAATTTTGCGTTTTGGCTTAGAGAACGATCAAGAACTAACTTTAGCTCAAATTGGAGAGAAATTGAATGTCAGTAGAGAACGAGTTCGCCAAATTCAGCAGCAAGCAATCACTGTTCTACGTCGTCAAAAAACTGAAATTCAACAGTATTTAGTTTCCTAAAGTCCGCTAAAAGTTAATATTTTAGCGGGCTGAATTTGGTGAGAAGTGGGGATTTAATCCAGGATTTGAATTTAACCGGAACTTGCGTGTTTCTAAAGCTCAAGATTCTCTTGTGCCGAATGCCAAAATCTAGCGATACTGACGCGCTTTTTCTCCTTTTCAACCCTGTAGACAACACGATATGGTTTAAGAATAAGCTGACGAATATTAGGGTCGTCAAACTCAGGTACTTTCTGACCAATGAATGGAAATTGACTTAACTCCCTACTTTTTTCAAGGAGTTGCTGACCCAATTTCCTTGCAGCTTCAGCATTGCTTAAGGCAATATACCTGACAATTGCTTCCAAATCCCCCACAGCTTTGGGAGAAAGAACTACTTGGTAGTCCATGCTTCAATCATCTGCTCAACAGATTCAATTGACACAACATTTCCTTGGTCAATCTCTTCTAAACCCTCTTTTACAGCCGCGATAAACTCAATTTCTTTAACAATCTCACGCAGAGACACATTTGGCGGCAAGCGCTTCACAAGTTCAAGGACTGTTTCTCTATCGCTCATAGTAGTTTTTGCTTCTATGCAAATGACTACTGTAATTTTAACTCATGGGTTCACCTTGTAGCTTTTCTTTTAGCTAGACAAATAACTTTGATAATGTTTTCCGACCTGCTTGTTGAGAAAGACTTTATCCTAATCTGACTGGCCAGCAGCAAATCTATCTATTAAACTGGAATTAAATCAGACATTTTATGAATGTTGTTGAACCTAACCCTTAATCTTCACCTTATCCTGAAAATCGGGGCAGATTTCACCCTGATACCCATGAGGATAGATCCCACAAACTAACAAGTTTTCCCCATACTTCTGACCATGATAGTTATCGCAACCTATGCAAGCTGCTGGTCTAGGTTCTTCATCATAAAAATCAAAGTCTTCACCCCAATCCTCTTCTGGCATTAACTTAGCATTACAGTTAGGGCAATATTCAACATCCCGCCCTTTGTCATCAACAAGGCAGGTGGTAAGTTTCCAAAAATCATTTGCAAACTCCTCAAAACGAGGATAGCTACATGAGCATACAATTATTTCTTCATTGGTTTCACTATCGGAATGTGCCGATAAATATTCTGGAGATATTTTCCAATCCTGTTGTTTAGAAATATTTGAGGGATGACCACAAAAATCTATATCCCAAAGCTTTTGTTCATGAAACACTCTCACTCCAAAAGATGTATAGTCATGAGCCAGATTTTCGACTTCACAATAATTCTTGGCTGATTGATAGTCAAAGTCACGTTTGCTAACTCTTAAACCTATCTCACGAGGATAAGTCTGAATTACCAAATACTCGCCTTCATAAAATGGATTAAAATTTGTGGAGATTCTTTCGTTTAAAAATAAAAAATCTGTGGATGTGTCCATACTGAAGTTCCTTAATAATTTTTCTTATTTAATGATTTTATAGCTGAATTATTACGCCTTTTTGACTCACCCCAAATAACAAATACTAGACCGAAGCAAGCAGTTGAGCCTACTACAAATCCCGATGGGCGACCACCAGTAAGCAATAGCATTATTAGAAAAATAATACCGACCTGAGCCGTTTGCTTAACTAATGAACTGAGGCTATAAATTGAACTTTTCATAAAAACTAATGCGGTAACTCGTGTATTTTTTTCACTGGCTGTCTAGAATAGAAATTGTACAATCGTCCTTAAACTTAATAAAGACGATCGCAAATCGTTCTCGTATCAACGATTTAATTAATAAAGTTGTAGTTGCTGATCCATATTATCGATTAGCACTTTGAAACGTTGACAACTGCTAAAATCCGCTCAACTGCTTCTGCGATAGTTAAGCCATTCGTCAGAACATTCATGTTCTGGTCAATTTCAGCTTGAGTAATGGCTTGTAAACCTATCAACGCTTGCATTTTGCGTTGAGTCATTAACAACCTACTTGAATACGTTTCTGGCTTGTGTTCTAGGTAATAAGGCAGATGAACATCACAGTCTTTTGCTAATTGTTCGAGCAGCAAAGTTTTAAAAGTTTCGATCTTCATGGATTTCCTCTTGAATTCCCAATTTTTGGAAAAATTTTACTGCACCGGGATGGCAGCATATTATTAGGGGTGTATTAAATATTGATAAATTTGAACAACCAAATATTTTTGATTACCCCTGTATGCTTAAATCAATCACGTCTAAAACATCGGGTAGCCATCGAACGTGTTCAACAATCTTGTCATGAGTTCGTGCTTTGTCTCGTGTGACTACGCCCCACTGCTTACCTTCATCGGTTAAATGCCAAATGTTTTTTCGCTTCTGTTTGCCCTGCGTATCAGTCTTAATCTCGACTTCTTTGCGTTGTAGCCCAGCAAACTCCAGAACTTGATTAACGACTTGTGGCCTGACTGGTTTTGGTAGTCCATTACGTTGGGCATATATTTTGCCCAGTTCAGTCGGGGGCAAGTGTCGGTCAGGAGTAGATTCGACTTCTTGAATTGCCCCCACTAATTCCTTTGCCATTGGTGCTATTTCAGGGCATATTGCTTGTACGCCTCGGAGAATAGTGATGGTTTGGAGTTCCGCGCTGAGGCGAGTGCCAGCAAGCACTTTTTGTCCAAAGCCGACGAGTTCATCAAGCGTGGGTTTGGCGTTATGTTGTTGGGTTGGCTTGGGCATTTCATACTTGCCAGTGCGCCGCAGGGATGGAAGGACTTCATGGAATACCCACCGTTGGAATCGTTTAGCAACAGGTTTACGAGATTTGAAGATTAGGCGATAAAGCCCTGCTTCAGTCACAGTAAGCATTTCTTGCTCTCCACCAAGGGTACTGACAATGGCAGTACCCTTTTCATCAACGTCCAATCCTCCATCAAAATACTCACTGCCATCGGCTGATGTTCGCTTTCTACCATTGACAGCAACGGAAGTATCAATGTCTAATATTGTACACACATCCGCAGCGACCCATTCTGGTTTATCTGGTGTACCGACGAACCGGACTTCAATAGACTCAAACACGAAAACTGATAAATCCGACATAAATTCAATTCTCCTTAATTGTTACCCAATCACTCAAAACAGCTATACAGCAAGCGGTCAATGTTGACCTTCTCAAAGTCTTACTTTCGTGTTTAGCAATGTAACCGCCCTCTAACTCATTCTGCTCAAAAGAAACCCCAATTACGTCAAAAAGCTTATTAGCAACATCAAGAGAAATAGATTTCGACCAAGACATATTTATCTCCCACCCAATCCCGGAAAAAACTTACTCCAAACACTTTGCTCTTTTGAATGTGATCCTTCTGAGCCTAAAACATTCTCTAGCCCTTGCTGATTACTCTGAATCTCCTGCATATTAAAAGAATGAATCGTCTGGGATAACTCTGGATTCTCTTCTAAAAGTTCGGCTTCAAGCTCCAACTCCTGCTGCAAAAGTTGGGCATTTCGGCGCAAGAAAATTTGCTGATTGTGCCGTTGTATGATTTGGGATTCAGTCAGGTGTAATTGTTCTTCAAAACTCAAATCGTCGTATTCGTTATACATTTTATTCAACTCCAATTAATCCAAAGTATTCTGCCGATAATTCCATCAAGTATTTCAAGGCTAAACAATCGCCGTAATTTGTGTATATTTGAGCAATAGTCATGAAAACTTCTAGCAGATTATTAGGCGTTACTTCCGTGAAACGAGAAGCCAAATTAAATGCTGAGTTTTCATCTTCTGGCTCCAGGGGCGGCGCGTCAGCCCACACTATTAAACCTCGTTTATCAAGTTCTGCTAAAGAGATATCGTTTACAGCATCAACAATTGAATTAGGTGCATATTTTAGCAAGAGCTTAATCATAGACAATCCCTCCATATAATAATTGATACCCTAGCCGTAATCTGGTAATAAATTCGTTAGTATTACGATTGCCCCAAACAGGATTACTACGGCTTTTTATCCAATTAAGCTGACTATGACAAATCTCATTATGACAAGAGATACACGTAGGAAATGTTGATACTCCAATGATGTCGTTGCCGTAGTAAGCGTGATGGATCTCTTCACTTTTCTTAGTCAGGCAGACTACACAATAATTGTGAGTTTTTCTGTGTGCGATCGCTACTTGTTTTTTATACTCTTTAGGATTACCATATCGAGCATTCCAGTTTAATCGTCTGTGTAGCCGAGATTTTCTAGTAATAGAGTTACCCCCTTTTCGTTTAACTCTTGCCCCGTTAATTCGTACCACTTTTGTTTGATTTCCTGAAAATGTGGTCTTCTCCCTAATTCTGTTGCCCATTTTCTAATTTCTTCGTACCAGTCAACCTGCTGCTGTGAGGATTGTTGATTATTTTTAGAACTATCAACAGTGTCACTATTCGGTTTGGAATCCTGTTTTTGTTCCAGACCTTTGATATCAAATTCCGGGATTAGAGCAACAAAGGGATTAGACCGAATGGGAATAACTAGAGCATATCGAACTCCGGCTTTATCTAACATTTCACAAGCCTGTCGCAAGATTTCCAAAATCTCCTTTTTAACGTTTACGAAATCCTGGGGATGGTCAAGGATATAACTCGATGTCTGCCCCATCGCAATAAAGCAAACATTTTTCAAGGACGGGCGGCTAAATCCGGTTTCTCCAGAGAGTGGGGACTGGCCCATAAATAAACCATGACCCTTTAACCCAGCAGTGAATTTGATGATATAGTTCCAAAAACCCTGCAAATCTTTGGCAGTATCAGCATCAACCATTCCCGGAAGTCCCTTGCCTCCACCAAATACAGAGTCCACCTCATCTTGAGCAAGAAATAATTCAGGAACGCCCTGACATTCACCACCAACAATTGATACTCTGGCTTTCTGCTTGTCAATTTGGTCTGTGGCAAAGGTGATCCAGTTTTTTAATTCTTTCATGCCGTCAAACTTACGGCTAAACTTGCACAACCATCTGGTGACATCATCCTTTGGATCGCTGCCAATCACAATTGCCGGGCTTTGAGATTTTGCAGCGATTTTGTTGATAATCACCCCAGCTAAAGTTGACTTCCCAGATTGTGTGCCACCAGAAAGATAAAAATGGTGATTACTGCGAAGGGTCATATTTTGATTAGATGCAGCATCACATAGTTCATCAATCCAAGCACCATCAATTCTGATGTAGTCAGCATAATTAGCTGCGATCGCTTGCAGAATTTTCATCGCACCCGGATTAATCACGGACTGTACCGACTCTTCATCAATGTCAGCAATATCAGGATTGGGAATACCAGTCGGTGAAGGTGATTGTTGCGCTGGTGGTTCTGGGAGTGTAACCAACCCTTGCAACTGATATTCAGCAATCCACCGGGGGCGCTCTTGCATTGGTAGCCGATTCACATAATCAGCAACTCTGCGTTTAGCTGCGATCGCAGTGGTGACATAATCATAAACAGCTTCACCTTGTAAATGCTGTTTAAGTGATTTCAGGTCAGCTTCTTCTAAAGAGCGGTATACTTTCTGTTTGCCTTCGCTGATTTGGGCAGAGACTCCAAATAAGCCAGCACTCAGCGTTCCAGCACCAAGCAGCATCCCGGTTGTTATCCGGTCAGTATTTAAGAAAAAAGGAGCAGATAAGCATAATACTGCACTCGCTCCTAAAGAACATAAGATAGTCCGTTCTGCATGAATCACCCCACTGGCAGTCAGACGTTGTAATTCAAATGGCATAAACTTATCTCACCCCCAACGCAACACCGGCTGCAACTAAAGTCAAGAAGACAAACAGGAATATCACTCCAGGCATCAAGCCGATGGTAAAAGTTTTGCGGTTAAATCCAAAACCTTTAACGACTAAACCGCCAAAGTTGAATAACCCCAGAACTATGCAGCAGATGGAGATTATGCCAATAAACCAAAGAATGTATCGACTAACGGGGCTGGCAACGGATAAATAACCCATAAACATAGAAAAGCCAACCCCACACACTGCATATCCTATATGAGAGAGCTTGATACTTTGCATAATCTAGAATCTGAATGAATCTCCCACTTCATCAAATGCTTTTTCGTATCCCCCCAACTGACGCTGCTGTTCAATAGAACCAAAAGCATGACGAATTACCGCCTCCCCATGTAACGCCCTGGTTCGCTGCAAATCTTCCTCAACCTTCATGGCTTCTTGAGAATATGCCAATTGGTTTTTATACATCTCTGCCAAAGATTGCAACTGTTTGAGCTTGTGCCGGGAGAACTTTGTATGTAGCCACTTCTGTGCTTTTAAATTGCCAGCCACTTCTGCTTCATCCAGAACCTGCTGTGCTGTAGTGTAAGCTGGCAAGGTATAGCGATCGCGGATTGATGAAGGGAGATTTCCTTCAATTTGGGTAGCATCTCCAACTCTTAAATCCGTTGATACTACTCCATCACCTTTACCGCCAAATAAACCAGGAAGCCATTTTCCTAACATTCCCTTCTCCCCTCTAACTACTTAAAATCGGTATAAGTCTGCTGAACTTGTTGAACTTGTGAGCCGATATATCGGGTTATGCCATATATCCCCATGAACGAAAACATCAGAATGGTAAAAGCTGCGATCGCAGTTTGAGCCATCATTCCCCGTTGCATCAATTCCTCAATCTGTCTATTGGACTGCGATCGCACTCTCGACTCATCAATAATTTGCTGGACTACCAGGAATTCTTCTGTTGTCAGATTTTCTAGTGTCAGCCCTGACAGATTCAATTCCCCGTCCTTCTTCAGGTGAATATTTAATGCTTTGCGATGGGTTTGGTCTTGTTGCTCCATATATTGCCACGCCCAAAACGAGGGTCAATAGCAGCAGATTGAGTACTGCTGCTAATCCAATGAATTTATTCGGCTGCATTTGTTGGGCTAATGCCGAAAATACCCGCAACGAGTTCGTCACCGATTGCACGAAAGGAATCTACGTCAGCTTCCTCCTCCATCGCTTTAGAGACAAACTTACTCACCACGTTCTTGGGGGCATTGCGAATCGTTGATAACAACTGGTCGGCTTTATCAGTTGTGTAAGCATCAATCCCAACGTTAAGGACATCCTCCAAGGATTGAATTTCTTGATTTGAAACCTGAGACGCGTGAGCGATCGCTCCTTGCAATGGAGGAATGGATTTACGGCGGGGTGAGTTTTTACCTAACTTGCCATTACCGTTGCCATTTTTGGACTTACCATTAGTGGCTAATTTCCCGGTTGCTTGCCTTTGCTCAAGAATCTGAGTAGCCATCGCTTGGGCTTGTTGATCGGTCAATTGGTCGATGTCAGCATCAACTTGGGCGCAGAGTTGCAGGATTTCATCATCAGTGACTTCTATATTGTAGGGCTGAAGAAATTGTTTAATTTTTTCCACAATATGCTTCCATTTATGCAGTGAATGGTGTTATTTTAGCATCCATTTATTGGATATAGCATTAAAATTAGGAAATAGGACGCTAAAAAGTATAATTATGGAATCTAATTGGCATCATAAATATGGCAGATAAACGCGACCGAAGATTTTCCGTTAACCTTCCCTTAGTTAAAGAGATACGCCTGATTCTATGGGGACACACCAGAGGAGTAAGCAAAACTCGTATGGCAGAAGCAATTTTGATTGATCGGGTTTCCAGCGATGGGAATTGGCGAGAAGTTTGTCAGGACTTGAAACAAGAAGCGGCTATCAATAACTCTACGGTTAGTGAATTAGTTGCAGACATACTCAAAAACAACGGATTAAAAGACGTGTTCGATATCGAAACGGTGGATTGGGAAACATTTTTAGTAGACGAATCAGCTTTACCACCCCAGGAGTAAACTAAAAGGCTATGGAAAAATATCCTTTAGACTGGCTAAAAACTTCTTGTGAGCAAGTCTATTGCCATCCCATAGCAGAACGTACTTGGCGCAAATGGTTAAGACTGTGCCAAGTTCCACAGTATGCTAGGGAAGTGGTGAAGGAACAAGCTATGTGGTTATTGACTTTGGCTTACATGAAGAAGTTAGAGCCAAATAAAAAATTCACCCTGTTTCAAATTAAGTTTAAACTCTCAGGAAATCCATTTGCCGAATTGCATCTAGCTGAAGCAATTTATAACGCTTGTTACACCAACGCAGTTGGAAAGGATTTACCAGAAATCATTCTTAGAGTCACAGGTAAACAAGTAACACTAAGAACACTTTACCGTTGGGCACGAAAACAGCAAGTAATTTTTAAGGTTTCTAAACGTTTAAGCCGCCCAGAAGTTGAGCAATGGATACGATGGGCTGTGGCTTAATAATGGGAAAGGGGTAAAGGGGAATGGGGAAAGGAGAATTTAAGGTTTTCTCCCTCGCTCCTTCTCCTCTTCCCTATTAATTGGGGGGCAGAATTTGCCCCTCTTTTTTATTTCTTTAGACTTCTTGCAGGGAAAAGGGTAAAAGAAAATTCTATCCTTTCCCCTTTAACCCTTTCCCTTTACCCGACTTCTTTTCGGATGTCGCAAATCAGGTGTGCCGTGACATTTTAAAATGCCCAGAACCCCTATTCTCTCGTTGTGACATCGGGCCGCTTTTTCTGAAACCCTTATATTTCTAGTGTCACAGCCACCATTTTCTAAAACTCCCTCCCTGCAATCATTAGAGCGATTTTTATCCCTTTTTTGGCCGCTTTCCGTGCCGCTTTTGTTTTTCAACTTGATTTTTGAGTGGTTAAAAATGCCTCAAATCCTCTTGGGGTAAAGAGTAGAGATGTCACAACTCAAAGCGGCACACTTGGTCAGATTTTGAAAAAAACAGGCTTTTGGGGCTTTTTCTAATTAAGGGCCGATTTTTCAGAGCGCCTCTAAATGCTGTGTCAGGTTCTCAATCTTGCGCTGGCAAAAGTCAATTTCGCCTTCTATCTCCAAACGCAACTCCTTCTCAGGTGGTAATTGAACCCCAGATTCGGAAATATATTCGACCTGTTCATCTTCGGTGCTAACTAATATTGCATATCGCCATAAACCGTCTCGTTCAGGAACCACCAAATTTTCAAATAGACAATACTGAACCCCTACAATCATCCCCTGCTTGGTTCTTTGCCCTAACGAGTATTTTGGTGATGTCCAATGGTTGGGGATGGTGACAACTTTTGAAGCTTCCATACGATTGCTCCTATCTTTGTTTTGGCTGTGTTTGTACTACTCGCTGCTGCCTTTTCTCTACCAAAATCTGACCGATAGCTCCTCCAGTACCCAGCCCAAATACAGTTGTAGCAATTATGTACATTGTATTTCTGCCAAAAATTTGCACTCCTAAATACCCGATAGATATGGCCGCTAATCTGCTAGTAAGACTTACAGCAATTAGTTGTGCTTGATTCCGTTTCATAATTAAAAGGCCATTCCCTGATAGAGGTTATGATTTGAATGATTTTGCTATTACGTAATCGCGCCACTGCTCAACAAATAGAACAAATGCTTACTGAACACAAGTTCTACATCAAAACAGCAGTCGATATTGAACGTCTTGTGTTGGTTGGTGGTGGCGATCTGCACGCTGATTGCGAAAAAGAGCTATTGAAAGACGGTAGTAGACAACAAGATATTTGGGCTGCCAGTTTTATGCCTTTGACTGAGAAAATGATTTTTGAATCAATGGTTAATCTTCGTCCCCGGCAAAATAGGTCAATGGAGATTTTAGACCCTAATATTAGAGAAAGGGTTGCTCAACTTCTTATCGAGTTCTTGGGAAACTTATGATCCAAATGACACCAGAGCAGAAAAATTTTACACAAGATGATGTGACTACTCGGTTGCATCACTTGGCAAATCATCTATCGCAAATCCAGTCTATGTGGGTTGGAGACTCATCAAGGGATTTGATGCTGCCTTTGGTAAAAGAAAGTCGGTACTTTATTGAATGGACTGTACCCGACATGGTAAAAGCAGACGACATTGACCGAGCTTGTGAGTTAGTTGACTTAGTTCGTTTGCTGACTAATTGGTTGTTTGACTGGGATAATATTTGGTCGGATGCCGAACAAAAGCAATCTGCTTCTCTTGAAACTTCATATTGGTTACGTCGGGTTTTAGAAATATCTGGTACTGAACCGGAATCAATGAGTGCTTAATTTAACTAAGTTAGTTTCTTGGCGCTGGGAAACTTCTCGTGATCCGAGCAAGTATCACCCTCTACCCCACTAGGATGTATTGCACAAACCAGTTTTACTCTCCCATATTCAATACCATGAAAATTCCGGCATCCTTTGCAAGCCTTTGGTTTCGCTTTGAGTCTTTCGTCTAAAGTTCTGTCGATTTGTTCTTCAATTTGAGTTTTCAACAGACGATCTAGAGCTATTGTTTGCAATCCAACTCCCCCTAGCATCAGGGACAAGCCAGAAATCCAACTTTTTGCACCCTCTCCCGCAATCGCTCCTTTAACACCGATAATGATGCCGATCGCCATTGCCGTTGCTCCTGATGCTGCGACAAAAACATTCAAATATTTAAGCTTTGACATTGGTTTTTCTCTCTATTGTCGAACAAAATAAAATTCTGTACAACAGACCGATTTGACTTATTCTTTATATGAAAATCATCGGCATTTCAGAGGTTCCTGCTTGCATAACAAAGCCCTAAAGTCGTAACTCGTTCTGATTCAGGTTTTGGTTTTGACTCTATCACAAGTTCATGGCTGCCTAAACCAATCGCATCTTTAATTTCTTGCTCCTTGACCTAATTCTCCTTGTTGATTAAATTGCTCCACCTGATCAATTGCATCCACTATTTCCTCTAAAACATTAAAAGCATCGTTTAACACCACACTAGTCGAGGTAGAAAAATGCTCTGACGATTGAATTTTACGATAATCTCGACTACTCCCTACAAGCCGTAACGTATATTGACAACCTTGCAAGATAGCCCGAATTTCTGAAGTAGTTAATTTGATTTCCATTGGTGTGTTCTAACTTTGAAAAACTGAATCGATTTCGCCGTTATCAATAGCGTTTTTGGCATGGCGAACAGCTTGCGTATGATTGTCAAAAGTTTGAGTTGAAGGAGATGCCCAGGTTGTTTTCAAAAAATTCTGCTTTCCAACATGAACATCCACAGCACCATCTGATAACTCAGTTGTCTCAATTTTGTAGCCGCCATGTTTGGTTTTGTACTCTTTCATTGCCGTTAACTAACCTAAAATTTATCTCGTTGAATACTAAAACTTGCTCCGATTAGAGAACTGCCCAAGAAAGTAGAAAAACTTACTAGCATTGCACCCAGGCAGATATTTTTCTGTTGCTCCCAACCAGAGATGATTATATTGGGGTCAGCATTTGTTTCAATAATCTCCAGCCCCCAGCAAGCCATTGCTCCGACTCCTGAAAACCCAGTTAAGAGCAGAGAGACAATTGCAGTTGTTTCTATGGTGTGGTCAATCAAAATCCTGGGGTTAAATCTTTTTCGAGTCCGGCGTAGAAGTAATTTCGGTTTACTGTTTAAAGGCATAGACGATTGTTGAAGTATTTTTTGAGTTCTCATTCGGCTTCATCTAACTCCACAAAAAAACCTGCACCAGTATTTGTCACTTTCACCAGCTTTCGATTGACCAAGGTTTGAATCACACTAAGACTAAAATTTATGGTGCATAACCGAGCGCTGCCACCGCAACGACGGAGGTACTGAAGACATAATTGGGAATGGTCTTTTGGGACTGGATTAGCTTTTTTAGGCATGATGTCTTTCCTGTTGTGGTTTGTAGGAAGCAAAGCGATGGCAGAAAAAAATAGCCAAGCAGTATTAATGCTTGACTAAAGTATTTTTGAATTTAAAACGTGAATTTTAGTTATTAGAAATTATCAAGATCATCAAATTGATTTGTTGCAGAGTGCTTGTACATTTTGGCTTTATTCATTTGATGGGTAGAAGCTTTAATTACTGGGATTGCAGCTTCCTTAACTGAATCCTTTGCTTGTTGAAATAGAAATTGTGTCGTCCCTTGTGCATCTTCTTCTGCTGGGTCAATTTGTCCCCATAAGGAGCAACTTAACTCTAAAGATTCGTAGTCGCCTAAATTGAACTTACGTGTGTAAGTTACAGCAATAGTCTTGATTTCCATAATTTACCCAAACAATATTTCAAAATAAAGTGTAGCTATTTGGCATCTCTTACAAAGTGACGCTTCTCAAATTACAAATGTCGCCAGAAGTTCTTACTGATAGTCTTGAGACTGACTACCTTGGGTTCTGCTGTCGCTTCAGGGGCATGACCAACAGCCACCGCAACAGCAATTGGTGCAGGAGTTGCTAGCAGAGAATTGAGTAATTCTCGCTGATGATCCACATCAGCAAGAGTTCGGTATATTGTGTAGGGATCAATTTGCATCCCCAACGGCGTGGGTACGATTTTTAAGTATTGATTAAGAAGTTGAATGTAATGCTGATCAAAATTCCGATGAATCACATAAGATCGTATTGCATTAAGCAATCCAATAGCTCTCTCAATTTCGTAAACATCACAGGTATCTATTTCTGGCTGACTTTCGCGGTAGCCTTTACCTTTTTTCTCGGCTACCAGATTGTTAAATTTACTAACTGCTCTTTGATGATTAGCTAATGTGTGGACTTTAGTCTGTGCTTGATAACCGACTCTGCCCCACTGCACTGTTAAATTACCATCTTCGACTTTGGCCGCCCAGAATTTATTGCTGTTCTGGATAGCATCAACAAAGACTAAATAGATTTCCATATTTTTACCCTGTCAACTCACGACTTGACGGGCATTGCCCCATCTGAGATAGATATACTGAACGCGATCGCTACGAACCTAAAAGAGCGATCACCCCCATAGAATCAGGAGACAATCGCCCTCAAGAAGGGGAAGGGGGAAAGAGGGTTTTCTTTATTCCTTTGCCCTTTCCCCAAGATTATTTCTCAGTTCATATTCCGAAACTTAGCAGCACGCAAAGATTGAGTTTTCGCTGCAACCACAGGACTACTAGCCCGTCGTGCGGTAGCCGCCCAGGACTGCATTCGCTCGACTGCCTGAGCATCCTGAATCGCAAGCGGGGTAATGGTTTGACGGCAGATTTCCAGATCAGCAAGCGTTACCTGCTGCGGTCGTCCTTCGTCAAATGCCAACAGCGCAGCTTCAGATGCAAGGGTTTCCAATTCAGCGCCGGAGAATTTCGCACTGTTGGCTGCAACTGCTTCGAGATATTCGGATTCCAGGTGAATGCCAAAGCGTTGTAGATGAATCCCCAGAATCTGGACTCGCTCTGGTTCTGTGGGAAGATCAACAAAGAAAGCCTCATCAAACCTACCTTTGCGCTTAAACTCACTTGGTAGTGCTGATGGATCATTGCAAGTAGCTACAATAAATACCCCAGCAGTACACTCACTCATGAACGTAAGCAAAGTTCCAAGAATCCTTTGACTAACGCCAGTTGTATCGCCAATACCAGAAAGCGCCTTTTCCACCTCATCAATAAACAAGACACAAGGTGCGATCGCCTCGGCAGTTTTCAAAGCACGTCTGACATTCCCCTCAGACTCACCTACCAGACTGCCCAAAAGGGACGCAATATCGAGTTGCAGAAGTGGTAGATTGAGTATGCTAGCGATGTTTTTGGCACAGTGGGATTTCCCAGTACCTGGAGGCCCTGCCAGTAGCACACCTTTTGGTTGGGGTAAGCTAAGACTTCGCGCCTCTTGTGTGAATAGTCGCCGCCGCCTCATCAGCCACTCACGCAGTAGATCCAAACCGCCAAAAGGAATGGTAGCTGGTTTACCCAACTCGATACCCATTTGAGAGAGTAGCCGAGTTTTGTACTCGACAGCTTTGGGGATAAAATCAGCGTCAACGACGACACCATCATTAGTTAAGTTTTCTTTGACTGTTAACCGAAGGAAATCACTAATTTCTTCTAAAGTTAAACCCAGCGCTGCACGAGAAAGAGTTTCAAATTCAGCATTTTCAAGCGTAACAGTGAAAGTCAATTCCTGTTCAATAGCTGACTGTTGTAAGTCATGCAAATAAGAAGTGATATGCTCAAGTATTTGGTCAATACTAGGTAAAGGGACTTCACAATAAGGAATCAATCTGAGTAAGGATTCGTGTAATTGTATGTTCTGACCCAACAAGACAATGCGTTTATCTGTGGGTTTTAACCTGTGGTAAAGGTTTTTTACCTTGCTTAAAATCTCCCAACTCAATTGGGGTGAGTTCTTAGCAATAAAGGGGTGAATATCTCCGAGGATAAATACACCATTCCCACTAAAGTTAGCAATGTAGTCGAATACAAATAGTAGTGGATCAGCGTGTGGTGGTTTTTTGTACTCTGCAACGGGCTTAAACACCAATCCCCCATCTGCTGCGATTAAACATTGTTCTAAGGTTGATACTCCCAGATTCCAGAAGAAAACTGGACATGAGAGCTTATTGTTAGCTTCAGCAGTCAACCACTGAATAATCGTCGCTTCATCAGGAGACAGAACATCAAGTGCTGCGATGGGAATTTGTGAATCGAGCGTGGAGAGAAGATTTGAGAGTTTCATGTCAATTATTCAAATATTTCACTTATGAAATGGCGAAGCCTTTATGATCAGCAGTTACCAGCCGAGTTAAGACTGGTAACTGATGACTGATTATTGACGCAAACGTGTTTGGCTGCTTAGGGTAGTCCGAAGTTGTTGGGTTTGGGCTTCGTCCTTAAACGTGCGATCGCCCACAACTCCAAGTGCTTCTTCAAATGGTTGCGTAGCCGATAAACAACTCACTCCCTCGAACCCCTCCGCCTCCACGCGAACTTCACCTGTAGCGCTGTCAAAATGAATCAGTATTGAACGTTCCATAATTTATCTCCGTGCAAATTGTTTAACTTCTTGATGTCCGGCAAAAGTTAGGCGTAGAGTTTGCACAGTGCCGTTGGTTGTTTCAGCGATCGCACATTCCCCAAATTGCTCTTGTAACTCGGCAGCTTTAGCGCGAACCATCCGTTGTCCATAAGCCAGCATTAGTTTATTGCTGAAAAAGTCTTTGCCCAGCTTCGGAACTGTTTCAAAACTGTCGTGTATTACGTCGTACACGCCGCTTGACTGATTCCACTTGAATCCGATGTCTGCACGGGCTTTTATGGTGCGACCAGATACGATAATTTCAGCGCTTTGTCCTTGAGAGCCACTGTAGTATCCTTTTAGTGGCTGCGCTTCTTCATGAACTTGCGGTGATAGTTTTAGATCCGTGAGTGCAAAAATAAGACATTCACGGTTAGCAAGTTTAGTTTTAACTGTTGAGAAATGCGACATGAGAATTTTGTCCCTATAGTAAAAGTGCGGTATTCTTTTTGAGGTGTATATCCATTTTTCGTTTAAGGTACTTAGTCTTGGGCGAATGCACCCGCCCAAGACTGTTTTTTACCGGAACTTAAACGACATCACGGTAGCTTTCGATAAGCCCACGTCGTCAGTCGCAAGTGATTGTAGATTGCGCTGTTCGTCTAACAACTTGATGCGGATCTCTTGCATTTTTTGCTGCAATTGACTGCGCGTATCAGAACCGAGATTCTTGGACTCAATCGCTGGATCGTTAACGATAGAATCTAAGTGCGCCATCATCGCCTCCAAGCTACTGCCTGCCTCCGGGTCAGCATTCGCTAGTAGTACCTGAACCTTCATAAGATGGCGTTGCATCTTCTTTTTAAACTGCACCGGCTTACGTCCTGGCTCCCAATCAGCCAACTCTTCAAGCAACTGCGCGGCGAGTTGTTCACCACCAGCGATCGCTGATTCCCGTAGCTTTTGCTCCAGATTTTGGTCATACTGTTGTATGAACTTGGTAATCTGGTCAAGACATTCGGCTTGTTGCTGGTTCAGTTGTTCGGATAATGCCGGGATAATTACCGGACGACCAATAACGACTTGCAAATAGTCTTCAAGATCGATCAGAGTCGGAAATGCTCTTAGCAAGTTAGCTTTTACAGATTCTTGCTTATCGTGTGCTAATTCCCAAGTGTTAAGCGAGAGGAACTGATCAATTCGCTCTTGATAATCAACCAACCCAGCTTCATAATCAGCTTTTAACTGATTACGCAATCCAGGGGCGATATTATCTCTGATGTTGATTAATTGATTCCAAACAAGTGGAGCCAAATCAATCGGACAAACCCAATCGCCAGTATCAGCAGACATCCACTCTTGAACTGAAGCAATCTCTTGCCTCAATTGGGCAGCAGCTTCATCCAATTTCTTAAATACCTTGATACCCCGCAAACCAACTTCGGAATTAGTAACTTTAACAAGGTCTGATTCAATTTCAGAAACTTCAGCTTGTAGTACATCTGCCCATTTAGGAGCAGCCGATTTTGTACTTTTTTTCAACTGAATACGGAAGCGAATACGGGTTTTATTTAATTGTGAGAAATTGTGGCGCTCGACTACTGCATCAGTTAGGAAATTTGTAGCGATAGGGTTGTCGATTGCTTGTACCATAATTGTTGACCTCAATCATTATTTTTCACTTTCGATTAAGCGAAGCTTTCTTTGTGGTGATTTCTCAAGAGAGCGAATGTCTGTAGTAGCTCTATAGATTACTTTTGTAGAGCTTTTTTGCAGGCGAATATGTCTTTTAATGACTGGTGGTTTATGTATGGACATGGCTTAAAATAGCTGAAGTTGCTGTGAATTATCCTGTACCGCAGGCTTCTCATAGACCATACCTTCGACTTCATAACAGCGAGTCATGAGTTTGTTTCGATTTAATCGAAAGCTGGCTTTTTTTCTTTGATTTGGCAGAGGTAGAAACAAATACTGTGGATGTTGGATAGTACCTGCATCGCCTAAGTATCGACAATGTGTACCGTTGATTTGGTAAACTTTTGATGAGCTTAACAGTGTCGCGTCGTAGACTTTAATCAAATTTAATTCCATCTGAGTAGCAGTGAAGTGTGCCATAATTTGTTGTGGAATCGATTTTTCTCTACAGTCAGATTTAATCAGTCTGACTGTAGAGTTTTTCACGCATAATTCGTTATCTTTCCGTTAATTATTGATTGATATTGACAGAAGATTACAGATAGAAATGCTCGAAAATCAGATTTAATTTTTCCTTTGATTCATCTGATAAGGCGTTAAAATCAAACTCTTCAGAGTCCCAAACTTCATCAAGACTTGTTGACTCATCGATAATGTTTGCAATCAAACAAGATTCATCGCCGTAGTTCCAACCATTTGCTAGAAGCCACGGCAGAACTCCCTCAGATTGCAATAGTTTCTCAATGTCGAATGAGTCAGAAAACTGCTGTAAGTTTTCGATAGTGGGGTGAACGATTGTAATAGTCATGGGGTATTTTAAATGATTGAAATACGTACAGCCCAATCAAAAGATGGGGAAAGTGGAAAGGGATTCATGAATTAAATTATCCTTAGAAAAGCAAGGTTTTTACCTTTTCCCCTGTCCCTTCTTTATTAGCTGTAGAAAAGACTTGAGAACTGATCAAATATGCTTCCCTACTTGAAGGTAAATAGGGAAGCATAAAGATGAACGCAATTGCTGTAATCACCTCAACAAGTATTTGGCTATTAAGAAGGCACATCCTCCCAGTAACCAACTTCATCGTCATAATTTGCTTGCATAGACTGCAATTTGTTGACGAAGTTAGCAAATTCTTCGTTAGTTAGTGACTGCCTTCCTTTTTTACCATAGTTCTCTATGAGAAACTGTTTGCCCTTTTCCTCACCCCAACCTAAAGCTTCAATCAATCGTTGTGACTCCATCATCAATTGATTGCGATCTAGTGCATGAGACGTATGCTTTGGTAAGTTATTGTTAGGCAATCCTTTTTTCCACCAATCGCTGATAGAATTATGCACAAGGGCAATTTCTTGAGCTATTGGTTTCTTGCCAATACAATAACTTTCCCAGTTGAGCGCAGTTGGCTTTTCGTATCCACTACATACACAGGCATTGGAAGTTTGCCCCCCTTTCTCACGTTTCTCTGTTTTCAATATGGGACAAAATACCCACATCGAATGCCAAAGTAAATTCTTCGGTTGGTGATGTTTGCCTTGAAAACTTGCATAAGCTTGTTCGCAGGTTTCACGGAATGCCATTAGTTGTTGATCAAACGACACTTGAAACACTCCCCAAGCAGTTATTTGTACTGGTGCGATATGAAGAGGTTGATTTTGGGTATCGACGAAAATCACCATATACCGCCTACCGAATTTGTAGGCGTTTTTGTCCAAACCATCACTGCTACGCCAAACTCCAATCACCTTTCTATCGTTTCCGTATAGCAAAGGCGATCGCCCAATCACAAGTATTCGTGGTTGTCTATAGAGAGCGCCAGGAATGCCTATCTTTTCATCATTTTCGTCCAACTTGTTAGTAAGAACTTTATACTCTTTCCCACCTTCTAGTTCTTTATTTTCGTACCATCCTGCTAATTGTTGATTTTCGTAAGCAATCCAAATGCCTGCGGGTGAAGGAATACTTTTGGCTGCTGGGGTCTTTTCGTAGGCTTTGTGTTCAGCAGAATCAAAGTCAAAAGCTGTCATAGTAGCTGCTTGCCTTTCTTTAATGTTAGTTTTCACAAAAACTAAGCGAAGCTCTAATTCTCGGTGGCGAATGGCACTGATTTTAAAATAGTGGTGGAAGAGAATTCTCTTCCACCATTTCAATTACGCCGCTACTAACTCCTGACAAACCTGCGGCAGTTCAATCGGAGTCGTCCCTCTACGCAGTGCTTCTACAGCCTCTTTCGCACTCCAATATCGTACTCCATCCCCACACCGCCAATAGTAAGTCTTGGGGTCGTTTTCCCAGACTTCATCAGCATTTCTGACCTTGAAGACAATTCCCAAGAATTCACCATCTAGATATACGTTGTGAGCCGTCTGGAGGTCAGTGCGTCCTACATAGGTTAGTCGATAGCCGTCTACTGGTTCGCACAAGTCTTCTGCACGAGTCCCGCGATACGAACAATTACCGCACCCATGACCTTCGCAGTCTGGACAGATGGCAGCAGGCATATTCCACTTCGGCAGTGTAAAATCCCATTCAGCCGGTGGGGTTAATATTCGAGCCTTGTGAGAGATATAACA
The DNA here is from genome assembly GCF_001712795.1 of Nostoc sp. KVJ20. Taxonomy (GTDB): domain Bacteria; phylum Cyanobacteriota; class Cyanobacteriia; order Cyanobacteriales; family Nostocaceae; genus Nostoc. The sequence goes on from NZ_KV757540.1 coordinate 32,541, forward strand.
ACCAGCATGACCGATTACTTTATCAGAATGGTATTGGACGCTCAACGATAACCAGTCACAATCACCTAACAAGCCAATTTTCTCAGAAGCTTGTTTTAATTCCTCATCTTCCTGGTGATTGCGCTCTACTGGAGCAGAAAGACTCGCTTTTACCTCTGCAACAGCCCGTTTGAAGGATTGTTTGTGGTAACGAGCATAGCCGTGGATCATTTTTACCCACACAATATCATCACTGTTGATCCAGATAGTTACTACATCTTCGGGCTTGCACTCTTTTGAGTAGTCCGACTGATTGACGATGGTTGCAATGATTTGGCGATCGCGTGTGGTCAACGGATCTTTTGTTGGCGCAGGGGCTGAAGTTTGTGTAATCATTAGAAATTGCCTCTTGTTTGGGGTAAAAAGGCGATCGCGAGTTTTCCAGGCCAGCGATCGCCTTTTGTTTTGCGTAAACAACGTTGTGGTTTACCGCAACGCTCTCAAAAAGATTTGGCGTAGCCTCATATTTCTGAATTTCAGTTATTTTCTAGCAAGAATTCACAGCACAAGGCTCTAGAGAAGGTATTGAGCAGCTGCCCTAATTGCAGTATGGGTGGATTTATTGAGTGATCTTGAGTATCTCCCCCAGCCGACTTTACCTGGCGTACCTTGTGCTATACGACGGGAGGTTCTTGTTTCTCAAATCTATGTTTTATGTTGATCAAATCTGTGACTGGTTAGACTTGCGAACCCTTTTTGCGTTTGGGTGCAGGCAGTTCGCTTTCCTTTGCCCTATGTTTATTACAATATCGTCAATATGCCAGTATGTCAACATACTGGCATATTGACTTGTTGGTATATTGAAGGTAAGATTGTGAATATAGAAAAATACAGCAATATGTTGGTACATCAATATGCTGCCGATCGGAATATGCTTGAGAAGTCTAGGCGTATTCCGATACAAAGAATGGTTAAATACATTGATTTGTCAAAGTTTTGGACTGAGGAGAGTGATTTGTCCATTGAGACTGCACATGAGAAAACGGGACTTAACAGAAGAACCTTATCATCTGCAAAAAAAGGTTTACTCGATAGGTGTCAAATCGACACACTATTTAAACTCAAAGATTTAGCATCGGATTTAGCTGGCAGAGAAGTCAGCTTCGATGAAATCTTCAAGGACGATCAAGCCTAACTCATCCATAAAACTTAAAAGCGATCACCCCCCGCCAAGAGTGCGATCGCTTGACTAAGCCACAGCCATAGCAGAGGAATAGCCATGTCTAACCTATCAGTTTTTTCGTTTGAAGAGAAAGAAGTTCGTTTTGTTGGCATAGCAGAGAAACCAGAATGGGTCGCTGCTGATGTATGCACTTGTTTGCAATTGAGCGATACAAGTAAAGCATTAGAGACTCTGGAGCCAGATGAAAAGGGTACGAAGAATGTTCGTACCCCTGGTGGAGAGCAAGAAATGCTTACTGTTACCGAACCTGGACTATACCGCCTCATCTTTAAGTCCCGTAAACCAGTTGCAAAACGTTTCCAGCGCTGGGTATTTCACGAAGTCCTTCCAGCTATTCGTAAAACAGGTAGTTATTCACTTCACCCATCCCAACCTCCCACACTTGCCCTTCCCCCAGCCGAACAGCGCTTAAAAACTTTGGTAGAAGCAATGAAGACCCTGGCTGAGATAACAGGTGGCAGACTCAACCCCTACATGGAGCAACAGATAAATGATTACGCCGCCAACCTCTTAGCTGACCACAACAGACAGTCTCTAATCGGCACAGAAGAGAAGTGGTTAGGTGTGGTCAATTTTGCAGAAAGCGAATTGGGCAAGAAAGTTCCCCTTAAAGGCTCCCACTATCGCGGACACTTGGGGACATGGGTGAGAACATTCTACCCACATCTGGGCGATCGCCAAGAAACGCGATTGGTTAATGGGGTTCAACAGCCCATCTATGTCTACGCTTGTCACGATCCGGCTGTTGCGGCTGGGTTGACCAAAGCTATAGAAGAATTTTTCGCTCATCCCAGTCCTGGAGCAGCGTTAAGGCAGGCGGGGGCTTTCGCTAGTAAGAAAGCTGTAGTTACTGCTTGATGGTCATTGGTCAAGCACAGCGATCGGCCAGTAATCAAGAATTAAGACTTTTACAACAAAGGCAAATTCTACCTTGAGGGGAAAGGATATGGAACTTGGAATTTTTCAAAAAGACGCACTCATTGAAAAACTAGCTAAGAAATTCTACGCGATCCAAGGCTATGTAGTCCGCGAAAGCTACCGGATGCAATCAGCTACACATCCAGCAGAAAGAGCGTGTGTGGCTATGGCTATTTTCGCAATCGAAGAATTTGAATCCATCAAAGATGAATGTTCAGATGAGGAGGTGGAGGAAGACTCTTCAGAAACAGACAGCACAAAAAAAGTAATTACTTGGTTTGGTGAGTTTTGGAAATTTGGCGATAGAGAACAAATCAAAGAAAGAGTACAAGATTATATTATTAGCCTAAATTACCTAACTGAGACTGAATCAGATAAGTTAGGCGAGTGGACTTGGGAAGATTTTTCTAGTTTTAAAAGAATCACTAAAAAATATCCTATGCCGGAAGTAGCTGAAGCCCAAGTTGATTGGAAAAAAGTAGGAGCTTTTATTCATGAATTATTTGGGGTAAGTTTCCATGAAGACGAAGAATTAGAAGATGAGGAGGATTAAATATGAATAAAGAACAGTGGCTAACTCTTGGAGAAACACTATTTGGACAAGACAAGATGCAATGGAAGTTTAAGTGTCCATGTTGCGGTCACATTGCTTCTGTCCAAGATTACAAAAAAGCTGGCGCTCCATCTTCTGCCGCAGGATTTTCTTGTGTAGGACGATGGATGCCAGTTTGTAAAGATGCTTTCGATGATAAGGATAAGCGCAAGATTCCTTGTAATTATGCTAGCGGCGGATTAATTAACCTTAATCCCGTTGATGTTGATGGAATTAAAGTTTTTGAATTTGGGGTTTGAGGCAGGAGATATGGAAGTCGTAGTCACAGTAGTTGAAAAAGTTGCATCTGTTGCCCATATTAATATCCCCGATAGCCTATCAGTTGATGGAATCAGGCAACACATTGTTGGCTACTACAACAGTGGAGAAATGCAAGCATATTTGAATATTTACCAAGTAGATTTTGAATCTATTAGCGCTCACATTGGTTCAAAAACCAATATTACTTGGCATCAAGGAGATACTTCTTGTGCAACCCGTCAGTATTACTTTTGTAAACTTGGAAGATTTACTTTGACTCTGTTAACTGATACAGAGCAAAACTTAACTCGTACAGAAGTTTACTTTGGGCATCACAAGCAACTTATTTATACGTCAGAAAAAGAGATATCCATTGATTTGGCAACAGTCGAACTCCAAAATTTCTTAAGTGGATTAGCTGTTGAACTTCAGACTTTAAGCCAAATTGAATTTCCAGAACAAGTTTGAAATTAACGTTCAAAATAACAGGAATTAAACATGAGACTAACTAGATTAGAAGGTCAATACCAGTGCATCGTGATTGACCCTCCTTGGTTCTATCGGCTGAGGAATCAGGATAAGACTCACCGGAACCGGATTAACTACAAGCCAATGCACATAGAAGAAATACTGTCATTGCCTGTTCCAGATTTAAGCGATCGTAGAGGGTCAGTTCTCTGGCTTTGGTACACAAATAATCACATGGTAGAAGCCGCACACTGCTTAGAAACATGGGGTTTCAGCTTGAAAACGATTCTAACCTGGGAAAAAGTTACTAAAGCTGGTACAACCCATCTGGGAACTGGTCACTGGCTACGTAACGCAACTGAACATTGTGCTTTAGCTGTACGAGGTAATGTCAGGGCTTTTGCTGGACGGACACTCACAAACCAGTCAAGCATTTTACACTCACCCCGTCGTGAGCATTCACGTAAGCCCGAACAGTTTTTTGAACTTGTAGAAAAGCTGTGTCCTGATATGACCAAGCTGGAGATGTTCGCACGTTCGTCTAGAGTTGGCTGGGATTGTTGGGGTGATCAGGCGGATCTGTTTGATCAGCTTAATGCAGAAATTGATAACGATACTTCATTGAGTGCTTAATTAACGCTAATTTCGGCACTCAAAACTTGCTGAACCTTGAAAATCAAATATCAAACAATTCTAATTTTCTGACGGTGTGTCATCTGCTGTCTGATAAATAGAACGCAATTCATCCACAGTATCTGCTGTTTCTATTGCTGACAAGATTGATTCTAGCAATCTGAAATCTTCAAGAAGCTCAATTTCAGGCAATAAGTTTTGTCCAGGTGTTCCAAATTTGAGTTTTAATCCCAAAGCTATGCCTTTTAATAAAGATTCTATTCGAGCAATTCTCTCAAAACTAGTAACGTACTGCATACGCAGTTGTGCCTCCAATTGTTCGACTTCTCTTTTAAACTCTAGTTCTAAATCCAATGGTAACGTTAGCATCCAATCAATAAAAGCCAAAAGGTTAACAACAGCCTCGCGTTCAAACCCTTGCTCATACAACCGACGTACTAAATTCAGTTTTGATTGTTTCCTTTGCGACCTATTACTGCGGGTTTGCACTGCTGCCAAATGAGCCATTACCACTGTAGCAAAGGGGTTACGACTGGCTTCTAGCTCCGACAACCTTTGTTTATAGTCTAGCAGCTTGATTACA
>NZ_KV757541.1 GCF_001712795.1 Nostoc sp. KVJ20
GTTGAGCATTGAGATAAATGAATTCGCAAAATGAACTCTTAAAACAGCAGTTGATAGAAGCGATTTCTTGTCAAAATCTGCAAGAAATTCAAAAAATCCTAAGCCTAGCACAATTAGAGGATGAGACAATAATCCTCAAAGAAGCTCTTGTGCAAGTAGAGTATGCAAATTTTGTTTGGTTCTTGCAAGAATACGTAGGCAAGGAAAGTTATCAACAAGCCGTAAAAGATGTATCGACAAGCATGACTCAAAAGCTAGTTCAAGGAGGTTTCAAGCCAGGGGTTGATTTCAACTTACACCCAGATGGTAGGATGTTGGCATCAAAAGAAGCAAATGAATATTTAGAAAAATATCATTCTAAACAACTAGAAAATAGCCAAATTTCTGTTGTAGCTCATGCACTACCAGAGCCAATGCAGATGTTAGAAAAAGCTTTAGGTGTGCGATTTTTTGAGAATCTTGGGAGGGTGGCAGCTACACGTTTAGCCACAATGGATGATGCAACAGCTAGTATTTATGGTCTATGGCTGATGCAAGGGATCAGTGCCCGTCATCCATTGCTGGAAAAAGATTTTTGTGAGTGGTTTATGATTGAGATTTGTGGTGAGCGATTGTCAGTCTTAGCATCAGCCGAGATTCAAGGCTTGGAGTTTAATGGCTTAGTTGTATTTGAAGATTTGTTAATGGCACTGGGCAAAACAAATGTATCGATAGTGAAAGAGAATGACTTAACTCTTGAAAATTTGCGGTTACTAGATCAAGTTTGGACAGGAGAAAATATGCGAGTGTTTGAATTAATTTCCATCTTGGAAAAAGATGGCGAACGAAATTTTTAATCAAAATGCGTTCACTACGGCAATTGTGCGGATTCATGAAGTTAGCTGATTAATAAGTCCCGCATAAACACGGATTCATTCTTGCTGCCTTTCAGTAAAACTACATTATACAAGTTTTGAAGGTGCATTTATGACTGATACTACAGTGTTAGATAACCGTATAAATAAGCAAATAAAGGTCTTCAATCAGTCGCTGGTCTGAATCCCCGACTGATTGATTCTGACTCCTGAATTCTGACTTCTGAATTCTTCTTCAATTCAAACCCTTTATGGTTCTCGTGTGCCTCAATCGTGTTACCTTTAAATTCAAGCTGATTAGGAATTTTCACAAGTAATTATTTTTGGTTTTTGATAAGTACGGCGCTCTAGCTTGTTATTAAAAGCAAAAGAAGCTGAGATTAATCTCAAACTAATAAAATACTCAAGGTCATCAGTGCCAGATTTGGAAATGAAATTACCCTGCAAAGTGATTTTAGTTTCAGATTGTTGAATTATTTCAATGTTGGGTTGAATTTTGTTTATTAATTCTTGCAAGTTATCCATAGTTAATCTGAAATTTCATCGAATTTATAAGACTGAAAACTAGTATCAATCAGACCAGACTAAAGGAATTTGGATTTATCTGAGCCAGTTGTAGCATAAATTTATTCCTCCTTTATTGTTACCCAGTCAGTTAAAACAGCCATACAGCAAGCGGTTAACGTTGGCCTTCTCAATATCTTATTTTCATATTTGGCGACATAACCACCCTCTAAGTCATTCTGCTCAAAATAAACCCCAATTACGTTAAAAAGCTTATTAGCAACGTCTAAGGAAATTGATTTCGACCAAGACATATTTATCTCCCACCCAATCCCGGAAAAAACTTACTCCAAAGACTTTGCTCTTTAGGGGTAGAATCCCCTTGCATAGCACCAAATGATCCTTGCTGTTGAGCTTGAATCTCCTGCATATTAAGAGAATGAATCACCTGGGCTAACTCTGGACTGTCTTCTAACAATTCAGCTTCAAAGTTTAACTCTTGCTGCAACAGTTGGGCATTTCGCCGCAAGAACATCTGCTGATTGTGTCGCTGTCTGATAAGGGATTCAGTTAAGTGTAATTGTTCTTCAAAATTCAACTCATCGTAATCGCTATACACTTGATTCAACTCCAATTAAACTAAAATATTCTGCTGAGATTTCCATTAAGTAAGTTGAAGCTAAAGCTGACCAATTATCAGTGAACAGTTAAATCCTTGGAGAAACGCCGCACTCAGAAGAATGTAAGTCTCAATTTAGCGCTTCTTTATCCAATATCTATACACCTTTAAGATGGATAACTAATAACTGATTTAATTACCATTTTATTCCTCCATACAATAGCTTAAAGCCAAGCTGTAAACGTGCTATAAATTCTTCTGTATTTTTATTCTTCCGAACTGGGTCAGCCTTATTTTTAATCCAGTTATTTGATGAGTGTGCAACTTCGTGATGGCACTTGTCACACAGTGGAAACCAATTGATTCCCAACTTTTCGTGATTGGTATAAGTATACTCGGTATGGTGCATTTGAGTAGCTTCAGACCTTAAACAACAACAGCATTTACTATGAGCTTGTCGATGTTGTTTGTGAGCGATTGCCACTTTCTTCTTATAATTTTTCAAATCGCCATACCGAGCATTCCAGTCTAGTTCACCGAATCGGGAAAACCGAGATTTTCCAGCAGTAGGGTAACGCCTTTTTCGTTTAACTCTTGCCCCGTTAATTCGTGCCACTTCTGTTTGATTTCCTGAAAATGTGGTTTTCTCCCTAATTCTGTTGCCCATTTTCTAATTTCTTGATACCAGTCAACCTGCTGCTGTGAGGATTGCTGATTATTTTTAGAACTATTAACAGTGTCAGCATTCGGTTTGGAATCCTGTTTTTGTTCCAGACCTTTGATATCAAATTCTGGGATTAGAGCAACGAAGGGATTAGACCGAGTAGGAATCACCAAGGCATATCGAACTCCGGCTTTATCTAACAGTTCGCAAGCCTGTCGCAAGATTTCCAAAATCTCCTTTTTAACGTTTACGAAATCCTGGGGATGGTCAAGGATATAACTCGATGTCTGCCCCATCGCAATAAAGCAAACATTTTTCAGAGATGGACGGCTAAATCCGGTTTCTCCAGAGAGCGGGGACTGGCCCATAAACACCCCATGTCCTTTAAGTCCGGCGGTGAATTTGATGATATAGTTCCAAAAACCTTGCAAGTCTTTGGCAGTATCAGCATCAACCATTCCTGGAAGTCCCTTGCCACCACCATAAACACTATCAACTTCATCCTGTGCAAGAAATAATTCCGGGACACCCTGACATTCACCACCAACAATTGATACTCTTGCTTTCTGTTTGTCAATTTGGTCTGTGGCAAAGATGATCCAATTTCTTAATTCTTTCATGCCGTCAAACTTACGGCTAAACTTGCACAACCATCTAGTGACATCATCTTTTGGATCGCTGCCGATGACAATTGCTGGTGTTTGAGATTTTGCAGCAATTTTGTTGATAATCACGCCTGCTAGAGTGGACTTACCAGATTGTGTTCCACCAGAAAGGTAAAAATGGTGATTACTGCGAAGAGTCATATTTTGATTGGATGAAGCATTACACAGTTCATCAATCCAAGCACCATCAATTCTGATGTAATCAGGATAATTTGCTGCGATCGCTTGCAGAATTTTCATCGCACCCGGATTAATCACCGACTGCACTGATTCTTCATCAATGTCAGCAATATCAGGATTAGGAATCCCAGTCGGTGAAGGTGATTGTTGTGCTGGTGGTTCTGGAAGAGTTACCAAACCTTGCAATTGATATTCAGCAATCCACCGGGGGCGCTCTTGCATTGGTAGCCGATTCACATAATCAGCAACTCTGCGTTTAGCTGCGATCGCAGTGGTGACATAATCATAAACAGCTTCGCCTTGCAAATGCTGCTTAAGTGATTTCAGGTCAGCTTCTTGTAAAGAGCGATAAACTTTTTGCTTGCTTTCACTGATTTGGGCAGATACTCCAAATAAGCCAGCACTCACCGTTCCAGCACCAAGTAGCATCCCGGTTGTTATTCGGTCAGTATTTAAGAAAAAAGGAGCAGACAGACATAACACTGCACTCGCTCCTAAACTACATAAGATAGTCCGTTCTGCATGAATGGCACTACTGGCAGTTAGACGTTGTAATTCAAATGGCATAAACTTATCTCACCCCCAACGCAACACCGGCTGCAACTAAAGTCAAGAAGACAAACAGGAATATCACTCCAGGCATCAAGCCGATGGTGAAAGTTTTACGGTTGAAGCCAAAACCTTTAATGACTAAACCGCCAAAGTTGAATAACCCCAGAACTATGCAGCAGATGGAGATTATGCCAATAAACCAAAGAATGTATCGACTAACGGGGCTGGCAACGGATAAATAACCCATAAACATAGAAAAGCCAACCCCAGACACTGTATATCCTACATGAGAGAGCTTGATTTGCATAACCTAAAATCGGAATGAATCTCCCACTTCATCAAATGCTTTCTCATATCCCCCCAACTGGCGTTGTTGTTCCTGCGAACCAAAGGCATGACGAATTACCGCCTCCCCATGTAATCCCCTGGTTCGCTGCAAATCTTCCTCAATCTTCATGGCTTCTTGGGAATATGCCAATTGGTTTTTATACATCTCTGCCAAGGATTGCAACTGCTTGAGCCTGTGCCGGGAAAATTTAGTGTGCAACCACTTCTGTGCTTTTAGAGTGCCAGCCACTTCTGCTTCATCAAGAACCTGCTTTGCTGTAGTGTAAGCTGGCAATGTGTAGCGATCGCGGATTGATGAAGGGAGATTACCCTCAATTTGTGTTGCATCCCCAACTCTTAAATCCGTTGATACTACTCCATTACCTTTACCGCCAAATAAACCAGGAAGCCATTTTCCTAACATTCCTTTCTCCCCCCTACTACTTAAAATTGGTATAAGTCTGCTGAACTTGTTGAACTTGTGAGCCGATATATCGGGTTATGCCATATATGCCCATGAACGAAAACATCAATATAGTAAAAGCTGCGATCGCAGTTTGAGCCATCATTCCCCGTTGCATCAATTCCTCAATCTGTCTATTAGAATGCGATCGCACTCTCGACTCATCAATAATTTGCTGGACTACCAGGAATTCTTCTGTTGTCAGATTTTCTAGTGTCAGCCCTGACAGATTCAATTCCCCGTCCTTCTTCAGGTGAATATTTAATGCTTTGCGATGGGTTTGGTCTTGTTGCTCCATATATTGCCACGCCCAAAACGAGGGTTAATAGCAGCAGATTGAGTACTGCTGCTAATCCAATTAATTTATTCGGCTGCATTTGTTGGGCTAATACCGAAAATACCCGCAACGAGTTCGTCACCGATTGCACGAAAGGAATCTACGTCAGCTTCCTCCTCCATCGCTTTAGAGACAAACTTACTCACCACATCCTTGGGGGCATTGCGAATTGTTGATAACAACTGGTCGGCTTTGTCGGTTGTGTAAGCATCAATCCCGACGTTGAGAACATCCTCCAAAGATTGAATTTCTTGGTTAGAAACCTGAGATGCGTGAGCGATCGCTCCTTGCAATGGCGGAATGGATTTACGACGGGATGAGTTTTTACCGAGTTTACCGTTGCCATTTTTGGACTTGCCATTAGTGGCTAATTTCCCGGTTGCTTGCCTTTGCTCAAGAATCTGAATAGCGATCGCTTGGGCTTGTTGATCGGTCAATTGGTCGATGTCAGCGTTAACTTGGGCGCAGAGGTCAGCGATTTCTGACTCAGTGGCTTCTATATTATAGGGTTGAAGGAATTGTTGAATCTTTTCCATAATATGCTTCCATTTATGCAAGTAATGGTGTTATTTTAGCATCCATTTATTTGACTTAGCATTAAAATTAGGAAATAGGACGCTAAAAAGTATAATTATGGAATCTAATTGGCATCATAAACATGGCAGATAAACGCGACCGAAGATTTTCCGTTAACCTTCCCTTAGTTAAGGAGATACGCCTGATTCTATGGGGACATACCAGAGGAGTAAGCAAAACTCGTATGGCAGAAGCAATTTTGATTGATCGGGTTTCCAGTGATGGGAATTGGCGAGAAGTTTGTCAGGACTTGAAACAAGAAGCAGCTATCAATCACTCTACGGTTAGTGAACTAGTTGCAGACATACTCAAAAACAATGGCTTGAAAGACGTGTTAGATATTGAAACCGTAGATTGGGAAACATTTCTAGTAGACGAATCAGCAATACCTACGGAGGAATAAACTAAAACGCTATGGAAAAATATCCTTTAGACTGGCTGAAAACTTCTTGTGAGCAAGTCTATTGCCATCCCATAGCAGAACGTACTTGGCGCAAATGGTTAAGATTGTGCCAAGTTCCACAGTATGCTAGGGAAGTGGTAAAGGAACAAGCTATGTGGTTATTGACTTTGGCTTACATGAAGAAGTTAGAGCCAAATAAAAAATTCACCCTGTTTCAAATTAAGTTTAAACTCTCAGGAAATCCATTTGCCGAATTGCATCTAGCTGAAGCAATTTATAACGCTTGTTACACCAATGCAGTTGGAAAAGATTTACCAGAAATTATTCTAAGAGTCACAGGTAAACAGGTAACAGTACGAACACTTTACCGTTGGGCACGAAAGCAGCAAGTAACTTTCAAAGCTTCTAAACGTTTAAGCCGCCCAGAAGTTGAGCAATGGATACGATGGGCTGCGGCTTAATAAAAGGGTAAAGGGTAAAGGGGAATGGGGAAAGGAGAATTTAAGGTTTTCTCCCTCGCCCCTTCTCCTTTTCCCTTTTAATTGGGGGGGCAGAATTTGCCCCTCTTTTTTATTTCTTTAGACTTCTTGCAGGGAAAAGGGTTAAAGAAAATTCTATCCTTTCCCCTTTAACCCTTTCCCTTTACCCGACTTCTTTTCGGATGTCGCAAATCAGGTGTGCCGTGACATTTCAAAATGCTCAAAACCCTGATTCTCTCGTTGTGACATCGGGCCGCTTTTTCTGAAACTCTTATATTTCTAGTGTCACAGCCACCATTTTCTAAAACTCCCTCCCTGCAATCATTAGAGCGATTTTTATCCTTTTTTTGGCCGCTTTCCGTGCCGCTTTTGTTTTTTAACTTAATTTTTGAGTGGTTAAAAATGCCTCAAATGCTGTCGGGATAAAGAGTAGAGATGTCACAACTCAAAGCGGCACACTTGGTCAAGTTTTGAGAAAAGCGGGCTTTTGGGGCTTTTTTTATTAAAGCCCGATTTTTCACACCACCTCTAAATACTGTGTCAGGTTCTCAATCTTGCGCTGGTAAAAGTCAATCTCGCCTTCTATGTCCAAACGCAATTCTTTTTCGGGTGGTAATTGAACCCCAGATTCCGAAATATATTCGACCTGCTCATCTTCAGTGCTAACTAATACCGCATATCGCCATGAACCGTCTCGTTCAGGAACCACTAAGTTTTCAAATAGACAATACTGAATCCCTACAATCATCCCCTGCTTGGTTCTTTGCCCTAACGAATATTTGGGTGATGTCCAATGATTCGGGATAGTGACAACTTTTGAAGCTTCCACGCAATTGCTCCTATCTTTGTTTTAACTGTGTTGGTACTACTCGCTGCTGCCTTTTCTCCACCAAAACCTTACCGATAGCTCCCCCAGTACCCAGCCCTAACATGGCTGTAGTAATTGTGTACATTGTATTTCTGCCAAAAATTTGTACTCCTAAATACCCGATAGATATGGCCGCTAATGTGCTAGTCAGACTTACAACAATTACTTGTGCTTGATTCCGTTCCATAATTAGAATGCCTTTCCCTGATGGAGGTTATCATTTAAATGATTTTGCTGTTACGCGAACGCGCCACCCCGGAGCAACTTGAACTTATGCTGCAACAGCACAAGTTTTACATTAGAACCGCAGTTGATATCGAACGTCGGGTGCTGGTTGGTGGTGGTGGTCTACACGCTGATTGTGAAGAAAAATTGCTAGATGACGGCAGTAGACAACAAGATATTTGGGCTGCCAGTTTTATGCCGATAAGTGGAAAAATCATTTATGAGTCGATGGTTAATCTTCGTCCCCGGCAAAATAGATCAATGGAACTTTTAGACCCTAAAATTAGAGAAAGGGTAGCTCAACTGATTAACGAGTTCCTAGGAAATTTATGATCGAAGTGACACCAAAGCAACAAATTTTTATGCAAGATGATGTGACTACACGTTTACGTCGTCTAGCTACACACTTGTCACAAATTCAATCTTTGTGGACTCAAGGCTCATCAGAAGATTTAATACTGGCTTTGGTTGATGAAAGCCGATACTTTATTGAGTGGACTGTACCAGATATGGTAAAGGCAGATGATATTGACCGAGCCTGTGAATTAGTTGATTTAGTTCGTCTTCTGACTCGTTGGCTATTCCATTGGGACGATATCTGGACTGATGCTGAACAAAAGCAATCTGCTTCTCTTGAAATTTCATATTGGTTACAGCGAGTTTTAGAAATATCACGTACAGAACCAGAATCAATGAGTGCTTGATCTCTATGAATTCTTCCTCTGTTTGACCAACAGCGATCTCAGGTACTGCCGACAAGCTGCTTCTCCCCGATAAATCAGAATCCGCAGTGCCTGTACTTCCTGGATCGGAGAAACACAAATCTCAGCGATCGCGGCAATCAAATTCTGTTGCTTCTGCACGTAATCTTGATGCTGCTGCTCCAACTCTTGAATCTTGGAGTTTAGCTGTTGTATTTGTCGTAATGCTTGCGTCAGGGACGATTCTTTGTTTCGAGAGCGATTATCTAGGGTTAATGTCATTTTCTTGCTCCTTCTTTAGATAGTTGAAAGCCTTGCCAATCGGGGCATTCCGCGCTCTCAATGCCTTCGGGATGAACAGAACAAATTAAAGGGGAGCCGTTGTAAGAGATCCCGTGATAGTATTTGCAACCTATACAACTGGTGGGTCTATTTAAAGGTCGAGGTCGGCGCAACATAACTTGGTCAATTTCATTTTGACCAGTAATTCGGTCAACCATGAATGCTGTGATCCCAGTCCCGGCTATTGCTCCACTAATGACGTACATGATATTTCTGCCGAGATATTGAGTGCCGAAATATCCACAAATAATTGTTGCTGCTGCTGCACTGATGCCTTTGATGAAAAGACTACAATTCATCTTTTCTTACTTCTTTTTTACTGATGGTTCATTCTCAGTTAAAAGTCTGCCAAAATCGTAAATCGTTACAGTTGGCTTTGGTTCCGGCTCCGGTTTTGGTTTTGACTCGATTGCGAGTTCAGGACTACCCAACCCGACTGCATTTCTGATTTCTTGTTCCATATCAAAATTCTCATTTTTGAGTCATCTGCTTCATATCATCGATTGCATCCAAAACTTCCTCCAAAATATTGAAAGCATCGTTTAAAACCACGTCATTCAATGTAGAAAAGTATTCGGAGGATTCGATATTGCGATAATCTTGACTACTGCTAATAAGCCGCAGTGTATATTGACACCCTTGCAATATGGCTTGAATTTCTGAAGTAGTTAGCTTAATTTCCATTGGTGTGTTCTAACTTTGAAAAACTGAATCAATTTCGCCGTTATCAATAGCATTTTTGGCATGGCGAACAGCTTGCGTATGATTGTCAAAAGTTTGAGTTGGAGGTGATGCCCAAGTTGTTTTTAACAGACCTGTTTTTCCCACATGAACATCCACAGCGCCATCTGATAACTCGGCAGTCTCAATTTTGTAGCCTCCATGTTTGGTTTTGTACTCTTTCATTAGCGTTAACTAACCTAAAATTTATCTCGTTGAATACTAAAACTTGCTCCGACTAAAGAACTGCCTAAGAATGCGGAAAAACTTACCAGCATTGCACCCAAGCAAATATTTTTCTGTTGCTCCCAACCAGAGATGATTATGTTGGGATTATTAGTCTCGATAATCTCCAGCCCCCAGCAAGCCATTGCCCCTACTCCTGAAAAGCCAGTTAAGAGCAGAGAGACAATTGCAGTTGTTTCTATCGTGCGGTCTATGAATACTTTGGGGTTAAATCTTTTTCGAGTCCGGCGTAGAACTAATTTATTACGGGTGTTTGAAGGCAAAGATGATTGATGAGTTACTTTATGGGTTTTCATTTCACTTCGTCCAACTCCACAAAAAATCCTGCACCTGTATTCGTAATCTTTACTCTTCTTTGATTGACCAATGTTTGAATCACTCCCAAGCTAAAATTGATACTGCATAACCGAGCGCTGCCACCGCAACGACTTAGGTACTGAAGGCATAACTGGGAATGGTCTTTTGGGACTGGGTTAGCTTTTTTAGGCATGGTGTCTTTCCTGTTGTGGTTTGTGGGGGTCAAAGCGCTGCGTGAAAAAAATAGCCAAGCAGTATTAATGCTTGACTAAAGTGTTTTTGAACTTAAAAAGTGAATTTCAGTTATTAGAAATTATCAAGATCGTCAAATTGATTTGTTGCAGAGTGTTTGTAAGTTTTGGCTTTATTCATTTGATGGGTAGAAGCTTTAATTACTGGAATTGCAGCTTCCTTAACTGAATCCTTTGCTTGTTGAAATAGAAATTGTGTCGTCCCTTGTGCATCTTCTTCTTTTGGGTCAATTTGTCCCCATAGTGAGCAAGTTAATTCTAAAGATTCGTAGTCACCTAAATTGAACTTACGTGTGTAAGTTACAGCAATAGTCTTGATTTCCATAATTTACCCAAACAATTTTTCAAAATGAAATGTAGCTATTTGGCATCTCTTACAAAGTGACGCTTCTCAAATTACAAATGTCGCCAGAAGTTCTTACTGATAGTCTTGAGACTAACTACCTTGGGTTCTGCTGCTGCTTCAGGGACATGGCCAGCAGCCACCGCAACAGCTTGTGGTGCAGGTGTCGTTAACAAAGAATTAAGCAATACCATTTGATAATCAACATCTTCTACTGAGCGATATACTCTGTATGGTTCAATTTGCATACCCAAAGGTGTTGGTACAATCTTCAGATATTGATTTAGGGCATTGATATAAGCAACTGAAAAGTTTTTCTGCTCTACATAAGGACGAATAATTTCTAGTAATTCAATCGCTCTGTTGATTTCAGAAACTTCACAATTACTGTCGATTTGTGACTGACTTCTTCTGTAGCCTTTCATCATCTTTTCGGCTACTAGATTGTTGAATTTGCTAACCGCCCTCTGATGATTGCCTAATGTGTGAACTTTGGTTTGTGCTTGATAACCGACTCTGCCCCACTGCACTGTCAAGTTACCATCTTCGACAATGGCCGCCCAGAATTTATTGCTGTTTCGGATAGCATCAACAAAGACTAAATAGATTTCCATGTTTCTTACCCTGTCAATTCACGGTTTGACGGGCATTGCCCCATCTAATTTGATGTTGTAGTGCTTCAAGTATTGTTTCCGCTTCGTGTGTTGTTAGCCCATTTAAAGTAGAGCAGACATCCTCAAACAAGTTTTTATACAATGGATATGAAACTAATAAGCCCAGATTAGACAATGCATCCTCAAGTGCCTCAGCAACAGTATGCTTAGTAGAACTGTCTTTTTCTAACGTAAAAATGTAAGTTGCTAATGCCATTCGGAGCATAAGCTTAGTTTCTCTGTCCAACTTCTCTAAATACACACCATATTTATCAACCAGTTGGTCAATAGTTGGAGTCTGCCCGTAATAAGTAACTAAGTCTGTCGTCATGTTTATTCGCCTTATTAAGTATGTTAATTGGTTGCTTTCAATTACTAAAAAAAAAGAGTGATTGCCCCCATAGAATCAGGAGACAATCGCTTTCTCATCAGTTCATATTCCGAAACTTAGCAGCACGCAAAGATTGAGTTTTCGCTGCAACCACAGGGCTACTAGCCCGTCGTGCGGTGGATGCCCAACCCTGCATACGCTCGACTGCCGCCGCATCCTGAATCGCAAGCGGGGTAATGGTTTGGCGGCAGATTTTCAGATCAGCAAGCGTTACCTGCTGCGGTCTACCCTCATCGAATGCCAGCAGAGCAGCTTCCGAAGCAAGGGTTTCCAGTTCAGCACCGGAAAATTTCGCGGTCGAAGCTGCGATCGCTTCGAGATATTCGGATTCCAGGTGAATGCCAAAGCGTTGTAGATGAATCGCCAGAATCTGTACACGCTCCGGTTCTGTGGGAAGATCAACAAAGAAATTTTCATCGAAGCGGCCTTTCCGTTTTAGTTCACTTGGCAGCGCAGATGGGTCATTGCAAGTTGCCACGACAAACACGCCACTGGTTGATTCCGACATAAACGTGAGGATATTGCCTAGAATCCTTTGGCTGACTCCACTTGTATCCCCACTACCGGAGAGGGCTTTTTCTATTTCATCAATCCATAACACGCATGGAGCAATAGCTTGGGCTGTTTTAAGTGCGCGGCGGACATTCCCCTCAGACTCACCGACCAGACTGCCCAAAAGGGATGCAATGTCTAGCTGTAGAAGTGGTAAATTCAGTATAGTTGCAATGTTTTTGGCACAGTTAGATTTCCCTGTTCCGGGTGGGCCAGCCAGCAACACACCTTTCGGTTGGGGTAAGCTAAGACTTCTTGCCTCTTGTGTGAACAGCCGCCGCCGCCTCATCAACCAATCACGCAGTAGATCCAAACCACCGAAGGGTATGCTGGCTGGTTTACCCAATTCGATACCCATTTGAGACAGTAGCCGAGTTTTGTACTCGACGGCTTTGGGGATAAAATCAGCGCCAACGACGACACCATCATTAGTTAAGTTTTCTTTGACTGTTAACCGAAGGAAATCACTAATCTCCTCTAGGGTTAAACCCAGCGCTGCACGAGAAAGAGTTTCAAGTTCAGCATTTTCAAGCGTAACAGTAAAACTTAATTCTTGCTCCCTAGCTGACTGTTGTAGGTCATGCAAATAAGAAGTGATATGTTCAAGTATTTGGTCAATACTAGGTAAAGGAACTTCACAATAAGGAATCAATCTGACTAGTGATTCGTGTAATTGTATATTCTGACCCAACAAGACAATGCGTTTATCTGTGGGTTTTAACCTGTGGTAAAGGTTTTTTACCTTGCTTAAAATCTCCCATGATAATTGGGGTGAATTCTTAGCAATAAAGGGGTGAATATCTCCAAGGATAAATACACCATTTCCGCTAAAGTTAGCAATGTAATCAAACACATATAACAATGGGTCAGCGTGTTGTGGTCTTTTGTACTCTGCAACTGGCTTAAACACCAATCCTCCATCTGCTGCGATTAAACATTGCTCCAAGGTTGATACTCCCAGATTCCAGAAGAACACAGGACTTGAAAGCTTATTGTTAGCTTCAGCAGTCAGCCACTGAATAATCGTCGCTTCATCGGGCGACAGAACATCAACCGCAGCAATGGGTATTTGTGAATCGAGTGTGGAGAGAAGATTTGAGAGGTTCATTGTTTTTCAATTTGATAAGGAACTGGAGAGAGTTCGTCATGAGTGTTGACCACTTTCACGACTACCTCATAAACTTCGGCATCGCCGTCAAAAACCTCAGCTATACCATTGCACTCTGATTGAGCAATGGCAGAAATTAAAGCATTCAATAGCACACATAGCCCTTCAGTATTCGCTTTTATGATCACGGGCTGCCGTGTTTTCTGTTGTGCGTAAATATGAACAAACGGGTATTCTTTAGCTAATTCGTTCATGATCTTTTGGGGGGGAACTTGTTGATTCCCCCATGTTGATTACTGACGTAAACGTGTTTGACTGCTATTTGTAGTCCGAAGTTGTTGGGTTTGGGCTTCGTCCTTGTAAGTGCGATCGCTCTCGCTGACAACTCCAAGTGCTTCTTCAAATGGTTGCGTAGCCGATAAACAACTCAAGCCCTCGAACCCCTCCGCTTCCACTCGAACTTCACCTGTAGCATTGTCGAAATGAATCAGTATTGAGCGTTCCATATTTATCTCCGTGCAAATTGTTTAACTTCTTGATGTCCGGCAAAAGTCAGCCGTAGAGTTTGCACAGTGCCGCTAGTTTCTTCAGCGATCGCACATTCACCAAACTGCTCTTGTAACTCGGCAGCCTTCGCCAAAACCATCCGCCGTCCGTAAGCAGGCATTAGCTGACAGGCGTAGAACTTTCCTCCTAACCGCCTAATTACTTCGTACTCGTCCTGGATCATTTCATATTCCGAGCCATTCCATTTAAATCCCATATCTGCACGGGCTTTTATAGTGCGACCAGACACAATGATTTCAGCGCTTTGTCCTTGAGAGCCGCCGTAGTATCCTTTTAATGGCTGCGCTGTTTCGTAAACTTGCGGATTCATTTTCAAGTCTTGTAAAGCTTGTACTAGACATTTGCGGTTGGTGAGCTTGGTTTTAACGGTTGAGAAATGGGACATGAGAATCTTGTTCCTTTAGTAGAAGTGCGGTATTCTTTTTGAGGTGTATATAATTTCTCGTTTAAGGTGCTAGTCTTGGGCTAGGGCAAATTCGCCCAAGACTGCTTTTTACCTAAACTTAAACGACATCACGGTAGCCTTCGATAAGCCCACGTCGTCAGTCGCAAGTGATTGTAGATTGCGTTGTTCATCTAACAACTTGGTGCGAATCTCTTGTATCTTGTGCTGCAATTGACTGCGCGTATCTGAACCCAGATTCTTCGACTCAATCGCTGGATCGTTAACGATAGAATCTAGATGCGTCATCATCGCCTCCAAGCTACTGCCTGCCTCCGGGTCAGCATTCGCTAGTAGTACTTGAACCTTCATCAGATGGCGTTGCATCTTCTTTTTAAACTGTACGGGCTTGCGTCCTGGCTCCCAGTCGCTTAATTCTTCAAGCAATTGGGCGGCAAGTTGTTCACCGCCAGCGATCGCAGATTCCCGTAGCCTTTGCTCCAGATTTTGGTCATACTGCTGAATGAACTTGGTAATCTGGTCAAGACATTCGGCTTGTTGCTGATTGAGTTGTTCGGACAATGCCGGGATAATCACCGGGCGACCAATGACGACTTGCAAATAGTCTTCAAGATCGGTCAGAGTCGGAAATGCTCTTAGCAAGTTGGCTTTTACAGATTCTTGCTTATCCTGCGATAATTCCCAAGTGTTAAGTGAGAGAAACTGATCAATTCGCTCTTGATAATCAACCAACCCAGCTTCATAATCAGCTTTTAATTGATTACGCAGTCCAGGGGCGATATTATCTCTGATATTGATTAACTGATTCCAAACGAGTGGAGCTAAATCAATCGGACAAATCCAATCACCAGTATCCGCAGACATCCACTCTTGAACTGAAGCAATCTCTTGCCTCAATTGGGCAGCAGCCTCATCCAACTTCTTGAATACCTTGATACCTCGCAAACCGACTTCAGAATTTGTGACTTTCACAAGGTCTGATTCAATTTCAGAAACCTCAGCTTTTAGCACATCGGCCCATTTAGGCGCGGCAGACTTTGTACTTTTCTTTAGTTGAATACGAAAGCGAATGCGAGTTTTATTTAACTGTGAGAAATTGTGGCGCTCGACTACTGCATCAGTTAGGAAATTTGTAGCAATAGGGTTGTCGATTGCTTGTACCATGATTATTGACCTCAATCATTATTTTTCACTTTCGATTAAGCGAAGCTTTCTTTGTGATGATTTCTCAAGAGAGCGAATGTCTGTAGTAGCTCTATAGATTACTTTTGTAGAGCTTTTTTGCAGGCGAATATGTCTTTTAATGACTGGTGGTTTATGTATGGACATGGCTAAAATAGCTGAAGTTGCTGTGAATTATCCTGTACCGCAGGCTTCTCATAAACCATGCCTTCGACTTCATAGCAGCGAGTCATGAGTTTGTTTCGATTTAATCGAAAGCTGGCTTTTTTCTTTTGATTTGGCAGAGGTGCAAATAGATATTGTGGATGTTTTATAGTACCTTCATCACCCAAGTATCGAGAAAGCGTACCGTCGATTTGGTAAACTTTCGATGAACTTAACAGTGTCGCGTCATACACTTTAATCAAATTTGTTTCCATCTGATTAGTATTGAAGTAGAGTGTGTGATAATCTTTTGTGGAATCGATTTTTCTCTACAGTCAGACTGATTGAATCTGACTGTAGAGTTTTTCACGGATAAGCTGATTCTTCTTTCGTTAAGCAGCAACTTTTTCCTTATTCGGTTTAGACAACCTAGAACCGCTCCCAGAAGTACGTTTAGTTGTTGAAATTGGTGGGTTGACTTGACCGAATGGAGTCTGAATCTTGAGGTCAGCTTTTAACTCTGATTGCAGTAATACAAGCTGAGTCAAATAGTAATCGACTTCTTCTAGAATCTCAGCTTCTACTTCTGACGGTGAAAGCGGTGTAATCTGATCTGATTCCAGATATTTAACTTCTTCGGTATGGCGAGAAGTCATGACAATATAGCGATAGCCATGACCGCAATTCTCAGCTAATACGCTATCGTGTGGTAATACTTCAATACCAATGACTTTGCCTTGTTGAGTACGTTGCCCAACATAAAACTTTGGAATTCCATAACCGCGTGGAAATGTGATTGTTGGTTGCATATTCGTTACCTTTGCATTAATTATTGATTGAAAGTGACAAATACTAAAGATAGAAATGCTCAAAAATCTGATTCAATTTTTCCTTTGATTCATCAGGCAGAGCATTAAAATCAAACTCGTCTGATTCCCAAACTTCATCAAGACTTGTTGACTCATCAACGATATTTGCAATCAAACAAGATTCGTCGTCGTACTTCCAGCCATTTGCTAAAAGCCACGGTAAAAAACCTTCAGATTTCAATAGTTTCTCGATGTCGAACAAGTCAGAAAACTGTTGTAAGTTTTCGAGGCTAGGGGGAACGATTGTTGTAGTCATTTATTGCTATTGGTAATAGTGAATACACAGCAAAAAGAGGGGAGGAGGGTTAAAGGGATTCATGAATTAAACCATGTGTAGAATAGTAAGGTTTAACCTTTCCCCTTTCCCCTTCTTCATTAGCTGTAGACAAGACTTGAGAACTGATTGAAGAAGAATTCAGCTATTCTGAATTCAGGAGTCAGAATGAATGAGTGGGGGATTCAGATCCACCACTCGCACAGAATTCAATTCTGAATTCTGGCTCCTGACTCCTGAATTCTGTTCGTTAAATATGCTTCCCTACTTGAAGGTAAATAGGGAAGCATAAAGGCGAACACAATTGCTGCAATCACCTCAACAAGTATTTGGCTATTAAGAAGGCACATCTTCCCAGTAACCAACTTCACCATCATAATTTGCTTGCATAGACTGCAATTTGGTGACGAAGTTAGCAAATTCTTCGTTAGTTAGTGACTGCCTTCCTTTTTTCCCATAGTTGTCCATGAGAAACTGTTTGCCCTCTTCCTCTTTCCAACCTAAAGCTTCAATTAATCGTTGCGACTCCATCATTAATTGATTGCGATCAAGTGCATGAGACGTAGCTGCTCCTGATAAGTTGTTCTTGGGCAATCCTTTTTTCCACCAATCGCTGATGGAATTATGCACAAGGGCAATTTCTTGAGCTATTGGTTTCTTGCCAATACAATAACTCTCCCAGTTGAGCGCAGTTGGCTTTTCGTATCCGCCACATACACAGGCGTTGGAAGTTTGCCCCCCTTTCTCACGTTTCTCTGTTTTCAATATGGGACAAAATACCCACATCGAATGCCAAAGTAAATTCTTTGGTTGGTGATGTTTGCCTTGAAAACTTGCATAAGCTTGTTCGCAGGTTTCACGGAATGCCATTAGTTGTTGATCAAACGACACTTGGAACACTCCCCAAGCAGTTATTTGTACTGGTGCGATATGAAGAGGTTGATTTTGGGCATCGACGAAAATCACCATATACCGCCTACCAAATTTGTAGGCGTTCTTGTCCAAACCATCACTGCTACGCCAAACTCCAATCACCTTTCTATCGTTTCCGTATAGCAGAGGCGATCGCCCAATCACAAGTATTCGTGGTTGTCTATAGAGAGCGCCAGGAATACCTATCTTTTCATCGTTTTCGTCCAACTTGTTAGTAAGAACTTTATACTCTTTCCCACCTTCTAGTTCTTTATTTTCGTACCATCCTGCTAATTGTTGATTTTCGTAAGCAATCCAAATGCCTGCGGGTGAAGGAATACTTTTGGCTGCTGGGGTCTTTTGGTATGACTTGTGTTCAGCAGAATCAAAGTCAAAAGCTGTCATAGTAGCTGCTGCCTTTCTTTAATGTTAGTTTTCGCAAAAAATAAGCGAAGCTTTAATTCTGAGTGGCGAATGGCACTGATTTTAAAACAGTGGTGGAAGAGAATTCTCTTCCACCATTTCACTTACGCCGCTACCAACTCCCGACGAACTTGCGGCAGTTCAATCGGAGTTATCACTCTACGTAGTGCTTCTACAGCCTCCCTGACGCTCCAATACTTCATGCCATCGCCACAGCGCCAGTAGTAAGTCTTGGGGTCGTTTTCCCATAACTCATCAACGTTTCTGACCTTGAAGATAATTCCCAAGAATTCACCATCTAGATATACGTTGTGAGCAGTCTGGATGTTAGTCTTACCCACATACATCAAACGATAGTTGTCCACTGGTTCGCACAAGTCTTCTGCACGAGTCCCGCGATACCCACAGTTACCGCACCCATGACCTTCGCAGTCTGGACAGATGGCAGCAGGCATATTCCACTTCGGCAGTGTAAAATCCCATTCAGCCGGTGGGGTTAATATTCGAGCCTTGTGAGAGATATAACAACCAGCGTGACCGATTACTTTATCAGAATGGTATTGGAGACTCAACGATAGCCAATCACAATCACCCAATAAGCCAATTTTCTCAGAAGCTTGTTTTAATTCCTCATCTTCCTTATGATTGCGCTCTACTGGAGCAGAAAGACTCGCTTTTACCTCTGCAACAGCGCGTTTGAATGATTGTTTATGGTATCGAGCATAACCGTGGGTCATTTTCACCCACACGATATCATCACTGTTGATCCAGATAGTTACTACATCTTCGGGCTTGCACTCTTTTGAGTAGTCCGACTGATTGACGATGGTTGCAATGATTTGGCGATCCTGTGTGGTTAGTGGATCTTTTGTTGGCGCAGGGGCTGAAAGTTGTGTAATCATTAGCAAATACCTCTTAAATGGGTAAAAGGGCGATCGCAAGTTTTGCAGACGGAGCGATCGTCCTATTTTTATTGGTTAGTTTGTTGTGCTGAAAGCACAACACTCTCAATCTAGAATTGGCGAAGCCTCATTTTTCTTGCTCCTAACCAGTAGTTAGAGCTACTAAGCAAAAGACATAGTGCGTCACGCGACCGACGGCTTCAATAGTATTATTTGCCAGCCACTGCACTCAGGCGATTGCTTCTGCTTTGAATAAAAGGCTTGCTCAAAATGGCTGTGTGTCCGTTGATTGCTTCTCCAGGCTTCTTTACCCACTCAACAGAGCTTGTGCTATACCCCGGTGATCATGTCTCTAGACTATGTTTCGACTTGGAACGTTAACTCGATTTGGTTTGTAATGGTTGACTTGCGAACTCTTTCGCGTCCTGGGTGCTGGCAGTTCGCTTTCCTTGCCCTTATGTTTATTAACATACTCTAGTTAACTAGACTTGTCAACTATAGAAGCTAGTCAACTAGACTAGCTTACTATTGACTAGACTAGTTAACTAGATTAGACTAGGCAACAAGACAAGTAATGTAGAGGAGGTGATTAAGTTGAAGTTGCTCATTTTTATGGATTTAAAGGAGTTGCGTGAGAAAGCTAATTTATCAGCTGAACGGGTAGCAGTAGAGTTAGGTAAATCTGTTTCTACTATTAGATTTTGGGAGGCAGGAACATATATTCCTAGCCTTAGTCCCAGTGAAACCCTACAGCTAACCCGTCTTTACCGATGCACTCTTGAAGAGTTATCGGAGTCTTTTATTGAAACGCAGCGCAAAAGCGGAAAAAAGCTTAATTAAAATGGCTTTTTTCTTACCCAACCATAAAAGAGCAGATTAAATCACTGGAAAGTAATCACGTAATTCCTTAGCAAGATTGTTCTAGGCTGAGTTAGTTTTTTCTCAGCTTAGTAGAGATGACTTTTGCGTATGATCTGTTCTTGCTTGATAACGAAGAGAAGATTGTTTCTTTCGTCAGCCATTAATTCGCAAACAGGAGATAGAAGTAGAACGCATACATACTCATGTTTTAGTTGTATTGTTCTATACTTTAAAAATATTCTGATTCAGGCTTTTTCCAACAATTCAAAAGATAAAGCGATCGCTCGGCACTAAACAAGGTGCGAAGTAGTTTTTAAGGAAGCATATTCACAAATAGTTCAGGGTTCTAAATCGGCGGAGTGTTAAGTCTGCACCGTCAATATTTTCATGCTCAAAACCCAATAAAGAACGAGAACAAAGCATAGAGGGGAAAATGAGTAATTCTGTTGTAAGCAATCGCAGTGATTTTGCAATAGTCGTTCCATCGTTTCTAGACGACTATGGGCTTAATCCTCAAGAGTATCGTTTATATGGACACATAGTTAGACGAGCCGGAAAAGACGGATGTTTTGAATCAATTCCTAACATGGCAGCAATCTGTTTAATGAATGAAAAGACTGTCAGGAAAACCCTACAAATCCTGATTGCAGCTAGGTTTATCAAAATAGCCCAAGAACGAAAAGGGAAAACCACAATTTATGAAATCACACATCATTCGCAATGGATGGCATCAAAATATCTAGAAAAAATCAGACAACAAATCACTGGTGGTAAATCAGGTAGTACCAAATTAGGTGGGGGTAGTGGTACCAAATCAGGTAGGGGTGTGGTACCAAATCAGGCAGGGGTAGTGGTACCTGAAATGGTAGGAGTACCCCTACCTGAAATGGTAGACGAAGGAATTACCATTAAGGAATTACCAATTAAGGATCTCCCTTTAAGGGATCTCTCCCTTAATCCCTCTCAAACTGACATCGACTCACAAGAAAGAAAAGAAAAAAGAGAATTTGGATTTCAAGTCAAAGAAGAACCCAATTCAAGTTTCTCCACTTTGTTGCCAAAAAAATCCGAGACTACGCAACCAACAAGTCAGTCTCTCATGAAGGTAAATGTTCCGCCGCCACTGCCCGACCCATTTTTGAAAAATCAACGCAAAAAGCCCAACGATGTGATTTGGGATTGGCTACCAGATGGCCCGTGGCGTAATGAAGAGGGCAAGCTTGATGCAGAATTTCAAACCGCCCTCGCTACTCGGTGGATGAAGGAGTATGGCGGCGACTTACACGCAAACAAAGCCAAGGTACTGAAACACTTCCGCAATGAACCGACTAACTTAGCGATTGAGTGGGAATGGTATCAATCGACTTTCATCCATCGCGTTGTCAATATCCAAACCCGCAAGCAGAACGGGCTAGACACCACCCAAGATGAGGAACAGATAGCGCTTCAAGCTAGAGCAGCAACACCATTACCTGAATCAGTACGTGTAACACAAACACCCACGTTAACCAAAATGGTAGAGCAAGTAGCAGACTATGCCCTGCCTACTCTGATTTCTCAAGAGCCGCCCAAAGATGAGTTTGGTTGCATTAATCCTGGGGCTTACTTGAATACACCAAAACAGTCAGACAGGGAATTTTGGGCTAACTTCACACCTCACGCTGTGCCAAGTCGCAAAAAATCATCTGTTGCATCCGTTCTAGAAACGGCAAAAACAGCTATCGAGGCTTTGAAAGTTGAGAAAGTAGAGCATTTGAGTGAAAAAGCTCCTGTGCGAGAAGCAGAGGAAGAGGTGGGAGTGTGGGGAGATATTGCCTCACATACAACTCCCGCAAATAGCTCTCTGCCCCTTGCCTCTTCTAAAAAGTTGACTGCGATCGCCGCTATAGTTCAGCCTCCAGTAATAGAAGAAGAAGCTGTACTACAAGATATGAGGAAATATCTTAATTGCGGCAGTGACGTATTGAGGCAAACTGCAATTGATTGGGCCTGCGATCCTGCTAATCAATGCGAACTCGTGATTGTATCAGGGCGAGTGGTTGATTTGAAATGGGTTGATTTTTAAGCCGCAAACTCAATACCAGAGTGTCTTATGGAATACTACAAGCAAAATAAATACTTACAAACTTGGAATTGTCAAGATATTCCGGGTGAATACAGTTTCCACCAGCTTATATGTCAAGAGGTAGTTAGTGAGGAGAAAAAGGAGTGACTATTTTTACCTCTTACTATGCAGGAGAAATCAGAGGTGAAGCCGTCTCCATCTCTCTATATCCTCCAAAAGGCTTTCCAGGCAAGCATTTACCTTTATTTGCTCCAACGTCAGAGCTACTGAAATGGTGGAAGTCTTCAGCGTCAGATACTAATGCTGAACAAGAATACACCCGCCAATTCCACGAAATTTTGCTTTGTAGGCAGCAGCTGATTGATATTTGGGTTGCAAAACAGCAGCAAAACTCACATGACATGACATTGTGCTGCTACGAAAAAACTGGCGATTTTTGCCATCGGCATCAAGTTGGACGTGAAGTTATCCAACGATATCTGCCTGAACTTTGGGGTGGGGAAGTTGGGTTAAGAACTGTTACTAAGCAGAAAATATCCACCAATGATGGGTCAAAAATCATACTCCCAGCTACATACCCGCCCCAAGTATTGAGTCTGATCGAGAAATGTCATGAGTTGGGGTATCCTGTAAAGTGCGATCGCTTAGAGTGCGGATACTACCAAGTTACCCTCAATGGAGAAGACTTAGGTGTGTGGTCAGAGTTGGGTGTGCTTGGGGTATTATCCGGGTTGCAGGAGAAGTTTTACCGTGAGCGCTTAATTCCGTCAGTGGCTATGGCTGCAAAGGCAAGAGGTAAGAATAATCAGCAAGATATCAAGATGCCTTCGTGGGTTTTGGCTAGGGATACTCAGTCGGAAGTTTCAGCCCTAGTGGATCAGCCAGCAACAGAAGAGTTAAAGCCATCTCGTGCAGAAACATCTATTATTGAGCAGATGAGTCTGCTATGACTATTGTTCCATCAAGTACTGATGAGACAAGTAAGATAGTGCCCTGAAAGCTAAGGTTCCGCCGCGCCTGTCGCTCAAAATGAATTTTCTTCAAGTGATGAATATCCATCTACTTCAGCAATACGATTTCAAACTGTTAGCCTTCGCGCCTCCAAAACTTTACTTTCAAACCATCCCTTGGACGAGAAAATGGTAGTACTAAACGTCAAATGGATGTTCGAGTGGTTTATCCGACACACTTTCCATCGGATTTTTCTTAACATTCAAACTTCTGCGGTTGAGATTATTGAGACAATGAGGTGAGAAAAATTGATGTAAAAACACATCGGATGACTAATGGGAGTAGCTTGTGGTGGTACTGTTGTAGTTTAGAGTTGAAGATTATGTTCGCAGTTAATATGTTAGCTTTGATGACTGATACTCTTGTGGATTGACATACAAGGTTCAAACCTTCAATACATGCAAAGGCGTGCTGATGCCGGAAACTAAAGAGGTTGTTTACACAAGCAAAATTATTAAAGCTGGGGCGCTTGTCGCAGATACAAAAACCCTTTTGGTAAACTGGGATTCATCGCTTGCTGTTGCGGAAAATTTAGACAAGTTTCGACGGGAGAATATTTTTGGTAAACCATCTCGCTCCAGGGTAGAAGATATCCTGGCAATTTTTCGTCAGCGATACTTAATGGAGGAGCAAGTAACTAAAGCATTGGTAAATTTGCTTGATCGCAGATTCCCAACAGAGGCATTTAACTGTATCCTTTACTTTCATGCTACTCAATCTGACCGTTTGCTTCATGATGTTGTTACAGATTTACTGGCTAATTTTTACTACTTAGGAAGGCAAGATGTTAGCGTAAATGACGTGAAAAGTTGGATTAACAAACAAATTGCTCAAGGGAAAACACAGTCTACATGGTCGGACAGAACAATAACAGGCTGTGCTAGGGAGATTTTAAGCACACTAAGGGATTTCGGTATACTGAAGGGAGCAGTTAAGAAATATCTAGCACCCATTTACTTACCAGTGCAGGCATTCGCTTATATTGCTTTGTATTTAAAACAACACCAGCCATCGGGGGAAAAACTGATTAATGCGAGCGAGTGGCAACTGTTCTTTTTGTCAACTAAAGCTGTAGAACGTTTCTTTATGGAAGCCCATCAGCACCGACTGCTGGAGTATTATGCAGCAGGGTCAATTATCCGGATTGATTTTCCTACCGAGTCTATAGCTGAGTACGCCGATGTTATCGCTTCTTGACCGCATATCACTTTTAGAAAATGACTTAAAAGCAGTTCCACTAAGGATTAGTGTTCACCACGATTTACCATTTGCGATTTTGCGGTACGACCCAAAGGAGGAATGGGAGGTGCGACGACAGGCGAAATTATTAGCAACTCGTATGGGTGAATGCGGTAAGGAAGTCCGAATAATTTCGTTGTCCCAAATGTTATGGGAAGCTATAAAACACTCTGAAGGGCTAAAAGCAATTGTAGACCTGGAGACGGAACGTGGATTTAATGCCGCACAGGAGCAAGTCAATATATACCTATCCGATCGCGATTGGTGTCCATTAACAGATTTGTTAACCCAAAAATTGCGATCGCTAGACCCACAAAAACATATTGTATTTCTGACGCGGGCCGCAGCGATGGCACCAGCAATTTACCAAATGTCGAAACTTTTGGATGAAATGCAAGGTCGGACACGGGTAACAACTATTTTGTTTTATCCGGGAACACTAGAAGGGACAACGGGCTTGCGGATGATGGGATTAAAAGACCGCGAAGCTATGGGTAACTATAGAGTAAAAATATACGGGTAATAATATTTTGGATTTGAGATTTTAGATTAAGAAATATTTTTGTATAGCGTTTTGGGCATTTATATATAGGTAATTGAGGGATATGAATACAATTGGTGAACTATTGGCACGGGATTTGGGACAACCGATTGAGGAAATTATCAAGGTTGACCAAGTTAATGAAGACTCAGTTTATACCGAGATTACTGAGTATATCGCCACGGAACGTATCCTCGAACAGTACCGCAGTTTGCTCAAAGCTATTGCTGAAGAACCGTCTGAACCAACGGAAGGTATCGGTGTTTGGATTTCTGGTTTCTTTGGTTCTGGTAAATCTTCTTTTGCGAAAAATTTAGGGTATGTCCTCTCGAACCCTCATATTAAAGGTGTTGCGGCTAGCGAGTTATTCAAACACCAAGTTAATGACCGTCGGTTGGGTGAATTTTTAGACTCAATTAATACCAGAATTCCTACTGAAGTCATCATGTTTGATGTTTCCGTAGACCGTGCAGTTAAGCGGACTAACGAACGTATTGCAGAAGTTATGTATACTGTCCTGTTGCGGGAGTTGGATTATGCGGAAGACTACGATATTGCTGAGTTAGAAATTGAACTTGAGCGGGAAGGTAAATTAGATGAGTTTATCGCCCGTTGTCGCTCTATTTACAGTATCGAGTGGCGAGTTGTCCGTAAAGGTGCCCAGAAAATCGCCAGGGCTAGTGCAATTCTCCATGCTTTAGACCCAGTAACTTATCCTACAGCTGATAGTTGGTCGCAATCCCTGCGAAATAAAAGTGCTGATATTACTGTGGGTCGGTTTGTGGAGCGGACATTCGATTTATGCGCTCGCCGTAGACCGGGGAAGGCTTTAACTTTTGTGATTGATGAGGTGGGACAATATGTTGCCCGCAGTGCCGATAAAATTGAAGATTTACGAGCTGTGGTGGAGCAGTTTGGGAAAGTTGGTAAGAATTTATTAAAGGCGAAAAAGGTCATAGCACCAATTTGGGTGGTTGTCACCTCGCAAGAAAAGTTGGATGAGGTTGTTGCTGCGATTGATGATAAACGGGTGGAGTTAGCGAAACTTCAAGACCGCTTTAAAACCCGGATTGACATGGCTCCGGCTGATATTCGAGAGGTAGCTACCCGACGGGTTTTAAGTAAGAAAGATGCTGCTGTGCCAATTTTGCAACAGTTATTTAAGGATTCCCAAGGACAGTTAAACGCCGCTTGCCGTTTGGAAAGAACAACACGCAAAAGTGAAGTTACGGAAGCGGATTTTGTACAATTTTATCCCTACTTACCGCATTTTATTGAGCTTTCGATTGAGATTATGTCGGGTATTCGGCTACAACCAGGAGCGCCGAAGCATTATGGGGGCAGCAACCGTACTATCATTAAACAAGCCTATGAAATGTTGGTATCGGAAAGAACTGCTTTTGCGAAAAATTCGGTTGGAACTTTAGTTACTTTAGACAAAATTTTCGAGTTGGTCGAGGGTAATTTGTCCACCGAAAAAAGAAATGATATTGACGAAATTACCCAGCGTTTTAAAGATAATTTAGAAGATAATGGCATGGCGGCACGGGTAGCTAAAGTCATTTGTTTGCTAGAGTTTGTTCGAGATTTACCACGCACGGAAGCTAATATTGCAGCTTGTTTGGTGGATAGAGTTGGTCAACCATCGCTTGTGGCTGCGGTGGAGAAGTCGTTAAAGTTACTGTACGATGCTAAGTTTATCCGCAATACGGAAGAAGGTTGGAAGTTACAAACAGCCCAAGAAAAAAATTGGGAGACGGAACGACGCTCTTATTCTCCAAGACCACGAGATAGAAGTGAGATAATTCGGGAAGCGCTCAAGGATATATTTAGCGATGGGCGATTGAAAACATATCGCTATCGTGATTTACGTAATTTTGCGGTAGCAATTAAAGTTGATGGTAATGCAATTAACGATGGACAAGTACCGCTTGGGATTTGGACTGCACCGGATGAGCAAGAATTTACGGCGAAGGTGACAGATATCCGTAACGAAAGTCGTCAAGAAACGCACCTTCAGGAGATTTATTGGGTATTTTCTGTAAATGAGAATATTGACAGTTTAGTGGCTGAGTTGTATAAATCGCGGCAAATGGTTGCTAAGTATGACCAGATGCGGGTGCAAAACAAGGCTACAAATGAAGAACTAGCGTGTTTGCAAACTGAGAAGTCTGAGGTTTTGCGCTTTATTAGTAGGTTAGCAGGAAAGTTAGAAGAAGCACTGATTGCTGGTACGGGAATGTTTCGGGGTGTATCGAAGGATGGTTCAGATTTAGGGAAATCTTTGGGTGAGATTTTTAAGGGTTTATTTGATTTTGCAGTTCCTGACCTTTATCCTAAATTAGAGATGGGAGCGCGTAATCTTAAAGGTAATGAAGCTGAAGAAATTCTCAAAGCTGCTAATCTCAACGGTTTATCTCAGGTATTTTATAGTAGTGACTCAGGGTTAAACCTGGTCATCAAAGACGGTGCAAAGTTTGTTCCTAACCCCGAAGCCGATGTAACGAAGGAAGTACTGGATTATTTAATGCAGCAGCATTCCTATGGTAGTAAGGACACGCGTACTGGTAAAGCGCTAGAAACGCGGTTTGGCGGACTTGGTTATGGGTGGGAACGAGATATTTTGCGTTTGGTGTTGGCGGTTTTGTTCCGCGCAGGTTCTATTGAAGTATCTCACAAAGGGCAAAGGTTTGATAGCTATCAAAATCCCAACAGCCGCGAACCTTTTACCAGCAATACAGCTTTTAAGTCTGCGTTGTTTACACCTGTCAAACCCATTGGTTTATCTACGCTCAAACAAGCGGTAGAAAATTACGAGGATTTGGCGGGTGATACTGTTGATATGGAAAAAAACGCGATCGCAACAGTTCTCAAACAGCTAGCAACGGAAGAGTTACACCTTTTGTCGCGGGTGGAAGAACGAGTTAAGGCGAATAGTTTACCTGTTGGCGACCAACTCCAAGATTACCGCAACACACTCACAGAAATTCAAAATGGCGCTGCGGACGATTGTGTCAAGATTTTAGCAGGCGATGGGGTTTCTTTGAAAGCAGCAAAGGAAGGCTTTCGGCGCATCCGCGAAGCAACTAGTGATAAGTCTTTGTCTACCTATAAAGTTGCGAAACAGGTAGCGGGAAATCAATGGTCTGTTGTCAGCCAGCAAAAGCCGGAAATGGCAGAAATTGCGAATCGCTTGCGGGAAAACCTTGATGCGGAGTATTTTGTTGACCGCATGGCACAAATAGAGGAAGATGCAGAAGCAATTTCTACTGCCTATGCCGAATATTATGCTGATCGCCATAATCAACGCGCCCAAATTTATTTAGCAGCCATTACGGACATTAAAGGACGTAGCGAGTGGACAAATATACCTCTAGAACAGCAGGAAGTTTTGTTGGGTGATTTGCAAAAACGCGCTTGCGAACACGATTTATCTGCTAAAAATTGGTCGTCAATTGGTGATGAATGTCCGTTGTGCAAGGCAAGTATTGCCCAAATGGAGTCAGATTTGGCTGCACTTTCGGGCTTAAAGAGTCAAGTTTTGGTTAGAATTCAGGAATTAACAGCACTTACGGAGGAAAAGGAAGTAGTAATTGAACGGGTGAGGTTAGGGGATTTTTCCTCAAAAACCATAGACTCGGAGGAAGCGGTGGAACAAGTGGTGGAACGTTTAAGGGAACACTTGTTAGACCGAGTAAGTAAGGGTGTGAAGATAATTTTGGAGTAATTAAAATATGGTTCAACTTAGTGAAGTTTTTGGCATAGCAACATCCATACCCAAATATACCTATGTGGATCGTGCTAGTTTAGATAAAACATTTAAATACTTGCTTAGTCGTGACCAGCATATAGTTATTCATGGTCCTTCCAAGCAAGGAAAAACAATTCTTCGCAAGAAGAATTTACAAGAACAGCACTGTCTGACTGTTCAATGCCGTTCTAATTCGACTCTTGAACAAATCTACCTTGAAATATTAAGGCTTTTGGGAACTCATATTCCGACAGAAATTACAAAAAGTTTTACTCTTGGTGCTGAAGGAAAAGGAAAGGCTTCCGCAGGAATTAAAGTACCATTCATAGGGTCTGGGACGGGAGAACTTGAAGGAAGTGGTAGTATCGAAAAAGGTTCAGAAAGTGTATATGAACCAGTTGGTTTAAATCCAGAGAGTCTTGGATATATTGCCGAACAAATTAAAAAATCAAATAAAAGAGTTATTATCGAAGACTTCCACTATTTACCTGATGAAGAAAAAAAACGATTGGCTTTTGACTTAAAAGCCTTATGGGATAATTCTGTATTTTTTATAATTATTGGTATTTGGGCAGATCAGAATCTACTTACTTATTACAATGGAGATTTAAGTGGAAGGGTTAGTGAAATTGATGTTCAGTGGACAAAATCAGAGTTAGAAGAAGTTTTGAGCAAAGGAGAAAACGCATTAAATTTTTATTGGGAGAAAAATATTAAACAAGAAATCATATATGATGCCAATCAAAATGTAGGTTTATTACAAAGAATAGCTGAAAAATATTGCTTTGAAGCAGATGTATTAGAATGTTTACCACAGGTAAAAAATCTAACAGACTTAGAACCACTACATAGATGTCGAATAGCTATTTGTAATGAAGAATCTGTTCGCTATCGTCAGTTTAGCGAGTCAGTTAGTTATGGTTTTAGGATATCAGGATCAAATGTAAGCGTGTATCAACGTATTATTCGTGTTTGTATTGAAGCCTCAGACTTAGAGCTTTACAATGGATTACACCAGAACGATTTACTAAATCGTATTAATCAATTAGAGCCACAAGTTAGAAGTTCAGATTTGACAAAGGCTTTAGAGCGGCTTGACAGACTACAAGCAGATCGCAGCATTTCACCATTAATTTTTTCATATAATCCTGATTCCCGAAAAGTACAGTTGGTAGACCGAGAACTTTTGTTCTACCGCAAATATGGCAACCCCAACTGGTCATGGGAGGAATCATAAAATGGATAAATCTCTAAGAAATACTCTCCGCAATGTAGTTACTCAATGTCGCAAGCTATTAGAAGAAGCAGTAGCCGAAGTTTTAGAAGGACAATTTGGTATTTACGCTACAGGTAAAATTGAATCTGCTGACCGTATGGGACATCTTTCGGCGGATGATTTGGAGTACCGAGAACAGTTATTAATTCATTTACAGCACATCCAAGCAGCAGGTTTTAAAGTCAAGGATGCTGTAGAACAATTAGTGCGAGAAGTAGCGTTTACCCATCTTAATCGCTTTTGTGCTTACAAAATGATGGAAACGCGGGGATTGATTCGCAAAGCGGTAAGTGATGGGTTAAAATCTCAAGGATTTCTCTTTTATTTGGCTGAAAATTCAGAGTCAGAAAAACTCTACAATGAGGGTAAGCAAGATGTCGCTTATCGGCATTTTCTGGAATATTTAGGAAGCACTTTATCATCAGAAATTGGGGTATTATTTTCACCTAATGATCCGGCAAATCGATTATTCCCACCGCAGCGTGTTATTGATTCGGTGCTGAGTTTAGTTAACAGCGAAGAATTGAAATATATTTGGGTTGAGGATGAAACAATTGGCTGGGTTTACCAGTATTTTACACCCAAAGAATTGCGGGATAAGGCGCGAAAAGAAAGTCAAGCACCGCGTAATTCTTATGAATTGGCGTTTCGCAACCAATTTTACACGCCTAGCTATGTCGTGCAGTTTTTAACTGATAATACTTTAGGGCGAACTTGGTATGAAATGCGCCAAGGAGAAACAGCATTAACAGAACATTGTCAATATTTGGTGCGTCGTCTTAATGAAATATTTTTAGCTGAAGGTGAGGAGGTTCCCACAAGTGATGATAATGCTGAGGATTTGTCACAGGAAGAACTTTTAAAGCAGCCAGTTTATATTTTGCATCGACCGAAAAAAGACCCCAGAGAGATTAAAATACTTGACCCAGCTTGCGGTAGTGGTCACTTTTTACTTTATTGTTTTACTTTACTATTAATTATCTACGAAGAAGCTTATCATGACCCGGATTTAGGTGCAGTATTAAAACAAGACTATCCAGATAGAGAAGCATATAAAAAAGCTGTTCCAGGGTTAATTTTAGCGCACAATATCCACGGTATTGATATTGATATTCGAGCTACTCAAATTGCAGCTTTGGCACTGTGGTTAAGGGCACAATGGACATTTCAGGAAATGGGGATTAAGAAAAATCGCCCACAAATTACTAAGTCAAATATTGTCTGTGCGGAACCCATGCCTGGGGAAAGAGAACTTTTCGATGAGTTTATATCGGAACTTCAGCCGACTGTTTTAGGGCAGTTGATGAGGGTAGTTTTTAATAAGATGAATTTGGCAGGGGAAGCAGGTTCGCTATTGAAGATTGAAGAAGAAATTAAAGATGTTATTGCAGAAGCAAAGCAGCAGTGGAAAGCAAAGCCAAAACCGAAGCAACTATCATTATTAGTACAGTATGAAGAACCAGAAATAGAGCAATTAAATTTATTTGATGTGCGAGATGTGACAGATGAGGAATTTTGGAATGAAGCAGAGACAAAGGTAATTGAAGCTTTAAGAGAATATGCAAATCGTGCTGTTGGTAGTCAAAAGCTTCTCCGTCAGTTATTTGCTGGTGATGCAGTACAGGGTTTTGCTTTTATAGATATCTGCCGGAAAAAATTTGATGTTGTTTTGATGAATCCACCTTTTGGTGATGCCAGTCTTCCATCTAAAGAATATATTGAAGAAGTTTATGGAGACACAAAAGGAGATGTTTACAAAACGTTTGTTGAATGTTTTCAGGATAGGTTAGTTCCCTGTGGATTTTTAGGAATAATTTCTAGTAGGACGGGATTTTTCTTGGGTCAATCAAGTGATTGGCGAGAAAGAATTTTGTTGCGTCTCTATCGTCCCATGTTATTAGCTGACTTGGGATATGGCGTACTTGATGCGATGGTGGAGACAGCGGCTTATGTTTTGCGTAATATTAGTGTAGCTGAAGACCGTAATTTAACATTAGAAATTCTTCCAGAACTGCTTACTATTCCAACAGATAAAGATTTTGCATTTAGTATCCCCAAATATCAAAAGCATCGGGGAGGATTAAAACGACATCAAGCAACGCAAGAATTACAGCGAATTCAAGAAAACCGCTATATTCACTCTCTATCAGACCATTATAAAAAGTTTAAAGCAAATAAGGACATTATCAAAAAAGCTAAAGCTCCAGTTTTTATTTCATATCCATCTCTAATTAGTTTGCGGCTGTTAGGGGAAGATGATAAAGAAGCGGCTTTGCAGGAAATATTACAGAACTCAAATGATTGTCGATATTTTGTGGTTTCACCACTTGAGTTTAAAAAAGTTCCAAATACACCGTTTTGTTATTGGGTTAGTAACCGCATTCGGAAACTATTTAATGACTTATCACCATTTGAAAGTCAAGAGAGGACTGTTAGACAAGGATTAAGCACTGCTGATGATTTTCGCTTTGTGCGTCTTTGGTGGGAAGTAAAGACAAAGGCTTTATGTCCACCTATTGTTCATCCAATTAAACCGTATTACTCATACTGTGTGTTGGGTGATTATCGCTGGTTTCCATTTGCTAAAGGAGGACAATATTCTCCTTATTATGCTGACTTGCATTTGGTAGTCAATTGGGAACGAGATGGAGAGGAGTTGAAAGCTTGGGCAGATCCTCTTTATAACAACTCTGGTTGGTCACGTATTATTAAGTCTGTTGACTACTATTTTCGTCCAGGTTTGACATGGCCTCGAAGAACAACCAGTGGGGTCAGTTTTCGTGTTTTACCAGCAGGCAGCGTTTTTGCTGATAAAGGTTCAGCAGCCTTCGTAGAAGAAAAGCCTTCCTGGATAGGATTACTTCAGTCATCTTCTTTTGAAGCTTTAATAAGCTTGCAGCTTGGCGCGGCAGATGCTGCCGCACGTTCTTATGAAGTAGGATTAATTCGTAATACTCCCGTTCCAAATATTTCTAGCTTCGATGCTAAACATCTAGAACAACTAACTTTGTTGGCAATAGATATCAAGCGTTATCTAGATACAGCTAATGATATAAGCCATGTTTTTTATTTGCCTGCCTTATTAAGACAAGTTGTAAAAAATACATTAGCCGAAAGTTTATCTTTTGAACAGGCTCAGTTAATTGAAAGTAAAGATAAATTAGCTGATTGTCCGCGTCAAATCAATGAGCTTGCCTTTCAGCTTTACAATATTAAAGACAAAGATAGAGAAATAATAGAATTATCTGTTGTTCATCAGTCATTATCAATTAGTAAAGAAAATGACGAAGCTGACATAGATGAGGATACCTCCACAGACAACGAACAAATAGGCAACAAAAAACTCACCGCAGACCTTATTTCTTATCTTGTCGGTTGTATAGTTGGACGTTGGGATATTCGCTTCGCCACAGGCGAAAAACAACCCCCCGAACTTCCCGACCCTTTCGCACCGCTTCCCGTCTGTTCCCCTGGAATGTTAACAGGCGATGATGGCTTACCCCTCCATGAAACACCACCTAACTACCCAATAGAAATTGATTGGGACGGTATTTTAGTAGACGACCCAGACCACCCCGAAGATATTATCCGCCGAACCCGCGATATACTACACGTTATCTGGGGCGAAAAATCAGAAGCTATCGAACAAGAAGCCTGCGAAATCCTGGGTATCAAAGACCTACGTGATTACTTCCGCAAATCAAGCAACGGTGGTTTCTGGACTGATCACATTAAACGCTACTCCAAAAGTCGCCGCAAAGCCCCTATCTACTGGCTGCTACAATCATCCAAGAAAAACTACGCTCTTTGGATATACTACCACTTCCTAGATAAAGATATCCTATTTAAAGCCCTAGTCAACTACGCCGAACCCAAACTGCGCTTAGAAGAAAGCAACCTCGAACAACTCCGCAGCCAAAAAGAAGCAGTTGGTACAGCAGGGAAAACCGCCAAACAACTAGAAAAACAAATCGACCGTCAAGAAGCTTTCATCTCCGAACTACGAGATTTTCAAGAAAAACTGCGTCGTGCCGCTAACCTCAACTTAGAACCAGACCTCAACGATGGTGTAGTTCTCAACATCGCCCCATTGTGGGAAATAGTACCTTGGAATGAAGCCAAAAAATATTGGCAAGAATTAACAGAAGGTAAATACGAGTGGTCTACCATTGGTAAACAACTAAGGCAAAAGGGGATAGTTAAATGTTAAAAGAACTTCACCTCCAGCAAGTTGGTCCATCTGACCATTTTGATGTTGAATTTACCGATAGACTCAATATATTTACGGGTGATAACGGTTTAGGTAAAAGTTTTTTACTCGATGTTGCTTGGTGGGTACTCACTAGAAATTGGGTAGACCAACCTGCTTATCCACAAAGACATACAGATAAATTACCAACAATTATCTCAAAAATTGATACACAAAATTGGGAAGTACTTTTTCATGAAATAGACGTTCAAAGTCACTTTGATTTTTCTGAACAGAAATGGCAGGGAAATTGGCCCCTGCATAACTTATCAAAGAATTTGGTTATTTTTGTTCGCGTTGATGGCGGTTTTTCAGTTTTTGACCCTGCTCGCAAACGTGATAATGCTTATAATTTTAACCAGGATACGCTTTGGAATGGCTTAAAACAAAAAGGTAAAGTTATTTGTAACGGTCTAATTCAAGATTGGGTTGCATGGCAAAATCAACCCAATAAATATCCATTTAAACTATTTGCTAACGTCATTAAAAAACTTGCACCTCATCCTGATGAATGGATAGAGATTGGAGAACCTACGCGAGTTTCTGTGGAAGACGTGCGTGATATTCCTACAATTAATTTGACCTATGGGAATGTCCCTGTAACTCAAGCTTCAGCCGGAATGAAGCGGATTTTGGGACTTGCTTATTTACTTGTGTGGACTTGGTACGAACATAAACAAGCTTCGGAACTGCGACAGCAAAAGCCAACAAATCAAATAGTTTTACTAATAGATGAAATTGAATCTCACCTGCACCCTCGTTGGCAAAGAGTAATTTTACCGGCTATTTTAGATGTGGTGACAGAATTACAAAATAGTATGAAAATACAGGCTTTAGTAACTACCCATTCTCCACTTGTACTTGCTTCCTTAGAACCCAATTTTAACGAAGAAGAAGATAGATTATTTTTATTTAAATTAGAAAACCGAGAAGTTACCCTTGATGAAATACCTTGGTCAAAACAAGGAGATACAGTAGGCTGGTTAACCTCAGAAATTTTTGGACTCAAACAAGCCCGTTCCCAAGAAGCAGAAATTGCTATCGAAGCCGCAGAAGTATGGATGCGAAAGGGTGATATGAATGAGTTACCAAAAAACTTGAGAAACCACACTCAAATTCATCAAGAATTGCAAAGGGTTTTACCCGGACATGACCCCTTTTGGGCGCGTTGGATAGTCACATCAGAAAAAAGAAATTCTGGATTATCAGGGGTATAATACCATGTTTGTTTAAATAACCATAAATCAGTTTTTAGTTGCGTTTAAACACCAAACTTATTTTTTAGGGCTAATGCCCAACTACAAACTAAATTTTATTAATTTTATTATGGGCAATAAACAGAATATGATAGAACACAGATGATACCGTTTGAACCGCCACTAGAACCACCAGATTTTGATGAGAAAGTGCGACAACGAGGAAATGCTTGGTTGGCAAAAAATCCCGACACAAAAAAAGGAACTAGAGACTATTGGTCGCCTTTCAAAAGTAATTTAGCCGATGGGTTTAACAATCTTTGTGCATATTCAGTTATGTACGAACCAGTTGGTACAGTAGAGCATTATCTCAGCCGCGAAAATTATCGTAATTTAACTTACGAATGGAGCAATTTACGCTATGCTTCGGCTTGGATTAATAGTACCAAAGGCACCCTTGATGATCAAGTACTTGATCCCTTTGATTTGGGAGAAGATTGGTTTGAAATTCTGCTCCCTTCCTTACAGTTAGTCTTAACAGATAAAGTTCCTCCCCAACAACGTCGAAAAGCAGAATTTACCTTAGAAAGGTTGCGCTTGCGCGATGATGAACGAGTCTTGCGCCAACGTCAATCATGGTATCAACTATATTTGGATGGAGATTTAACTCTACAAGGATTAGAAAAAAAGGCTCCTCTTATCGCCCGTGCAATTATTAGAAAACAGCAGCAAGCAACTCAAAAGCAATAATATCAATTATCTAGTGGTGCAAATAACAACGGATGTTACAATTAGAACCTCACCGACCTTGCTTCTAAATTCCTTAAAATGAACAATGCTGACAACTGAGGGGCAAAACTGACAGTGGGAATTATCACCGACTATCTCCGCAAACTAATTACCAAGCAAATAGAGGACAACGGTATCGTCGTTTGGTGCGATCGTGATCGCCACTACACAGACATTGTATCAACCCTGAATATTCCCAATATAACTGTCATTTGCTACATTAACAGTTTTTTTGAACTCCGCCACGAAATCGAATCCTTGTTGGACGGCACAGAACCCCCTCGGCTGCTGATTTATGTACCCCTTGGCTCCAGTGAAACTCACAACGCTCTC
This sequence comes from Nostoc sp. KVJ20, assembly GCF_001712795.1. Lineage (GTDB taxonomy): Bacteria > Cyanobacteriota > Cyanobacteriia > Cyanobacteriales > Nostocaceae > Nostoc. The sequence goes on from NZ_KV757541.1 coordinate 36,308, forward strand.
ATCGAATTAGAAGCCGCCGGGGTAATCATGAAACCCGGTCAGCAACCCCCCATCCGCAACACCAAACTTTCAGTTATTGCCCGCAATGCCTTAAAACCCATCTTGGGAGATGAGACAACCGCCAGCATCGAAAAACAGGTAGAAGCGGGAAAGCTGACACTAGCTGACCTCAACGCCATAGCTGAAAAAGGCGAAGGCATTTCTCAAGGAGTCATCCTGACCATATTTAAAACCGGGAATCCCCAAGAAGTCACACTGGAATTTTTGGCTAGTGATCGCTTCGACAGTGCCATTGTCAGTAAAGACGCTAGTCAAGAATTAGCGATACTAATGCAAAGCGCTTTTGACGTACAATTTCCATCGGAAGAACCCCCCAACGCCCACCGTGCCAGATTAGCACGACATATCCTCTCTACTGAATTTATTTCCAGCATTAAAGGAGACATCCCCAACCAGCTAAGTAGCGTCAAAATTCCTGCAAAACCTGCTACCCGCGACGCTTGCATTCAATTAGCTAAAACTTGGCGACTGCGACGCGACCTCAAAGAAAGTTATATTAATTACGCTAATCAAGTTGAAGCAGAACTTGGCTTAAATAATATTGATTTTCCACAACAACAAATAGCCGAAATTGAAACCTTTCTTGGGGTTGAAAGGAGAGTGCAGCGCTATATCGAAACTGCTTTGCTGACAGAAACTAATGCACAAATTAGCCAAATTATCAAAGCAAGGCAATCAAGCTTTTGGTCAGAAAATTTTCCAGACATCCAAGCACATTGGGCACTAATTGCCGTAGCAGGTCAACTGCTATTAGAAGCGAACCGGATCGAGAAAGAATTGAAACCACCACTCGCTGATGTGCAAACCATCTTTAACGCTTACATCGATATAGAAACACCCTGGTGCTTACTCGACACCTATCACCGTCATTTGGAACGACGTTGGCATAACTTTGAGTGGGGTTTGCATGACCGCTACCAAAGTTTAGAACAATTGGTTAACCATGCCAGACATCGCTACATGAGCGTCGGTTCGCAATTGGCAGAGACTTTTCTTCGTCGCTACGAAGCCGCTAAATTTCTCCTTCCTGGAGTCATGTGCCAAACCGAAATATTTGCCAAAGCAGTTAAGCCCAAATTATCAGAAGGCAAAACCGCCTATGTGTGGGTAGATGCACTACGCTACGAAATGGCACGAGAATTAACCCAAACCCTAACAGAAGACTATAACTTGCAAATTCAGGGAGCAATAGCTACAGTTCCCACCATCACTGAAATTGGTATGGCGGCGTTTCTCCCCGGTGCAGAGAAATCAGCCACCGTGGTCAAGAGTAGCGATAGTAAACTGGGACTGGAAATTAACGGTACAGTTCTCAAAGACAGAGCAGGGCGGATAAAATTTCTGCAAGAAAACGCTGGAGTGAGTATTTTTGTCACCAAATTGGGAGATTTATTGCCCAAACCGAAGAAAAAAGAGCGAGAAGGCATCCAAAACAATGAATTGATTCTCGTTACTTCCCAAGAAATTGATGCTATTGGCGAAGGTGATAACATTCGTCTTGCTCGTCGGACAATGGACGAAATTCTTAACGAACTTAAAAAAGTCTTTCGAGTTTTGGGTGAATTGGGTGTAGAAACAATAATTTTTGCTGCTGACCACGGCTACCTATTTGGTGACGAACTCAGCGATGATATGAAAATAGATTCCCCAGGTGGCGATACAGCAGACCTGCATCGACGTGTCTGGGTGGGGAAAGGTGGAAAAGCCGACCCTGCATATCTTCGCGCTAAACTGTCAGATTTTGGTTTGGGTGGAGACTTAGAAATTGCGACACCGTGGAACTTTGCCTGTTTTAAGGTTAGAGGTGGTACAGAAGCTTACTTTCATGGTGGTTTGTCACCCCAAGAACTTATTATCCCAGTAGTAACTTTAACACCCAAGCAAAAAATAGCTGGGGGAATTACTAGCGAAATCAATTGGACACTGGAACCCGGCAGTCAGAAAATTAGTACCCGCTTCTTCTCCGTGACAATTAAAGGGGATGCCACTGGCATCTTTGAATTAGTACCGCCAAAAGTGCGAGTGGAGGTGCGTGTCAAAAAAGATTGTATTTCCCAACCAGCAACAGCATCTTATGGTTTTGAGGAAGCAACAGGCGACATCCAACTACAATCGGGAACTGACAACCCTAGAGCTATTGAGTCAAATACTGTAGCCTTAATAATTACACAAGACCAGCCAGCTAAAACTATAGCCAGCGTGCATTTGCTTGATGCCGTCACTGACACTGAGTTAGCTAGAATACCAAAGATTGAGATAGCGATCACAATTTAATCAACTAAAAATAAATCAAAATAAAAAATGTTTGTACTCGGTTTGCCAGTTTTAGTCTAGCGTAGCAAAACTAACTAGAGCAAAAACTTAAACGTAGTAAATTCGTTATTATTGAAAATTTTGGTTTACCTATTTACGCCTATTTCAATCATGAAAAATCTCCTCTAGTAAGTTTTACCACACTAGGTTTTAGTTACACAGGTTAAACCGAGATAAGCTTAATTAATATTAGGTGAGAATCAATGCCGGAACTAGACCAAAAAGCAGCATCAGTATTCGCGGGTAAAGTCGTTCGCAAAGATTTGGTGCGAAAAGTCAAAGTTGGGGCGAATGTTCCGGTGTTTGTCCTGGAATACCTGCTTGGCAAATACTGTGCCACCAATGATACCTTTGCCATTGATGCAGGTTTGAAAGTCGTCAATTCTACCTTAGCTGAAAATTTTGTCCGCCCCGACGAAGCCAACAAAGCCCAATCTTTTGTCCGCGAAAAAGGGCGATACACCCTCATAGATAAAATAAAAGTCCGCTATCTTTCCGATGATGATAAATATTGGGCTGAATTTACCAACTTCGGTCATAAATACGTCCATATACCCGAAAGCTACGTTCGGAAATACGACCGCTTGCTAATGGGTGGTATCTGGGCACAAGTAGAATTACGCCACGAATTTGACGAGGAAGCATCAGGAAAACGCAGTCCTTTCTGGATTGACAGCATCAAGCCAATTCAGCTAGCAACCTTCGACCTCGACGAATATCGTCAGTGTCGCAGTCAGTTTAGTACATCGGAGTGGATTGATTTACTCATCCGTAGCATTGGTTTAGAACCCTCCCATTTTGACCGCAGGCTAAAACTACTGTTTTTGGTGAGACTTATCCCCCTATGCGAACAAAACTACAACCTTGTTGAACTTGGTCCCCGTGGTACAGGTAAATCTTACGCCTACCAAGAACTCAGCCCCTACGCCATTTTGTTAACTGGTCCCACCACAGTTGCCAATCTCTTCTATAACATTGCTTCGAGCAAGATGGGGTTAATCGGTTTGTGGGATTCGGTAGCATTTGACGAAGTAGCAGACTTGCAAAAGATGCCCAAAGAAGTTATCACCACCCTCAAAACCTACTGCGAGTCTGGTACGTTTGCCAGAGGTAAAGAGGCGCTTTCGGGAAGTGCGTCCATTGCCATGTTTGGTAATACAAACCAACCGGTAGAAGTTATGGTACGGTCTTCCCACTTGTTTGCCCCCATGCCGGACGTAATTCGAGAAGACATGGCTTTCCTCGACCGCATACATTATTATATCCCCGGTTGGGAAATCCCCAAAATGCGGATTGAATATTTCACCGACCATTATGGTTTCGTCGTGGATTATCTGGCAGAAGCCCTACGGGAACTGCGTCGCCACAACTTTACAGAGATGGTAGACCACTATTTTTCTCTGGGTTCTCACCTTAACGCCCGCGACGTAAAAGCTGTCCGCAAAACAGTGGCGGGTTTAGTTAAATTAATCCACCCTAGCGGGGAAGTTGCTAAAGAAGAAATGGCAGAATTGGTGGAATTGGCAGTGGAAGGTCGCCGTCGGGTGAAGGAACAACTAAAGAAAATGGGTTCCTTCGAGTACCATCAAACTTCCTTTTCTTACATAGATACTGAAACCCGCGAAGAACGTTATGTTGGTGTCCCAGAAGAAGGCGGGCGGGATTTAATTTCCACAGACCCCCTTGCCCCTGGTAGCGTTTATGTTGCTTCAGTAGATGACCAAGGTAAAGTAGGACTTTACCGCCTAGAAGTGGGATGCGGTGCAGGTACAGGTAGATTGCGGTTAGCTGGTGGCATTGATAGCGCTATGAAAGAATCAATCCAACGAGCATTTGCTTATATTCAAGGTAACAAAGTCAACATGGGTATAGCCCAAGCTGTGGTTACAACTGATTTTCATGTTGAAGCAATTGATTTGTTAACAAATCGCGTTAATTGCGATGTTGGTATTGGTTTTTTAGTAGCTATATATTCTGCAATCAAAAAGCATTCCGTACAGCCAGGACTACTAATTTTAGGCGACCTCAGTATCCAAGGGAACATCAAAGCAGTTCGCTCCTTAGCCGAACCATTGCAACTAGGGATGGATAATGGAGCGCGGCGAGCTTTAATTCCAATTGAGAACAAACGTCATTTTTTAGAGGTGTCGGCAGATATTATGGAACGGGTTGACTCTATTTTTTACAGCGACCCACTGACGGCGGCGATGAAGGCATTAGGTGTAAATTAATAATTAGCTCCGAAGCGATCGCTGCACTCGAAGAACGCCATAAACAGGAACTAGAGAGACTTTCCCAAGAATTGAGAATTGGTTTGCAGTATTCTGGTGTATGGGAAGCCCGACGCAGTGGAGAAAACCTGATTGTAGATTTACAAAGTCGGCTCGAACAGCAGACTTCATTGACAATGACTTAATCGCTCACATAAATCCCTGCCTTACCCCCAGGCTTCCTTATGTGTAATTTCCGACTCTAAGAGACTTAGCATTTTCTCTTCCAAATCCGTCACATAAGCATGATTCAGTTTCCCCAACGACTCCAGAAACTTCTGCACCGACTCCTCCAGCCCACTCGAATACACCCGATTGATGCAATCGCTCAAGGATTGCATCTGCTGACACTCCTGGGGTAGGTAGTTGAAGAACTTCAGATGCAGCAACCCAACCGTGTGTTCGCCATGCCAAAGTCTCACAGTGAAACTGAGTACATTCACTGCGCTGAGTATTTCAAACCTGGATGACTTCGTAATGACGCACCAGAAAATCAAATTAATTGCATTTACCAAAAATTCTTTTCAATAGGATCTGAACCAATCAGAAAATCAAAATTACCTTCACCCCTGCTTCTCTTCAATGTTTCCATGATTTTTTTAGGGTCATCATGGGGGCCATTGACATAAAATGGTTTCCCATCACGACCACATTCAATACGTATTGTCCCATCCCATTCTCCGATGTGCGAACGCGATTTAGAAAAGTCTTTGTGTGGTTGAAACCCTAAGCTTTCTGCATATTCGCAAGCACTAAATATCATCCCTTGGGCTACTTCAAGGGGAACCTCTTGTGGTTTCCCAGGAAATGGCTCGAATAGTGATTCTGTAAATTCTTTAAATTTTATCCTGTCTACTGTACGTGGTGAGATGGTATCTTTAACACCTAAGCACCATATATCTAAAAGGTAGCTACAGACCGTGATTTGATTGTATCGAGCAACTCTTGCAATAACTACCAATCCTAAACCGCGATCAATATCGTCATTGTTTTTTACAGGTAGGATTTTTGTCAGCAGATTTTTGATGCTGTTTTCTGGCGGGATTTTCGGTAACAATTGGATAAGACTATCGCTTGCTAAACACTGATATACAGGGTCTAGTTCTCCTTTGGTCAATCTATCTAATGTGGTTTGCTGTGCTTGATTTTGAATCGCTGCATTCACTTCTGACACTTTAAGACCCAATTTTCGGGCTATCTGTTTAGGTGTTAAATTCAATGCCCGTAAATCCATTATTTCTTGTTGTTGTCTTCCTGTCATAAATTACTACTTTCTACAAACAACTGGAGCAGAAATATATTAAACCAAAACAAGATTTTATTAATTTAATACCACAACCAATCACAGAAAGCATTGCTTCTTTGTTGCCTTAATCTCTAATTTCCAACTCCAGAACCTTCAACAATTTGTCTTCCAAAGCTGTCAAATAAGTCCGATTCAGCCTCCCCAGCGACTCCAAAAACTTCTGCACCGACTCCTCCAGCCCACTCGAATACACTCGATTGATGCGATCGCAAATCACCCGTATCTGCTCACACTCGGCAGGCAGGTAGTCGAAGTACTTCAGATGTTGCAAGCCAATGGTGTACTCGCCATCCCACATTCTCACCGTGCAACTAAACTCGTTTACTGCGCTGACAATTGCCCAGCACCCGCCCTTGCCTCTAAGTTCGGGGTTGTCCTTTGTGAGGATTTGGCAGACTTCACCCAACTGGTAGGTATTAGGTACTTGGGTACGCTCCATTATGCGCTGCACAACATCTTTCACGATTCTACCAGTTGGTATTTTCCCTCCAGCAAGTTCTACTGCTTTTAGCCACACTTCCTGCTGTTCCTGGGGTTCAAGCTTTGTCATGGGTCGAACTTGGCGCTCACTCGTGGGCAGAATTTGTGTCCCATTGGTTGTCAAATTCTCATTTTCCACATTTTGACAACCAATGGTTGTCAAATTTTCGTAAACACCAGCTGCGGCAATCAAGTAATTTGACTGTTGGCGACTATGAGCAAAGCGATCGCGGCAATATTCTTCAAAGGTTTTATGCGTGGAGCGATAAAGCCGTCTGTCCCTCAATTCCGTCAGCGCTTTCCCTGCCTCAAAAAACGCTCTTTCCACACGGCGCTCTAGGTAAAGGCGATCGCGCTGTTCTTCCTCTGTCAATTCTGGAACTTCAACAGCACTAATCGTAATTGTTGCTGAACCTGGATCTTCTTGCTGGGAGATATCCTCGTTTGCAGAGTTAGCAGATGAAGTTGAATCGGTAGATGCGGCAGAGGTGGCTTTGTTGCGTCTAGAAGGTGGTTTAGGCATAATTCCACCTTTCTAGTTCAATAAGATTTTCTCAGAGTCAACTGCAACGTAAATTTTGGATGTGACAGATAAGTGCGTAGACGTAGCCCAACCTAGACATTGCTCCATAAAGGAGACTAGAGGTAGAAATAAAAGATTGATACTAAGGGAATCAATCATCAAAACGCACCCCTAAATCTAATCCTAAAGCTTGTTCAATCCCGCGCAGAGTTTCTTCAGAAATCCACTGTCTTTTTTCTTGTTCTATTTGATACCAATAAGCAGTAGAAATTCCTGCTGAGGTGGCTAAAACCTGCACTGATCTTCCATCTTTTTCCCTTGCCTCTTTAATTTTTTGAGATAAATCTGGGATTGTAACTTTTATCTGTCTAACAACATCCATCAACATTGGTGTACACGCCTCCATAATTCTAAACTTGTTTTGTATTCTAAAAGTATACACCAGTTGACAACTGCTGTATACAACAGTAGTATAAAAGATATAAATAGAGAAAGCGCCCCCGACTCGCAATCTGAAGCGCTTTCCGTCCCGTTAGGAACTGATTTATTATGACCCACATTATCTACAGCCAACAACAGCTGCAACTGAAATCCATTGCCCGACTCAAGCAAATTTACAGCGAAATAGCCTGCACAGTCGAAGTAAGCGACAAACGCTGTAAGGATTCTTGGATTACTGCCATTGTTAACTATCAGGCAAGCAAGATTCAGAAAATCGCCCCTGCTACCCCCGACGAACAAGCCCTCGCCCAAGCCGAACTCGACAACTACATCGCCGACCAAGCCCAAGCCGTAGCTCCCGAACCCCTCACAATAGTCGAAATCTCGTTTTCTGATTACGAATATTATGCTGATGACAAACTGGTAGCCAGCATCAGCCATGACGACAATCACTTAACGCAACGCTGGGTAGTCATGATCAATGATAAAGAAATATTTCGTGCCAATACTCTAATGCGTTGCGATCGCTTCATCTGCACTCACTACAAAGATGGCTCATTACCTGTGCAGGAAGAACTTGCAACACCATGCGCTACTGGTAACGAAGTCATGGCGCAGATTTCCGATGAATGTGAAAAGTACGGCTTTGAAATCCTCGATGATGGCATTTACAACAACAATATCAAACTAGGCGAAGTAGGGCAGACTGACAGTAACTGGTGGTTAACACGCGCAACAGACGAAACCCAGCGCATAGCCTGTGATTCTGCAATGGATGTAGTGCAATCGCTATCGATGGTGAACGTGTCTACTGGTGGTAAATCCATTTTTGATGAATATTTTTTAGACCAACCGTTAGAACAGCTAACTGGCAATAAATTGCAACGACTGCTGGAAAGAGCGGAGTTAGTCACAGCGTAAGTCTTGGGCTTCGCCTGGGAAAAGGTTAAAGGGGAAAGGTAAATTTCTTCATTCCCTTCCCCTTTGCCCTTTCCCCCTTTCCCTAATTATTTATTCACCAATCCCCAATTAAATCTATGAAAGCCACAATATCCATTCCCCAACACTGGGCATACCCTCGCTTTACTTTGGAACAGCGTACAGAACAAGGCACAATTCTGGGACTTTACTACTACCCATCTGGTACAGAATTAGCTGAACAATTTGATGATGGCTGGCGTTATGTGCTGATGCCTAACAAGAATTCTGATGAAATATCGTACTTGAAAGAGGATCAAATCCAACCGTTATCTCCACAGGAATTGTTCACGCAAATTACCGCAGAGATTGAGTTTTATCAAAGTCAAATAGCGATTCTGCAACAACAGTTAGCAGCCATCACTGGAGGTAGCACCAATGGCTAATTCTATAGACAGCTTTGACCGTAGAGCTAATCATTTGCTGCGTTCGATTCGACTTTGCGGTGGTTGTGTTCCTCTGCATCGTCTGCAATTCCAATTCTCCGATTCAGTAATTCAAACACTGCTGGATAAAGAACTGGTGCAAGTGCAGAATACGGGACGCGGTTTTTTGTTGGAGATTTCCGAAGATTTTTAGGTTATTAATCCCAGAGGACACAATCATGAAACTTTACGCGAAAACCATTCCACATACTTTACCTGATTGGGCAACCACCGTTACAAAGAACGCAGATTTGTTTGAGGTTGAAATTAACGATGAACACCCCAATTTTCAATCTCTGCTTGAAGAGTTAGAAACCGAGATTGAGCCAGGAACTTTTGGTGTGAAAGCGGAAGAGTTATGTTCCAGGCTGGGCATCGAAATGTCTAACCCCAACCTCCACCAATTAGTTGAACAAGCTCAAACTCTAATATCCCTTATTGCTACGCACCCAGACTACAGACAACTGTTGGACTTGGGATATACCCCTGATTTAAACATTGCCGATGCTCAAACTGCACTGGCTTATTTGGAATGGGAATTAGAGGGGAATCGAGAACCTTCTAAATAGAAAAAAAGCGTTCACCTAAAGGAATGCCATTACTTTAGGTGAACGCACGGAAGTTTTTCTCCCGCTACAGAATTCCCATTATTGCACACAGGAAAAACTGGGGCAATGTAAATCACAAATCAAGATTCAGAATGATTTTACTTCTGAATCCTCAATTAATCAGATAGGAATTAGCCATGAAAGTCATCGTTACAGTAGTCGAAAAAATCACCAGTGAAGCGCACATAGATATCCCTGGTGGACTGAATAAATCCGCAATTAAGCAGTACATAGTAGACCGCTACAACACTGGGGAAATGCAGACTGAGATGAACATTTTTCAAGTTGACTTTGAATCTATTAGCGCTCGGATTGTACAAGGACAGGCAGACACCAATTCTATCTCTTCAGAGAAGGAGGCAATCAGATGAGTATCAAATGGACTGATGAAGAACTAGCAATTATTGAGGCAAAAGCTGAAGTCTATACAGTCAAACAAATAGCTTCAATCCTAAAAAGGCGAGGATATCAACGCACACCAGTTGCAATTTACCTGAAGTTAAACAACTTAGGTTATTCAGCCCGTCCCACTCTTGATAATTATAGCTGCCAGGAAATTGCTCAAGTCCTTCAATTGAATTTCTCAACTGTTACAAGGTGGGTAAAAAGAGGATGGCTCAAAGCTACAACACGCTCTGCTAGACATTACCAAATTCGGAAATGGCATCTTAAGCAGTTTTTTGATAACCCACCACAATCAATCAAAAAACGCATTGCTGCTCTTGATGTTGAAGCCATTAATTATTTATTAGGGAGACGAGTATGATTGACCACATTAACGCACTCAAAACAAGTTGGTATCTCTCCCCACCTTGGGGACAAACAATTCCACCTGTTGAGGTGAATTTACTGGAGAGAGTTTACCTACGAACCAACAGAACATTTGGCTACTGCTGCGGTATGCAATGGAAGCATGAGTGCTGGATTTATTCAATTGATTGCCGTAATGAAATACTCCACGCCACACAAAACCAAATCATCGGGACTGGAGAATTAGAATCCATCACTGTGCAAAAACCCGCTTTTGTTTTGGGCGAAAGAGTAATCCTCTGTTCGCACGATAAAGGAACAAAACAACGGCTGATTTTGGGGATTGCGCTGGTGCATAATTCTTGGTTTTACCTCGTTGAATTGATGTCACCAACGTTAATTAAGACACCAACTATATCGAATCGCTTCTCCCTGCTTGGTGAAAAAAGTTTGGTGCGGGTAAATGTTTAAAGTCTTGAAATTTACTTAGGAGTCGAACAGGATGAGTTTACCTTTAAATCAAAATGTTTTAGTCGAGTCTCCATCATTGAGAACTTCTGCACTTTCTAACCTAGATGATTCTCGTGCCCAAGAAGTTCTCAGCAAAGCAAAGGCAATAGTGTTCGCTGTATGGAACGGTAGCAGCTGGGCAACTACTGCACAAATAGCGGAATATTTTTCAGTTACAGAGTCCGCAGTCAAAGAACTAACAAGAGTAAATCAATCTGAATTCCAAACCCAAGAAACTAAAACCCTTGCTGGGAAGGACTTACGTGATGCTCGACAGACACTCTGTCTACCATCTAGAACTTCCCAAATTAGAGTTTTTTCGGCTTTGGGTGCATTAAGGATCGCAATGATCTTGCAGCAATCTCAAGTAGCAGCGCAAGTTAGAACCATCATTTTAGACTTGGTTGCAGCAGTTCCCAGCATCATTCCTCAAACTCCTGCACCTGTTCCTGCCCTCCCCCCAGTTGAACAGCGATTGCATACTCTTGTCCTGGCCATGAAAACTTTAGCTGAGTTAACTGGTGGCAGACTCAACCCGTACATGGAACAGCAATTTAAAGACTATGCCGGGAACCTTCTGGCAGAACACAACAGAAAATTGTTAACCCCATCAGAAGAACGCTGGTTGGGGGTTGTCAACTTTGCAGAGAGCGAACTTGGAAAGAAAGTCCCCCTGAGCGGCGCTCACTATCGCGGACACTTGGGTACATGGGTGAGAACATTCTACCCGCATCTGGGCGATCGCCAAGAGACGCGATTGGTTAACGGTGTTCAACAGCCCATCTATGTCTACGCTTGTCACGAGCCGGCTGTTGCGGCTGGGTTGACCAAAGCTATAGAAGAGTTCTTTGCTCATCCGAGTCCTGGTGCAGCGCTAAGGCAGGCGGGAGCTTTCGCTAGTAAGAAAGCTGTAGTTACTGCTTAATGGTCATTGGTCATTGGTCATTGGTCATTGGTAATTGGTCAAGCAGAGCGATCGCCAAGTAATCAAGAATTAAGACTTTTACAACAAAGGTAAATTTTACCTTGAGGGGAAAAGATATGGAACTCGGCTACTTCCAGAAAGATGTACTCATTGAAAAACTAGCTAAGAAATTCTACGCGATTCAAGGCTATGTAGTCCCCGAATCATATCGGATGCAATCAAACAGCACATCGTTGGACTTTATAACAGTGGCGAAATGACTCTTGATTTAAACATATTTCAGGTTGATTTTGAATCCATCAGCGCAACGATTGTTCAACAACCCCAGGAGATAGCATGAGACTCACAACTCTACAAGGCCATTACCAGTGCATTGTTATAGATCCTCCCTGGTTCTACAGACTTCGTTCTAAAGACAAAACTCACCGCAACCGCATCCCCTATCAACCAATGCGGACTGAGGAAATTCTGGCTCTGCCCATTCCCGAATTATGCGGCAGCAATGGCTGTATCCTCTGGCTATGGTTCACGAACAATCACATGATCGAAGCGGCTCAATGCTTGCAAACATGGGGATTTGAACTCAAGACTATTTTGACTTGGGAAAAAGTCACCAAAGATGGCACTAAAACACATCTAGGTGTCGGTCATTGGTTGCGGAATTCGACTGAACATTGCGCTTTGGCTGTTCGTGGGAATGTGAAGGCTTTTGCTGGACGGACACTCACAAACCAGTCAAGCATTTTACACTCACCCCGTCGTGAGCATTCACGTAAGCCCGAACAGTTTTTTGAACTTGTAGAAAAGCTGTGTCCTGATATGACCAAGCTGGAGATGTTCGCACGTTCGTCTAGAGTTGACTGGGATTGTTGGGGTGATCAGGCGGATCTGTTTGATCAGCTTAATGCAGAAATTGATAACAATACTTCATTGAGTGCTTAATTAACGCTAATTTCGGCACTCAAAACTTGCTGAACCTTGAAAATCAAATATCAAACAATTCTAATTTTCTGACGGTGTGTCATCTGCTGTCTGATAAATAGAACGCAATTCATCCACAGTATCTGCTGTTTCTATTGCTGCCAAGATTGATTCCAGCAATCTGAAATCTTCAAGAAGCTCAATTTCAGGTAATAAGTTTTGTCCAGGTGTTCCAAATTTGAGTTTTAATCCCAAAGCTATGCCTTTTAATAAAGATTCTATTCGAGCAATTCTCTCAAAACTAGTAACGTACTGCATACGCAGTTGTGCCTCCAATTGTTCGACTTCTCTTTTAAACTCTAGTTCTAAATCCAATGGTAACGTTAGCATCCAATCAATAAAAGCCAAAAGGTTAACAACAGCCTCGCGTTCAAACCCTTGCTCATACAACCGACGCACTAAATTCAGTTTTGATTGTTTCCTTTGCGACCTATTACTGCGGGTTTGCACTGCTGCCAAGTGAGCCATTACCACTGTAGCAAAGGGGTTTCGACTGGCTTCTAGCTCCGACAACTTTTGCTGATAGTCTAGCAGCTTGATTACA
>NZ_KV757542.1 GCF_001712795.1 Nostoc sp. KVJ20
AGCTCCGTTCTTGGCGTTTCCCTTGGCGCACTTCTTGCAGAGACAACATTTACCAAACCTGCGATCGCCGTTTGGTGGAGTTAATCGCCAAGGAGAGAGCCGAGTGGGACAAGGTTAATTGGCAGCAAAAAGTCCCCACTGTGATCAAATCAATCAGCAATTTGGAGGTGAGTAAAGCTGGTTTAGAAGAACTGCTGGTCTATTGGTCAAAAGTTCTCTCTTCATCTACGCCACAAACTGAACAATCAAAAGCCAATGACCAACCCATAGGTTATTACTCAAACCGTTCTCTTGATTGGCATAAAGCGACCTTCAGTGAACTTCTAGACCGCATGGATGAAGTTGGCAAGGACAAAGCGATCGCTTCTTTCAGCACTCGCTATGACCGAGAAGACGTAGGCGCAACGCTCAAATGGTTGGATTGGTTAAAGCTGACACATCCCTCCATGTATGCCTACTTACACCCACAAGCTGCATGAACAAAACGGAATCTAGATTTTCTAGAAATCAAAATTTTCAAATGAGGTAAACTATGACACAAGACAAAACAAACTTCATATCGCAACAAGACCGCTTACCCCCACAAAGCATTGAAGCTGAAGAAGTGATACTCGGTGGCATCATGCTCGATCCAAGTGCCATGAGCCGAATCAGTGATCGTCTGAGTGCAGATGCTTTTTACATCAATGCCCACAAAGACATTTATCAAGCAGCCCTACGACTGTACAGCCAGGGATTACCAACGGATTTGCTTTGCATTACCAACTGGTTGTCTGATAATGGTTTATTGTTCCGTATCGGTGGACGCAATAAACTTGCCAGTCTGGTTGACCGTACTGTGTCAGCTGTGAACATCGATGTTTTAGCTGACTTGGTAATGGAAAAATACCAAAGGCGGCAGTTAATCCTTGCTGGCACTGAGATTGTTCAACTCGGCTATGCCACCGAAACTGATTTACCTGTAATTCTCGACGAAGCCGAACAAAAAGTCTACTGCATTAAGTCTGAGCATTCTGCCTCTGACTTGGTTCATATTTCTCATGCCCTAGCCGACACTTTTACCGAAATTGAAGCGCGTCATGCTGGTACAGGCTCACCAGCACTGAAGAGTGGATTTTATGACCTGGACAGTATACTCGGCGGTGGTTTTCGCAAAGGGCGGTTGTATGTACTGGCTGCTCGTCCTTCTGTTGGTAAATCCGCTTTGGCTGGTAATCTCGCTCTCAATGTTGCCAAAACTGGGAAGATGCCGATCTGCGTTTTCAGCTTGGAAATGTCTACTGATGAGTACGTACAGCGATTTTTAAGCAGTGAATCTGGCATTGAAAATAATTTTCTAGAAACTGGGAATGTCTCTGACAGCCAGTGGCAACCCTTGAGTGTGGCGATCGCGCAGTTAAGCGAACAACAGATTTTTATCAACGACGAATCTTGCCCTTCTCTTAATGAAATTCGTAGCCAAGTCCGCCGAATTTCATCCCATTACGGTGGTGTTGGGCTTGTGATCATTGACTACTTACAACTGATGGCTCTTGATACTGATTCACGGGTGAACATGGCTCAACGAGTCGGTGAAATCAGCCGAGGATTAAAAAGATTAGCCAAAGATTTGGATGTGCCTGTACTGGCTTTGTCCCAACTCAACCGCGAAGTTGAACACCGTAACGATAAACGCCCTGTACTAAGTGATTTAAAAGACAGTGGTGCTGTTGAGCAAGACAGCGATGTTGTGATCATGCTTTACCGCGAAGAAATGTATAACCCCGATACTCCAGATCGTGGCATTGCTGAGTTAGTCGTTCGCAAGCAACGTAATGGCCCCACTGGTACAGTCAAGCTTTTATTTGACCATCAGTTTACCAGATTCAAGAATTTATCTCGTGGTCGTAGTTTTTAAGGCTCTACTGGAGGATAAACTAATGAACCAATTTACTGAAGTAGGTAAATATTGGCTGCGAGGACTGAGGAAAGGGGAAGGTGTGTTATGAAAGCAATCACAGTTCGTCAGCCTTGGGCATGGGCAATTATTTATGCTCTCAAAAATATAGAAAACCGAGGCTGGCCTATTCATTATCGCGGCGACATTCTGATTCACGCCGCCAAAACCTGCACCAAAAAAGAGTACCAGCTAGCGAGAGAATTTTGCCAAGGGATGGGGGTAGAAATTCCAGAATTAATCTCTCTACGTCGCGGTCAAGTTATTGGCATTGTCACAATAGTAGATTGCAAGTTTTCACAAGTTGCTTCTGGCTGGGGAATGCCTGAGCAATACCACTGGAAGCTGGAGAATCCACGCGAGATTACACCGATTCCTTACATTGGGCGGTTGGGAATTTTTGAAGTACCTGATGAATTGGTTAGGAGTGCGATCGCCTCATGAAATCAGTCCTCTCACTTTTCTCCGGCATCGGCGGACTCTGCCACCACGGAATATCAGCCGCAGGTCTATTCCACAAATTCCGAGTCCAGCAATTTGTCGAAATCTCCCCTTATTCTCAATCAAAATTGCGCCATGAACAACCAGGAATTCCAATCCACGCAGATATTACCAACTACCACTGCCACCGAGGACAATTCGACATTTTGTGCGGGGGATTCCCCTGTAGCGGCACCAGTAACGCTGGAGATAAAAAAGGACTTAACGACCCCAGGTCTGGACTGTGGCGCGAAATGTTCCGCATCATCCACCAGTGTAAACCAGCAATCGCTCTCATCGAAAACCCAACAGGGCTACTCTCTAGAGGAATGGCAACAGTCCTCGAAGACCTTTCCCAAATCCGGTACGTATGTGAGTGGGAAACTATATCCGCGTACTGCCTCGGCTTGCCACATGAAAGAGAAAGAGTCTTTATCATTGCCTACGCCGATGGCTTATTCCACCGTCAACAGCCAACCTCCTGGGCAGACCAAATTGGAAATCAGATTACGCAAGTACGGTTCTCTTATGAAGACCGAAGCTTTGAACCCGGTATTCGTGAGGTGGCTTCTGGGATTCCCGTTGGAGTAGCCAAGGGAATCAAGGGGAATTACGATGCCCGTCGTGCTTATGGCTTGAGTTGCTCTCCCCGGCAAGCTGCGATCGCTTGGAAACGAATTGATTACTTGTGGGGTCTAAAGTCCAGTCAGGAGGCATAACCATGATTAACCTTGTTCAGAATCTAGAAACTTGTTGGTATCTTTCACCACCTTGGGGTAAAGAGATTCCCCCCTTAGAAGTTTCCCTGTTGGAGAAAGTCTACGTCACTACCACCAAATCCTTCGGTTACTGTTGCGGTGTAGAGTGGACAGCTAAAGGTTGGAGTTATGAGATTGTCTCCGGCAACGATAATCTAACTGTTTTAGGACGTGAAATCATTGGTACAGGTAACTTACAATTAGTTACCAAAGAAAAGCCTGTGTTTGAACTGGGTGAATTAGTCGAGTTCCGATTTCATGGCGACGGGCCACCAGCAAGAATTGTCCAAGGCATCCAACTGATTTGCGATTCCTGGTTCTATTGCATCGAATGGATATCCCCAGGAATATCTGAAAACGGTGACGAGCTTTTTACTTTCAGAGATGCGATCTCCCTTGGCGGGACTTCGCCCATCGCACGGGTGACTGACTATGACTTGGAGCGGGTGCGATTATGACAGTGTACACGTCATTCTACCGTGGCGAAATCCGAGGCGAAGGCATCTCAATCTCGCTGTACCCTCCCAAAAATTGGAAAGGCAAACACATGGATAGCTAAAAGTTGGGATAATTTTTGTGCTTCCATCTTTAATTCCTTTATCAAACCAGAAACTGCTTTATAAATTTTATACTTGACTTTTACTCTCAATTTATTATTTGGTTTAATTAACACTAAGTATAAAAGACTAATTGTAGATATTTTTGTTAACAATCGTCAAATGACTCGCTAGTAATCTTTTTGAGATATCTCATCAAGATGAATTCTCGTGGCTATTAGTATATTATTAGTAAATAAAGTCACTTCCTACTTAGATTTGATTTTTGCGATGGCTACGCCCGCCGCAGGCATCGCACCTTGTTTACCGAATCTGACAAAACCGCATTGCTCCCTGGAATGGAGGCTATAGCAAAGAATACGATCCAAAATAAGGGAGGTCGAGAGAAAATTCCCGATGTGTATAAATAAGAACTAATTTCTGTGAAAAAAGTCAAAATAGCCCCTATTGCAAGGGCGCATTGATAATAAAACAGTAGATCGATTTTTTTATTTAGAGATAGATTCATGGGATAGACAAAGTAAAGCGGCTTTGGTTTTAAGGACTAATTTCGCTACTGAGAACTGGTCAATAATTCGCTGTCGGATTTGATTGCGATCGCAATCATTATTACCCAGAGTTTCTATCAACCTATTCATGGCAGTTTTCAATGCTTCTGGATTTTTAGGAGGTACTACTAAATCGGTATTACCAACAATCAAAGCGGAATCGCCTACGTCTGTCACTACACAAGGAACACTGCAGGACATAGCTTCGCCAATCACATTGAGAAATCCTTCTGTATAGGATGAAGAAACAACAATATTTAGGGCATTGTATATTGCAGACATATCTGCACATGCTTTTACCCAGATAACTTGATCAGAGATACCTAGTTCATCAGCCAGTTCATACAACTCTCGTGCATAGTTTTCCGAACCACTACCCACACAGACAAAACGCACATTCTGTCTCTTTTCAGACAATAGTGCTGCTGCTCTAAGAAATGTGGGATGGTCTTTCCTTATATCTAGTCGCCCCACTAAACCGATTAAAATGGTGTCTTCAGAAATTCCCCACAAGCTTCGTACTTTTATCCTAGCTGCTTGATCAGGTTTAAATAGTTCGATATCAATACCATTAGGAATTACTGTCATTTTGTTAGCAGGAAATCCATGAGTAAGGTAATATGCTTGACCAGCATAGGAATTGACAATAATCAGATCAGGAAAGCGAGATAAAAGACACTCTAATCGGAAAACTAAACGCCCTAGCCAATCGTAAAAATCAAGATCTACGTTAGATGAGCGTATTCCCCAAATCATGCGGGTTGAAGGAAAAAAGAGCTTTAAGAAGATAGTGAGTAAATTCGGTATCCCAATATATCCATGCAACACATCGGGATGTATACGTTGAAGATGTTGAATAAGACGCCAAAAGAAACCAAATAAATCCCAACGTCCTTGTTTCTCTAAACATATAACTGGGATACCGCTATCTTTCAAGTCTTGATCTAAAGATAATGAGCCACTAGGGTAAAAACATAAAACGGTGACATCAAAGCATTGTTTATCAAGAGCTTTTACTAGTGTCACTAATTGTCTTTCTGAACCTCCATAGTTCAGGCTACGAATAAGGAATACAATCTTCTTTTTCATGTTTTTGAGAATAAAAATCGGTTACTAATTTTCAGGATTTATTCTAAATAAATTCCTGACTTTTCACGCTATCTGAAAAATATCTCTCCTATACCCCTCTTCTGTCACTCTCCGGGAGGGCGATCGCTAGAAGCTTCATGAGGCAATCAATACAAGCTATACTATTAGAAAAAAATCGGTCTTGTATTTGTTATTAGAAAAGAATCGCGCGTAGGCGTAGCCCGTCGTAGACATCGCTTGCTATACAAAAGCTCTAGATTTTAGAAAAGGCAAATGTTTTCGGAGAGTGACAGAAGAGGGGTAAGGAGAGAGACTTTGAATTTTCCCCTTTACCGCGTCGGGAAAGAGGGGGTTAGATTTTTTGTGGGCTTTTCCATATAACGTGAAGTAATAACTTCAGCCAAAACTTCTTCCCACATCCCCATTATTTTCTCTACACTGAACCGCCCAGTTACTTCTAAAGCACGAACAGCTAAAGACTTCCGTTTTTCTTCATCAGACATTAATCTTTCCATTGCTGCGGCTAATGCTGATACATCTTCATTTGGAACCAAAATGCCATCTATGCCATCACGAATAATCTCTTGTGGCCCACTGGGACAATCTGTAGAAATGACTGGTAATCCAGATGCCATCGCTTCGCAAAGGGCGTTAGGAAAGCCCTCAAAGCGAGAAGACATAATAAAAATCTCCGCTTGCTGCAAAAAATCATAATTATTTTTCACCATTCCAGGAAAATAAATGCGATCGCTCAATCCAAGTTGGTTACGCAAAGCTTCCAACTCTGGGCGTAGTGTTCCGTCTCCTAAAATTGTCAATGTCCATTCTGGGTAACGATCCTTCAGTTGTGCAAAGGCTTGCAGTAACAGATCAAAACCTTTCTCTCGGACAAAGCGTCCCATAGCAATGAGCGATCGCTCTCTTAAAACCTTGTCTGATAATTGTTTTTCTATCGGTGGTAATACAACCATATTAGGGATAATACAGCTATTAGTTTGCAGTTTTGATGGAAAATAATCTCTTGCTCTTTTAGTTTGAAAAACAATCCGATCTGCAAATGGATAAGTGTGTTGTCGTAGTTGTTGCCAATTCCCACCTAAAGAACTTTTTACTGGATTACTACGTTCAGACACAACCACTGGTATATTCAACCATCGCGTTGCTAATAAAGCGATCGCATTCATTTTAGAAGTGAAGCTAATCACAGCATCTGGCCTGCTGTTAATAATTGCATTTCGTAATGTTCCGATGCGCTTCAAGTTATTCCAGATCCCGATAATCGCATTTGGTGATTTGCTAGCGATGCCCAAAGGAATGTAAACAACACGGCTATCTAAATCAAATTGAGGTATTTTATTGTCATCTAATGTCAATATAGTAATTTGCCATCCCTTGGCTGCCCAGTAATTTGCCATGATTGACATGACACGTTCTGCACCAGCATAAGTAAGGGAATGAATAATTAATGTTATCTTCATTCAAGTAAAACTAGACTTCCACATTGGTTAAATATGTTGATATTTGCATAGAACGAAAAATGACCGTGTGCACAGATGGACACAGAAGATTTAAGATAACAAAACGAAAATAATCTAAATCACTATTTAAAATTGCCTTATGGTAGCTTTGTTAAACCTCTACTAGCTGCTTATACTGATCCACCATTTTTTTATGCTTATCATTGCTTTGAAAACAAAAATTGATTACATCCAAGACCGCCAGCACAAGTTTTCAATCTTTCCAATGTGTATCCTCTTGCTCGATAAAATTCAAAAATTTCTTCCGGCTTTGCAACTTCAAAAGGATAGCCACCAATCCAGTCAATTAAGTCATGCCAACGGCTCATGCCTCGGTTTTCGTGATATTGCAGCCAATATTGAATGTAGCTATTTATCCGTAAGGTTAATAATGCAACTCCCATCAATTTTATTTCACGCGGAAACAGTACTAAAATTGCAAAGGGTAGCCTGAAAAATTTTGGTAGAGTATTGTAAGTTTTTTTAATTTGTTTCCACCGCTTACTCCAACCACCCTGATCATTATAAATTGCTATAAACAATTGTCCCCCATTCGCAACGGTCAAACTAACATTTTCTAGAGATCGCCACATGTCTCCAGTATGGTGAAGGACACCCCATGAATAGACAATATCGAACTGCCCTAAAGATTTTAAATAATCCAAATCTAGAACTGAACCTTCATCAATAATCCAATCAGAATCATCCATTGAGAAATATCGACGTTTGAGTTCTTGTGTACAAGCTACAGAATCATGATCATAATCAAATGAATAAACTTTAGCTCCAAGGCGATGTGCAGCCAAGGAAAATAAACCACTGCCAGAACCGATATCAAGAAAGCTTTTATCCTGCAAAGTATCTAGCTTTAGCATTTGCTTGAGAGACTTCTCAGCTTCTGCAATGTGTTTATCATTGAGAACCAATAAAAAGTGTCTCCAGTTCTCACCAAATTGGAATCGTTTACCCTGTTTTACTTCTATTTTATAACTTTTTTTCATGGCTTTTTCTCTAGCACAGAACTTACGCATTGACAAAAAAGACAATAAATGCAATATGGGAAATCGGAAAAGAATAGGCGATCGCTAGTCAGCAGGGGACTGGAAAGACGGATAATTTACACTGTCTCTATTGAGGATATGGGCAATCAGAGCGACAACCAAGCCATGATAACTTTATGGATTTTGAGAGATTTTAAAACATCGGGAATTTGATAGCGATCGCCCACTACAGGAATCCCGCGGATGTATGCACGAAACTTGCGCGGATCGTCGTCAATAAAAGCAACAGAAGGAGCATAAAACAATGTGCATTCAAGTTCCAGAAAAGGCTAGCTAAAATTGCACCTCTTTATTTATAATTGCTCCCAACCCTTTTTTAGGAAATATCAAGCTTTAAGTGAATCCTATTGCTTTATAAATAAGCATTGTTAACCACAAAGCAAAAGTTGCTACCCCTAAAGTATTTTGTATTTACAAAACTGTTGAAGAGGATTTTTTTACTAAGTTTATTAACTTTGTAGCAGTTTCTTATTGGTTACGTCATGCCAATTTGGCGTAACTTGTGCATATAAAAAGACATAACCCTATATACTTAATTGTATGTTAGTAGTTATTATAGGACTCCTATTTGATTTTTGAAAAAACTCCGTACATCCCAAGAGTCCTGAAATCAAAGGTAGTGTGTCGAATAAACCACTCAAACATCCACTTTAAATGAGAAAATGTTGGAATCAAGGCACAAAAACGTCGAACCCATGTTTTAGCCTGCAACCAGATATCTTCAATAGGATTTTGCTCTGGACAATTAGGAGCAAAACGAATGCAGTGAATTTTCCATTGTTCTGGTTGCAAATCTTGATTAAGTTCATCTAAAAAGGTTTGGATTTCTTTAGAAGTGATTGCTCGCATTGTAGAAGTAGTGCTTAGAAACAATCATGATTAGAATTTATTAGTTCTTATACTAATAGTTAAATTTATTTCATATATCTACTTAAAACTTATTCAATATATCTGGTTTTAACCCAGAGTTAACTTTAATTTAAGTCATCGGTAAATAAACGTTAAAGCATAGCCTTCAAACTAAAGCACAATTAGGAACAGTGAATATATAAGCTTGTTTTTACAAATGAAAACAAGATTTTATTTGCTGCCTTTCCTTAGCAATAAAGCTCATTTTAAGCATCTTTGCTCTTTAAGTAGCTATTACTTAAAGCAAGGATTACTAGGTAGTACCTCGCAATGAATTTTAAAATAGAGATTGTATGAACAAAAACAAAAAAGAACTTTTACCATCTGCGCTCTCAAACAAGATTCCCAAAATGCTCCCTGGTAGAGTTAAGCGACGTTTGTTTTTGGGTGGGTTAATTATTGGGATGTCTGCTGTTACTTTCTGGGGAGGAGAATTTCTCTTACGCCAGAATCCAATAACATTGGCTGATATAGCCAACCAAAAGAAGCCTTATGTCTTACCACCTGGGCAAGCTCGTCTCAATCTAGTTTTAATTCTAGATGGGCTACGCCCTGATTCCATCAATCCACAAAATACACCAAACTTATATCGTCTACGACAACAAGGTGTTAACTACCTCAATGGACACGCTGTTTTTCCCACAGTCACAAGGGTGAACTCGGCAGCGATCGCCACTGGGTATTACCCAGGTAAAAATGGAATTGTCAGCAATTCTATGTATGTGCCACAAGTCAACCCAACCAAATCATTTAGCACAGGAGAATATCCCGAACTCCTTAAGCTTGATCAGGTAACGGACGGAAAATTAATTTTTGTCAAAAGTTTAGGTGAACACCTTCAAGAAAACGGGATGAAACTGGCTGTTGTTAGTTCTGGTTCAACCGGAAGTGCTTTACTACTTAATCCTCGAAGCATTAGTAAGAATGTTGGCGTTTTGATTAACGGCTACTTTGATCCTGGTAAACTTGTAGCATTCCCCCCTGAAGTTAACCGGGCAATTTTAACTCGTTTCGGTGCTGCCCCTACAAATAAAGATACTAACAACGACGGTCGCTTAAATGAAGCAGTGGACTGGAGTGAGAAAGTTCTTCTAGATTATGTCATTCCAGAATTAAAACCTGATGTAGTCTTTAATTGGTTAACCGAACCTGACAGTACTCAGCATGAGCTTGGGGCAGGATCTCCAGAAGCAATTAATGTAATCCGCAACGATGATCGCAATATTGGTTTAATTCTAGATAAACTCAAAAAACTTGGATTGTATGACCGAACTAATATCTTTGTGATCTCAGATCACGGCTTTAGTGTTCATACCTATACAGTCAACCTGACACAAGAATTAATTAATGCTGGGTTAAAGCTTTCAAAAGACTCAGATGACGTAGTTTTAGCTAGCAGTGGTCAGGCAGTGTTACTACATATTAAAGACCGCAACCCCCGGCAGATAGAGAAAATAGTCAAGTTCTTACAAAAAAAGGACTGGGCTGGGGTTCTATTTACAGCAGCATACAGACCCCAAAACTCCCAACTTGACGATTCATTTGCTCAACAAAATAAGCAAAATCATGTCAAACCAGAAGGTTGGGTAGGTGGAACCTTTTCTTTAGAACTCATCCATGAGTTTAATCAAGAACGAGGTGCTGACATCATTTTGACTTTTCCCTGGACATCGCAAAAGAACGCCTTTGGAGTCGAAGGAACTGATTTTACAGAAACTACTAGTGGAACGACTGGGCCGCTTACAGGCAATAGCAGCGGTCATGGCAGTATGAGTCCTTGGAATATTCGCAATACCTTTATTGCTTGGGGAGTCGATTTCAAGCAAGGGGTAACTATTGATACCCCAGTCAGTAACGTTGATATTACTCCCACGATTTTGGCACTTAAGGGTATTAATCGCAATGAAAACTTTGACGGTCGTGTACTCAAAGAAGGCTTAAAGGCAGGCATAAACCCGATAGACATCAAAGTTCAGACTAAGGTTTTTACAACCACAGCACGCGGCTATAAAGCTTCTATCCAAGTCTCAGAAGTGGAAAATCAACGCTATATAGATAAAAGCTGGCGTGAACGCTAAGGCATAACCTCAGAAAAAAATTACTAAGAGCAAGTCATGTAACAACCTTGCCTCTTTTGAGCTAGAAATGCTTTCTCAGTAAGCTTTTTAGATAATAAATTGTAAAAGTTGTTTCTTGACAGGCTCTAACCATTATCAAAGAGATCCAAACCATTCTCCTTTCAACGGAACAAACTACAGTTGATTTGGGTACTGACAATGGCAGTACCCTTACCCTACTCCAGTCAAATCTACTACGCCTGCATTTGCTCATGCCTGAACTGCTCAGTGGGGCCAAGAGCTACGACTATCTTCCTCCAGGCTGTGAGAACGTGGAAATTATTGCAGATGTAGCGTACACGCTCAGGGGCATCGGAACTCCATTGCAAGGATTATCCAAAGGTCGGTTTGCCCAACACTCTTGATATGCCTTTAGCTCATCCTTCAATTCTTTCATACGATAAATCTGCTCCTCAAGATGAGCAATTTTCTGTTTGAGTAAGTCCCGAACTAGTGGACAAGCAGGGTCGCCTTGGGAACGGATGCCTAGCACTTGTTGAATTTCAGACAGGGAAACAAAGATATAATAGCGTCTTTTGTCGTATTTCTCGTTGCTTTTCCAGTGTTGATGGGTATTGTGATCGCTTCAGGAATTTTCCGGCTTGTGGTTTGGTGACAGGAATAATTGGTGGGGTAGTTGTTGGGGATATTTCTGGATTAACGTCAGTTCGGGTTAAGAAGATTTATTCAGCATTCGTTGACGGAAACGACGCAAACACGTTGACATATCTCAGAATCAAGCAACGGTGTAATAAGGGTTTCAGCTTATCCCGAACTCAGGTTGGATTAGCATTGCAAGTTAGTGGGTCAGCTGCTTGAATGCTAATCTCTCGTCCTAATTTCATCCCAATTTCATATTTGTATGAAAGACTATTAAGTTAAGTGGTTAATTTGGCTTCGTAAACAAATTCCAAGAGCGAAACCGCTTGCTTGCCAAAAGCGGTTCTCGAAATCCCGCTTAAAAAGTCAACCAACGTCTAAGTACAAATCTACACCACAGTAACTCAAGGACACAAAATAGCGATGGGAATCTCTAAAAGTCTCCAACCACCTACAGCAATTCGTTGTGTTTCCGGCACAGTCCTAAGCCTTTTATTGCTGACAACTCCCACAGCTGTGTTAGCTGGTGCTGGACACGACCATAGCGGTGCAAGTTCATTTCAGGGTGGTGGAAGCGAAGCAAGTGGTTCTGTCGAAGTTGATGCCGAAACCGCCCAGAGGCTAGGAATTAAAGTCGAGCCAGTGAAACGGCAACGGCTGGCTTTGGGTATTAAAAGTACTGGACAGATTGAAACTTTACCTAGCCAAAAAGTGGAAGTGAATACCCCAATTACAGGGGCAAAAGTGGTTGAATTGTTGGTGGAACCCGGTGCTGTAGTCAAAAAGGGTCAACCCCTTGCCGTTGTCACCAGTCCCGATCTGGTGGAGTTACGGGTTAGTTCCCAAGAAAAACGAGCGGAAGCTACAGCTTCTTTGCAGCAAGCGCAAGCCGATTCCAGATTAGCTCAACAAAATTATCAAAGATATTTACAAATATCTAACGCCGACATTGCCCAAGCCCAAAGCCAGGTAGCATTTGCGGAAGAAAAATATAATAAGGATTTACAGTTAGCTAATGAAGGCGCTTTACCACGTCGCAACGCGCTCGAATCTCAAACACAATTAGCGGAAGCAAAAGCCAAACTCACCTCAGCCAACAGCAGACGAGATATCATTGAAAGCGAAGCCCAAATGAAACGCGCTGAGTCTGCTGTTCAAGTAGCACAAGAGCGTTTACGTCTTAGTGATTCTGCTTATAATACTAGACTGCAACAAATAGGCAACCGTCCAAATGCCAAGGGATTGGTAACAGTGACTGCTCCCATCTCCGGTAAAGTTGCCGATCGCGAAGTTACCCTTGGTCAAACTTTTAATGATGCAGGTGGCACACTCATGACTATTGTCAATGATAGTCGGGTTTTTGCCACAGCCAATATTTATGAAAAAGATTTAGACAAAGTAAAAGTAGGTCAAAGAGTAAGTCTAAAAGTTGCTAGCTTACCAGACCGTACCTTTTCTGGAAAGATTACACAGATTGGTGCGGTAGTACAAGGGGAAACACGGGTTGTCTCAGTACAAGCTGAAGTAAATAACCCAAGCGGACAACTCAAACCTGGAATGTTCGCCGAATTAGAGGTACTAACAAACCAAGCATCTGCACCTGTATTGGCGGTTCCTAGCTCGGCTGTAGTCGATGCGAATGGGAAAAAAATGGTCTACATCCAAAATGGGAACGCTTTTCAATCTGCGGAAGTGACCTTGGGTCAAACCTCTGGGGACATGGTTGAGGTGAAGACGGGTTTGTTTGAGGGAGATGCGATCGTCACCCAACGTGCGCCCCAACTTTACGCTCAATCATTGCGGGGTGATAGTAAACCAGAAGAAGAACACAACGAAGAAAGTGGTTCTCATGCAGAAGAAACTGAAGTTAAAACTAACAGTTTCCCAGTACCTTTGTGGTTAACAGCAGGTGGAGGAGCAGCACTTGCGACAGTTGCTTTCATGGGAGGTGCTTTTTGGTCTAATCGTCGTACCCGTTCACGTTTAGTACCAGCAGGTAATTTAGAGTATGACGGGTTCGATTATGAAACAGAGGTTTATCTCGATAACCACAAGCAACCAACCTTGTCTACTTCTGATAAAAATGTTGAGGAGCGCGATCATCCCCGAAATTCTGATGGTATTTAAAAATTAGTGAAGTTGCAGATAATACCTGAAGTTGGGTTCTGTTAGATTTTCTAACATCAAACCAACCTACAGCAAGACTATTTAGATGGTGAACAGAACAGTTTATAAATCTCACGCTCCGAGTGCAGACTATAAAAATGTAATTTGTTCATATCCTATTTAGGAATAGTTCGCTTTGGGCTGATTTGGGGCTTAATTCTAGCAACAGCCACACCTAATATTTAAATTTACTTACTCGTTTATCACAAACAAACAAACCCTTCGCCATTTCTTAACCAAAAACCAAATGATTAGTACAGTTGCTAGATGGGTAATTTCTCGACGCTGGCTCGTAGTAATTGCTGCGCTCATTTCCACATTAGTCATCATCTTTAACACCATCCCCAAAATGCCACTGGATGTTTTTCCAGCCTTTGCACCTCCCCAAGTCGAAATTGAGACAGCAGCCCCTGGACTAGCGCCAGAAGAAATCGAATCTTTGGTGACATTACCAATTGAAAGTACCATTAATGGGACTCCAGGCTTAACCACGGTTCGTTCCTCTTCTTCAGCAGGACTTTCTGTAGTCAGAGTTGTTTTTGGCTGGGGAACAGATATCCTTCAAGCCCGCCAGTTGATACAAGAACGACTGCAACAAGCCATAAGCAAGCTACCAGAAGGAGTTGAAACCCCACGAATTGCTCCCACTAGCTCTCCCATCGGTACTGTATTAAAGTACGCCTTGACTGTGGAAGGGGAAGGCAATAACCAATCTGCCACTAAAATCGACCTCATGGAAGTCCGCAGAATTGTTGATTGGCAAGTGACGAATCGCCTTTTAGCAGTTCCCGGTGTCAGTCAAGTACTTGTGTATGGCGGCGATGTGCGTCAGTATCAAGTGTTAGTAGACCTCAACAAACTACAAGCTTTTAATGTATCTTTACAACAGGTAAGTGAAGCTGTACAGGCGGCAAATGTCAATGCTCCTGGTGGCTTTTTAACTACTCCTGATAAACAAACTTTAATTCGGGGAATTGGGCGGATTGAATCCCTTGATGATCTTCAACAATCTGTCATTGTCGCCCGTCAAGGAACGCCTGTCCGCTTGGGAGATGTCGCCCAAGTGCAAATTGGTGGTGCTGTGAAAATCGGCGATGGTAGTTTAAATGGGAAAGATGCTGTTGTGGTGATGGTGAATAAACAACCCCTAGCTGATACTCCCACCGTCACTCGCGCTATTGAAGCCGCAATATCTGAGCTAAAAGCAGGTTTACCGAAAGAAATTAAAGTAAATCAAACCTTCCGCCAAGCAGATTATATCGATACTTCGGTGGAAAATGTCAGGTCAGCCTTGGTGGAAGGTAGTATCATTGCAGCAGTTATCCTCATCCCTTTTTTAATGAATTGGCGGACTCTTGGAGTTGTGCTGTTGAATTTTGCCCTGACTTTTATATTTTCATTGCAAGTATTATCTTTTTTGGGCTTAGGGCTGAATACAATGACTTTGGGAGGATTAGCGATCGCCATTGGTACAGCGATCGATGATGCCATTGTCTATGCAGAAAATGTTTTTCGTTTGTTGCGACAAAATAAATACTCTCCCAACCCGCGTCCAGTACTGGAAATTGTTTTTGAAGGAGTACAGGAAGTCCAGGAATCTCTAATTGGGGCAACTTTAATTACTATAGTCGTCTTTTCTCCAATATTTGCCCTCGCTGGTGTGGAAGGTCGGATTTTTGGCCCAATGGGTCTTAGTTATCTGGTGGTAGTTGTAGTCTCTAGCTTAGAAGCGCTGCTTGTAAGTCCGGCTTTATGTGCAATTTTATTACCTCACAATAAAATGTCAGTCAGGGAACCCTTTGTACCAAGAGTTTGTAAAAGGATTTATTACCCTTTTCTCGATTTTGCTATCAGAAATTCGATAGTTGTGATTACTGTGGCTGCGGCGGGAATGATCGCAGCAATTATAATTTTCCCAACTTTAGGACGGGCATTTCTACCTGAATTCCAAGAAACAACTTTGGTAAATACCTTAGCACTTTACCCAGGTACATCTTTAGAAGCTACCAATAGTGCTGCTTTTGCTTTGGAAGATAAACTCAAAGACGACCCTAGATTAAAGTATATTCAATTACGCGCCGGACGCGCCCCCAATGATGCAGATGCTGCACCTGTGAACTTGGCTCACCTTGATATTGGGTTGAGTGACAAAGGAATGAAAAATCGCGCAGCTACTGTAGAATGGTTGCGCGAAGAGTTTAACAAAATACCAGGGGCTGCATCTAATATTGGTGGATTTATTGCTCACCGTATTGATGAAATTTTGTCTGGGGTCAGAAGTCAAATCGCGGTCAAAATTTTTGGTTCCGACTTAGAAGAACTTCGCAAGCTTGGAAAGCAAGTTGAAGACGCAATGAAATCTATTTCGGGAATTGTAGATTTACAACTCGAACCACAGATTCCTATCGAACAAATTCAAATTAAGTTTGACCGTGTTGCTGCATCTCGCTACGGTTTAACTATTGGACAATTATCTGATATCATTGAAACAGCGCTCAATGGAAGAGTAGTCTCTCAAGTTTTAGAGAAGCAACAAAGCTTTGATTTGGTTGTATGGTTGCAACCACAGTATCGCAACAATCTACAAACTATTGAGAATTTGTTAGTTGATACCCCTGATGGAAATAAAATCCCTTTAGCTAAAGTTGCTACGGTTGCCTATGGCACTGGGCCGAATACTATCAATCGGGAAAATGTTTCACGTTTAATTGTGGTATCTGCTAACGCAAAAGGTAGAGATTTGCGCTCTGTAGTGACAGATATTCAAAATAACGTTAAGGCACAAGTGCAACTTCCTTCAGGTTATTTTATCCAATATGGAGGTCAATTTGAAGCAGAAGAACGAGCCTCACAAAATATTCTGGTTTTCGGTGCTATTTCCTTTGTTGTGATTACAGTACTAATGTATCTTTCTGTGAAATCAATCGCTTCAACAGCAATGATTATGATTAACTTGCCCATTGCATTAGTGGGTGGAGTAATTGCGGTAGCTTTTACAGGTGGAGTTGTTTCTGTAGCCTCATTGGTGGGGTTTGTAACTTTGTTTGGTGTGGCTACTCGAAACGGATTATTATTAGTAGATAATTACACCACAAAAGTTGCGTTAGGGATGTCTTTAAAAGAAGTATTAATTTTTGGATCAATGGAACGACTCAACGCTATTTTAATGACATCTTTAACTTCAGCTTTGGGTTTAGTTCCGTTGATAATTTCAGTGGGGCCAGGGAAGGAAATTTTACAACCTCTTTCGATTGTAGTGTTAGGTGGGTTGTTTACTTCTACGGCGTTAACTTTGTTGGTTTTACCTGCTTTGTACTCGAAGTTTGGTAGGTTTTTGTTACCTAAGCGAAGTGCGGCTGTTGTGGAAAATGGGAAGGTAGCGGAATCTGTGTTGGAAAATTGATTTTGGGGATAGGGATGAAATGCGAATTTTACAGCTTTCATCTCCTGAAACAATAAACTGCCAAAAATATTCACCCTTCCTTTGATTTGTGAAAATTAAAAATATTAAAAGCCTTGATAACTATCTCTCTTGTTTAATGAGTAACTTTACACTTTTTTAAATTTTATTTAGGAGGCATAAGCCAGGAGGAACCCACCTTTAAAAAAGTGAGATTACAATAAGGACGTTTTATACTTCTCTGCGAGACGTTGCGCGAACGCTGCAAGCAGTCTCAGTATAATTATTGCTTTTTAATCGGCTTTAGACCAGAACTAAAGTTTTAATTGATACTCATAACCTCCTGCCCCCTGCCTCATAACTCCTGCCTTTTAGTAAACTCTAGAAAATGTCACGATAATTACTTTAGATAGAGCTAGCGAGGAAGTTTACAATATTTTCATCCTTTCAATTAATTTATATTTATTTATGATTTTTTGAACATTTGTTTATTCAAGATTTATTCAATGGAGGCTAACCTATTCATGCCTAACTCAGCATCCCAATTAACCAAAGTTAAGAGCAAGAATAACGAATTTTCATCTACAGCAGATACAGTGCGTATCTATCTTCGTCAAATTGGACGTGTACCTCTGTTAACCCATGAGCAAGAAATTTTTTTTGCTAAACAAGTTCAGCAAATGATGGCAATTATTACTGCGAAGGAAGAACTATCTGAAAAATTACAGCGTGAACCGACTCTGCAAGAATGGGCTGACAAGATGCAGTTGAAAGAAGATGTGCTGCTGCAACAATTAAGTCAAGGACAAATTGCCAAGCAGAAGATGATTCAGGCTAATCTGCGGCTGGTAGTGTCTATTGCTAAAAAATACCAAAAACGCAATGTTGAGTTTCTAGACTTAATTCAAGAAGGTACATTGGGGCTAGAACGAGGGGTAGAGAAATTTGATCCAACTCTTGGATACAAGTTTTCTACTTATGCTTACTGGTGGATTCGTCAGGAAATTACACGAGCGATTGCACAACAATCCCGCACCATTCGTTTACCCATTCACATGGCTGATAAGCTGAACAAAATTAAGCGTGTTCAACGAGAGTTATCTCAAAAGCTTGGTTACACTGCCGACGTGACTGAAATCGCCCAAGCACTCAATCTGGAACCCAGTCAGATTCGAGAATGTTTGCAGTTTGCTCGTCAACCTGTTTCCTTAGATATGCGAATTGGGCCTGAGCAGGATACTCAATTGCAAGATATGCTGGAGGATGATGGAATATCTCCCGAACGCTACGCGGAGCGGGAATTACTCTATCAAGACATTCACAACCTATTAGCAAAGCTGACTCCCCAGCAAAAGGAAGTATTAATCTTGCGCTTTGGTTTAGCAGGTGAACACGAACTTACTCTGGTACAGATTAGTCAACGTATGGGCATTTGTCGGGAACGAGTGCGACAAGTGCAACAACAAGCTCTCACACTTCTACGAAGATATGGGGTTAACTCACACAGCTATCTGGCTGATGCTCCTTAATTTTGAACGCTTGTAGCAGTTATTTGACTTTCACCCTTTGCTTCATCCACCAAAAGGTTCCCAAACCTGCAATAATGACACTGATCGCCATAGCTCCAGTAAACCATTGATTCGCAGACTTGGTTGACTGACTCGATGGTAATTCTTGCTCAGTTTTTTGAGAGCTTGTAACTGGCGCTGGTGTCGATGCTGCTACACCACTAGCTACTATTACCTCATACTGCATCTGAAAGGGTTTAAAATTACTTTCGACTTTGGGAGTGCAACCTAACTCTAACTGATAAGCTCCTGTTTTAGGAAAAACAACATCTGCACCAGGAATACCCTGATATCTCTCAACTGAAATCGCTTGCACCGTAGGCTGTAATACAGGCGAATCTTTCTGTTTACGGGGTTGAGAGTAGACAGCCATTTGGCAATTCGCCTGCGACACTGGCAAGATTTTCCCTCCCTTGCGGGTGAGTGCAACCCAGACTCTCGCTGTTTCTCCTGCTTTGGGACTGTGATTTGGTTCAACGTGCCAAGTACCAGCCACATCCCCCGATAGTTGAATTTTATGTGCTAACACTGGGGTGACGAGCAGTGACAGAAATACCGCTCCCATCAAGCTTATATTAATCTTTGATTGGTGTGACATTGTGGTGCATGGCAGCTGGTAGTCGAATTCTTAACTATAGCGATCGCTTCTGTCAAGAGACAAAGTGTCAAACTGAACCGAACGTCAGAGCTTGCAAGTAAGTTGAAACTGCCTCAGACTATCTTTAATTAGAGAAATAGCGCTGATGCTCAAAAACAAGGCAACTAGTAAACTAGCTACTGCATCTGCCCATAGCCAATTAAAAAAATAAACACAACCAGCAGCCAGAATTACACCGATAGAACTGCCAGCATCAGCAATCCCGTGTAAGAAAACTCCCCGCAGATTTAAATCATGATGACTATGTTTGTGCAATGGTTGGATACTCAAACCGTTAATTACTATGCTCAAGGTAGCTACAATCAGCATGGGTAAGCCTGATACAGGTTGAGGATTTTGAAGACGTTCCACAGCTTCTAAAGCAAGGAAACCAGCTAAAGTTACTAAACTCGCCCCATTTAGTAATCCTATACAAGCTTCTATTTGCTGGTACTTAAAATTCGTTTCACCTGAAGATTGGCGCTCTGTTAACCAGACTACGAACACTGTCAATCCCAAAGTCACAACATCGGAGAATAGGTGTCCCGAACCTGCTAAAAGTGACAGGCTACCTCCCCAAAGTCCAACTCCTAATTCTATTAAAAATAGGCAACTTCGCAGCCCTAAAATAACCCAAAGTAACTTTAATTTTTGCGTATCATCTACAGTTTTGGTGTAGGAATGGTGGGAATGTTGCAATTTTGGGTTGGTAAAATCCATCTTTATTTTTTAGATTCAAAGCTTCTAATTTAAAAATTGAGGATAAACGAAAATTCAAGCAATGGAATATATTTTAAGAGTAAAAGTTTAAATTATTTTAATTTAAGTCAAGTTTTTAGTTGATTGTAGTTTACGTATAATTTGATGTTATCTGTCTCATCTATCTCAACAAAAATAAAAATTTGTAGTGTCTTTTGAGTTTTAGTTACATACACAAAATACATATTCATCAACTATAATTTAAGCAGATTGTTAATCAATCCGAATACATAGCCAAAACCCAACGACACTAATCAAATCTCAGATGGATAGTAAATCAAAAATCAAATAATTCCCCCAAAAATGATTTGCGTCTTTTTTCCCCTCGATATCTTTCTCTATGACTTCCTTCTCGATACTCATGTTTGCCTTGGTGTTTATCTGTATATATCTCATCTTCAAAAGGAATTGCTGTAGAGCGCTCAATTAACTTTTCAAGCTCACCACGGTCTAGCCAAATTCCCCACATTGAGGGCAGTAATCAATTTCTACTCCCTGACGGTTTGACAACCTAAGTTCAACGTTGCAGACAGGACACAACATACTTGTACTCTCCCTAAAATAAAAAAATATATTTGGACAAATTTAGGTGTTTCAGCTTTTTATTTCAGCACTCTCGTAGCATTAAAAATCGCTAACAAAGCTACACCCACATCAGCAAAAACTGCTTCCCACAGCGTTGCTACTCCAAAAGCCCCTAAAGCGATAAATAGACCTTTAATAGCCATCGCCAAAATAATATTCTGCCAAACAATTTGATGGGTCTTTCTACCAATTTTTATTGCTTCGGCTACTTTTGATGGTTTATCTGTCATGATAACTACATCTGCTGTTTCAATTGCTGCATCAGAACCTAATCCACCCATCGCCATACCTACATCTGCTCTGGCAATTACTGGAGCATCATTGATCCCGTCTCCTACAAAGGCAACTTTACTGTTTTTTGGAGTTTTACTAAGAATTTTTTCAATTGCATTCACCTTATCTTCTGGTAATAGCTCCGCTTCGTAAGAATCTAAACCGATTTGTTGAGCAACGCGGGAGGCAATAGCTTGATTATCCCCTGTCAACATCACTATTTTTTCTACTCCCAATTTCTTCAAAGCAGAAATCGCTTGTGCTGCATCCTCTTTAATTTCATCCGCAATTAAAATGTATCCCGCGTAGATATTATCTACAGCAAGATGAACAACCGTACCGTCCACATTGCAAACAGCATGAGCGATATTTTCTCTATGCAATAGGCGGTCATTTCCTGCCAGTACGACTCGCCCTTTCACCTTTGCTTTAATACCATGACCCGCAATTTCTTCGTAATCTTCAACCTCAGATTCATCAATCTTGTTTTCGTAAGCTGCTCGAATTGATTGAGCCACAGGGTGATTTGAGTGTGACTCTACTTTAGCAGCCATAGCTAATAATTCGCTTTTTGAAAAACCATTGTCTGGCACGATTTGCGTTACTTTGAAAACACCTTTAGTTAGTGTTCCTGTTTTATCAAACACCACCGTTTTAACTGCTGCAAGCGCATCTAAATACGTAGAGCCTTTAACTAAAATTCCACGTTTAGCAGCACCGCCAACGCCTCCAAAATACCCTAGAGGAATACTAATAACCAGTCCGCAAGGGCAGGAAATAACTAATAGTACGAGGGCACGGTAAATCCATTCTAAACGAGTTGCACCAGGAATAAATAAAGGAGGAAGTATCGCAACTGCTAGTGATCCAAAAACTACAAAGGGTGTATATATTTTAGCAAATTTGGTAATAAATTTCTGCGTTTCAGCCTTTTTACTGCTGGCATTCTGTACAAGTTCTAAAATCTTAGATATTGAAGATTCACCAAACAGTTTTGTGACTTTGATAGTGATCACACCTGTCTGGTTAATCATGCCTGCTAAAACAGTTTCTCCTACTTGCACTGTTCGCGGAACAGATTCTCCAGTTAATGCAGAGGTATCAAGTTGAGAATTCCCTTCTAGAATCTCACCGTCTAAAGGAATTTTTTCTCCTGGCTTGACAATGATGATGTCCCCTACTGTTACTTGTTCTGGAGATACTTTTTTGACTTCACCGTTGACTTTAAGATTGGCATAATCAGGGCGAACTTCTAAAAGAGATTTTATCGACCTGCGAGAATTACCAACGGCATACTCCTGAAATAACTCTCCTATTCTAAAAAACAACATAACTGCTACGGCTTCTGGAAGCTTGTCAATAGCGAAAGCCCCCAATGTTGCCACAGTCATTAAGAAATTCTCATCAAACACTTTGCCACGCAGAATATTGCGACCAGCAGTAGTTAAAACCCCCCAGCCACTTAATAAATAAGCAGGAATGAAAACCAAATATTCACCGATAGAGTAGGGTGTGTTGTGTAGTTGTTTTTCAAAAATAAAACCAACAATAAATAAAATGACAACCAAAATAATAGGAGTCACTTCTTTTTTTAGGTTAAATTCCCCATCTCCATGACTGTGGTCATGGTCGTGGTCGTGGTCGTGGTCGTGGTCGTGGTCGTGGTCGTGGTCGTGGTCGTGATCATGGTCGCCATCATGAGCGTCGTCGTGGTTATGATTCCCATTATGGTTGTGGTCACTTTGGCAACTGCAACTGCCGGAATCTTGAGAATTTGTTGTTTTTTTCATAGTTCTGTAAGTATTGTCTCAATTTTGACTAAGAAGTGTTCATTCCCTCGGTTTTATCTTGAATTATCGCGTTCGCGTAGCGGCTGCTTTGCAGCATCGCTCGCTAATATTAATCCTCAAAAACCTTGCTTCTAAACAGCCGCATTCCATTCGCGATCACTAATAAGGAAGTTCCCGTGTCTGCTAAAACCGCGATCGCTAATGGCAGCTTGATAGCAAAAGCAACAGAGTGAACTGCCAATATTCTAATACAACTATTGAATAACTATTCAACTGTACAGTTGTTAAAATTTTAGTTATTATTGAGATTGATAACCATTACAAATAAAACTTAGTATGAATAAACACAAGAAAAAGCAGGATTTGGACTTACTTCAAAGTTCTGATGCACCGACCTGTGAGACACATTTGGTACATCTAGATAATGTACGCTCAACTCAGGCACAAATCTTGGCTACAGATAAAGCACAGCAAATGGCAGAAATCTTTGGGATACTGGCAGATCCGAACCGCCTACGTCTTTTCTCGGCTTTAGTAAATCAGGAGTTGTGTGTTTGCGATCTAGCAGCATTGACGAAAATGACGGAATCAGCCGTTTGCCATCAACTACGGTTATTGAAAGTCATGCGTTTAGTCAACTATCGTCGAGAAGGTCGGAATGTTTATTACACTCTAGCTGACAGTCACGCGATCAACTTATATCGCTCTTTAGTAGAAAATTTGAATGAACCAAGTGTTTAGGTTTTCACCTTAAGTTAAATATAGGTTGCCTTAGTGAATTGATCCCATGCCAGCACCTAATTTGAATTTTGCCCGCTTTGCTCACTATCCTGCACCCGCGCGGCTGGGTATATTTGTGATGGCTTTACTACTGCTATGGCTACCTTTTGCTGCACCAATCTACTGGCTTTGGGGTACTGGCAACACAGTCAGTATCATTACTATGCTCGTGTTGTATGGCGATTTTGTGTTTCTTCTTCGACTATGGGGGGAAAAAGTTCATTCCTCTCCCCATCCGCTTGAAAATTACGGTTTAGTACGAACTCGTCAGAACGGGTTAGCGCTTTTAAGGGGTCTATGTTTAGGACTAATAAGCCTTTTCTGCCTGTTTCTCTTAGAAGGCAGATTTGGTTGGTTAATTTGGCAACAAACTCCTCAATTTTTACCCAAGACTATATTAGAAGGATTGATTGTGGCTTTGGGAGTTGGGTTAGCAGAGGAGTTACTGTTTCGAGGCTGGCTGGTAGATGAGTTGCAATTTGATTATGGTTTTAAAGTGGCTTTATGGACTAGCAGCACCATTTATGCAGTTTTACATTTCATTAAACCTTGGGCGGAAATTTTGCGGACTTTACCTAGTTTTCCAGGGCTGTTGCTGCTAGGTCTAACATTGGGGTGGGCAAGGCAATTGTGTAAAGGGCAGTTAGGATTTGCTATTGGATTACACGCAGGTTTAGTTTGGGGCTACTACATTATCAATGTAGGGGATTTGTTATTATACACAGGTCAAGTTCCCGTTTGGATAACAGGTATTGACCGCAATCCCCTAGCAGGTGCAATGGGGTTGCTGTTTATTAGTTTCATTGCTTTGGGATTGCACGTAATTTCTGGAATTAAACGACGGAGTAAGCACAGCTAATGAGTTACGG
This sequence comes from Nostoc sp. KVJ20, assembly GCF_001712795.1. GTDB lineage: Bacteria > Cyanobacteriota > Cyanobacteriia > Cyanobacteriales > Nostocaceae > Nostoc. The sequence goes on from NZ_KV757542.1 coordinate 24,400, forward strand.
TTGCCTTACTGTTTGTATAAAGATGCTTCAGTGAAGCAAGTTTGACAGCTTGTCTTTCGTCAATAAGAATATCTACCAGCGATCGCTTTAGCAGTTAAATAGGCGAGGACAATCAACCGTACAAACAGTGGTGATGCCATACCCTCAACTTCAATTTCTCGCTGGATCTGAAATTGCGTAAATTGGTGGTCAGCTAATTATGCGATCGTTGCCAGAAACCTATGTCCTTACCCATCTTGAACCATTGGAAGACCCAGTATCGTGGTATGACCAGAACTTAGATAGGACAATTAATATTAGTAGGGATTGAGCCTGAGCAGAATCCGAAGGCTAGGGAACCTACTAGAGCTTAAATTGCAACTTCCCTGCAAGGAAGGAAAATTTTGCCACTAAAGATTGATGTTTAGTCCAGATTTTCTGACATTATGAGAAGAATATGAAAGAATTTCCCCAGAAAATAAATGACCCCTCCCGAAAACCGCCCCAGTCTCCCTGAAGTTCACCGCAGTATTAAAATTCCCAACACTAAAAGCTTTTGGCGCAAGATGCTGGCTTATGCAGGGCCAGGGTATCTGGTTTCAGTGGGATATATGGACCCTGGAAACTGGGCAACAGATATCGCCGGGGGGTCTAAGTTTGGCTATACCTTGTTGACAGTAGTTATGCTGTCGAACCTGATGGCGATATTACTGCAATCGCTATGTGTGCGTTTGGGTGTTGCCACAGGACGAGATTTGGCACAGGCTTGTCGAGAGTATTTCAATCCAAAGGTCAACTTTTGTTTGTGGATACTATGTGAGATTGCGATCGCCGCTTGTGACTTAGCTGAACTACTGGGAAGTGCGATCGCCCTGCAACTTTTATTCGGTATTCCCTTGATATGGGGTGTGTGCATCACTGCGCTGGATGTCTTGATATTGCTATTCCTGCAAAGTAAGGGTTTTCGTTATACAGAAGCCCTGGTAATAATGTTGGTAGCAACCGTAGGCATCTGTTTCACAGCGGAAATTCTGTTCTCTCGACCTGATATGGGGGGAATTTTGTTAGGATATCTGCCCAAGAAAGAAATTTTACAAAACCCAGAAATGCTCTATATTGCTATTGGCATTTTAGGCGCAACAGTGATGCCTCACAACTTATATTTACACTCTTCTATTGTGCAAACCCGTGATTGGCAACCTAGTAATGAAAAAAGATGGGAAGCGATTAAGTTTGGCACAATTGATTCAACTTTTGCTCTATCGTTGGCACTGTTTATCAACTCAGCCATTTTAATTGTGTCTGCCGCCACGTTTCATTTTTCTGGGAATCAAAATGTAGCAGAAATTCAAGAAGCTTACAAACTGCTTTCACCATTATTAGGCGTTAGTGCTGCTAGCGCCATCTTTGGAATTGCTTTACTTGCTTCCGGTCAAAGTTCAACACTGACTGCAACCTTGGCTGGGCAGATTGTTATGGAAGGGTTTTTACAATTTCGCCTTCCATCCTGGTTACGCCGTTTAGTTACCCGTCTGCTTGCCATCATTCCAGCGTTGATTACGATTATTATCTTTGGGGAACGTAGTACAAGCAGCCTCATCGTTCTTAGTCAAGTTATCCTCAGTTTACAGTTACCGTTTGCAGTGATTCCATTGGTGATGTTTACGAGTAACCGTCGCTTAATGGGAGAGTTTGTAAATCCCCTGTGGCTAAAATCTCTAGCTTGGCTGGTTGCTATTATTATCGTCGGGTTAAATGTTTGGTTGCTATTACAAAGTATTTTGATTTGGCTGGGTTTCAATCTCTAAATCTGTTTAAAAACCGCTTAGGATGGATCTAGTCGAGAACAATCCCGTGCATCTGTCTTGATATATCTATCAAGGAGAAAGTCAAGCTATGAACTATATTCGCAAAGCTGCTACCATCTTAGGAATAACAACTAGCGTACTGAGTGGAATACCTGTTGCTGTCCATGCTGCACAAGAAGCACCAACGCGCATCCAACAGATGAATTTTCAGGAATACCATAACCAGGGAGTGCAAAAGCTTGAGCAAGGTAACTTCAACGGCGCAATAGAAGATTTTAGTCGGGTAGTACAGTTAAATCCCCGATACTATGAAGGTTTTTGCCTTAGAGGTTTAGCAAAGTCTCAATTAAAAGACTTTAAAGCAGCCGTTAGCGACTTTGATCAAGCACTGCGACTCAACCCAAACCATACAGATGCTTACAACGGTCGAGGGACTGCTCATGCGGAACTAGGAAGCATTGAAGCAGCTATTACCGACTTTAACCAGGTACTTAGAATTGATCCGAAGTCTGTAGATGCTTACTACAATAGGGGCTTTTTGAATTATAGACAGGGAAATCATAAACTGGCGATCGCAGATTTTAACCAAGCACTACAAATCAACCCCAATTTAGCTGATGCCTACGGCAACCGAGGACTTGCTGAATATGCTTTAGGCGATCGCAAAAATGCCATTAATGATTTAGAGCAAGCTGCAAGTCTGTTTCAACGGCAAGGAGATACTCTTCGGTATCAGCAAACACAAGCTCTCCTTCAGCAGATTCAGCCCTAAAGTAATTCAAATAATTGTCAAACCCAACTTTTCAACAAATCTTACGGAATAGTTGGGTTATTCAATTAAGGATTTAATGTTTCGCCGTTCTACACCTATATCGACAGTTAACTCGGCACAGTCATGTAATAAGAAAATTGCAATGCTAGACTTTACCGAAGAAGAAAGCAATGCAGCTATTTGGTTGCGACTGCCCATATTGTATGAATTCTCTACGCATCCTGCACGGTCAAGCACCAATGGTTTACTAGTATTTTGATTGTAAGGAAAGTTAGGTGTATTCTATTTGTTATGTGTCTGCTGAGTTTGGCATCAAGATTTTAAGTAGTAATACTATAAAAAATTCACAACTTTTATAATCTATTGAGGTGGGTTAGCGTGATTCATAACCCACCAATCTGCAAAATTTTAATTTAAAGCCTTTGCTATTAACCAACGAGAGAAGTGGTCAAGAAAACAACTCCTATTGAACAAATAGCCAAACCAATAAATTGCAGTATCTTTAAGAATTGATTGGCAAATTTTTCGCTTACAACTTTACCAATTAGTAACGCACCGATAGCAATCCCATATTGTATTAAGGTGAAGCCTGCTAGGTAAGCTACTAGCGGTGTCATTTGTGCGCCGACAATGGACTCACCGTAAGCATAACCATGAAATAAACCAGCAACTGCTCCTAACAGAGCTAGCACAAACCAATTGGGTTTTTTCGATAGCAGCAACATTGCACCAAAAGCAATCACCGAACTAGCGATGACGATCTCACTTAAGGGTAAATCGAATTTTAGTATATGAATTCCAGTTCCAGCCATAGCTGTCAAAACGAAAGCTACTGGAATTAACAATCCATTTTGTTGTCTAGCACTAAGTAAACCAATAGCAACCACAAAGGCAAAATGGTCAAGACCAATAACGGGGTGGGCTAACCCAGACAAAAACCCTTCAAAGAAATTAGACGGTGTTTTACCACCAATGGCATGATGTGCTAAAGCTGGATGAGCAGCACTTAAAAGTCCTATGCAAGTTAAGAAGGCAATTCCTAAGTAAAACTTTGTTAAAGTTACCGTTGATGATTTTTGTTTGTAGTTAGCAACAAGCTGGATTTTTAACACTGTGTATCTCCCAATATTAGAGTTTAAATAGATCAATAAACATCGTGACTCAGCAACCAGAGCGTGATAGTCATTTAACATTAAAGTCTCACTGTTAACGCTGGTAACTAACTCTTCCAGACCCGATGTAGCATTCAGACAATATCGGATTGTGTACAGTTGCACTGATATATTGGCAATAAATTCATATTTTTTAACTATTTTATGCAAGTTATCAATTCTCTTAACCGCTCTTCAAAAAGATCCTTTTTGGGAATATGATATGCAGTAAAGATAGAGAGAATAGGTTAAAAACTATGCCCAATATATATCGCAACGTTCTCCAGCAACGGCTAACCGAGATAAGTTCACGATTTGGAGGGTTCAGTCCTCAAAACACCCCGAAAACCTGTTTCTCCATAGAAAAAAGCGTCAGGTATAGGCTCTAAAGCCCTTGTTCCATAAGGCTTCCAAAATTACCTTCCAAGTCGTGATTACAACCTTCTGCCGGGTTCCCATTGGAATTACCAATTGCGAATTAGATTGACTGTTGATGGTTTAGTAACAATGCCCAAAAATTCATCCCGCGCTTCCCGAAGGGACAGACGTGGGGCAACTTTAAGTTAAAGCTAAAAATTTCATCTCAATTTCATCTTCATTTGGGAGAGTAGGTAAAGTACTTGATCTTTAAACTTACTTAGCTGCACAGCAAGCAGACATCCCTTAAAACGTTTAAAAATGCTTGATTATATTGTTAAATGGTCGATCGCTCAACGCTGGCTAATAGTTATTGCTTCCATCCTCATATCTGTTTGGGGCTTTCTCGTCCTTACGCAAATGCCACTGGATGTATTTCCCAACTTTGCTCCCCCGCAAGTGGAAATTATGACCGAAGCCCCAGGACTTGCAGCAGAAGAAGTTGAGTCCCTAGTCACCCGACCAATAGAAAGTGCTATCAACGGTACCCCAGGACTGGAAGCATTGCGTTCTTCCTCAGCTGTAGGTCTTTCTGCTGTGAGAGCGACTTTTAGCTCGGATACAGAAATTTATCGCGCTCGCCAATTGGTGACAGAACGGTTACAACAAGCACGCAGTCAACTACCGCAAGGTGTAGAAGATCCAGAGGTTCTTCCCGTCAGTTCGCCTTTAGGATGGACTGTCAAATACGCCTTTACCTCCGAAACCACTCCACTAATGGAGGTATGGCGGATTGTCAACTGGCAAGTGAAGAACCGCCTGCTGGCTGTCCCTGGTGTAAGTAATATTGTTGTATTTGGTGGGGATGAGCGTCAGTATCAAGTGTTGGTTAACCCTGATAAGCTGAAAGCGTTTAATGTTTCCCTTGATGATGTCACCAAAGCAGCACAAGCATCCAACGCCAATGCACCAGGGGGATTTTTAATTACTCCTGACCAAGAGACATTGGTGCGAGGGGTAGGGCGGATTGAATCTATCGAGCAGTTGAAAAAATCAGTAATTAAAGCCAAAAATGGCACGCCAGTACTGTTGGAACAAGTGGCGGATGTACAAATCGGTGCAGCACTCAAACGCGGCGATGGCAGTTTTGCAGGTAAAAAAGCAGTAATTTTGACAGTCAACAAACAGCCAACAGCAGATACGCCAAAAGTAACGAAGGCGGTTGAGACAGCAATAGAGGAAATTCAAGCCGGTCTGCCTAAAGATGTCAAAATTACAACTACTTTCCGTCAGGAAGATTTTATCGAAGCCTCGATCGAAAACGTCGAAGAAGCTTTGCGTGATGGTACTATCATCGTTTCCGTCATCCTGATTCTGTTTTTGATGAATTGGCGCACGGTAATCATTAGTTTGAGCGCCTTACCCGTGTCCTTATTATTAGGAATGATGATTCTGAACTGGACAGGACAAGGCATTAACACCATGACTTTGGGCGGACTGGTGGTGGCTATTGGTTCAGTGGTCGATGATGCCATTGTAGATATGGAAAACGTCTACCGCCGCTTGCGGGAAAACCAACTAGCGGGTAATCCCATTCCACCATTGCAAGTAGTCTTCAATGGTTCAGTTGAGGTGCGGGTTAGTGTCCTCTTCGCCACAATTATTATTGCAGTTGTCTTCGCACCAATTTTCGCCCTCTCTGGTGTGGAAGGTCGAATTTTTACACCAATGGGTTTAGCCTATCTGCTGTCAATTGCTGCTTCCACCCTAGTAGCGCTGACATTAACCCCAGCAATGTGCGCCCTGTTGCTAACGAATACAAGATTACCCAGTACAGAAACTTGGTTGGAAAAACAAACCCATAAACTTTACCGTCCAGCTTTGAAATTTTCTATGCGCCGCCCCAAAATTGTTTTGGGAATGGCAATGGCTGCCTTTGTGGCTTCATTGGTAATTATGCAGGGTTTAGGGCAAGTTTTTTTACCAGAATTCCAAGACCGCTCTTTGGTGATCGCCGCAGTTTTAATGCCTGGTCAATCTCTGGATGCGACTAATCAAGTAGGGTTAGCGATCGAAGAAGCCCTGAAAAAAAATCCTGGGGTTGAAACGGCTCAATTGCGCTCTGGACGGGCTGTGGGGGATACTGAGGTAGCTGGTGTAAACGGGGCGGAAATAGATGTCCAACTCAGTGAGGAGGGGGCAAAAGATCGAGAAAAAACAATTGAAACGATTCGTAAAGAATTTGATAAAATTCCCGGAGTCGTTCCCAATATCGGCGGGTTTATTTCGCACCGGATGGATGAGGTACTCTCAGGTGTACGGAGTGCGATCGCTGTGAAAATTTTTGGCTCCGATTTGGAACAACTCCGCACCCTTGGTCAACAAGTACAATCAGCTATGGGCCAGGTTTCGGGTCTAGTAGATTTGCAACTAGAACCGCAAGTACCGATTAAACAGGTACAAATTCAATTTGACCGCGACGCAGCAGCTCGTTATGGTTTAACTATTGGCGAATTGTCAGAGGTAGTAGAAACTGCACTGAATGGGCGAGTCGTTTCCCAAGTATTGGAGCAACAACAAACCTTTGATATGGTGGTTTGGTTGCAAGAAAAATACCGTAACAATATTGAAATTATCGGTAATTTGCTAGTTGATACACCCAACGGACAAAAAATTCCCTTAGCCCAAGTCGCAAAAATCAACTATGGTACAGGCCCCAATACCATCAACCGCGAAAACGTCTCCCGCTATATTGTCGTATCCAGCAACGTGGCTGGACGAGATTTAGGTTCTGTAATTAAGGATATTCGGGAGAGAGTTAAGCAACAGGTGCAATTACCCTCTGGATATTTTATTGAATACGGTGGTCAATTTGAAGCGCAAGAGGGAGCGACGAAAACTTTACTTTCGGCTGGGGCATTAGCATTTGTGGCGATCGCACTCATCCTTTACTTTGCTGTTAAATCAATTCCTGCAACCATCATGATTTTAATTAATTTGCCTTTGGCATTAATTGGTGGTGTGATTTCCATAGCCTTGACAAGTGGCATCATTTCCGTAGCTTCAATGGTAGGATTTATTACTCTATTTGGTGTGGCAGCACGTAACGGACTTTTGTTGGTTGAGAACTACAATGCCAGATTGGCAGAAGGACAACCTTTACCGCAGGTTTTGATGGAAGGTTCAATGGAACGCTTAGTTGCTATCTTGATGACAGCATTGGCTTCAGCATTGGGTATGGTACCTTTGGTAATTGGTAGTGGTGCAGGCAAAGAAATTCTTCAGCCACTAGCCGTTGTAGTATTAGGTGGATTGTTTACCTCTACTGCTTTAACCCTGTTAGTACTTCCAGCTTCCTATGTGCAGTTTAGGAAATTTTTGGTGCCGAGAAAGACCACACCAATACAAGATATTGAAGTTACCCAAGGTTCGACTGCATGAGGTAAAAACCTCATATTTTCTGGGGCTGATAACGCCGTACCCTTTACCTGCTCCTTGTTAACTGGTTTATACCATTTCACTTTCAGGTTGCTACAAATGGGCAGCAAGGGAGCAGGCGGCAAGGGAGGAATGATTTGTAACTATAATGCGTATGAATTGGTATTTAGGACTATTTTTCTATATTTTTGCCAACTATTCAGATACCAAATTGTGTTTCAATTACTAACAAGTGATAAGGAGTGAACCCATGAAATCATTAAAATTAGGTTTGGTTACTTTTACAAGTATAGGATTACTTTTCTTGGGAGCTTGTAGTGGTGGAAGTCAAGAAAATAATTCAAGCAGTAACACGGAATCTACTACAAATCCAGCAGCAAATACTTCAAAAACCGAAGCTACTAAATCAGGTGATTCATCTAAAGAACATGATGAAAAAGGCCATTCTCATAAAAACGATGAATCACAAGAAGGTAAAGAACATTCACATGGTGGTCAAGTTGTTGAATCAGGTCAATATCATTTAGAGTTAGTCACAGAAAAAGAAGATAAAGGAACTCATTTAGATTTTTATTTGAAAAAAGGCGAGAAGCATGAGGTAGTTTCTAATGCTCAAGTGACAGCTGCAATTCAACTACCAGATGGGAAACAAAAGTCGGTACCTCTTGCCTATAACGCTGATGGTAAACTTTACGAAGCAGAAGTATCAGAACAAGCAACTGGTCAATATCAGGTGAAAATTACTGCGGATGTCGGCGGTGAAAAGCTAAACGGTCGGTTTAATTTTAATCAATAGCAAGTTTGTCTTGCTTGTGGGACAGTTATGTTTCAAATGAGTTTATTTCATTATTTAACTCCTGTCCCTAATTATATAAACAACGAGAGTCAACTGCTTGTGTTACTAAGCAAAGTTCAAAACTAGAATAATTTCTATTATTTAAGATGAAAGGGAGATATAGCAATTCCATTTAATTTTTGAAAAGCTGAGATAGCCAAAGCCTTCCATTACCACGTCTATTTATTCCTGTCTACCTACTTAGTATCTCAGTCAAAAATTATCTTTACATATTCGTAAATATAAAGAAATTATCATGACAACATGGAAACAATTAACAATTTATGTTAGCGAGTTGGATTGTTGGGAACATCAACCCCTTCATCAAGTTCTACTCGGAATGGCTCGCAGACAAGGATTAACAGGGGTAACGGTAGTGCGGGCAATTTCTGGATATGGCAAACATGGCGTTTTTCGTACTCTAAATCAGCTAGACTCGTCTACTGAGTCCTCTGCATTACCGCTTCTCGTTACGGTTATTGATAGTGAAACTGCAATAACCGAATTTTTTTCCTTGGTCAAATATATGCTTAAAGGCAAGTTTGTTACTTGTCAAACCATAGAAGTTCTCTCCACCGGAGCGTGAAAGGCAGTCATGTCTCATAATCATAGTCACGGACACGATCGCGGTGGCAGTAATTACAACCGTGCCTTTGTTATCAGTGTTGCCCTCAACACAGGATTTGTCGTCATTGAGGCAACCTATGGCATTGTTGCTAACTCCCTTGCCTTGCTTGCTGATGCAGGTCACAATTTAAGCGATGTTCTGGGTTTACTACTTGCTTGGGGAGCAAGCATTCTCGTCCGTCGTCGCCCGACATCACGTCGCACCTACGGGCTGCGCCGTTCTTCAATTTTGGCTGCGCTTTTGAACGCCGCCTTTCTCCTAGTTGTTTCTGGCGGTATTGGCTGGGAAGCAATTCAACGGTTTCGTGAACCTGCTCCGGTAGCAGGAGGAATAGTAATTACAGTAGCAGCTATAGGAATTGTCATTAACACAGTAAGTGCCTTGATGTTCTTGTCGGGGCGTAAAAGTGACTTGAACATCAGAGGCGCATTCTTACATCTAGTTGCAGATGCTGCGGTATCTGTAGGGGTTGTACTGGCTGGTATTGCAATTATTGCTACAGGTTGGCTGTGGTTTGATCCAGCGGTGAGTTTGATTGTTACTGTGGTGATTGTAGCTGGCACTTGGGGACTTTTACAGGAATCCTTGAATTTAATTACAGATGCTGTACCAGCAGGAATAGAACCTTTGGCTGTCCGTACTTATCTAACCGAACTCCCTGGCGTGGCTCAAGTTCACGACTTGCATATTTGGGCAATGAGTACCACAGAAACAGCACTCACTGTTCACCTTGTCATCCCAGCAGGTTATCCCGGTGATACTTTTTTAGCACGGGTAGTCCGTGAGCTTCACGACAATTTCAGCATTGAACACCCAACCATTCAGGTGGAAATAGGCGATCCGAGTTACCAATGTCCTTTTGCTCCTGATAACCTAGTTTAATTCAATTGTTAGCTGACTTGAAAATACTACTTCGATGTTTATCGATATAGATACCATACCCCATGCCCATTTTCATCCGTTAATATTGTGCGCGATCGCCCAAAAGCTCCAGTAGGTATCAGAAGCGCACAGCGAAGCCTACAAAAGGATTAAAATCATCTGCTGCCTGCGTTATCCCAATGTTGACACCCGCATCTAGCTGCAAATTCTCTGTCAGGAGGTATGTTACACCAGTATCAAAGGTGGCAACTAATTCTGAGCCACTCTCAGTAGTAATATCTGTGAATAGCTCGAAATAGGTACCCAGTCTATCTGTAGCTTGGTAGCCGAAGACAACGCTATTGACAAATCCCACATTATATCCGAGGTCAGCCTCATTTTTATTGAAGTTGAACTGGGTCTGCAAACCTACGTTCCATTTTTCAGATAACTCAATCGCCAAGGGAAAAGTAACGCCACCCTCAATCGAATTATTTCCTAGATTATCTTGATTGGTGGGCAATTTGATAAAAGATACCATACCAAAAGCAGTTGTGCCGCCATCATTGCCCCAAAAGTTGACTCTCACACCAACTGTAGTATCACCAAAGCCAGAATTCTTTTCTGTAGTACCATCTCTAAACTCGGTACGCACGTTGTTGTATGTTTGCGGGCTAATCTGAAGCTCAACGTTATTTAGCAAACCTACTCGAATGTTGGGAATGAAAGTTTGGAAGCTTTTAACATCTATGTCGTCTTGGTTATTAGTATCCCTGGTATAAGTTACTAAATCCACCTCAATTTGGTAATGTCCGGCATCAACGGTATAGGGACTGTCAGTTTTGCTAGGACGACCTGAATTAAAATCTCGCATCAGTTCCCTGGGTGTGGGATTGAACAAGTTGTATTGGCTCTTGTCAGGTGGGGTATTTTCAGGTTGATTGGGCTGTTGAGTAACTGCCTCTGATATCTCCTGTTTGGCTGTGGGTAAGTAATATTGGCTCTTTTCCGGCACAGGAGATGGAGTATTAAGCTGGAGGTCGCTAGCTTTCAGGCTGTAGGAAGGTGGAGAGAGACTGAGGCAATCCCCAGATTGCTGAGAAAGGTTAGGTAATTGAGTTAAGGTATTGGACTTGGACTCTTGAGTCGGTCGATAAATTGATGCAAGAAGACTAATGTTAATGGGTTGAATGATAGCTGGAATTAACTGAGTTCGAGCCATTTCAGCAGTAAGGACACTATTTGTCGGAACTCGCATAGAATTGACATCCAACTGCTCAAAGACGGGAGTTATTTGCGCCAACGTATTAGACTCTTGGGTACATGGATTGGTTGGTTGCTGAAAACTTGTAGATAGGTCTGTGACTGTAATTAACTGATTTTGAGCGGTTTCAACAGCAGGAGCCTCAGCTGCAATGGCACTGTTAGCAAGCACCAACATAGCACCCAAGAAGACTGGACTGATCCGTAAAGCCTTCTTGAAAATTTTTGACATTGTTCGTCCTCACACTTAATGAAAAAACACTAATAACTTGGATACTAGTGCTTATAGCTTGAATTACAGCAATTTTCAGATAATTAAACCACGATTTGGAGTGAGCTATGTGTAAGTGATTGTTTGATTTAATACTAGTATAGCTTTATGTAGTTTAATTGACCTGTGGCATACAAGCGATCGCCCTGAGAATTGATTCCCAATCCAAAGTACTGGCTACCCTGAGTCGAACGGTCAATGACAGCGATCGCCTCACCAGGACTACTTTCAATCCCTTTCCAATGAGAAGTTGGTGGAAGTAGCAGGGAATCTGCATACTCCTCTCCAGAACAAGCAGACAGCGAAGATTTCTACGTCGCTCTTTGCGATCGCCCAATGACAAACGGTTGGCGGTAGCGCTCCACCAAACCATCCCACTGCACGACGAGGGTGCTTCCCGTCTGCTTCTGTTGCTTCTCCCACACTGAGAATAAGTCGAGGCAAGAGTGGTCAATGTAAGCTAATTTTTCTAGGTGCAAATGCAGTGCAGTTCTTGGTGGAACCTGTTCTAGGGCTTTTGCAAGCATTGGCAACCGAATAAATGTTGCCGCTCCTTCTAAGTACATATCAATCCGTTGATTTTTTTCATCTTTTTCAAAGTGAATTTTCAGATGAGATACTTTGTAGATCAGCTTGACCGCTGACAGTACAATGCCGATTAGCACGCCAGTAAGTAAATCGGTAACGACAATACCGATTAAGGTGGCAAAGTAAATCGCCAGAGGAAAGCGCCCGTACTGCTTTAGCTTGCGGATTTTCTCTACTTCCACCAGCTTGTAGCCCGTGTAAACTAGAATCGCTGCCAGACTGGAAGTAGGAATTAGCTTTAGAACATCTGGTGCAGCAATCACCAGAGCCAGCAGCCACACGCCGTGAAACATCGTGGCAAGTCTCGTTTTACCCCCTGCTTCCACGTTAACGGAACTGCGGACAATCACCCCTGTCATTGGTAGCGCCCCCAGCACTCCACAAATTATGTTGCCAAAACCTTGCGCGGCTAGTTCGCGATCAAAATCCGTTTTTTGTCCCTGGTGCAGTCGGTCTACTGCGGCGGCTGAGAGTAGGCTTTCTGCACTGGCGATTAAGGCGATCGCTATTGCTTCCATAAGCAGTGGTGCTTGAAGCAGGCGCGTTAAGGAACCAGGCGTTGGCAATTGAATTGCAGAAGCAAGATTAGCAGGCACATCGATGTATTTAATTGGCAGCTTCATGATGGCGGTGATCGCAGTTGCTACCACCACAGCAATCAGAACACCAGGTAGCAAGTTCAATCTTCGAGGCTTAAACTTATCCCAAACTACGAGGGTGAAGATGCTAACCAGACCTATAAGCGCAGCAGTTTGATGATTGTTGGCGTCGCTGAAAAAGATACCCTTGTAGATGGCGTTGGGAATAGAAATTAGGTTCTCAATTCCGCTCGCGCGTGGCAAGTCATCGACCATTACGTGGAATTGGGAAGCGAAGATCAGTACGCCTATACCTGCAAGCATTGCATAGATCACTGCCGGAGATATGGCGCGGAACACCTGACCCAGCTTGAATACTCCCGCCAGCAATTGGATTAATCCTGCCAGCAGAAGAATAGGCCCGAGCATTTCAATGCCGTAATCGCGGATCAGTTCTGCGACAATGACAGCAAGTCCAGCAGCTGGGCCGCTGACTTGTAGTGGGGAACCTGCGATCGCGCCAACAATAATTCCGCCTACCATTCCTGTCACTAAGCCACGAGCTGGAGGCACTCCCGAAGCGATCGCAATCCCCATGCACAGCGGCAGTGCGACAAGAAATACAACTATGGATGCTAATAGGTCATCGGTGATGAATCGTTTGTCAAAGATGTCTCTGATTGCCATTTTTTTAGTTGTAGGTACGTGGACATAAAAAAACAGCCAACCAACTGAGGTGCCTTTAAAAGGCTATGCCGCCCACACAGACTAGTTACAATCGTTTGGAAAATTGCCAGCATTTTTTGATGTTTGTCTAACTCCATCATTTAGGCGTGGGTAGGAATCCAACCTGAAGAGTTGAATACCAAAGCTAGCAATTTTTTTAAACGTTTACGTTTTGATAATCTTTGCGGCACACAGATAAATTATTAAAATTGACTGTTTTTTCCGAAGAATCTACTTATTTGGCAAACTTGGTAATACATTTCTCAAATTCAGCATAGAGTCCTGCTCCTCGCCATAACAGACCCCAAACCTCTAAGTATATCGGGGTGGTTGAAAGCAGATAAAGTACCCTATTATCAGGATTTTAACCTTTAGTTTATATCAAGTTTTTAACTTTAAGTCAAGCAAAACTATTAGTTATATTTCCTAACAAAAATGATAATTATTGCTGAATTTAAAAAGAAGAATAATGTATATTTATCAATTAAAAAGCTTGATTAATTATTAAAACTCCCAAATATTTTTGACTGTGCCCAGCTTTGTATTGAAAATTCAACTATATACCTTAATCTGACTTGAATCTGACTTGCTTTCTCGTTATAAGATTTAAATTTATGAATTTATCCCAGCATTAACTTCTGTCTACAGGAGTAAGTTTTTTATTTAAAATTTCCTAGAAATTTCATCTCAATTTCATAATTGTGTAGTAAGACTTAAGCCAAGCAATCTACTTATTAGAATAAAATTTAAATCTATTGCATATCAATGTAATTAAAGTGTCTATACTAGATTTTAGTTTCATGCTCCTTATTTTTAAAGCTTAATCAGACTTTTGGTCATAACTAGTTACTGTATGAACAAAAGTTTGATTTTTTATTATTGAATATTTAGTATTCGATGATTTATTTCATCCTAATTTCATCCTGATTATATATAGTAACTTTTAGGAGCTTATTCCTTGGCTTTGCTCCACACTATTCTCAGGCTTTTTAGTTCAGCCATAACGGTAATACTACTAGCCTGACTTTATCGAGCAAATGAGAATGAAACCTAATCCAAAATCTCAAAAACCTAGCTTTGTTCCTCGGTCGATACTACAAACCCTAAACAAGCTAAAACAATCACTAGAGCCAAATGCGGAGCATAAGGTTGTTGAAGAGTTTCGCGCTTCTCGTCAGAGAACAATTAGTTCTCTCCGTTATTTGTTAATTCTATTTATTGTTCCATTATTAGTGAATAATCTGTTTAAAACATTTGTAATCAAACCTTTGATTTATAAATACTGGAGCCAAGAAGCATCAGAAATTTTCTTAAATTCTTCTCAGGAAGAAAGAGCCTTAACTGAATTGAAAAGATTTGAGCGAAAAATTAAATTTGAAGTACTGCTGGGAAAAGCTCCAGAACTTTCTTCAAATATTGTAGAACAGAAGGTCAAAGATGAGGCTATTGCGTTATCCCGAAAATACAAAACTGAAAGTATTGATGCAGTTGCTAACGTATTTGCAGATATACTTTCATTATTGTCATTTATTATATTATGTGTCTTTGGTAAGCAGCAGCTTACCACTATTCAATTTTTTAGTGCCGACTTAATTTATGGCTTAAGCGACTCTGCGAAAGCTTTTTTCATTATTCTCGCTACTGATATCTTTGTCGGCTATCACTCTACCTATGGTTGGGAAATAATTTTAGAAAACACCTCAAAGCATTTTGGTCTTCCAGAAAACAAAAGTCTGATTTCACTATTCATTGCTATTGTCCCAGTTGTCATGGATACAATTTTCAAATATTGGATTTTTCGCTACGTCAACCGCAGTTTTCCTTCAGCCGTGGCTACCTACCATAGCATGAATGAATAATTTTCCCAAACCAGCCGAAATTTCATCTTGATTTCATCGTGACCTGTCAAACTCATAATGTAAAGGTTCATTCAATAAGCAAAAATATGTAGCTTATTTTACATAATTATTACTTATAAATTCCCGATGAAGAAAAGATTGATTTACACAAGTACAGTGTTTGCTCTTGCCACTACAGCTTTCATTTCCCTTAGTCATGCAAGTGCTAAGGAAACTAATATTGATAATAATTTGCAATATCCTGCTAATAGTTGGCGGCTTGTAAAACATACTTTTCGGTTAAACATCCCTCAAAATAACAACCCTCTTTCCCAACTTATTATTGAAACTCCATCTACTGTAGCAGTGAGTAATAACATTGATGTCTTCGATGCGAATGGTCAGAAAATTAATACTAATATTTCCGTCAATGACAAACAGATTATTATAGATTTCCCTGAAAAGGTTATTGCTAACACTAAACTCTTAGTTAATTTTAATCAAGTTCAACAACCAGTGACAGGCCCAGCTTCTGTATACCACTTTTCAGCGAAGGTTGTTGGTAGTGAGATAGAGATTCCCATTGGTGTAGCTCAATTCCCTACATTTTAATCCTTAAATTTTGACATTAATCAAAAATTTCATCTTGATTTCATTCCGACCTGTCAAACTGATCAATAAAGGTAGTATACCTTTTGAACTTCAAACGGTAAACAAGTCAACGGTAATATTTCTAACTTCCTTTAATTAACGTGTAAGCGTAGACTGACTTTTCATGGAAATTTTTGAACTTGTTGGTATTACGAGGTGTAAAAGTGTAAAAACTTAAAACCTTTACACCTAATCTTTTTTTCACATTGTGAAAAGTAAGAAATGTAGAAGGTAGTTAAATTTAGTTTTACCAGATTGTTACGTATTGATTTATCACAGGTTCATTTTGATTTGCTGACATTAATAATTAAGTGAGGAGTAAACATGAATAAAGTGCTAATTTACGTTGCTATATCTACTCTAGCTGCTGCACTTTTAATTCCTGCCAATGATGCAAGTGCCAATGAAGAAGATGGTAATATTCCTCATGTTGATGGTAACTCTCAATTTCCTCAGACTCGCTGGTCGGCTGTTAGACATACTTTGCGAGTACACGTTCCCAAAAATAGCAAGAGTGTTTCGCAGTTAAAAATTCAAGTTCCAAATACTGTCAGGTGGAGTGATAATACTAATGATGTCGTTATAAACGAAAAGAATGGTCGAAAAATTAACACTAATGTTTCTGTAAATGGCAAAACTATACTACTAGCTTTTGCTGAACCAATTGTTCCTAATACTAAGCTAGAGATTGACATCAAGAATGTCAAACAACCATTTCTCGGTAATGGCCCTGTCTACCATTTATCTGCTAATCTTGTTGGCACTAATGCAGAAATACCTATAGGTGTAGCTAGATTTCGTATAAATCCTTAAACTTAGCGCTCTTCAATAAATAAAGCTCCTGACATTTAACTTATANNTAAGTTAAATGTCAGGAGCTTTTTTGATTTTTTAACACAATTTTCCAAATATTATTAATTATTAATAATTTTAAATTATTGATAATTAATAACTATAGTTTAAATCTTACGTAAGATAAGAATATTTCATTTCTATTTCATCAAGACCTTTCACAATTATAGATATAGAGGTAATTAACCGATTAACAAAACAAGGAGAATATTGATGAAAAAGCTGATTTACACATTTGCTTTTACCTTAGTTCTCGCATCTTCAGTTCCTACTGCTTGGGCGAAAAATCCAAATGATGCTAAATTTTCCCATCTCGGAAATAGTGCTGCTGTTCCTAATAATGCCCGTACCCTAGATGCTACTCATAAGTTTGATGTTCATGTCCAAGGTAAAGCTCTTTCAGAATTAGCGATTGATTTACCAGAGGGGGTAAGTATTGATAAAGGAATTGAAGTCCAAAATAAATTAGGTCAAAAAATTCCGACAACGGTTTCCATTAACAACAGAAAAGCTACAGTAGCTTTTTCGGAACCAGTAGCCCCTGGTACAAGCATATCAATTCGTATGAAAGGAGTTAATACTCCAGGTTATGAGGAAAATTGGCATTATCCAGTATCTGTCAAAAAGGTTGATATGAAAGAAGAAATTCCACTTGGTTTAGCCCGGATTCAGACTTACGGTGGCTAGAACGACACCATCTACGTTAGTAAACTGCGTAACACTTTTGCTTTCTAAAACGGCTAGGCTAACAGATAATAGTTAATATTTATTAGCTATTAGCTATTCTCATTTGGAAAATTTTTAGCTCGCCTGCGGGCGGGCTTTTATATGGGAAAATGAGCAATTTATTGAAATTTATAATTGATATAAATAAGGGCTATTTTGTCTAGGGTGGTATATCAAAACTAATACTTATTTGTTAGTACATAAACGAAGTCAAAACCCTAGCTTTTGATTTGTGTATTGTGGTTTGGGTTAAGTGCAATTAGAGATTTTCTGAGATGACTTAAGATTTCATCTTGATTTCATCATTACCTGTCAGAATAAAAAATAACTCAGTAGACCTATTGCAATTAGTTAGACTTGTTAACTTCTCTAACTGAGTATCACTCACACCAATTGAGCAATGGAATGTACTGAGTTTTTCTTATAGATTATCTACTGCCAAGGCGTAGCATCTGTTTATGATCTTAGATAGCTTACTCGTATACATGATTTAATAACCCAAAATTTCATCCTAATTTCATAAACTTCTGTCAATCTGTTTCTAAGGGATAACCCTGTTATTAACTATGCTGATTTCACAAAATTGCCAAGAGCCTCTAACTTTTCAATTTGATATGCGGATACTGCTAGTCGAAGATGAGTCAGATTTGGGCGCTGCTATTAAGCGAACGCTGAAGCAACAAAAATATTTAGTTGACTGGGTGATGGATGGTAATGAAGCATGGGCATATTTAGAAAATAGTTCGGCACAATATACAGTGGCGATTTTAGATTGGATGCTCCCAGGATTTACTGGTTTGGAATTGTGTAAAAAGCTGCGTTTAAAAGGAAAATCTTTGCCTGTCTTGATGCTCACAGCTAGAGATAGCATGGAAGATAAAGTTGCTGGCTTAGATGCGGGTGCTGATGATTACTTGGTGAAGCCTTTTGGAATGGCAGAATTACTGGCAAGGTTGCGGGCATTGCAGCGGCGTCATCCCCACTTACAACCTCAACAACTAACCGTTGGTAACTTTACTTTAGATTACAGCAATAGTACAGTTGTCGGTCAAAATACGACAGGGGAAAAACAGGAAATTTCTTTAACTAATAAAGAATTCCAACTGGTGGAATATTTTATGAAGCACTCCAATCAAATTGTTACCACCGAACAGATTCGCAATCAGCTTTGGGAAGTGAGTGCAGAACCTGCTAGCAATGTGGTAGCAGCGCAAGTACGTTTGTTGCGTCGCAAACTAGCCTGCTTCGACTGCGCCAACCCGATTGAAACTTTGCACGGTATGGGATATCGTCTTAATGTGACTAATGAATCAAAATAAACTGTTTCGAGGAACTCGTGTTCGTTTAGCTCTGTGGTATGCCCTCGTCATGGGTTCAATTTTAAGCGTTTGTGCTTTCGGTGTCTACAGAGCTGTTTTCCGTGCCCATGTGGTAGCCTTGGACAGTGAAATTGAGTCTGTAGCCGGAACACTCCATGACACTATTGAATTTAAGCTCAGGCAACCTGGGAGTTTGGAACCTGTTATACAGCAGCTATTCCCAAATATAAATCTATGTAGAGTTGAAGCCGGCTGTACTCAACAGCAGTCAGATACTAAACGCCATTTTCTTGGTGTAGTTAACAAAGATCACTACTATGTGCGTTTTTTTGATATTTCAGGACGCTTGATTGCTACTACAGGCAATTATCCAGAAGGATTGTCTACTGTCTTCAGTAATGAAAAATGGTTATTTCTCAAAGACAGCAAAGGCAATGATTATCACCAAAATTCTTTAATGCTACACACCCAAGATCATCGGGATTGGGGCTATATGCAAGTGGGGCGAAGTCTTGAAGAATTTAATCGTTATCTGGATAGTGTGAAATTAAGTTTAGGTTTGGGATTGCCGATCGCAATGGGTATGGTTGCAGTTGCTAGTTGGTGGCTATCAGGATTAGCTATGCAGCCAATTTATCAATCTTATCGACAAATTCAACAGTTTACAGCAGATGCTGCACACGAATTGCGAACGCCTTTAGCTGCAACAGGCGCAACGGTGGAATCAGCGCTTTTAATGTCGGAACTGGATGAAGAAGAAACACGGGACATTCTGCGAACTATCCACCGTCAGAATCAGCGACTTATTACTTTGGTTGTAGATTTATTATTATTGGCTCGTTTAGATAGGCAACAGTTGCCAGTACAACTAGAACAATGTTGTCTAAATGATATTGTTAGCGATTTAGTCGAGGAATTTGAAGCGATGGCAATCGCGGCAGGTGTAATGCTGCAATCTAGCATCAAGGTAAATAAGCCAGTAGATATTGTCGGTGATAGTGACCAGCTTTATCGTTTAGTTTCTAATTTAATTGTCAATGCAATTCAGTATACACCCAAAGGAGGGGAGGTTACTGTTTGCCTGGGTTGTAGTGACCATCATGCTGTGATTCGGGTTCATGATACGGGTATCGGTATCCCAGAGAAGGAACTGACTCGAATTTACGATCGCTTTTATCGCGTGAATAGCGATCGCTCTCGTACCACTGGTGGTTCTGGATTAGGATTGGCGATCGCTTCTGCAATTGTTCAGGTACACCACGGTAGTTTGAATGTGCAAAGCGAATTAGGTAAAGGTAGTACTTTTACCATCGAACTACCGTTTAATGTTATCCACCTAAATAGCGATCGCTCTTTTTCGCCATTTAAATGGCTGTTTCGCCGCTTACGCCAGTCTAAATGAAAGATTTCGTATTTAACCTATATGTTTTCTATCTTTTGTTACTACCCCTAGAGCGTAGTCATTTTTTGCTGTGTGGTGTAAATTATAGGCTATTTATAAGTAAATCTAGAAGCGAGGAGAAAGGAGTTCAAGCAAAGGTAAATACACTACAAACAGTATATTTACATAGTTGCTTATGGTGCGAAACTCTTACCCCACAGACTTAACTGATATGGAGTGGGAAATCCTAGCTCCCCTGATTCCAGCAGCTAAATCAGGAGAAAATCCGCGCGCAACTTCTGGGTCGTTGGGGTTGGATTCTACCTTTGTCCGCTTTTCTAGAGATATGCACATCTACCACACGGGTGTCTGCATGAAGTTCTGGTACAAAACCCCACAATTGCTGTAATATTTCTAAGCGGGAAAAAATATTGACGTACACTCACGATTAAAAAGCGATCGCTTGCTTATAAAAGCATCTGCACGAAAAAGAAAATTGTATCGAAAAAGATAAATTCTTCAGCAAGGTACTCGTATTTTCAATCTTATTTGGTGTACCTTGTTAATTCCGTGCAATCATTAACACCTAACTTCTCCTAACTTTACCCATCCAAATTTTGAACCAATGCCTTCGAGGGAACAGCCAATGAAAACTTCTAATGATATAGAGACGAAGAAGATCATCAAAAAACCGTCTAAGCTGACTTTGAAGGAAATGAGGGAAATCCAAGACGCAGAAGACCAACTTCTTCAAGCTAATACTGACAATTCTCCAGCCTCTGTGGTTGAGGAGAAACCAGTAGCAATTTCAGAGCCTAGAGTTCCTGACTATGTTCCATTTCTTGACAATCCTCCTGTACAATCGGTGGGCAATTCCGGCTGGCAGGTTTCTGATGTCTGGCGGGATATTCGGGTAGATGATTTCTGTAGTTAAAGCAGACAATTTGTATTCCCAGACGGTTCTGCATCAAGGCGGTTGCAATTATCCATGATCCGAATCTTAGAGATTGAGGGACAGGCATCAAGCAAGGGAGAAAAGTTTTCCCGAATGCATTCTTGTGCAGCAATACCTCTGTCTCTTCGCTGAACCAATATTATGGCAACCGCCTGAGCAACTTTTGTAAACTATCTTTGCACCAAGTCAAAGTTATAGTTGCATTGTGCCTATAATAAGTTACGGCTAACTATAACTGGAAGTTAGCACCCTGTAAATGGTTATCGCTTGGATTACGCATCAAAGGCGATACCAAGACAAGCAAAATTTATCGGCGGCGTAATAGTTTGTATTCCGTTGCCAACATGCACCCTCCGCGATCGCATGTTGGTGGAAGTGTTGTATATCAAGGAAAGTGGTTTTAATCGTAGTTTTTGGCGGATAAAAGATAAGGGTTACTTATTTTGTGTTGTACGTGGTGTATACTGAACCATCAAATTCAGAACTACCGAGTGCGATCGCGCAAGATTACTGTGAATAACCCTGAACTAAATAACTTACCTCCGATTAAACTTATTCCTCTGGACGCTGAAACTGCATCGCTCTCTGGGCGTACTAGAGTTACAAGACCACCAACCGATATTCGGTGGGTAAAGGTGCTGGAATTTTTACGCAGCAATAACCTTGCACCCAACAGCCGTAAGCTTTATGAGCGCGAACTGAAGCGGTTTTTGGCATGGAGTGAGCTGCACTATCATGAACTGCGTCCACGTCACCTTGCGCTATATAAAGAATATCTCCGTGATGAAATACGGACTGATGCAGGTAAACCGCTTTCAAAAAGCAGCATCAATGCGGGAATTGCGGCACTCAAAAGCTTTTTCAAATGGATGTGTTACACGTATCCTGAAATTATTGCTACTAATCCTACACTGGGGATTAAACTGGAAAAAGTGCCACTACCACCAGCCCAGAGTTTAACCCCAGAAGAGATGGAACGGGTTTGGTCAGCGTTGGAATTGCTCGGAGAAACAAGGCAACGGGATACAGCACTCGTTCACATTCTCAGTCATGGACTCCGGGCAGGGGAAGTTGTACAGCTAAATGTTGGCTCATTTGATGGCAAGCTGCTATTCTTACCAGACACCAAAACCAATGAACCACGCTTGGTTCCACTGCGAAAAGAGAGCCGGGAAGTTTTAGCAGAATATTTGCTTACGCGCGAACAGCAAGGAGAGGTTTTGACCAGCCTCAGTCCATTGATGATTTCACACCATGCTTCATACAAAGGTGAACGCTTAAGTTATCACGGCATTTACTTCGCGGTGGAAAAAATTGGTGAAATAGCTCACATTGAGGATTTGCACCCTCACTCCTTTCGACATACTTACGCTACTGACTTATTGCTATTGGGAGTTGACCCCAGCCATGCACGAAAATTAACAGGACATCAAAGCGAGAAAGCGTTTCGGCGCTATACCCTTCGCAGTGAACAAGAAGCGGCGATCGCTGCTTACTATCGTGCAATCGGTGAAGAAGCGGAGTAAGGTATGCCGAAACCGTTAGACCCCAAGTGTCAGCTATGCGCCAAATTACCAACAACTCAAGCAAAACTACTGCATGGGCCACAAGGGGACGGGTGTTGGAATCCAAAAGTCTGCCACAATCGCCGTTCGTTTTACCGCCACCGCGACAAGAATAATTCAGCAGAAATTGATGCAATCGCAGTCGAACCACCAGCAACATATTTTGCAGTGCTGTATTTGTATAAAGAACCGGGGGATAAGCCATTGCACGCTATGTCGGCAGAACTCTGGCTGGGGCAAAAACCTGTTTGTCGCTTAGAACCAATTCACTGCTTTGGGCTAACGGCTGGCAAGATCCGCACCTATACAGATCAGGTGTTGCAGGCGTTTGCGAAACAATATGGTGTTTCGCTCTATCAATATAAAGATATGTTTGAAATTACCTCAAGTTACTGCCCAGTTCGTCCTTGCCCGTTACATCCAGAATCCTAGAGATGGCCACATACCACCAATTAACAATCTGGGATGTATTAGATGAGTTGTCCGAATCTCCACCAACTTCTTCTCTTGATGCTATGTGGGATTATTTGGATGCCGAGCTAGAAAGTTTACCCTTAGAGGCACAGTTATTAACCGCAGCGCTTGCCTTCAGCCAAATTGCGGATATTCTTAAGTCTCGTGCAGAAATGCTGTTGCAAGATACGCGCGATCGCAATAACCCAAAGGGGCCAATTGTTAGCACCGATCTCTTTGCTGGTTTAGTGCGGACAACAATGCACCTAGATTTAGATGATTTGATTGAACCGCAAATACCACAAACCTTTAAACCACACGGCCCACACCAATTTTCATCTCCTACTGAGTTGGGTGATTCTGTAGCAGCACCTGTTGAAAAAGCAAATGTTTTGGCAATGCTTGATGAGGTGACAACTTTAGAAGATGTCCGCAATTTGGCATCAGATGAGAATGTGGAAAAATGGCAGAG
Organism: Nostoc sp. KVJ20; assembly: GCF_001712795.1. GTDB lineage: Bacteria > Cyanobacteriota > Cyanobacteriia > Cyanobacteriales > Nostocaceae > Nostoc. Next base: position 47,867 of record NZ_KV757542.1, read on the forward strand.
CGCGATCGCTAACCATCTGATAAATGTCAAAGATGAGATTTCTTTAGTTAAACTGCAACGTGTGTTGCAAATGCCGATGGTAGAAGTATGGTTGGGATTATTGCTGGGTGGGTTTACCTTGGAGCAACGTGGAGATTTTTATCACAACCATAATGTCTGGGTGAAAAGTTCTCCAATTATGAGCAGCAACATCCTTGAGGGATGACGGTCAAAAAGTCCAAAAAAGCGCATAAAATCAGGTTAAGGTAATTGCACTAATGTCTGTGAGGGTGCAGAAAAAGGCGATAAATAAAGCTTAGGTTATTCTATTGGAATAGTATCAAGACTGACATTTAATAGAGGATTTAGAATATGGGATATGTTGAAAACACACAGTCAAACACTGAGATTTTAGCGAAAGAAACTCTCATTTTCCCAGGATTTTATACAACTAACATCAAAAAATTTTCTAGTACTGATACCTCAAGTTTTCAAGGAGCTTTTAGTACTGCTATCGCCAATCTAAAGAACGACTACACTAAAGACAAGTATATACGTGACGAGAAATTTGAGCAGTCTTGGGATCACATTCAAGGTGAGGCGCGAGAACTCATAATTAAACTTCTGGAAATGTACTGTGCTGCTGAGTACTCAGGGTTTATCCTATACAAAGAATTATCATATAAACTTAAGGAAACAAACAGCGTCCTTTCGAGTGGATTCTCCCTGATGTCTCGTGATGAAGCCCGTCACGCTAGTTTTCTAAATAAAGTTATCGAAAAGACACTACCACCACTCTCAAAAAATAAACTAAAAATGACTCTATAGTTTCATGGCAGGATAGCGATTAAAAAGCGGATTATTCCGATAAGACATCATTTGGCGTGAAAGCAAGACAAGCACGGGAAAATTTTGTACAAGTCCTTTGAAATAAGCACCTTTACCCGTTTTCTTTAACCAAAGTCTCTATTTGTAATATTTATATACTACAAATTTTAGAGTATGTTTTTGACCTGACATATCATTTATTAACTATAAAGTCATTTTTAGTTTATTTATTTCGTCTATATTTAGGTTTTTCTTTTAAAGGTGTATTTTTACCACCTAAATCGGGGAAATGACTTGCATGAAGATGAAGAGATCGCCTCGCTCCTTTGCTAGTTGGTAGCTACTCATTTTGGAACGTATGAGTGCGATTGCTTTTTTACGCAGTGCGTGATCAGTCCCAAGACACTCGGACTAACAGCCGCCAGCCAATAGTTTTCAGCTTTTGGTAAATTTGGCAAAATCCCCAATTCTTGCAACTGCAAAATGCTTGAAACATTGATTTATCGTTACAATAGTATTAGTAGTTAATAACCCCCAGAGGGTTAGTCTGAGCGCTATTGAGCTTACTCGTCGTCAGGAGATTTCTTATCTTCTTCGTCATCCTTGTCAAAATTTGTATTGCTGAGGGGGACTTATGGGTGAATCGAAACGCCGAAAGGCGATATTAGGCAATCACTATGGTTTGCCTAATATTTTGAATGAAGTCCAATCAATGTGGACGCAGATTAATTTCTCGCTCAAGCGAGTCAAAGATTCTGATAGTGGATGTTTACTTGTTCAGTGTTCTAACAACGACCGAGGATTCCATCAAGACACTATTGCCCAAATTCAAAAAGAAATAGAAAATTGGACATGTGATTTGGATATTCCTATCTTGATCCAAGTTCTCCCAAGGGGAGTTCAAAATTCAGGAACTAAACTTTTTGATGGGTTCGTTACCCTTTGGTGTAATTGTCCAGAATTTGAATTGTGGCGAGAAATATTTGAAAGTGAACTCGTTAAGTAAACTTTGTTGCATTAAATTATTGTTTCCTCGCTACACAATCATTTCTGTTGCCTCCACTCGATTTTGTACTCCCGTTCCATAGCCGCCAGCAGCTTTGCCTGCAACGAAGATAAATAAGGTTTAGCTTGTTTCCCCAACCCCTGCAACAGCCAATCCACAGCCTCGTCACGCCTGGCCACTTGATGCAACTGCTGTAACCTCACACATAGCTGCTGCATGAATTGGCAATCTTCGTCAAGCAATTCCAGTGATTTCAGGTGTTCGATTTTTACCGTGTAGTCACCGTCCCATGTCTGGACTGTACAACTGTATTCTCCAACATGGCTGACTACGCCCCAATAACCCGCTTTACCTCTCAAGTCTGGGTTATCCTTTGGCAAAAGAATGCATATTTCACCAATATGGTAAGGATTGGGTACTTTCGGACTTTCGCGTATCCTATCCACTACGTCTTTCACTATGCGACCAGATGGAATCTTATTGCCAGCTTGCTCTACTGCCTGCTGCCAAACATCCGCTTGCACAGCCGGTTCCAACTCGGCTTTCGCCAAAAAGCGCAATTGTCGTTCGTTGGTCGGCATTGGAATTTGCCGACCAATGGTCGGCAAAAACTTTTGAAGATTCTCATAAACCACAGTAGCCGAAATCTTTAAGTACGCTGCATCACGACTATAATTGAAGCGTTCGCGGCAATACTCCTCAAATGTCTGGTGCGTGGAACGGTACAGCCGTCTGTCCCGCAACTCCATCAACGCCTGACCTGCTGACAAAAATGCCCTTTCTACCTGACGTTCCAATTGCAAGCGTAAGCTTTGTTCTTCTTCGGTCAACTCTCTTATTTCAACAGCAGTCACCGTAATCGTTGCTGAGGCTGGGTTGTCTTGGCCAGAAGTATTTTCGGGAGCAGAATCGGTTGCTGGCTTTGGTTCCCCAGATGCCCCAGGGATAACTTTCTTGCGTCTGGATGGTGGTTTGTTCATTGCCCCACCTCTAGGCTGACAGCAGCCGAACAAATATTGAGTTGTGTCATCATAGAAATATAGAGTTTTTATTTATGCCCCCATCCTTTAAACAGGTTGGGGTTTTTCATTGCTTTCTATATTTTGCACCGATGAAAGAATACTTTAACGAAAATCAGCCGAATACCACAGTCAACAAGAAAAACTTCAGTTGTCAAAAGCCTGAATTCAATTCTGACTTCTGACAACTGAATTCAATTTCAGCTTCTTCTAGAAATACCCTCTTCAACACACGGGTAAAACAACGGCTAATGCTTGATTATTTGACCACGAGTATTGCATTTTGGATGACTTTATTTGGAGTACAAGAGTCGTTGTTAGAATTTCGCCTGGGTTATCTCGGTCGCTACTGGTTTCTTGCCATTAGTGCTAGCGTACTCCTTCCAGCAAGGCAGAGATACCCCTGGCACAGCATTTGGTGAAGATAAGTACTGCGGAATTGGCGCTATATGTTGAGCTACTTACAAAATTATTAATTTTGTAATTGTTGCCTATTTCTGTTATTTTTGAGCATGAACATAGTCTACAAAGTAAAATTTAGGAACAAGCCAAAATTTGAGCCAAGTGTAAGCTGCTAAACTTAATAGTGCTGTAATAATTAGCGTTAAACCAAGCTTAACTCGAAGCGGATCTGGGAGGATAGCAACTCCTGAAATAGTAATAGCAGAGTATGCCAACAATACCACTTGCAAACGCTGGATCAGCCTTAGCGCTCCTCGGCAGCTACTACAGTGCTGAGTATGTTGTTTGTAGCGATCAAGCAGTACAGTACGACTGTCATTAATATTTGAGTTTTGTAAGAAATTAATTCCAACTTCATTCCACGGTAAATCCCCATTACAATACTTTTCAAACCAATTTCTGAACTCAATCACTAAACGATCTGCACTTGTAGGTAGCTTGTAGGCAGTTTTCCAGCTTTCAACTAACTTTTTTTGTTGAAAAAAACGTTCTTGCTGATGTAGAAGAATCATATCTCCATCAAGAAGTGGATTCCGAATTATGATGTGTTCTAACCAACGTGGTAATAAACTATAGATTGTTTTAGCAAAATTAATAGGAAATTGAGCCACAATTCTTGATCTGCCTGGAGACACTGGAATACAGTAAGTGACAATTCCTAACTGCTTTCCAGAACCAACACTAATTGCATATTCTAAGCGGCAAGGTGGTTCAAAAATGATTGTTGTTCGTCCTGAGCTTCTTTCAATAACTGCTTCAATCAAATTTACTGTTGATTTCTCAATATTAATAGGTATAGGTACTCCTTGCTCTCGAATGCCTTGTACTTTATGATGTGCAAAAGGAACATGACTTGGATCTGCCACATTTTCAACAAGAGTTTGCCAATCATATTCCAAGTCGCGTACAAAAGAATCCCAAACAAAACCTTTGCTAGCATCTACTTGAGGTGAAAGAGGTAATGGCGTAGTTGCAGCCTGTTCTGCTGATCTAGCATCTGGCCAAACCCAAAGTAAATCATTTTGCTGACGAACAGGGAATGTAACTGCACAGAAGTTTTTTTGATTCCTAGTAATAATTTCTGGATCTTCTGCTTGGGGAATATATGTACAAACTCCTTGAGAATCAAACTGCCAGCCGTGATAACTACACATCAAATTACCCGTCTTTTCATCAATACGTCCTTCACTTAAGGGAGCAAGGCGATGGGGGCATTGATCTAGAAATACTTGGTAAGCTTTAGATGATTTAGGCTTCCAAATGACTAAGCGTAATCCCAGAATAACAACTGTGGTGGGGCACTTTGGATTGATATCTTCGATAGGAGAAAGTGGATACCATTGTCGAAAAAAATCAAAATCAGATTGTATTTTTGTATTCATTTGAGTAAACAAAAAGTAATTATACGTTTAGTATATGCAACCGCCATAATGAGATATTAATGGTAAGCAGCCAATGAACCGTGAGTGATAACAGATAAATAAATCGTCAAGTGAGGCAATATCGCTTGGTCAAATGATTGACCAGAGTGAAAAAGCTCAAGATGGCAAGAATTTTGAACACTAATTCCAGATTTGAGTTTTTTCAGGAGTGTTGGGATAATAACTCAGTGCTTATAGATTCTTATCCAAAAGTTGATTACCAAGTTTTGTCAGTGGGGTGTTGCTTGCATAGAGGGGAAGTTCAATGATTGCAATAGATAGAGAGATAACTGATTAATCGCATATATTAACTTCATGGTCAAAATCATTTAAATCATTTGTAGCTAGTTCTTTTTAAACTTTATAATATTTTCGTGTAAAAAAAAAGGATTTAGCTACAGGTGCATAAGACAAAAATTAAAATAGAATGGGGAAAAGCTAGTATTTTTTTATTTAAAGCTAGTATATTATATTACATATCATTTTCAAATCCAACTGCGGCACAAATCGTTCCAGATACTAGTCTTACTAACAATTCTCGCGTCACTAATCAAGGCAGTATTGATATTATCAATGAAGGAACTAGAGCAGGAACTAATTTGTTCCACAGCTTTCAAGACTTTTCTGTTTCTACTGGGAATACTGCTTTCTTTAATAATGCTGCTGATATTACAAACATTATTAGCCGTGTCACAGGCAAATCTGTTTCTAACATTAATGGTTTAATTCGTGCTAATGGAATAGCTAACCTATTTCTGATCAACCCCAATGGAATTATTTTTGGTTCTAATGCTCAACTAAATATTGGTGGGTCACTTGTCGCAACCACAGCCAACAGTATTAAATTTGCTGATGGTAAACAGTTTTTTGCTCAACCCAACCAGAAAGAACCATTGCTAACAATTAGCGCCCCTACAGGGCTAGCATTTAGAGATAATTCAACTGGAACTATTCAAGTTTTAGGTGGCGGACATCAAATTACACCAAATGCAGGTTTATTCCCTACCATAGTAAACAACAATTCAACAGGGCTTTTAGTACAACCAGGAAAGACTTTAGCTTTAATCGGGAGTAACGTAAATCTGGAAGGTGGCATTATAACCACTCCAGGGGGACAATCTGAATTGGGTAGTGTAGGATCTGGTTTTGTTGACCTCAAATCCAATAACCAAGGATGGACTTTTGATTACGAAGGAGTTCGCAAGTTTGAAGATATTCAGTTATCGAAACAAGCTTTAATCAATGCTAGTGGTATAGGCGCTGGAACAATTCAGGTACATGGAAATAATGTCCATCTGACAGACGGTTCAACAATGTTGATTCAGAATTTAGGCGAGACTTCATCTGGAAATATCAATATTAATGCTTCTAGGTCTTTGGTTTTGGAAGGAACTTCTCCAAATGGCAATATTTCTAGTAGTATACTCACGGAAACAGTAAATACTGGAAAAGGTGGCGATCTAAAAGTTTTTACCCAACGATTAACGCTTCAGGATGGAGCAAGAGTAGGAGCAGGTACATACAGTAACGCTTCTGGAGGTAACGTAACTATTAATGCCTCTGATTCTGTGCAATTGTTAGAAAACAGGCTTGCTAATCCTTTTCGTCGTGGAGATACTATTAGCTTAATCAGTGCTGCTACTTTCGCTTCTGGGCAAGCAGGTTCTGTTCAAATGTCAACAGATCAGCTACGAATTACTGATGGAGGAACAGTGGCATCATCAAGCTTTGGAACTGGAGATGGAAACAACGTTATTGTCAATGCAGATTCTATCGAAATTACAGGGATAAAACCAGAGCGTTCTGCTCCAAGCACCATAGCAGCAGCAGCCTTTAATGCTGGAAATGCTGGAAGTATAAACATAAATACATCACAATTGCGATTGAAAAATGGAGGAATAGTTAATTCTGTTGCTTTTGCTACTGGAAATGCTGGCAGTATAAATATTAATGCTGAAAACTTTATAGAAGTAAGTGGAAAAGCTTCTAACTCTCAACCTAGTTTTATAAGCTCATCTGCCAATGTTGCAAATGAAACTGTCAGAAAAATATTTGGACTACCTTTGATACCAACTGGTTCTGCTGGAAATATAACCATTGACACTCCTCTTTTAAATGTCAACCAAGGAGGTTTAATTAGCGTAGCAAATGGAGGTTTGGGTGATGCAGGAAGACTTGAAATTAAGTCCAATACGATTAACATTACAAACAACGGAGGCGTTACCGCAACCACTACTGCCGGACAGGGTGGTGATATTAATATTACCTCAAATAATATTTTTATACGCATTGGAATTATCTCTACAACTGCTGGTCAGCAAGACACAAATGGTGATGGTGGCAACATCAATATCAACACAAATATCCTAGTTCTTGCGGAAAACAGTAGCATCACAGCTAACGCTTTTAAAGGACGAGGCGGAAATATCCTGATAAATGCTCGTGGATTATTTTTCTCTCCCAACAGTAAAATTACAGCTAGTTCACAATTCGGATTGAATGGTGACGTTCAGATCAACGGCTTTTACGTTGACCCTAATGGTATTGAGTCCGTACCAGAAGGACTTGCACAAAGTCCAAAAGTTGCATCAGCTTGCCAGGGACAGTCAGACGTGGCAGAAAGTGAATTTGTTATGAGTGGCGTGGACAGATTACCTCTGAGTCCTAACGATGTACCACCTATTAAACCAACTTGGCAAGATAATTTTGTTTCTAGTCAGGTCAACAATAATTCAGAGGAGCCAAAATTGCAAAAACAAGCAACACAAATTGTAGAAGCTCAAGGTTGGGTGCAAGACTCTTACGGGAATGTGATCTTAACGGCAGAAGCAAATTCAGCAACACCTTATGCTGCGTCGTTCGCTAGCTTATGTTCTGAAGAAAATGTGTCAAAAAGTACTATAACAACCCATGCCCAGCAATGATTAAACGCCGAGATTGGTTTAAGTATGTATTTTCAAGCATTCTAGGGTTATTAACAGTTGTAGGCAAGCCATCCATTATCGCTGCTCAAGCTGTAAATAAAGAAGCACAAAAACGTAATCAAGCGCGACTACTAACCCAAATAGGAGAAAAGTATTTAAATGAAGGACGAGCATCGGAGGCTCTTGAGTCTTGGAAAACAGCCACAAAAATTTATCGTCAACTTGGCTACGAAGAGGGTATTACTGGCAGCTTAATTAACCAAAATCTTGCTCTACAAGCTTTGGGTTTAAATCGTTTTGCTTGTAATACACTATTACAAGCTCTAAAGCTAAATACAGATACTAAGATTTGTGCCATCTTGCCACAACAGTCTACTGAATTTACAACAAAACTATTGATAGCAGCGATTGATAGTCAAAAACATTTGCCAGTAAATCTATTTGCATGGCACAACTTAGGAGATGTCTTGCGCTTAATTGGTAAATTAGATGAATCAAAGGTTGTTCTAGCAAAAACACTATCAATTGCTCAAAAAACGTCCACTGTTGATAATCATGAGATTTTGCTGTCATTAGCTAATACTCATGAAGCTATTTATAAGCAAGCACGAAATAAATATTATGAAGTAGAAGAACCAGATTTTAAAAATGAAATTGTGGAGATGATTCAGCAACAAGCACTCAATTCACTTGAAATTTATCATCAAGTGAATCTGGTGTCAGCAAATTATCCGGTAACACAATTAAAATCTCAACTGCATCATTTTAGCCTGCTAATAGATTTTGATAACTTCTTAACAACAGAGTTAAATTTAGGTAATTCAAAATTAGTTGAGATTCGCAATCAAATTCAACAACAAATTCAACCAGCTGTTAACATAATTTTAAAAAATTCTTCTACATTCTCTCAATTATCAGCTACCCAACTTGTTTATACTAAACTCAATTTTGCTAATAGTTTAAGTCAAATTCCAGATCAGAAATTACGTTCATTAGCTATTGAATATGGTCAGTCCGCTTTGCAAACAGCTAAAAGTACAAGTAATCAGCGAATCAAGTCTTACAGTTTTGGCACTCTGGGTAAATTACAACCAGAAAAATCAGAAGCATATTTTTTAAAAGCTTTAAGTTTGGCTCAATCAATTCAAGCAGAAGATATTGCTTACCAATGGCAACAACAGCTAGGAAACTTGTACAACAAGCAAGGAAGGGCTAAAGAAGCCCTCACAATGTACAAATCTGCTATTGACAATCTGGCACATATTCGTGACAGCATATTGTCAAGCAATATAGATATACAGTTCTTCTTTCAACAAGAAGTTGAACCTGTGTACCGTGATTATATGAAGTTACTTTTGAAAGATTCTAATCCTAATCTAAAAGAAGTCATTCAAATAAACGAACGTTTACAAACAGCACAGTTAGAAAATTTTTTAAAATGTGGCAAGCTTGACCTAATTGCTCTGAATGATATTACAGACTTAAATAGTGCTTATGGGATCATTCATATCATTGATTTAGATGACACTATAGAAGTTATTTTCCAGTCTTCAAACCGCTCTCTTCATCATTACTCTGTTGAAGCAAATATAGTTAAAGATAATCTTAGTGATCTTTTATGGAGTTTACAGGATCAAAAACTCCCTAGTATTGATGTACAACAAATTATTTCGCCTTCTCAAGCACTTTATGAAAAATTAATTGCGCCAATAGCATCATATTTACCTGCATCAGGAACATTGATATTTATCTTAGATAAATCTTTTCAAAGTATACCAATGGGCATATTATATAATGGGAAAAATTATCTACTCGAGCAGTACAGTATTGCAGCCACTCTCGGTTCTAGAATTAGATATCCCAAACCCTTATCAAAAAAGCGGTTTACAGCTCTCATTGCTGCTTTGTCTAAGCCCAGCCCCAGCTTGTTAGATCGCAACGCTCCTAAAGGCGTTAGATCACTACCCAAAGCCAAAGAAGAAGTAAAAGATGTCCAAAGTCAAACACAATCTTCCCTTACACTACTAGACGAAAAGTTTACTACTCCCCGTCTAGAGCAAGAAATAAGTAAAAATAATTTCCCAATCGTTCATATTAGCACTCATGGACAGTTTAGTTCAGACCCTTTGAAGACAGTACTTCTAGCCTATGATAAGGTCATCAATATTAGAGAATTTGACAAATTACTAAAAGGTAAAATTAAAACCGATACAGATGCAATTGAGTTATTAGTTTTAAGCGCCTGTCAAACTGCAAAGGGTAATAAAAAGTCAGCATTAGGAATGGCTGGAGTAGCCGCACAAGCCGGTGCGAGAACTACGATAGCTACTTTGTGGCTAGTAGATGCGGATTCTACTGCTTTATTAATGGAAGAATTCTACAAGGGATTGAAAAATGCTATTCCTAAAGCAGAGGCACTGCGGATCGCACAACTAGCATTAATGAAAAATCCTAAATACGCTCATCATTACTACTGGGCCCCGTTCTTGCTCGTTGGTAGTTGGTTATAAATTCCCACAGTTTTAAACCTTCTTGCACCTTTGATAATTCCTTTAAGTTCTTATTACTTTTAGCTAACTTCTTTGCTGTTGTGTATTCACTAAGAGCCTCATTAGGCAGTCCTGCTTCTAAGTAGCGATCTGCCAGTACTCGATAAATTTCAGGGTTTTTACTTCCTGCTGCCACTCTTGCCTTTAATGTTTCTATCGATTCATTTACCAGATTTTTTGACATGTATATAGTATCTAAAACCCCAACAGCAGCTTCATCAGGAGGTACTTTTACTTCGTTAACTTGTTTTACCAGTAATGCGATCTCCTGTTGCTCTTTTTCTGATAAAAGACCAAATACTAAAGGAGCATGACTTATGATTGAGTTCCCTTGATACGCAAACACAATAATTCTATACACACGTCCAAATCTCAATTGAGGTTGCCCTTCTGGATACGGCAATTTAGTATTATTTACTTGTATTTGCCAATTAACATTATTACCCTCCATCTCTACTGTATAACTAGTAGCTCCTGGAACTGCACGCCAAGAAATTGATGGTCGGGTAGTCAAGATTCTACCGCCACTAATGTAAGGACTAATTAATCTTGGTCTTGGTACAGAATTATCATCATCTGGCCCTTTAAGTGTAGTGGGACAGTTCTGCGGTTTAAGATTCGTACATCGATACTTATCTGCCTCAGTGACTTGTAATGGCGCACATTTGTTGGCAGCGTCAGAAATATTGTTTTGATTAATGTATAAAATTTTTCGATTTAAATAGCAAACGACTGTAACTGTGGCTCCATTCTTTGGGTGAATCTGATCTCCTGGGCACAGCGGACTACCTGCTTTTAAGTAGCGATCGCCTGGACTCATCACCTTTCCATCAACATTCTTGCACTGACGCAAGGCTATTAGTTGAGATTGCCCCCATACACTACTAGAACTTGAGACAACTAATGTTGATATTGATGCGAGTGCTACAATTTGAACTGTGAATATTTTTTTGGCTATTGCACTTGTCGAATTGTTTAAAGTAAGCATCAAAATTTTTGTATGGCTATTTGCTAGTTAGTAGCATACAGGAAACAGGAAATAAAAAAAAGGCTTAGGGCGAAGATGGCATCACAAACTCTCCCAATAAACGCTTTAATATTTGCAATCTCCACTGCTGAACTTCTAACTGATTAGACTCAGCAATCAAACATATCTCCCAAGTCAGCCTGGCATCATTAATTTCACCTAATGCTTCTTGCGCTTGCGCTAATAAACAGTAAGCATCTGTCCTGGCATCCAGTTTTGTTGATTTCTCCAAATCAGCCTTCGCCTCAGCATAACGCTTTAACTCTAATTTTGCCCAACCTAAGTTTTTGTATAAAGTAGACTTAAATTTAATATTTTCAGTTTTTTGTAAACCTGATTTAGCTAAAGCAATTGCTACATCATATTTGCCATCTAAAATCTTCAATCTTGATAAATTATTAATGGCTGGTATTGCTTCTTTACTCATTTCAATGGCTAATATATACTGTTTTTCTGCCAAATCATACATTCGTCTATCATCATAGAAAAGTGCTAGCCCAAAACGCGATTCCCAATTGTCAGGCTTTAATTTAAAGGAATTTTCATAATTATTAATTGCACAGTCATCTTGGTTTAATTGCTGACAAACAAAAGCTAAATTACTATAAGCATCTGCATCCCGGTTATTGTATTTAATTGCTAATTCATAATATTTTTTAGCTAACTCAAGGTCTTTGGTGCTACGGACAGCTTTATCAAAGTAAAAACTTGATATAGTCCGATTACTCTGAGAACGAATTTTTATAGCCCAGTAAAAAAAATCTTGTGCTTCCTGAGAATTATTTGCTGCTTCTAACTTTTGTCCTTGAGTTACTAGGTAGTTAGCTACTACAGGTATAGAGAGAAAGACACACCCAAAAAATCCCAAAACAATCAATGTATATTTGCTATATTGAAAAACTTTAGAATTAGCTAATCTATAATTTTTAATTTGCTGAGGTAGTTTTTCTAACCTCTGCAAAATAACTCTAGTTGTTTGCGGACGCTGCCCTGGTAAAGGAGCCATTAATTCATCAATAAAATCAGCAAAGGGCTTGTCAATCTGCGGCGTTTGCTCTCTCCAAATTAGATTTCCTGTCTTTTTATCTGTTGGAAGATCCATCAATTGAATGCCAGTCACTAATTGCACAAAAGTCCGACCCAGAGCATAGAAGTCTGATTGAGGTACTGCTTGACCATTTACTTGCTCCAATGGAGAGTAACGAGGAGTACTGACAGATGTAATTTCGTATCGTCCTCCCCTACCTGTGCTAGATCCCCCACTTCCACTGACTTTTGCCAAGTAGGTATCAGTCACTCGCCGTGCTACACCAAAATCAATTAATGCAAGTTGTCCACTTGACTGAAGAATTATATTAGAAGGTTTAATATCTCTATGAAAAATTTCTGTACGGTGTACTTCATCAAGGATTTCAACTAACTGTCGAAGCCATTGTAATGCTACGGATTGTGAAATTCGCCCATTAGACTCTAACCATTGTTCTAAATTTTCTCCTTCAAATTTATCCATGATTAAACAATGCAATGTTAGAGAGCTATTATTCGGAATAAAAGTGAAAAAGTCATCTATAGTACTTTTAGGAATACATGGGTGTTCAATAAGCCGTAAGGTGAGAGATTCCCGCTCAATAAGATCAACTAACTGAGGTGTGTTCCATTTTAAAACTTTCATGACTCGCCGCTTACGCCCAGGATTCCATTGAGTGCCGGCATCGTCCACTTCAAAAACTTCCATATAGCTAAATGGGTTTTCGGTAAGCTCTCTTAATGGCTTAACTAGACAAATGCGGTCGTTAATTAGCAATGAAGTCCCACATAAGAGACAGTGACTAACGTCATCAGGATTTTGACGTTGTTTGCAAAGAGGGTTGATACAGTAACCCATATTTTAGTATGTATAACGTAATGCATAGAAATTTACTCACACTACCTCTTGCTATCGCAATGGAACAACATATAAGTTGAAAATTTTAGGCAGCCTCATTTTAAACATCAATGTATACTACCATTAAATACCTGCATTGCTTAGGGAAGAAAGTAACAAATATCACATTAAACAATAATTACTAGAAGACTCACTGTTTAGCTGAAATGAAAATTCAGTAGCCAATTTCAGTAAATAGCCTTAAGTGTAAGTGCTAATCTTACTCTTTTCTCTTACCGTACTCCATCCAAGATGTGTCTACGAAAGTAATTCTTATTGTAAGTAACCGACATTAGAAATTTCTATAGTACTTTTTTGAAAAAAATTAACTATAAAATGAAAAATCAAATATGATTGATACAATGCAATCTCCTCTTAAAACTAAGCCTAATCTATAAAAATGCCCATTTCGGGCATTTACTGTGTAAAAATGATTAACAAGGTTACAGTTTTTAGTACTGAATCGCAATTCCAGGCTCCTACTCACTCCTCCCTTAAGCAAACAGGACAGGAGTCACCAAAAGTACTTTTTACAGTGAAAGTTACTTTTGAACTAGCCCTAGCTGTAGTAAATAAGTTAGTGTTTGCCAAAAAAGGTAGATATCTATCCGAGGCTGAAATCCTTGTTATAAAGGGAGCGTGGGATGACAATGACTATGAAGAAATAGCAAGTAACTCATCTTACAGTCCTAACTACTTAAAAGGTGGCATAGCCCGTCGATTGTGGGATATGCTTTCTGAAACTATTGGAAATGGCGAACGGGTTGGCAAAAAGAATCTGCGTGATTTTTTGGAACAAGTTACTGAAGAATATTATGCTCAATCTGCGTCAAAAGAGGAGCCGAACTTCCCTGCCAACGACTTAATACAAGTTCTGGGAGGACAACTACCTGATGTGTCTAGTTTTTACGGACGAGTAAAGGAACTAACTCTTTTAAAAGAATTAATAGCTAAACAGCGATGTATATCCTTGGTAGGAGTAGCAGGAATCGGTAAGACTGCATTAGCGGCAAAACTTCTAGCGGAAATTAGTGCAGAATCTCAACCTAGATTTGATTATTTGATTTGGAAATCAGTTGCTCATGCACCACTACTTCAGGATTTAGTAACCGAACTGTTAGATATAATTGAGCCTTTGGAAACACCCTCAAGCTCACCTAAGTATGCTCAAGCAATGATTACAATGTTGCTGAAGCAGATGCAATCACGCCGTTGCTTGGTTGTGCTAGATGAATCTGAAGCGTTATTTCAGACAAAAAATTTAGAGCAACGACTAGATTACAGACTATTTTTTCGCCGTTTAGTAGAAGAACAGCATCAAAGCTGTTTGCTCTTGACTAATCGAATTCTGCTTGATGAGCTGAATGATCTGATAGTAGCGAAGCGACCTCTTCGATTTTTTAGAATTGAAGGTTTAGATGAAGATGCGGCAATGCAGTTTTTGTCTGAAAAAGGATTGACTGACACAGAAAAGTGCCATCAATTAATTCAAACTTATCGTGGTAATCCTTCGGAACTAGAGGCAGTAATTGAGAGAATTAATCACTTTTTTTCTGGCAGTACACAAGTATTTTTTCAAAACCCAACAACTCTTGTCAGTAGTAAGTTTGAAGCAATGCTTAATCATGTTTTTGGTCACGTATTGACAGAAATTGAGCGAAAAATTCTGATTTACACAGCAGAGGAGATAGTTTCAACTACAGAATTTATTAGCTTTGCCAAGTTATTAAGTGATATCAGGCAGAGACAGAAAGCGTCTGTGTCAACTTTAGAGTTGATTAAAGCACTAGAAAATCTGGAAAAACAATCATTGATTGAAAGCAGTAAAAATCCAGTTACTAAAGAAATTAGTTTTACTCTCCAGCCAGTAATTAAAAAGTATATCTTAACCGATCCACAAGGATTGGTGCGTGTATCCAATGCTTTGCCAAATTTAGCGGTCGCATCTTAAGCAAAAGCTTTTCATAATATTGCAGGGTAATCTACCCTACACAGAGGTGCTACCAACCCTCGATTACCCCTAAAATAATCCTTAAAAAACGTGGAGGTCAAAAGCAAAAATCAAAACAACGTTAAACACAGAGGGCATTGTAAGATCAGAACGAACAAAAGATGGAGGTAAATATACAGGAACACAAAATTTAAAGGACAAAACGTACTTAAGAAGTAACGCTTTGTCCAAGGAGCAAAAAACTAAATAACTCCAGAGCGGGGTTATCTCACAAAAACCAAAGCGGTGGTAGTTAAAGTTTGGCGACTTGATTCCACTAACTGGTCAAAAGAGATTAAGTCCACGCTGCTTCTTGTATTATACGAGAAACCACACGAAACTGGTGCTTTTTGTGTGGCAGTTTTTGCTGTTGAAATTCCTAAAAGGGGCGAGATATTAAGTTTGATTAAGAAAAAACCCGAATTTCGTAGTTAAAAACCCTTAGCAGCGCAACACCCCCTCTGAAGCTTGTAAACCGAGTTATCAGGGGAAAATATTGTGATAAATAAAGAACGCTCCAAGAGCGCTGTAGTTGAGCGCATGGGGTCGAGTGCAGCTTTCGCATGGCAATTTTGTGCTGTGACGAAGGGAAATTTTCGGAATATCCAGGCTAGTAGTCTGGCAAGTCAACTTTGCATGGTGGTTAGCAGAGGGGCAGAGGGGCAAAGGGGCAGAGGGGAAAGAACTTGTATAAGCCTCTCCTCTGCTCCCCTGCTCCCCTGCACAAGCGCCGACCTCCACCCAGCAATTTTGGGTTGGCGAACTGCTAGAGCAAGAGTTTCGCAGCTTGAAAGCGTTCTTTCCAAGGGATTCCGAGGAGAGAACCGATGAATTCAGCGACAACTGAATATCCAAACAATCTCACGGCTGCGGAATACCATGAGTTGTTAGCTGGTAGCGCCATTCATCCGGCGTTGATTGAGCGCAACTTTTTCCATGTAGAGGGAGAATCAGTTTATGATTTCCTGTTCATATCTGATAAAATCCCACGTAAGAATGCGGGTCGGGTAACAGATGGATACATAAAAATGTATCAGCACCTATTACTAGGTGGGACGTGGATTCAGTCACTTGACCCGTTTAAAAACTGGCAACCGATGGAATGGGGGCGGATTAAGCCCAACTTCCCGCGCATTGATTGGCAAAAAGGGAAACCCGTCAAATACGAGTCACCCCCAAAAACCCCCAACCGCGTTACCTACTTTGATGTCGCTAACCCCATTTGGGACAAAGTTGCAAAGCGTTATTTAATTAAGCGCTATCATTCACTTTTAGCGCTGCGCTTACTGGATCAACTCAATCCACTAATATTTTGGGAGTGGGTAAAGCAGCATCCAGAGATTCCAGTTATCTTATGCGAGGGCGAAAAAAAAGCGGCCTGCTTGCTCTCTCTGGGGTTTGTAGCGATCGCACTCCCTGGAATTTGGAACGGGCGCGTGGGCAAACAGGATTTTGATGAACGATTGCATCCTGACTTAGTACCGATGGCTCAGGCGGGACGCAAGTTCATTATATTATTTGACTACGAAACTTCTTCTAAAACTAGGTGGTCGGTGTTTCAAGCCACTGTTCGCACTGCAAAAGCAATTGAATCGGCAGGTTGCTTTTGTGAAGTTGCGCTGTTGCCGGGGCCAGAAAAAGGCGTTGATGATTTTGTGGTTGGTCGCGGTGAAAATGCCAATGCTCTGCTAACTGCAATTATAGACGATGCTAAATCACTAAAAGATTACCAGCGCTCATATCGGGCTAAGAAATGGGGACTTAGCAAATACAAACCAGATGTCACTGTTAATGTCAAGTATCTTTCTGAGGCTTTGTGCATTCCTGAACTTGAAGAAAAATGCTTGACAGTGCCTGAGCTTTATGAGCTTGAAAAGGAACAACTTTTCACGCCATCTATAAAAGGACATCCTCCAAAGAAGGAGTCTACCGATTCTGGCGGAGTTAATTCAGACAAATCGAAGAAATCCCCTACCTTCAATTTCCCAAAATCAGGACTCGTGGTTTTGTGGAGCGACATGGGTACTGGCAAAACTGAACTTATGCGCTGGTGGCGTGACCAAAACCCCGACGCGCGGTTCCTCAACAATGGGCATCGCGTAAATTTGCTGAAAAATCTTGCCGAACGCTTGCGGACGGCGATGTATTCAGACTTGGGTTACACAGGTTTAGCCCAGGCCCAAGCCCTTAGTATTACTATTGACAGCTTGCACAAACTCAATACTCAGTCTCTCACCTACGGCTGCATATTTATTGATGAAGCTTGCCAATACCTCACCCACTTACTGCATAGTAATACTTGCAGACAACACCGTGCAGCAATCCTAGAAGTACTGGAATATATAGTATACAATGCGCCACTGGTCGTCATCGCTGATGCACACATGGACGATTTAACGGTAAACTTCTTTCTTGCAATGCGACCACTCGGTGAAGTACCTTACATCATTAAAAACGAATGGCGAAACGGTTCACGCACAATTTATTGGTACGAGGGGGATAATGAGAGCGCCATAGTCGCCCAAATCTCGGCAGCGCTGATGCTTGGAGAAAAAGTTATGGTTGCCAGCGACAGTAAGCGTTTTATCAAAAAACTCGACAAATCCTTTACAATCAACTACGAAGAATCTAACTCCGAAAAATCACATACACCAAAAAAATACCGTATCTGGTCTGTTCACTCTGACAATTCTGGCAGTGATGAGAATGTCGCTTTCATCAAAGATATCACCAACGCCGTCAAAAACTTTGATGCCTTGTTCACCTCTCCCAGTCTTGGTACTGGTGTTGATATTTCGGAGTATCATTTTGACTTAGTATTTGGTGTGTTTCACGGCGTTTCCCAAACCGCTACCGAATGTGCCCAACAGCTTTACCGCTATCGCCCGAAAGTCCCCTTTCATATTTGGGTGGCCCCGCGTCCTCCCTTTGGTTACAAGGATACAAACGCATCCAAGATTAAAGAGCGCTTGCTCCAAACCAATGAAATGACCGCTTTTCTGTTGCGGATTGACCGTCAAACAGGCAAGCGGGGCGCAGAGAAAGATTGGGCGCTTGAGGCTTACTGCCAAATTATGGCTAACCGCCACTATTCTCTCAATAATCTGCGTGATGATTTGCGATCGCTCCTCACCGAAATGGGCAATACCTTTATATATGTGGGCAGTGATTCAGATCCTCAATCTCTTGAAAGTCTAAAAGCAGCAGCACAAGCTTTGGATAGTGCCCACAATTCGGCTGTTGCCAAGGCCAAGAATATTACTTTGAGTGAGTACCGTGCCCGTCAGAGCAAAGATTACCTTGACCCTAATGAAATTTTTGAATGCGAAAAATTCCGCATTTCTGATTCTTACGGCATCGAAGTAACCGAATCACTTGTAGAAATGGATAAAGGTGGTCGCTTAATTAGAGCGATCGCTGGACTTGAGGCCATTTTAGCCCCACCCGAAGAATCGTTTACTGACCCCAAAACCGGGCAAAGTTATCCTACACCACCAACAATTGTCACCCAAAAAGACCGCACCGAGCGCGACA
Organism: Nostoc sp. KVJ20; assembly: GCF_001712795.1. Taxonomy (GTDB): domain Bacteria; phylum Cyanobacteriota; class Cyanobacteriia; order Cyanobacteriales; family Nostocaceae; genus Nostoc. Next base: position 66,530 of record NZ_KV757542.1, read on the forward strand.
ATCTACCTTTGTGCATCGACTGGGGCAATTACTCGGCACGGTGGCTGGCTAGATTTAACCTGGGACTGCATCAAATTCTCACTTCTTTAATGAAGGGTGATGAAGTTACCGCCGATGACCCCACTTTGCTCAAGATGACGGAGATCGCTATACATTGTGCTGCTCACGTCAAAGCAATTCTTGGGTTTACTATTCCCCTAGACTGTAAACCTATTTGGTTGCTAGGCACTCTTATAGAACAGCTGGGGCTAAAGCTGACTTTCCGCAAGCAAGGTAAACGGGGTCAACAGGTGAAACTTTTCTCTTTATCTAAAGAGGAATTAGAATTTGCAATGCATGTAATTGCTCATCGCGTGGAAAAGCGTAATCAAAAAGAAAATCGAACCTATTACGCTGCTCAAACCCCTGCTGCGTATAGTGTAAACCCCAATCAGCAGGCCGTATCCACACCCCCCCCTAATGCTATAGGGAACTCCCATTGCCAAGGGGAGGATACTACCGTTTATGTTCCGCCCAAAACTGACCGGATTACTCTACTTCATTGCGTAGAAATACTTCGCTCTGGTATTTCTCGTGGAGTTGAGGCAATTAAAGGCATTCTCAAGCGATGGGTTGAAGATTTGCGCTGGGAGACAGTACTGGAACTTGAAGCGATCGCGGCAAATGAACTGCGACTTGTTGAAGCTCAAGTTCCTGAATTTTACAGCTTGCTAAGTGAAGAGGTATTGCCGATGGAGGGATAAGAAAGAGCGATCGCCTTAGCACGCAATTATGAGACAATTACTTATCAGAATCTTGCTTATAAGAAAGACAGTTCTGATAAGTAAATGCCTCAAACCATTGAAAACACCGCACCTTCTCCTCTCGCTCTGCCTTCTCCCATTCCGCTAGTCGAACATCCCGCTGCGGTCTATTTGGCAACCCTTTCTCCTGGTTCCCGCCCCACAATGCGCCAAGCTCTCAATGCGATCGCGCGATTGTTAACCAACTCAAGTTGTGATGCGATGACCCTGAACTGGGCAGCACTGCGCTACAAACATACGGCGGCAGTCCGCTCTGTGTTGAGCGAAAAATATGCACCAGCTTATGTCAACAAAGTGCTGTGTGCTTTGCGGCGAGTTTTAAAAGAAGCCTTGCGGTTAGAAATAATGGATGCTGTTGATTTTGCTCGTGCTGTAGACATTCCCAACGTTAAAGTCACCAAGCAATTGCGGGGACGTGTCCTTACGGCAGAAGAAATCGCCCAATTGATGCAAACCTGTTTTGATGACCCTACCCCCACTGGTTACAGAGATGCTGCAATATTTGCAATACTCCGTGGATCTGGAGTTCGCCGCTCTGAAGTGGTGAATTTAGACTTGAGCAACCTTGACCTGAATACTGGGGCAATAGAAGTGCGCGGTGGCAAAGGTGGTAAAGATCGGACTGTGTACTTACCCGATGCTGCTCTTACTGTCGTCTTGGACTGGTTATCGCTTCGAGACTACGAGGCAGGCCCCTTGCTGTGTCATGTCAACAGAGGCTCAAGGATAGTACGACGACGGCTTACCTCTCAAGCAGTGCTGTTCATCTTGCAAAAACGTGGTTTAGAGGCGGGAGTAACTAATTTCTCCGCTCACGATTTCCGTAGAACTTTCATCTCCGATCTGCTCGATGCTGGTGAAGACATTTCTACAGTTCAAAGGTTAGCTGGACACGCAAACAGTGACCAGACTGCCAGATATGACCGTCGCGGTGAAGAAACTAAACGCCGTGCTGTCCAAAAGTTGACTATTCCAGGACAGAGGAAGAAATCTCCTCTATTGATGTAGTTTCTACACTTTTTCTATAGATTCCTGGCTCTGAAATGCGATCGCTCTTCTTTTCAGTTTAGGGCTACAAGGGAATGGGTCGGTGAAGTACAAGAAATGGAACCGAGCGATTATGCAGATGAGCAGTATGGGTATTTTCAGGAACTAGCGGAATCACTGGGAATATTTAATACTTAATCTCTGGCGAAGATGTTTGATGCTGGAATTGCTAGGGGGTGATATCTATATTTATTTGCAATCACCAATGGTAGCCGTTGGCAGTAGCATCTCTTCAAAAAAGCGATCGCCTCCGGCGGGCGAGTACGCCATCGCTTGAAGAATGCGCTGACACATTTGGCGATGATACTATCAAGGTAATTCATCATGATGAATTATACGATTTAATAAGCATGGACAGTCCGATTTTACCTAGATGAAACCTGAAAATGAGCAATACAGGGCGTACAAAAAAACTAGCATCTTTCAACTGCGATCAAAGAAAGTGGGAGCAGTTTATCGCCTGTTGTAACTCGAAAGGCACAACAGCAACAGCCACGCTGCTAGAATTTATCGATCTCTACTTAGGCGATTCCCAAGATAAGATTGATACAACAGGTGGTAACGATTTAGACGAACGCCTAGACTCAAAGATTAAGGCAAGTGTTGAGAAGTACTTAGTTACGAGTAACAATAGTAACGCCAGTCCGACCAACGAAACAATAATAGCTATTTGCGAAAGACTTGATAAGCTGGAGTCAGAGTTTTCAAATGAATCTAATAGCAACCAAACCACAGTAATTGATAATCTCGCCAATTTAGAACAAAAAATTGAAAAGATGACAGCCCGAATGACACAGTTGGCTGAGGCGATCATTAAAATTCAAGACTATCTCAACAACCAACAAAAGCGGGGCCAAAAATCGTACTACAACAATTCATCCTATTCTGGGCAAAGTCCGCGAATGCAACCGTTAACTGAAGAAGGTTTGGCTTCAAGACTTGGTGTAAGTGAGGAAACTGTACGCAAGGAGCGAATTAATCTTCCCCCACCGCTTTTTGTAGCATGGTGTAAGAACAAGGATAGAGCAGGGTTGGGATGGGAATTTAACCAAAATACGGGATTCTATCAGCCAGCAAGTTAGTATTTTATCGAAACAGAATTCAGGAGTCAGGAGTCAGGAGCCAGAATACAGGAAAGGTATTTTGAACTTCATAGTGGATGAATCCAGGGCGTTTTTGCACCCCCACTAAATCTTTTATTTAGTGGTCAAGAAGGAATGGCACTAAGAAAAGGGAAAATCGTTGAGGCAGAAGGGGTGCAGAGGAGCGGAGGAGCAGGGGAGAAAGAAGAAATTTTAGGCATTGCGTTCAGATATTTAGAAATTCCCCTCTGCCCCCCTGCTCCCCTGCCCCTCTGCAATCCTTGCGCCGCTTACCTTTCACCTTAACTTAGTGCCATTCGGTCAAGAAGATCGATGTGAACAATTGTGCCAATGTGTTCTGCCAAAACCTGTTCAATAGCTTCCGGGCGAGACAGCGATTGGAAAATAGGCAGCATGGCCGTCTCGGTTCCAGAGAGCGCTTGCTGTTGAGTTGATGTTTCTATCGGTGGCTTTAGGAGGAATGGACTATCTGTAGCTGCATCAGATTCTTCACCTGACCAAGCTTGTATAAGTGTGAATATATTTTGTTGAGTGGAGTCAAGCAATTGTGTTGCGACTGTTAATGTATCCTGTGAATCGTCTAGCTCAAGATGGGTAATAGGTTCAATATCGTCATTAACAGATTCCTCACTTAAGAATAAAAAGAAGTTTTTTCCTTTTTCAGAGGTGAATTCTTCATTATCATTATCTACCTCCTCAGTCAAAGACCAGCTAGATAATAGAGCTTCTACATGAGTCAGATTTGCTTTGGCTAGGGTATATAATTTTCCGTACTCTTCTACAAGAGGTGCGTAGTAATTTCGCAATGCTAATAATGACTCGATTGCTTTTTGGGGAGGTGATAAAGGAGAGGGGCTATTCATCAAGTTTGGAATTAACTATACTTTGCGACACTCGTATAGTTATGAAACAACATCGAGTGAATTGGAAAAGAATTGACAGTTTTACATCTATTGTAAAGTATTTGAGCCAGGAATACGGTGTAGAACTACCTGCACGCTCGTTCAGCCGATAATTAGAAAGGTCAACCTATAAATATATAACAGAGGAAATTGAAAAATCAAGAGACGGAAGTACTGATTATTTCCGTACCTTTATCGATTCCTTTGTCATTGGCAGATATGGGATAGTGATATCGTTCTGACTAATAGAAAGATGGTTTCAGTTTGGCAGTTTTGGGAATTTGAGCATTTCTCGAAGAATATAGTACGAGTGATAGATGCTCCAAGCGGATTAGAGCTGTTTGCGGTTGATGTATTCCAAATAATTGCTCCAGCCCTAAACGATGGGAAAGTAATATTAATAGATGCGAAGACAAACCAGCGACAAGTGATGATGAATCAAAAAATAGTCGTCGTTAATACTTTAAATGCCTTGGGAATTCATTCATTGACAGGTATAGTAAAAGCTGATGTGGTCAGGCAATTTATGCAATGGGTAAGGAGCCAAATAGTACCAATTTTTAGAAAACAGACAAATTTTAATATAGACACTAACATTAAGCATATAACTTCAGGAATTATTTTTCCGAAGAGAGATTCTTTAATCAATTACCTATATTCAAAGGGGCAGAATATATGGGAAGTAGAAATAGAAGCTATTGAATTATATTTAAAATTGATTTATAAGAAAATTCCCCTGGCTGGTAATTGTCCGGGAACTAATAATTATCAAGAATTATCTTTCAGGCAGCAATATTTAGAATTGGTAAAACTAGTTTTATCGGAAATCACAAATTACGAAGAACTATATAGTAGCTTAGTAGCATTAGCTCCGAATTTATTAATAGCTCAAGAATTAGATTTTTATATATATAAGTCTTTAAAGTTAAATAGCAATTATGATTTAATGAAGATTATAGAGCAGGGTTTAATTCTTCAAACCTTCAAATCAATTACGGATAATTTAGCAGAGTTTAGCAAACAAAGATATTTAGAAATATTTTACTTTCAAATACTGGAATGTTTCTCAGGGGACTAATTTTGCGAGTATGGGAATATAGATTCTTTCCCTCCCACGCTTGCTGACGGCAAGGTTTCACGTTATCAAACGTGCTATTCATCTACACCCCTAAACCTATAGTTTTTGACCATTAATAATCATGAGGAGAAGAAAGAAAGTGACAGATAATATCGAACTTATGAATGATGGTTCAGAAGACAAGGCGAACGAACAATCAATTGAGCAACCAACCAAAAAGAGATTAGTGATAGTAACTGGAGATAAGGGTGGTGTAGGTAAGTCTACTTTTGCAAGGGGACTAGTGCAAACATATTTGGATAAAGGACAAAGATTTATCGGCTTTGATGCTGATAGCTCCAATTCTCAATTATTAAGATTTTATGGTCGGCATTGTCATATAGAACCACTTGATATTTTTAAAACAGGCAATATAGATCAGTTTTTTGATGAAATGAAAACAAAAGCGAATCCCAAGGTAGGAGGAGATGGTGAAATAATCCAGCCAGAATCTTTATTTTTACTAGAATTACCACCACAGTCCAGAAGAATATTGCGGAAATTTGTAGAAGAAATGACTTTTCTAGAAACAGCCGAAAAACATTACAATATCCGCGTGACTATGGTAGTAGTTATTAGCCGTGTTATCGATTCTATAAATCAACTAATAGATTTGCATAGCTTTTGTGGAAACCAAGTAGATTATATAGTAGTAAAGAACTTATTTTTTGGGGAGCCAGATGAATTTACGAGATACAAGAATTCTCCCGAAGTTCAAAAAATTAAAAAGCAACTAGAGTCACAAAAAAGCCCCTTCTCTGACATGACAATGCCAGAATTAATAGAACGGAGTTATGATTATCTGGATGAAAACAGCATGACTTTTAGGCAAGGTATGGAGCAAACAGATTTACCTTCGGTGAAAGGTCGAGTTACAAGTTGGCTAAGAACTTTTAAATCAGAAATTGAACCAGTAAAAGAGTTGTTAGGTTTAGAAAATGCTGAACTCTCCTAAGCGAATAATTATGACTGTAGGGGACTCTCGCGTAGGGAAGTCTACAGTTACTAAACTATTAATTGATTGGTTTCAAGTTCAAGGGAGAAAAATTAAGGTCTATGACCATGACAATCGTAATAGATTAAAAGCTTACGAAACTTTGGTAAGGATTGAAAGCTTAGATTTTTTTGGCGGAGGTACAGATAAAATTTTAGACGACTTTACCAAAAATGAATTAGATATAATTCTTGTTGATATGCCAGGGCAATATATAGATAAGCTCGGTCAGTACATTGTGGATTCGGATCTGTTTGAACTCTTGATTGTATATCAATGGAAACTAACTTTTGTCCAACCAATTTCGCACCGAATAGATTGTGTAAATTACATGAATTCTCTGGTCGAGTTTGCTACTAATAATGCTAACTACGTAGTGATAAAAAACCAGCATTTTGACACGAGATTTGGAGAGTATCAACAATCGATGCAGGGGAAATTACAAATCATAGGTGGGACTGAGATAGTCTTGACAGCATTACATCGTGACCATTATGAAACATTGGAGAGGATGGGTAAACCTTACTCACTAGCTTGTAGAGATAAGTCAATTTATGTGGTTTACCGGACTTACATTTACCACTGGATTAAAAACTTTTACAATTCTATTTTAAAGAATGATAAAGCCATTAAATATTTAGGACTAAAAAATGAGGACAGAACAAGTTTTACAAGGATATTCTGAAGCAGAACAAAAACGTATAGCTCAAATATCTCATGAATTAGGAATAGCTGAAGATGACCCGATGTTTAAGCTGATGGCAACATTAGGCAGAAACGAAGAAACAATGATTGACCTGCAAGCACGAATGGAGGCAATGGTAGAAGCTTGGGCAGTAATGATTGACCAGAAATTAGAATCGACTAGCAAAGCGGCTGTGTCCATGCACTATACAGTAGTATCGAAAGCTGTGCGTGATGAGATGAAACATGTAACACCATCAACCTTAAATAGCTCATTCAAAGGTTTGGGTTGGTGGAAACTTTGGTCTATACCAGGGATATGCACAGGAGTAATGGCGGTAGGAGCGCTTCTAGGTTCGTTGACAACTTGGAATGTTGTCTCAAATTTGGGTGGAACTCAGTCAGTTGTAGTGTCAGCCAATGAGATGAAGATTTTGCAGTGGGCAAAATCAAGCGAAGGAAAACAAATGTACCAGTTATTGTTGTCCAACCAATCAGCCGTAGCAGCTTGTCAACAAGAAAACCGATTACAAGGATATTGCTTGATTCAGCTTAAGAAAACCAAACCCAAAAAGTAGCTCAACTAACTCTAGAGGTTTCTGTTTCTAAATAGCCAAGTTCTCTAGCCATAATGATCGCGTTAACACGACCCCTAACTCCTAACTTGGAAAAAAGATGGCTGGTGTGTCCCTTAACTGTACTGACTGTAATAAAGAGTTTTTCGGCGATCTCTTTATTAGAAAAACCACGGGCAATTAAGTTGAGAATTTGGGCTTCTGTAGCAGTAAGGGTTTCTCTGTATCTTTTACCCTTAATTTTTGTGTTGCCAGAAGCGAAGTTTCTAAAAAATCTTTTAGCAATCTCTGGGTCAATGAAAGAACTATTTTGATAAGTAGTATTGATAGCGTTTTTAATTAATTGCAGATCCATCTTCTTAAGAATGTAGGAATCAGCGCCATTTTGAAAGGCACAATTAACTACATCTTGACTAGAGTGATAAGTGAGAACAATGACTTTACTATCCGTCCTCGTCTTAATGTTATAGATGAGATCCAAACCACTAATATCTGGCAAAGCAATATCGAGCAAAACAATATCAGGCTTAAGTTGTTCAACAAGCCTCATCCCTTCAGTTCCGTTATCAGCTTCCCCACACATTTCAAAGTCTTGCTCTTGATTAACAACTGATTTAATTCCGAGCCGACTTAGAGCTTCATTTTCAATAATTACTAATCGAATCATCTTGATTACTTCGATTACAGGAACATAAAACATTTATAGCATATTTACTTAAGTAAATCTTGATGGTGGTACGATATTAAAAAAAGTTTAGAATTTAGGTAAAATCAAAGTAAAAGCTAAAAAGTTTTTGGAGATGATGAAATTAGATTAAATAGATTGTCTAAAACTAGAGAATTATCAGATGCGCTATTTATACGACCACAAACTCTGGGATAAAATTGAATTGATGGTGGAATGGCTGATATTTATAGGTTTGATAATTGCGGCAACGCTCAGATTTAGTAGCAATTTAATGGAGGCGAGCTTTTACATAATGTTGGGAACAATAATTGCCCCCTTCTCAAAAATAGAGCGGCGGACAAAGCGTTATTTATTGATTGGTGGTTTTTTCTTGGGTAGATTGGCTGGTTATTTTAGCTAGTCAAAAATGGGTGTGGGAGTGTGTGAGGTGTGTGGGGAGTGTGGGGAGTGTGGGAGGATGGAATACAAGAGCGGTCGAGATTAAAGAAAATGGAAGAAAAAGGAAAAAAGTATTTTAGAACTCATGAGGACTTAGCCATTTATCAATTAGCATTTGAGACAGCGATGCAAATTTTTGAACATTCTAAAAGTCAAAATGATTACCCATCCTGATGATTGGCTACTCCCCACACCTCCCACACCTCCCACCCTTCCCACACTTCCCAAAGGGGCTTAGTCACCAAGCTCAGTGCTGTTATCTTTATCAATATGATTAGGCTGAGATGTAAGCTGTTGTGCTGTTTGCTGTTTATCAAAGGCAATGAGTCGATTAGTCTCTGAGTATGAAAGGTTGTTTTGTGTAATTTGAAACTCGTTAGAGTCATCTTTATAGGCTGTAAAAGCTGTTTCGGGATTACCAGTTTTTCTGTGAACGCTGAGAAGTTGCATTCCTTCTTTAATAAATAGTTGCAATCTGTAGGCTATCCCTTCATAAATGCGTCCTTGTTCAGTATCCTTGCCCATTGTCATGACAGTTCTCATAACTGCTTTAATAAGAGATTTTTCAGCAATATCAATAGCTGGTGAGACATTGTTTTCTCTAGATTTATTTATGTTGTTTTCCTCCTTGCTAAGAGCTTCTTGCTCCCTTTCATCTTTGCTGACCCTCTGACCTAAAGGTAATTTTTGCACTCCCAATTCAAATATCTGTTGGAGGAATGTATTCTTCTTCTGAGCAATTAAGTTTTCAACTCTTGCTGAATTATCTGGTTTAGATGCAACAGATGACTGTTGAGTTACAGCAAATTTATTTAAATACTCTGTGTAATATTTCTGTTTGAGATTTTGTCTGTAGTTTTCAATATTTTGAAGATTTTGAGATAAGGTTGTTCTCAGTTCTGACTGGAGATTTTCTCGCTCAGATGCATCCAATGTGGTGGTTGATTGTAATGACGGTGGATGTTTCTCCAGAAAGAGTGCTAGTCTGTAAGCCATCATGTTGTTAGAAATGCCACTGTCACGATTGATATTGCTGACTGTTTCTTGAAGTGAATTAGATGATTGGTTAGAATACATGGCTAATGTAGTTTACAGTTCATTTTCAGGAGAATTAGATTGAGCCTTATGATGTGGTTGTTGAGGTTTTTGGGAATGTACTTCAACTTTTGGGGTGTAGGTGTTATGAATGACTTCACTACGGGCAGACATCAAATCTTGGATAATTTCGTTTAGTGGGGGAAGGGAAATATCAGTTAATCCTTTGCGGCATTGCTCAACAACACTATGAATTAAAAGTTTATGGTAAAGTTCACGTTGCTCACCAAGGGTAAGTTTGCCAGTATGTTTAAGTTTCTCTTGTAATGGATAATTACCTTGCGCTGCGACTCCCGCCCATAAGCCAGTAGTTTCTAAATCTTGCCAAGGTTTAGCAATTAACGGGTGAACGGGCAAGAGAGTATTACGAATAGAGTTAGAAGAATCAGTAAGATGTTGTGAATCAGGTTGTTGATTTATTTGTTGTCGCAAATCATGAGTAATTTCGCTTAAAGGTGGAAGTACCAGATTGGTTCTTTGTTGTTGGCGAATTTCAGTCTGAGCTTGAACCTGAATTTTATGATAAAGTTCACGTTGTTCGCCAATGGAGAGTTTGCCATTGGATTGAATCTTTAAACGAAATTCAGCATTCTCCTGTTTTGCGATATCAGCCCATCGATGATTATCTTCTAGCTCTTGCCAGTATTGACCAAGCAAAGGATGAAGGGGTAGAGGAATGCTCTCGATGTCAGATTTGCTTAATTGATGTTGAGAAGTAGATGTTTTTTTGATTGGTTTAGCTACTGCTGTATTGGCTGGCTGCAAATTTATATCTTGAGAATTGCTAGCTAGGTCAAACGTAGAGTCCGGGGAAAGAAAATTTTGTTCAACCTGTGCTGCTGTGTAAGGAACAGAATTACTTTTTTGTTGCCTATTTTCTAAGTCTTGCCAAAGTTTAGCAATTTTTGGGTGAATAGGCACTTCTATATCACGGGTAGCATGAGGATTGGCAGTTGCTTCCTTGGCAGGTTGTTGAATATCCAACTTTTGAGCAAGTAATCTGAGTTTAGCTATGTCTTGTTCAGTAATAGCAAGAGTCTTAAGTTGATGTGTCATACCTGAATCTGTTCTGCTGAATTCAAAGCTGGCAGCAACTCTTGTAACACCAGTATGTTCAGTTTTCAGAAGTTGCAGAGTAGATGTAGTATCAAGTTGACTTTTCTGGTAGAGAATACGGTAATTGCCCAACTCCAAATCATCACAACCAGTCCTTTTTAGAGTTTGAGTGAGGATTTGCAAGATTTCAGAAGTCTTGAAGCTCTCTAAAATTGTGTGCGTACCATCAAAGGAGAGTGAACCAAGGGTATTAGCAATTTTCCTGGGGTCTTCATCGACTGAAGGTAGTTGTTTGCCACTTTTGAGATAATCAGCAACTAACAAAAACTCCTGCCTTTCGATTGGAAACATATCTTTAGGTTGCTCAGACAGAGTGATAGCTCCCCATTTATCGGCATAAAATTGCATTAGTGCCAAGGTTTCGTCAGCGCGGCGATGAATACTGTAATTATTGCCGGATTTTATGATAGTAAAAGCATCAGCCTGATAAACTAAATTACCAT
>NZ_KV757543.1 GCF_001712795.1 Nostoc sp. KVJ20
GAGTGAATTAATTTTTGAGCCAGATAAGATTTATGAGTTTGCACAGATCGACAATTTTCGAGTGTCCTGGCGATTGAAATACGTAGAAACAGTTTTCAACCCAGTCAATAAAGAAATACGTTTACATTTTTATAAGCTAGAAGGTATTGAGTGAGGTCGAGGGGAAGATAATACTTCCCCTCGACCTCACTCAATACCTTCTAGCTTATAAAAATGTAAACGTATTTCTTTATTGACTGGGTTGAAAACTGTTTCTACGTATTTCAATCGCCAGGACACTCGAAAATTGTCGATCTGTGCAAACTCATAAATCTTATCTGGCTCAAAAATTAATTCACTCATGATAACTCTGATACAGTTTACAGTTCATTTTCGGCTGACGAAAATCCTCAAGGCCCTATTGTTACTTAGCTCACTTGTTCATCAAAAATCGTCAATACATCAGGATGGCAGCGTTTAACGACGACTTTTATCCCCAAGGCTCCCTCGCTTTTAAGGTCATCAACGTATCCGGGGCAGGCAGCTTTCGCTTCAACAAAACTTTGAAAAGGCCCAAAATAGTAGATGCAGTCAGGGCATTGGGTGGTAACTTCTGCCCAGTAATCACTCTTCAGTCCTTGGATAAATCTTCGAAGCAAAAATTTGATTCTGTTAAACACAAAGGAAAAGGTGAGAAGAATAGTTGCTATTAAACAGCATGACTATTGCTGTGATAGCTATCCTCTGCCGAAAGGATGAGGATATATAAAGTCAAATCACCACTTACTTCTAGTCGAGTAACAAAGAATAAATTGAGAAATTTCTAGATTCTACGAACGCTAATGTACAGCTGATTATTTCGTGAGCGGGTTTAACCTACTCGGTATCACCGTGGTCGGGTAGCAGGACTATATCGCTATAATCTTATTTCCCGACATCCACTTAAAAGCATCTACAGTCAAGTATTCAGCCGACTAACGCCGTTTTAGTTTCTCCCTGCCTTAAAGCCTTCTCCACTAAGAAATTCTTCATTTATCAGCAACAGAATTTTATCTGTGTCCTTGCCTTTGTTGGCATAGCTGGCAGGGTTACTAGGGTCTTTCTTGTTTTCCATGCCGAACTTAGCATTATGGCTAATTACTTCATCTTTGTGCTGCTCAATCCAATCGCGTACCAGCAAACCGTTACAGCCTGATAAATCTCTAAGTGCTTGGTTAGTAATTGCGAGGCGATCTGAGTCCCCAGTTGCCACAGTATCGTTATACAAACAGATAGCCTGATAAGACCTACGAATTTTTTCTACAGCTGCTAACGTTGCTTTACTTCCCCAGACCTCAGCATCGGTTTTGGCTTGCCAGTCAATCTCTTCTTTGATGGGTGCAACCTTGGCAGGTGTGGCAGTAGTAGCAGGTGCTATTGCTCCCCCGTGAGTTACCTTGTTCACTACCTCAATAACTTTTTTCTCTAGCCAAGAATCTAACTCGGTAACATTGAGAGTAACTGTTTGGGGCTGCTGTGCTGTGGTTTCCATTACTGCTTTCTCCTGTTGTAGTTGTTTGTTGGCTATATCTAATTGGTTATTGACTTGCTCTAACTGGTTATTGCTTTGCCGTAACTCTTTAACTTCCGCCTCTAGTTGGGCAGTTACGCGCTGTGCTTCTTGCAGAAGCTTTGCAACGTCAACACGATTTTTGTGGTGTTCAATTAAGCGGCTAACTACTGATTGCTGGTTGGGTAATTGCCATTCACCCTGTAATTCCTTGAGATATTCAAAATCAGCAGGAATAGCGCGAATTTGAAATAATTTTTCTTTCTCTGGTGCATCTGGAAACCCTACAGGCTTTGTTGTGTAATAGTCGGCATAGCCCAAGGTGGTTACAAGATTTTGTAAATCTCGGTCGGTGGGTGACTCTTTAACAAAGTGACCAGCACTCCGGGCAGCATGGAGCATTTTAGAACCTGTTGAACCCTGGCAATCCCTCTCTGTAGCCAGCGCTAAATATGCAGCCCGGAGCGCTTTGCAGTTGTCTTGTTCTTCCCCGTGTCGGAAATTTAGAATCGGTGCTTTATCTCCCTTATCCCCAAAGTACGCACGCACAACCCGGTTAAGTGAACCGTTGCGGCGGCTGTCAATGGCGCGGTTTTGTGCTGCTACATCTGTAGGATTTTCGTTAGCCACCTCTGTTAAAAGTGCTTTAGTTGATGGTTCTTTTCTTAGCCAGTTCAACCGCTCGATGACGTAACTAGCAGGGTAAAGGGTAGCGATCGCAAATACTGGCTGATCTCCCCGTTTCTTCCCTTGGCCAGTGAACATTACCTGATAGCTTTGACCCTCAACAGCCGCAAACTTGGCACGAGCGAGAATTTCATGGGGACGGCGGCCAGTGGCAGCAATTAACCCTACTGCTACCTCATGGAGGTCTTGGGATTCTAGCAATTTACCCGTTACCTCTAAATATTCGTCTGGGCTAATTTCCTGACCATTGTCTAGGCGTAAGCTTACCCGTGTGGTTTCGTTGCGTTCTTCCCAGTCTTTCTTATCCAGACCACACAGCAATAAAACATAGTGCTTCAACTCATAACCTGTTACATTGCCGTTGGCATCATGCTTGGGTACAGAATCAGCGTTTTTCCCTTGCTCTAATGGGAGTGACTTGAATTTTTTATAGAAGCCAGCCCGACTCAGCACAGTGCCTAAGCTTTTAATGCTGTAGTTAGTGTTGGTATTTATCCACTCGTTGAACTTCTCACAGTGTGGCTTGATCTCTTCAAGGCTTTGCAAATCTTTGACCGTAACAAAGAGTTGATCTACTTGTTCCTGAACTGCTTTAGACATCTGACTGACTCCCCTTTATTTCTAAGCTGTTATTAATTTAACTAACAAGTTATTTGATGTCAATAACCTGTAAGATATTTTTTAACAGGTTATTGACATCAAATAACTTGTTAGTTAAATTAATAACAGGTTGAAAAAACCACAGAAAAAGCGGGCTACTAACCCGCAGCTTAAAAATAAAAGGTATTCTCATGTTACTCACAATTGCTAAACCTCAACAATTCCAACCTACTAGCGACTACTTTGACGGAGAATTCGACGCGGCGATTGGATTACCACCCAAAAGCCAGGATGGAGACTACTGGCGGGGATATCTCGCCAAGGTAAACGAGACTGGTAACACACCGTTCTAAAACCCAAAGGGAGGCTAACAACCTCCCTTAATTTTGCTTACTTTGTCAATTTCTCTTGTGGCTGTATCACGGAGTTAACTGGTTGATTTGTAAATCTGCCAGCGATCGCACCCACGGACAATAGCCCGATCATGCTGAAAATGATTAGCTTAATTGGCAAGTCGCTAATGCTAAAGACGTGTAGCGATCGCTTCTCAAATTCCCAATTAACCATCATAAATTGCACTGGATTAAAATCAAACCACTCTTGACTTTTGATTAACTCAACATTGCATCGGCTAAATTGTTGATGTAATTCGCCTTCTACATCTGCCATATCCTCTACATAAATAGTCTTGAGAATCTTCACATTGCAAGGTGGTTGATGACGGTGAAAGTTGTCAAGCCTAGCTTCTGGATTGCGAGATAACCCAATTTTGCAACGACGAAGGTAACAGCCAGGGATTAGCCCGTGATAACCCTCTGCTTCCATTAAATAGATAAATCCCGGCTCATGGTCATTTTTAGGCTGATAGATAAGTGTCGTAATATTATCCAAGTCCATATATTTATTTCCAAACTATCTTGTTAGAAACTGTTACTTTTTTGCAGTTCAAACAGTAATATCTTTTATCCTTTCTTATGGTTAAATTTGCGTGGCCACAGTGGGGACAATAAGGCTTTGTGTCCTGAAGGCGGTTACCCCCTATAGTGGAAAATGACGCGGCTGACATCACCATGTCAGTGCTTGCTATGCTTGAGTTTAAAGTATCGCGTGTCAATCTCGTGTAACCCGTGTCAGGGGACTTGGCAACTCTTGCCAGTCGCTTTGTCTCTTCTATCAATGAATAGTTGAAACTAACTTTATCGAGATTAGGTAAAAAATAAAGCTTAGGTGAACGAGAATCGACTACTAAGGCTACTCTCAATAATCTGGCATCGTCGGTAACTAGCTCATTCTTATGTTCGATGTATTCTTCGATAGCGTCTAAATTGCGAGTCAATTTAGCTAGGTTAGACTCGCTGTTTTTGCCCTTTCCGTAGGTATTTAGGTAATGTCTAATTTTGGAAATACCAATGATGATTTCGGTAAAAAGTGACCGATCATCATTGGTAAAACCTGGGATTTGTTTGGTCATCACTGATTGACCCGACACAATCCAGCCGATGTTATTATGACCAAACTGTTTCAGAATCTTCTTGAGGTTTTCCCCTGCCTTGTATGGCTCACTGCAAGAATTCAGCGTGTTATCTAATTCATCCCATGCCCAAATTTGAAAGAAGTTAGCAGCGAATGTGGGGTTTTGAACTCGAAAATTTCCGTCGTCTAGGCAATCATCAAAGGATTTAATCGCGGCTGTTGTGTCGCCATACTTAAGGAAATGCTCTAAAGGATAATTACTATCTTTGAGTGAAGCAACAGCACCGGGGTAAGATACCGTAACCAGAGTATGAGGTACTTTCTCACCCTTGCCAGTATTGCCGCGAGTGCATCCAGCCTTGACAATTTCGCTAATCATTACCGCAGTGGTTGGGGTTTTACCAACGCCCGGATCTGCAATCAGCCGATAGCGGATAGGGTGACTGACTACATAGTTGATAAATTCGTCAGGAGTCCCAACCATCAGCTTAACCCTCTTTTGTCACTCTAGGCAGAAGAAAAATAGAAATAAGGAATATTTAAGTTTTGAAAAATTGAGCAAGTCAGATTATTAACAATCATTTGAAGTTGAAAAAATCCCTCAGATAGCTTAGGGACTGTAAAGACCGCTAACCAAGGTTTAATCAAGTTAAATAGTGTAAATGGCTGAAGTATCAAACGGAGGTTATTCAGAATACTATTCCAACCATTGCCTTGATTCCACCAAGGATGTGATGAAAATCTAGATTCAGATTGTGGTGGTAATTTTAGCAGTTGTTCTCAATGTTGACTAACCAACAGATAAGCACTAAAAACAATTTCCCACCATTTCTCTATTTGTGGATAATGAGTGAGGCGAAAATCAGCAATACTTATTCATTTTTACTTTGTTTTAAACCATATTCTACCCAAGTCCTTAGACCGTAAAAATTACCAACTTCTCTTGGGGTAATTTCTGGATATTTACTCATTACATACCAAGTCGTGTTTTTCGGAAGCTCTTCTTTATCAGTTGTTATTTGCCAATATCTGATATCCGATTTTTTGCCACATATTATCTCTCTAATATATCTATTCTCTGAACTTAAATCCGAGAAAACACGCTTGAATCTTTGCCAATCTGAGTATTTTACTTTTGAGTCTGTAATTCCCCATGCTCTATGGTTTGAGCGAATCGCTACAATAAAATTAAGATTTAATTCATTTAGTACGCTTAAAAAATTTTTACTACTTTCACCATACAAACTATCCGCCAGCACCAGATTGAATCTAAACCCCATTGCTCGCAATTTTCTGATCATTATCCCAGCGATTTCAGGTTTGGTTAAATATTTATCTCCTGGTTGTAATCTTTCCCTCGGTTTATATACTTCAAATATTAGAGGAAATGTCATTCCAGATAAGACTGCATATGCTGTAACCGCCACAATACCGTTATCTGTTTTACCTAAATTTCCAATGTACTGTCTTTTTACATAATCAGTCGTATTTCCTTTTTTCTTATCCCCTGTCTCATCAATAATTAGTATTATTGGGCGACCTTGAAGTATATATAATATTAATTCTAACCTTTGCCTCCTTAATTCTTGTACATCCCAGGGTGATGCTGTTAAAAAATGATGTAATGATTGATGATTATCTAACCCTACAATTTTCGCTATTACAGGCGTGAGTTTTACGTTTTATATCAGAAACACATCCCATGTGTAGGTACTTAAAAGCTTCAAAGCTTCTAACTTCTGGAAAGAGGTTTTGATACAACTGGCAGTATTCGTCCACAAATTTTACTGTGGGTGCAGGTGGGCGAGGCTCAACCATACTCTCTGTCTGGTATTTTTGCGATCGCTCCTAATTATACTTTGTCGAGAGTGATAAAAGAGGGTTAATTTCATCTGTTTTGATGGCTGGGCCCATACGGTAACTGACCACAATACAATCGGTTATTTCCAGCTTGCGAACGCTTGTTATTTTGAATAGCCCTAACTTTTTAGCCAGGGTTTCAGAATGCTTGCTGATAGCCTCTACAATGGCTAAAGTATGCACAGAGCGCGAATACCCATAACCAATGTCTACAACGCCGTCAGGCTTCACCTGGAACCCTTTAACGCTTAAAGCTAGCCTGAGATCACTAAACAAGGTACGCGCTATTTCGTTGGCGATTTTCCCGTTGATATCAAAGCCAAATTCACCATACACGGGTTCTAATAAATCACCTTGCAATTGTTGCTGTAGCTGACCTACACGCTCGTTCAGTAGCTCGATTTGCTCTATATAGTTTTGGCGCTCACTGGTGATCGCTTCCCCAACCTCATCTAAATTTTCGTTGTAGCTACTTGCCAAACTCTTGATAATTTCAGCTTTACTTTGATGCCCGTGGTGTACTTTCTCACCCCAGTTTTGCAACCTTCTGAATAGCTGCATAGCTTCAGAGGTAATAGAATCGTGTTCATGATAAATCTTTTCTAATTCCTGTGACTTGGCAAGTTGAAAGCGTTTGTTAGCCTCCGCTTCTACTTGAGTTTTAAAGTTCAATTCCCATTGCTCAGTCTCACTTTCCAGATATTCAATACGCTGGGTATCTTTTTGAGTCTGTGTAGATAATTGATTTAACTTGGCTTGCAGTTGAGCAATGAGAGCTGTGCTTTCTAGTTTGTTATGACCTAACGAGTTGATGGTATTTCTCGCTTCTTTGAGTTCATCTTTCAAAGATTCTAGCTGGCTAGTAACAGTGGCTAACCTTGACTTGCTCCTTTCAAAATCCCTGATGATTTTATGCAGAGTTTGACCTGCTTGTTCATTCTTACTTTCGGCATGGGTTAATAGTCTTTGTGATTTAGTATCCGCGACTAGATAAGTAATAAAACTTGCTGGCAACGCCCCTATACCAAGCATAGAGATTAGTTTGGCTGTATCGTTGGTAAACCCTCCAGAAGCAAATGCCAAGCCAGTACAGAAGCCAAATACACCAAGTCCTAACCCGTGTATTGCTTTCATTGCTTCACCTCTATATAATCGCCTAACTGTGCCTTAAAGCTTGATAATTTCCCTTGAGACTCAACAGTTTTTAGCCGTGATTCCTCAGCTTTAATGGAGGCTTGCAACAGTTTTTGATTTAGTTCGTCTTTGCTATGAACGGAAATGCTTGTATCGGCAACCGTCTTCACTTGGTTGACATCTAAAACAACTGATTTTTGGGTAGTTACTTCTTTTTGATTAAGGTAATCTAAATAATTCCCTTTGACTTTCTCAATCTCGGTAGCGGCTTGGATGCCAGCACCAAAAGCCTTTGAGTGTTTACCAATTACAGTGAATTTCTCGCGTGTCAGGTCAAGCGCTGCTCCGGTAAGTTTCAATGCCCGTGTAGAACCTTCATAGATTTTCATACCTTTATCTAGCTGGCTTTGGCTTGCCTGCGGAAGAGTTTCAGGAGGATTTAGCGGATCTGAAATATGATACTGATTGGGCTGGAATGGTGGCATCATTCCCGGTACTAAGTCAGGGGTGACAGTTAGTAAGCCAGGAATGCGACTATCTATCGGAATAGTGGCAGATGATGTGGTAGATGTGGAATTAGTGCTAAATGTCGAGTTCTGTTTACGTCCTGCCAACTTTTCTGCTACAGCAATAGCAGCTGCTTTTGTAGTGTTAATTTTAGCCATTGTTCAAAAATTTTCTGGTGTTGACTAGGGATTGATATTTAATTTCCAATTGCCTAAATGCTTTGTCGATTTCGCTAAATTCAAGCGCTAATTCCTCATCTAAATCGTATTTTTTGAGGACAAGATTTAGCTCTGTTTCATCCGTCTTTGCATCCTGAATTTGGCTGTTTAAGTCATCTTGCATGGTAGTATTGACGGGTATCTGATGCTTAAAAGCTCTCAAAACTATTGAGAGCATTAATTCTGGCTTTATCTGCTACCGACTGTGTTCTGTGGAGTTGGCAGCAAGAATTATTCTGTAAAACCTTCAAACTTAGCTACCTCTGAGTCACCAGAAGCAGCCCATTCCAGATAGTTGAAATATTGCTTAACATCACCAAAAGCTACATCACAATCGAAACGCAAACCTTTAAACTGTGGATGCTGGCGGATTTGCCCAAGTAATTCCTGAGCTTGAGCAACTAGCTCTGGTAAGGAATTACCGCTCATATTTACCTCTGATTCAATGCCGGAAATTGTAAAAGTCATGGCGTTAGTACTCTTTCTAATAACCAGTTAACAAAGTCGAGGGGAGATAACAGGATGTTGATCGCTCTCACGCGATTAGCTTTTTTCCCAGTTCGGTGATGATGCCTTCAATTTCTTGGGTCAGGTCAGTTTCATCTGGGGTAACTTCTGGCTTTTGCTGTGCAAGTCCAGCCAAATCTCTAATCGCTCCCAAATATCCTTGCTTTTGGTGTTGCCAGTGCTGATTGATACCCTCTGTTAGTTCCGCATCTCGCACAGCCAAGTTATTTAGAATCAGTTGGTTCTTAACTTGGGCTATAGCGTCTACTGCTGCAATTTCTTCTGATGCTTGTCTAGTTAGCTGGTCAATCAGCGTCAGTTGGGTGTTAGGGTTTGGGGATTGGGTAGGGGCTGTTAGATGTTGCTGTTGCCCTTGTCGGGATAGGGCATTTTGTGGCTGTTCTGTGGCTGGCTCAGATGCTTGCTGTGTTAAATTTTGTGAACTTTCGGACTGTTCCGGTTGTGTAAAATTTTGTGAATTTTCAGGTAACTCTGAGGTGCTAGCCACAACTGGCAATTCTGGCTGAAAGTATGAGGCGATCGCTTCTAAATCTAATTCCGAAACTGCCTTTACAGTGTCGAAATCATCAGGGCGAACATGGCTTAAAGCCAGTCTCAAGCTCTGTTCCGTGGTCATATATCTTAAGCAAGCATCATGAATGCTTACTGTGTCTGCTGTTGGTGCTGTGGTTCTCTTCCGTGTTGCCATGATTTACGCTCCCTTTTGGATTTTTTGGATTTGCTGGAATGCTTGCTGATAGCGGTATCTAGAAAAATCATTCGGGTTTTTGGCGATATAGCCTTTGACGCGATCGCTGCGTCGGAGTTGAGCCATTAATCGCCCTACTCTCCCCAAAACCCATGCTTGATAGGGCGACAAGGGCGACTCGCGATCATGAGTGTTATCGGCTTTTTTGGGGTAGGCATCTCTGAAACTGGGGATTCTCCAGAAGGCTAAATTCTCCCAAGTGACCAAAGTCGAGCGGCTAACACCCAAGACCTCAGCTAAATATGTCTTGGTAGATGGGAAATCAAGGAATGAGTCTATGTCTGTAGAATGTTTGCTCCGTCTAGGTTTCATGGGTTTACTACAGTAATCAATGTGAATCAGATAGTAACTAGCTAGCAATCAGAATAAGTACACATCACAATGTCGCTCTTAATCGCTAAACCCCTTACTCTATAAGTCGTTGGGGTACTCGTAAGACGCTAATTAGTGGCTTGTTGTTGATCGATTGCTTCTTGTGTCATCATACATCTAATGACACAGATTGTGCAACATGTGTTATTCCATTTCTAAATTACAAGACGTATCATGAGGTAGAGTGATGAACACGGATAACACAATGAGTGGAAGAGTGAATGTAGTGCTAACTGATGAGGTCTACGAACTTGTCAAAAACCTTGCAGGGATAGAACGACGCTCTCAAAGTCAGACAGCAGCAATTTTGATTGAAGAAGCTTTAGAGGCACGCAATCTACTACAAAAAAATTCCTTAACTGACAAAGGTAAGGGGGCCGCATGAACGAAACATTAGCAACCCATGACACAGAAAAGCCAGAGATATCGCCAGAAGCACTAGAAACAGCAGAAAATTTTACGACAGCGCTAAATAACTTTAATTGGCGGGCTGACTATTTGAAATTCTGTGAAGTTTTAGGCTTTACACCCGATAGCTATGCTGAGGAGAAATACCAACAATTTCGAGAACTGGTAAGCTACCTGGACTGTTTTGATAAAGAGGCGATCGCCAAGATGATTGAGGCAGGGAAATGACAGATACACCAGAACAACCAAGCCGACTTGACCGTATAGAAAATCTAGCTATCAGAAATACTGAAGCTATAGCTAACCTCACAGTAAAGATTGACAACTTGACTGATAACGTAAATGAGTTAACCAGCAACGTTGACCGAGTTCTTGCTCGTAGCGCGATTTTGGATGATGTGTTACTTGAGTTACGTGATAGCCATGAACAACATCAGCGTAACTTTGAAGAACACCAGCGCACTACTAACGCAGCATTAAATCAGCTTGGCGCAATATTGCTACAGCTAACACGGATTGATCCACAAAACTAGCTCAGGCGATCGCAATGGTGGGAGTGGATTATGAAGAGATTTCCTTAAGGAAAGCGATCGCCTTATCAATAATTCGTATTTTTGAGGACTACACAAAAGATATAAAATTTTTATCAATTTCTCTAAAATTCACAGAATAAATAGCAAAAAAAATGCTAGCTACACAGCCTTCAGCTTTTTGAGTGCGATCGCAAGGATTAACCAACGGTAAGCACAAGCACACACGCCCAAAGAAACGTTTATCAGACGTTTCAGCCCAAGACAATGCAACAAGCAAGTCTAACGAATTTATATATTCTTCTAGCTTACCGACTAATCCCTACAATCTGCAAATTTAAAAGTTAAGGGGCTGTCCAAACCAACAAAGGACAACCCAATGAATAAACCCCTCACTTCTGACAGACAGGGGTTTGCGAATGAAAAGCCTAGTATTCTAACGCAAACTTTCCCCAACAATCAAGAATCTCGAATTTCGGAATTATCAAACCATATAAGCGATCGCCGAACTAGCACCAAATATTTAAAAGCGGGTTGCTGTGACGTTGCTCTAAGACCATGCCCCGACCCGGATGAGTTACTGCGATCGCCTAACCTCAACTTAGAGGAGTCCTTTTACTTACAGCGATTAGTCAAGCTTGGCTGGTTTAGTAGTCAGGTGGCCGCCGTACTTCTCCAAATTGAAGCCAAGGTTGGAGGGGTGGCAGTATGAATCACAAAGGATTCGGCAAGATAGCCTCACCCCAAAAATCACTAAATCAAGAACTAAGGCAGGTTTTCAGAAAATTCAACAAGCGAGGTAAGCTCAGAAGTACCCCTTGGGCTTTGCATGAAATCTCAAGACTTGAGTCCAGAGATGGAAAAGTCCATCGAGTTGTTGTAGTCTCCAGCCAAAATGACATAGTGCAAGGCGATGCCTGCTCTGAGCGTAGCCATCACCATGATAGTGAAATTCAAGCACTGAGTAATTATCAAGGATTCAAAGAGCCATCCGCACCTTATACTTTGCCAGCCAGAGAAGATTTTGAAGCAAGCCACTGGCAAGAGTGGGGGGAGAGTGCAATTGACAGTGAGATAGCGGCACTTAACTTCAAATCGCTGTCAGGGAATGCCGCTTTTGATTACTTGCTCTACTCCGATAAAATCAGCCGCCGTAACGATGGGCGGTTACGCGATGGGGATATGCGGCGATATGCTCACCTCTCTAATGGTGGGTGGTGGTGTAGTGGAATAAATATTATCACCGGTGAAGATTCCCTTTGGGGATGCTTCAAGCCCAACACGCCAAGAATAGATGAGGGTAACAGCAGGGCAATTAAGTATGAGCATCCCCCCAAAGTTGACACAGAAATTTTTGCCTTACGGATTCCCGCCCGGATCTGGGAATTAATCGGTCGCCGCTACGATGTGGCACTACTAGAGAATTACCAAAGTTTACCTTTTGGTGATTTTTGGCGATGGGTGAGAGAGAATACCCAAATTCCCGTTATCATCTGCGAGGGTGCTAAAAAAGCAGCTGCAATCTTATCTTGTGGTTACGTTGCGATCGGCATACCAGGGGTGTGGGGAGGCCGTCGCCAACCAAAGGATGAATACGGCGAAAATAACGGCGCACCATACCTGATCCCACAGTTAGCCGCTTATGCTCAATCAGGCAGGCGAATTTATTTCTGTTTCGATGCCGATGTGAAGCGCACCACGGTTAGAAGCGTGAATGGTGCGATCGCTAAAACTGCCAAGCTTTTATCTTTGCGTGGCTGTGAAGTCCGAGTAATGGGGTGGCATCTGGCATTAGGCAAAGGGATTGATGATGTACTAGCCGCTTACGGCCGCGACCAATTTGATACTATTTACTGCGATGCCCTGAAATTGGATGAATGGAATACCAAGCAACTAAGACGGCTCACATACACCCCAGATTTGAGCTTAAATCAGCGTTACTTGGGTGAGTTGGCTATTCCTTTGGGTAAGCAGCTAATAGGTTTGAAATCGCCAAAGAACACGGGAAAAACTCACTTACTCCAGTGGCTAACTGACCCGATAATTCGCGCTGGTGAGAGGAGAGTGTTAGTAATTACCCATCGGGTGCAACTGGCAACCCAGCTTGTAAAAAAACTGGGATTACCTTTCATTACCGAAGTGAAGCAGACTGAGCAAGGCTCACATTTCGGAATGGGGTTAGTAATTGATAGCTTACATCCAAAAAGCCAAGCCAAATTTAACCCTGATGAGTGGAAAGGGTGCTGGTTGATTTTGGATGAAATCATGCAGCTAATCTGGCATTTGTTGAGCAGTTCGACTTGTCAGACCGATCGCGTAGCCATCATCAAAAATTTCAAACGCCTGCTACAAAATGTTGTTAATTATGGTGGGAAAATCTTCATTGCCGATGCTGACTTAAACGATATTGGTATTGACTTTATCAAAGGGCTGATCGGGCAAGAGATTGACACTTTTCTCGTGGAAAATACATTTCAGTTTGTAGAGCCTTGGCAGGTAAATTTAGTACAGGGTAATAATCCAGCACAATTAGTAAAAATCCTTACCCAAAAACTAGAGAATGGGGATAAGTGCTTTGTTGCTTTGTCTGGACAACGGGCTAGTTCTAAATGGGGTTCTCGCAATTTGGAGGCGTACTATAAAAAACTGCTACCACACCTGAGAATTTTACGAATTGATTCTAAAAGTACAACTACTCTTGGTCATCCGGCTTTTGGCTGTACAGATGATTTAAATGAAGTAATTAAAAACTATGACCTCGTTCTAACTACCTCGACCATTGAGACTGGGGTATCAATTGAAGAAAAGCATTTTGATTATGTTTTTGGGATTTTTCAAGGCGTACAAACTACCGATGGTGTTAGACAGCATTTATCACGTTATCGCCCTCCAGTCCCCCGTTATATCTGGCTTAATCCAGTAGGCATCAATAGGGTAGGCAATGGCTCCAATAGTGTCAAGGCATTACTAGCAGGTGAGTACATCAAGAATAAAGCCAATATTAAAAAGCTCGTTGATTTAGGATTTGAGGAATCGATAGAAGGCAATTTTGAGAGCATTTGCATTAATACTTGGGCGAAGTTAGGGGCAATCATCAATGATGGGATGAATAGCTATGAATCGCAAATTATTAGTGATTTGAAATCTGAGGGACATATCATCTGTGTAGTCAGCGCAGATGAATTACCCGAACCCGCAGAAGTAGAGACTACTAAGCAAGAAATTTACAACAACTGCAAATCAGAATATGCAGGACACTGTGAGAATGTAACTGCATCTGAAAGCATTACAGATGAACAGTTTTTGAAACTAGATAAACAAAATTGCAAAACTGAGTCCGAACAGTTAAAACACAGAAAAGGTGAGATTGAAAGGCGTTATAACGTGACCGTTACTCCCGAATTAATAGAGAAAGATGATCAAAACTGGTATTCTATAATTCGACTAGATTACTACCTTGGCGTGGGTAGGGAATTTATACCGGATAGAGAAATAAACGTCATGTCTACCGCTTTAAAAAATGGCGGTGGAGATTATTTTATTCCCGATACTAATAAAAGCTTTATTGGGAAAAAAATTGATGCTTTAGACTGGATTGGGTACAAAGAGCTTCGAGAAACGGACGGATTGAGCAACAATCACCCATTAGCACAAGCAGTATTTGAGAAAGCAAAAACTCATCAGTCCGATTTGAGCTTAATTCTTGGCGCTAAGAGTAATATGTTTGCAAAGCTAAATACTCCCATGCAAGTCTGTCAAAAACTAGCATCTCTTACTGGGTATAAATTCCCCCGATTGCGGCGAGAGGGAACACGAGGCAACCAAGTCTGGATTTACGGTGTCGCCGCGCCAGACTTCCAAAAAGATGATGAGGGGAATCTGGTTTTGGTCGATGGTCGCGCTGTTCCCGTTAGCGATCGCCGAGAGGAAGTTTTCACGGCATGGGTAGAGCGCGATATCCTAGCCAGAGAAAAAGCCGCCAAAGCAAAACTAGAGGCCCTTGCACTTGCAACAATTCCCAATTGCCAATTGTCAGCAGTTACAGAAACCGAAATTAATACGCTGACTACATTACAAGAGCAGTACGCAAAGCAGAAAACACAGACGCTAACAGAAGAAGTCGAGTCAATGGTCATCACTCATAACTCAGGAAATCAGGCGATGGCTACGCCCAGAGCAGGCATCTCGGTTGAGTTACCAGTTGAAAATCAGCAACCAAGAGAAGCGGTAATTGAAAAACTACTAAAAATTTCTAACTGGGGAGAAGTTGCGGTGAGCCAAGCCGAGATTAATGAAGTTTGGCCCCTACTTTCAGAAAACCAGCGTTCGCATCTGTGGGAACTTCATCAAAAATATCAGCAGCAATTGTCTTTAGAGGAATTGGCACAGCAGGCCATCGCTACACAAGCTGAAATTAAGGAAACGGGTTTTGGTTCCCACTTCCGAAGCTATGTTTTGAAAGCTGTTAGAGGGGGAATAGCGATCGCTCGGAAATGCTGGGGCGACAAGCAAGAATGCTCAATACCTTTAAATCAACTATTGCTAGCCACTGGTTAGAGTTTGTGTACCTGGTCAATTTTCAGAACACCAAACAATCATGACAAAAACAAAAATATCATATTTAGCAACCCCTGAAGAGGTAGCGGAGTATTGGCAAGTCCTTTTGCAGACTTTCTGATGGATTAGACCAGATAAAAAACAGTTGAAATCCATCACAGATGTAACCAGAGCGGTTGAGGAGTGATTAGTCAGTGCGATCGCCGTCGCTGTGTGGTATCGAAATAATCCGCACTATGCATTATATAGTTGTGATACTGTACCTGTGTTCAATCATACGCAATTAATCCCGAACAAAATTTTTCTAGTTTACTGGGATTAAGCCCTTGGTGACTAACCTACTTTTCATCCCCTCGTGTTTTTGATCAAGTCTAAGGGCATGACAAATGGGGCAAAGGGTTCTCAAATTTGAAGCGTGGTTGTGTGGGCAGGATTACCCGGATCTGGTAGAGTAACTTCTGCTTCTAAATTTTTACACTTCTGGTGGCAACCATTCTCTATGAATGAGTATCGCTTCAGTTTCCCTGTTCAATAATCCACCACTCGCTAATTTCGTGTTCAAACTTGATAAATAACGGGAACAATAATTATGTAGATGTATAAATATATAAAATAACAATGAGTGGAAAAAAGAAACCCTGGCTGCCTATAGTTATCGCAGCACTTTTAAGTTGGTTTGGCGTTAGTAAAATCCTGCAAATTACGAAAGATTATTCAGCACACCAACAAGCAATTACCGATGTACAGGCAATCGTTAATGAAAATAGTAATATTAATAGTATTCCCAATTTGGATGCTTTAAAAGCAAACCAAACCAAGATACAGCAAACCATTGAAAAGCTAAAACTCGTTCCAAATCTACCAGGATATCCATATCAGAATGCCCAAAATCAAATATCACAGTTAAATCAATTACTTGCTAAAATTGACTCAAAAATCCAGGTTGAAGAAGCAGCTTTCAATAATTTACAAGCTGCACTTAAATTAGATGAAGAAGCAGCAATACTAGTCCAAGAGAAAGCTTACTCCAATAATTGGCAAGAAGCGAAAGGTAAATGGCAGCAGGCAATTAGCATTTTAGAGAAAATTCCTACAGCTACATATGTTTCCGATACAGCAAAGCTTGGAATATTATCTGTAAAACGCAACTTTAATGATGTAGATAAGGTGATTACAAGTGAACAAAAATCACTTCAAAACTTTTCATCAGCAGTTGAATTAGCTCAAAAAGCTACTAACCTTACTAAAGATACTACATTAATCACATTACCTGAATTATTGAATGCAAAGTTGCAATGGCAGCAGGCAATTAATTTACTTGTAAATGTTTCTTCGGCAACTAATCTATCTTTGAAAGCACAATCCCAACTTAGCATTTATCGCAATAATTATCGCCAAGTTAGTAATGCAATTGATGAAATTAAAAAATGTCTAACACAAAAAAATAGTTTTGAGAGTGAATGTACAGCAAGCGTCTCATTATATATTAGTCCTCCTGAAACCCTAACCGCATTGCTCGAAGATATCAAAAAAGAAGAAGATGCTAATAATCAAATTGCTTCTTCTGAATTTAACAGTACATCTGGTACTTCCTCAGATACTTCAGATGAATCTAGCAGTAGTAACTATAGCGGCTATAGTGGTGGTTACAGTAGTGGTTATCGTAGCCATTCCGGTTCAGTTTCCGTAAATGGATACACTCGTAGAGATGGAACTTACGTCAATAGTCACACCCGCAGCGCTCCAGGTTCTCGTGTAAGTGGTTTTGGTAGTTTTCGTTCTGGAGGAGCGAGTTCATGAACGATGTTAGGCATAAGTTTTACCAACAGCATCAAGATATATTTAGCTGGTACGATGCCGATGAATATGCTTGCTATGAGGTGTTAATGGTTGCACCGGAAACCATAGAAAAAATCAAGCAAGCAGCAACAAGAGTTTGGCAGGTTTTAAACCATGCGGCTCTGGTTATGAAACAGTTTGATGAACGGACTCTAATTGAATTTGATTATCCTCAATCAACCCTACGATTAATCAAAAATAATAAGCAAGTGCCTTTTATTGCCCGATGCGATTTTGCAGTTGTTGGTGATAATATCTACCTGCTTGAATGTAATGCGGAAGTGGCGACTTTTATAGTCGAAACATTCAAAATAAATGGGATAGTCGCTAAACATTTTGGGAAAGTAGACCCGAATATTAACGCTGAAGCAGTTCTTCAAATAGGGCTTAATCAATATATTGAAGAATCTGCCAAATATCTCAATAAATCTCCTGAAGACTGCAATATTATCTTTGCAGCCCTATCTGAAGCTCTCGAAGATATTGGTACTGTTGAATATTTAATGTCTTTGTGCCATTATCAATCTGCTTTTTGTCCAATCGAAAGTATTGCAATGGATGAGGATGGCTGCTACGACCATAGAGGTGAAGCAGTCGATATAATCTACCGCATATACCCAACAGAATGGATGGTAGAAGATAAAGACCCCGAATTTGGAGTAAGTCTCTGGGATTATTTTGAACCATTAGTCTATTCAAGGAAGCTAGCTTTAATTAATCCTGTCAGTGCTTTTGTAATGCAAAATAAAGCGTTAATGGCTTTAATTACAGAATTAGGAGTTGATTTTTTTAGTCAGAATAATTTGGCAGGATTTGAACATTTTCTACCTACATTTATGGAACAAGATAAAATCAATCCTCCCTTAGTGTCAAAACCCACTTGGGGGAGAGAAGGGAGAGAAGTTAAAGTTATTAAAAGTAATCAAGAAATAGCTTGTAACCCAGACCCAGAGTACGCTTATTTTGCTAAAATTTACCAAAAATATGCTGATTTACCAATTATCAAAGTAGAAGGAGAAGAGTATAGATTGCAGTTATCTTGCTTTTTGATCAATGGCGTTGCTGAAGGAGTGGCAGCAAGAATTGGTAAAGATGTGATTAATAATAACTCGAAATTTCTGCCAATTGGGTTTTAGGGGGAGAAGGGAAGAAACGGGAAAGTCGAATTTAGAATTTACCACCCAGCAGGCAAGGCAAGAAGGCGAACGCTTAACTTTGGGATTGAATCATGAACACGCTCTAAAGACTTGATAAAATTCTGAAAAGTCATAATTGTAGACAATTAAGATTGAATCAGACCATACTTGCAACTTACTGGGATTCCCAATTTGGGAATCTGGAAGTTTCGTTGTAGATTCCACTTCGGTCTGGTCATGCAGGGATCGCTCTTTTTCCTCATTGACTTGCTCAATATGACTGTGGTTTATATGCGTCGCTCTTTTTGGGATGTAAGCTAAAAGCACAAAAGATATGAGTTAACATCCTATGCAGCAGTCCACAAAAGGCAATTACCGGGATCTTTGGCGGCAGCTTGTTACTTTGGCTGCAATCTTTGGTGCTTTCGTTATCAACGTAGTATCGAACATTTTTCCGCTCAATGGACTCAGCATAGGGGAAATTTCCAATACTTTGTTTAAAAATGTCCTGATTATCCCTGCTAATTACGCCTTTGCTATTTGGGGGCTGATTTACCTTGGGTTGTTTGCTTTTGGGGTATACCAAGCTCTACCTGACCAACGAGATGACCCTGATTTACGTAAGACAGGTTATCTGTTGGTGATTGCCTGTGTTGCTCAAAGTATCTGGGTTTATCTGTTTTTGTCTCGGCTGTTTGCTCTTTCTGTAATTGCAATGCTTTTGATTCTGTTGCCCCTGATTGCTGTCTATGTGCAGTTAGAAATTGGCAATAAGCGTGTACCTCGGCTCAAGAAATGGTGTATTCAGTTTCCGATTAGCATTTATCTAGGCTGGATTAGCGTGGCAACCATTGTCAACGTAGCGTGTGCCTTGTATTTTCACGGGTGGAATGGTTGGGGGATTTCTGCTGTAATCTGGACTCTCATAATGTTATTGATAGCAACAGCAGTTGCAGCATTTATTGTCATCCAGCGTCGAGACATCGCTTATACAGGAGTAATACTCTGGGCATTGGTAGCGATCGCACTCAAACACTTTGATAACTCAATGCTCAGAAATGCTGCGTTGGTTTTGGCAATTGTCCTAGTTTTGACCGCTACGATTAACAGCTTACGCCCCCAACAAGAACATATTTAAGTGCGATGGCGTACCCGCCCACTGTAGGCTCACGCCCAAAAATTAACATTCATTGATGATGTCCTCACTAGCACCCTATTGGCGTAATACACTCAAAGTAAGAAGTCGGGTAGTTGACCGTGGAATTATCAACACTACAAGAACTGGGCAAGATGCGTTTGATACTCAATGGGTTTGAAAGGTGGAATGGTTGAGGGGAGCGATCGCACTGTGAGATAGCCACGTAATAGATGCTTGAATATAGAAGTTAACAAAAACCAATTATACCCATGTCAGAAATTGAAAACTTAGGAGTGAGTGTAGAGGAATATTTGGATGGATTGGCAGCAGGGATTGATGTTTTGGAATTGAAGCGGTTAGAAGCAAGGGGAATTCCCACAAACCTAGCTTTAGAAGTGATGGCGATTATGCCAAAGGTAATTGATGGCACGGCTACTCCTGAAGAGGTTGTCCGAGGGCTAATGATTATGTCGCCATCCTTAAGAGAGCAAATTGAATAGTTTCGAGAATTACCACATTGGTTTACTTTGGATTGTCGCCTTGCATCAGTGCATCCAACTGAGCTAACAACTTCTCTACTTTGGATTTTTTCTTCGGGTCATCCCACACTTTCGCTTTTTTGAAGCGTTGAAAAGTATCATCAACGCGGCCTTTTATGGATGCTGATTCTGTTTGCTTTGATGACTCTGATTTAGACTGCTGCTCAATTTCTTGAATCTTACGCTTGATTTCAGTCAGTGAGAGGTTGTAGGCAATCGCATCTTCTAAGAGTTGTTTTCTTGTTTCTTTATCTTCAACCCGTGCGATCGCTCGTGCTTTAGTGTATTCGATTTGACCAGAACGCAGTACCTCTAGCACATCAGCAGGGAGATTGAGCAAAGGAATGCGGCTGACGCGAAAACTTTCAGCGCTGAATTTACCGATGGCTAAGAGGATAGATTCAATAGTTTCCATCTGACGGAAAACGTTTTCCGTCAAATCCAAGTTTCGCTTTTTGGCATTGGCAGCAGAGTTGAGGACGGAGATAACCTCGTTTGTGCTAACACCGAGTTCAATGCTCAAAAGTTCAAGTATTCCCTCAGTTTCTTCTACAGGATTTAGGTCTTCGCGCTGGAGATTTTCAACAAGCTGCACCTTAGAGGTGGTGATATCATCCATTTCGCGGATAACCACAGGGACTTCCGTTAGTCCTGCCATTGATGCGGCTCTATAGCGTCGTTCACCTGCAACCAATTCATAATCACTTCCAGAGAGGGGTCGCACCAACAAAGGTTCGAGGATACCTAGCTCTTTAATTGAGCGTGATAGTTCCTCTAGTTTTTTAGGGTCAAAGTAGCGGCGGGGCTGTGAGGGAGGTAGTTTAATTAAGCTGATGGCAACAGTAGTTGGTGAATTAGCAGTACTTTGGGTTTGGTTAAAGCTTTCGCCTAGTAGGGCAGCTACACCTTTTAACTGGCTGGTATAGGGTTGGTCTTTTTTGCTCACTGTAGTTTTTCTAAACTGAGGGCGATTTTTTTTAGTACAGCGACGGCAGGATGTTTGGGATTATATACTGCTAAGGGTATGCGTGCCTCACTTGCATCAGCAAAGGCAATAGATTTAGGAATGGGTTCGTAAACCGTGGCCAGGGGTGAAAGTTGTTCTGTGATAGCTTTCATGGTTCTGCTTTCTTGGGCAGTACGTGCATCATACATTGTGGGGATGAAGCCAGCAATTGCAAGTGTTTTATTAGCACTTTTGCGGAGTGTGGCTACAGTTCTTAATAGTAAATCAGTTCCTTGAAAGGATTTGAACTGGCATTGAATAGGTACTAAGACATGGGTGGCTGCTACTAAGCTAATAACGCTGAGGATGCCTAAAGATGGAGGACAATCTATCAAAATAAAATCATAGTTGTCCAAGATAGGGGCAAGTGCATTTTTGAGGCGCATTTCCCGCATCAAGGCGGCAACCAGTTCAAGTTCAGCAGCACTTAAGTTGATGTTAGCTGGCACTAAACCCATGCTGTGAATCAGTTCAGGATGAATTGCTAACGGTTCTTCACCCACCACTGCTTCATAGACAGTTTTGGTGGTACTTTCCGGTTCTAACCCCATAAATGTTGTGAGTGACGCTTGGGGGTCAAGGTCTATCAGAAGAACGCGGTTTTTCTTTTTTTGAGCGAGGTGATAGCCCAAGTTCATTGTTAAACTTGTCTTTCCTACTCCCCCTGATTGATTAAATAGCGCAATAATACGGGTTTTGCTCACGAGTGATAAATTACAGTTGTAATTAAAATGCCTCTAATACAGGCAGATTGTAGCTCTGGAATAAAGGTAATACAACTGGAAACAGTACATTTATCACAAATTAAGGTTGTAAGAGCTGTAAGGTAGTTGTCAAGCTTCTTGGTCAGAAGACGATCGCACTTCTTTTGTTTTGTGCGATGCTTGACTCAAACAAAAAGGCGATCGCAGCAGGAAACACTAGATCGCCTTTCCTCTAAGAAAAATCGTTAGTTGAAAGCCTGAGCGATGCCTGCGGCGGCCTACGCCTACACAAAAAAATCCACCAAGGAGGTACTGCCCCTCCTATGTCTGTGTTATCAGCACAGCGCCTCACTTTTCGGCTTCAGGTGGAAGGCGGAAGATGGAGGAATTGAACCCCCAGGTGTTACCCTGCTCTAGTTTTCAAGACTAGTTGCCCTCCCTTGAGCAGCATCTTCCATATAAACAAGGGGTATCTGAGGAGACTTGAACTCCCTAATGACTGGTTCCACAAACCAGCGCCGCGACCGCTTTGGCTTCAGATACCAAGAGTGGATACTGGTCGGATTTGAACCGACATCTTTCTGCTTGCAAGGCAGACGCTTTCCCAGTTAAGCTACAGACCCATGAGCAGGAGTGGTAGGGGTCGAACCTACATTGCTCGATTTAGAAGATCGATGCCTTATCCATTAGGCAACACTCCCATAAATTGGTAGCCCTGGCAGGGATTGAACCTACGACTTCCTCTTTGTAAGAGAGGCACTCTCCCAACTGAGTTACAGGGCTAAAAGAGCGATTGACGAGACTCGAACTCGTACCGTGAGTTTGGAAGACTCTGATGCTGCCATTACACCACAATCGCATTTGGGGGCTGGTGACAGGAGTTGAACCTGCAACTCATCGCTTACAAGGCAATTGCTCTGCCACATTGAGCTACACCAGCATTTGGTAGCGGAGCCGGGATTTGAACCCGGTATGTGAAGGCTTATGAGACCCCAGAGCGCACCATAGCTCCATCTCCGCGAGTACCCCTGACAGGAATCGAACCTGCAACAAACCCGGTTTAAGCGGGCTACGTCTGCCAATTGCGTCACAGGGGTAAAATTTGGTGGGCGCTACAGGAGTTGAACCTGTGGAGCGCCTGATTAAGTAGGCTATGTAGGGATCGAACCTACGCATCTTTCGCTTAAGAGGCGACTGCTTTACCACTTAGCTAATAGCCCAAGGCATCAGACTCAAAAGTTCTTATACTCCATCCACTACGCTTTGCAGTTGCTCTTCGATGACAGTTAGCGCATCGAACTTCACACTTTTCAATTTCTTTTGAAATGCTGTCAACACCCATTCCTGCATAAACCA
Source organism: Nostoc sp. KVJ20 (assembly GCF_001712795.1). GTDB lineage: Bacteria > Cyanobacteriota > Cyanobacteriia > Cyanobacteriales > Nostocaceae > Nostoc. The sequence continues at coordinate 22,869 of NZ_KV757543.1, forward strand.
TTCTTGATATGCCATATTTCTTTTGTTGAATGTGATCGAATTCAAGAACGATGGGATCTGCCTCGCCACAGTCAACACACGGATGCGTTTTCAGATAGCTTAAAACGAATAACTTAGCAAGCTCACAGGCTTTCTCTTTGAACTTTCTCCTCTGCGGGTTTCTATCTGGAGTTCTTTGGTAATAGGAGAAGTTAATGCCTTTTACACATGCTTTGCAATAGACTTGTAGACCATCTTTTTTCAAAGAGTTTCTACTAAATTCGCTAAGGAGTTTTTCCTCTTTGCACTTTGGACAAACCTTCACCGAATGCAACCTCTTCAATTTGTTACATCTCAACCCCAGTTTAACTCTTAATCTAAATTTGATTAAGAGTCAGGAGCATAACCGTTCTGCCAAACGCCCAGGATTTGGTGGGTCGCCAGAGACTCGAACTCTGATCACTCCGCTTAAAAGGCGGGAACTCTAGCCATTGAGCTAACGACCCACGAATCCGAGTGGTAGGATTTGAACCCACGACCGCCTGTTCCCAAAACAGGAGTGCTGCCAAGCTACACCACACCCGGATAATACTGCTGGTGGGAGTCGAACCCACAACCTCTGGTTTCTAAGACCAGCGCCTGCTTCCAGTTGGGCTACAGCAGCATATTGGTACTCCTGATGGGATTTGAACCCACACACAGACTGTTTTTGAGACAGCCGCCTCTTCCAATTGGGCTACAGGAGTATACATAGGCTGGGAAGGAAGGAATCGAACCCTCAAACTTCGCATTCAAAGTGCGACGGCTTTGCCTGTTTGCCTACTTCCCAATAAATGGCTGCCTCAGCAAGAGTCGAACTTGCAACCTCGCGGTTAACAGCCGCTTGCTCTGCCATTGAGCTATGAGGCAATGTGCCAGTCCCCCAGATCCGGATTGAACGGATGACCTCCTGTTCTTCAGACAGGCGCTACTACCAACTGAGCTACCGGGGGATAAGGCGAGAACGGAGAGACTTGAACTCTCAATCTTCAGTTTCGTAATCTGAGATGTTATCCAGTTACACCACGTTCTCACGCAGCGGAGAGAGAGGGAGTTGAACCCACAGTGGACTTACATCCACGACTGTTTAGCAAACAGCTTGCCCTGCCAATAGCAATCTCTCCATAATGGGCCGGGCTGGAATTGAACCAGCAACACTGAACGCGGCGGTTTTACAGACCGTTACCTACACCAATAGGTGAGCCGACCCATGAGGCAGTGCCGACGGGAGTTGAACCCGCAAACCCAGGATTGAAAGACCTGTGGCTTTACCAATTTGCCTACGGCACCACAAACGCAGAGACTAGGATTTGAACCTAGAACAACAGTTTTGGAGACTGTGATGTTGCCGTTACACCATCCCTGCATTTGGTAGCAGTGGCGAGAGTCGAACTCGCATATACCAAGTTATGAGCTTGGGGCTTTGCCGTAAATCGCTACACTGCAACGTTTGGAGTCCAGGGCGAGAATTGAACTCGCACAGTCGGTTTTGCAGACCAACACCCTACCATTAGGCGACCTGGACATACTACGAGGACGACAGGAATCGAACCTGTGACCACTTGCCTCGGAAACAAGCGCTCTTTCCGACTGAGCTACATCCTCATTTGGAAGCCTTGACGGGAGTTGCACCCGCTTCTCTCTGACTGAGAATCAGAACGACTTGTCTATTTGTCCACAAGGCTACACGGGGATGATGAGATTTGAACTCACGGTCTTTCGCTCGACAGGCGACTGCTTTAAACCAGACTAAGCTACACCCCCACGTTGGATGGCAATTATTTAGTTTTCATGGTTCAGAAGTGTTTGCGCTATGCCTTTTTGAGAGGCTGTAGTGCTTCACTACATTTATACTACATAATGTATTACAAGATGTCAAGGGCATACTACAAACTTTTTGAAAGAACTGAGAGGGCAGTGTTACGTAATCGAGCTTATTGCCCTCTCTGACTAGGTTTGAAGTTAATTACTCGTTCTCACTCAGGCGTTGTGCGTTCCAAAACTGTTCAGCAAATCCTACTGCTGGGTGAATTGGGGCTTTAGGCTTACTTTTGAGAACCATTCCAGCTTCATGAGGTAAGCGATCGCTCTTGATTGAATTACACTTCTCACACGCCGTTACAACGTTGTCCCAGGTATGCTGTCCACCCTTAGAGCGGGGAATCACATGGTCAAGTGTTAAATGCTTGGTGCTACCGCAGTATTGGCAGGTGTGGTTGTCTCGCTTGAGTACTTCACGCCGATTTACAGGTGGTACTTTCCAGTGGCGTTCGGGATTACCAACGGTCAAGCGAATATGTTCAGGAACTTGTAGTACGACGCTGGGTGAACGAACTTCCCACTGCTTTGTACTGCCAAAATCCAACGACTCAGCCTGACCAGTAACTAACAGCACGATTGCTCGTTTGATGTTGATACGTGCCAGTGGTAGGTAGTTCTTAGAGAACACCACCACCGAATTTTGTAATATATGTGGTTGAGCTTGCATCACTGAATTCACTCCTCAAAAAATAACCCCCGCCTCTGAGATTCAGGAGCGGGGGTCAGGTAGTTGATACTTTTTGCCCTATGTTGGTGCTGTAAGACATTTGCACCTCCCGCTTTGGATAAGTTGATCTAGATTCAGCCATCCAGCAATCGCTTCAAAAATACTTTCATGCTGCAATTTACTGCCGCCAAAACAATACATTCCCTCAAACGCAAATAGCACGATTACTCTGCCTAAACCCTTGCTGGGTCGGCAATGCATCGCGCTATTAATGGTTGAGGAGAATCTGCTTATCATTGAAGGTTTGTAGTATTTGTAATTGAGACTTATATTAATAATACAGTTGTAGTATGCGTTTGTCTACTCACAATTCTGGGGACGGGCGAACGCTGCGTGAATGCCTTGGCGGTAAAGGCTAAATTTGCAGATGGGGCATCATTTTTTATCAGCACAACCTTCTAAAACCTTATTCCCCAGGATAAAAATTGCCGAGTATGGATACTCTTTATCTGACATACCATCGCTACAGGCATCGACTTTTTTTATGATTAAGATATTGTTGCCTTTGCCTTGAAGTCGGTAAACTCGCACCAAGTCTGCGGGACGCGCCTCTGCTTTTAGAGGTGCAACGTAGGAGAAGGTTTGCTGTTTTGTGTCTGGCGAAGAGTAGACAATTCTCTTCTTGCTCACAGTAACACTCCAAAAGGGTTCTGTACCCCTAGCGATGAATTCTTCACTACTTATAGTTTCTGCAACAACGAGACTATTGCTAGTAATAGATGATTCATTGGCAGTACTGCGACTGTTAGCTAGTAAGCTAGCGCCAAATAAGAGCAGAGTAACATAACAGATGAAACTTTTCATGTATCGAGGTATAGCTACTAATTTGCAATATTCTTGTATGTTATTGGACAATGGACTATCACTACTATTACTCACGCCTGGGAAAACTTCCTCTCTTAGGTGAATTGCTTGCTCCAGGGTTGCTATCGATAATGATTCAATGTACATAACACTAGTCACTCAAGCTTAAAGTAACCATATCTATATCTAGGCTACTATCTCAATTAACTGTAAATTTTTCGGTGAGCAGGCAGATTTAAGTGGGAACCATTATTGCTGCCATTCTCCCTCTTCATCCCGAAGAACTAATTCTAACCTTAGTTTTCATACCTAATTTGCTTTTCCTCTTTCAGTTTGTTTTTCCTAGTTGAGGATGGCACCAAATCGAAACGAAATACGAGCAAGTCCTGAATCTGAATGCTGTTTTCGTAGCTTGGCTCAGGTAAATACCAAAAGTAGTCCTGACGCACATGATCCATCCGAAATCCGCACTTTTGATAAAAAGCAATGTTGGCGATACTTGAATTAGACGTGCCGACGAGTATCTGTCTCTTGCCGCGTTGCCTCGCCTCTTGAATCAACCAAGCAACGAACTCTTTACCTAAACCTTGCCTTTGAAACTCAGGGGCTATACCAAGTTCCATAATTTCGCAGGGGTCGCTGCGCCATTTCATGGTTGCTGCACCAACCAAGTGTTCGCTGTCGTCCATGCGATATACAACATCGACGAGGTTAGCAAGTCCCCATCGCAGCGCACGCTCCGATTGTTCTGCCAACAGTAGTATCGGAATCAGCGCTTCAAGTTCGTCGTCACGAGCTTGTCGAATAGCAATCGCCATTCATATTCCCCTTTAATCACAATTTATTTTTCAAAACTATAGTACCAAGTCTAATTAATCGATATAAACCAGTTATATTGCTTGTTATTCTCGCAATGAAGAAGGAAGTATTTATTCTGTTGGTGGTGGAATTTATGTAATGGGTCAAATCCGATTACAAGGTCGATACATTGGGCGGATATTTCACCCCTTGGGTTATGAGGGTAAAGATATTAGTGCTGCTGTTGAGTTCAAAACCCTTTGCAATCAAACATTTGCTGCTGCACGCAATGGCGGCTGGGCTGGTGGTGATACTGGCGGTTGGTTTGGAATCGAGTAATATCGTTTTTAATTTTCCGGAATCGCTAACTTTACTGTGGTAGTAACACACAGACAAGCAAATATAACGCACTTTCTATAATTAACCTTTGGGAATATACCCAACTCAAGCCTAGTCGTTATGACTAGGCTTTTGAGTTTGAGTCTGTTACCCGAAGAGTTAAAGCAGGTATCGCATTTACCACAACGATAACTGCCCCGGTGAAACATTAGACTTACCGCCTCTATGGTATAAAAGGTGACAAGCACTACACAGAGCTATAAGGTTGCCTCTGTGATTATTTGCTGGATTTCTGTCCCAATGGTGTACCTGTAGCGTGTACACTCTACGTTTTGAGCGTGTAAGTTTTGCTGTGTTTTCTCCTGGGGGGATGCACTGTAACCCGCACTTTTGACAACGCCACTGGGCTTGTTGCTTAACTGAAGTGGCAAGTTCTGACCAATTGTCTGGGTACAGAGAATGGGTAAACGTCATCAGTGTAATTCAACTAAGGCTTGACCAATTGTAATGCGAATAGCAGTGCAAAAGCCTATTCTTCATCCTTATCGAAGGACACACAAGGACTATCAATTACAATTGCACTTTGGAATGAATTACAGAAAATGGCGGTTGAACAATTAACCCCAAACTCGTCAGGGTGAATGCACTGTATGGCTCCTTCTACATTGATATGAAAAGCACAGTCATTGCAAATAGTTTTAAATGGCAATGGTTGACAGTCGATTGAGTCGGACATCAGCTAAGGAATGAGTTCGCTATCGGAGATGATGATAATATTTGAAATTTGCAGCATAACTTAATATATAGCGTTGGGCAATCGTCTGGTGGAGCAAGCTTATCGCCCTCATTAATCGAACTCTCCAAAAAAGTTAACCAAGAGAAAGCAACAAGGTGAAACAATAGTGTGAAACTCTTCATCTCTTCATCCTACTTATCAATGCTCAAATTTACACGCTTTCACTTCGCCATTATTAGCAGTGCGTTGCTTTCATTTACAATAAGTGCTGGTGTACCTGCTGCCAATGCCCAATCCCAACAATGTGAAGCTGAATCCGTTTCAATTTCCCGCAGTGGAAAAATAGCCACGGAAATTACATTTGTCAACCAGCGAAGCACACCAGTAAGATTATATTGGCTTGATTACTCTGGTCAACGGAAGTTTTACGCCTTAATTGCTCCAAATAAGAGAATTACTCAAAGCACCTATGTAACTCATCCTTGGGTAATTACTGGTACTAAAAACAACTGTCTGGGTGTTTATTATCCTGATGGACAACCGCGCATAGTAGAAATTCTCTAACGCCCCAAAGCGATGCAAAAGGCAGCAAGCTACGCACTCCCTCTACTCATCATCATCTGGCAAATACAAAGCGCTGCTATCAGTTGGTCTAGCATGGAGATACATTTCCTCAAAATCTCGGCAGCACTGTACCGGTTCCCGCATCCTTCTTCACTCTTACATACCCCTTGGTAGTATCGCTCTTGCTATGTCCCAACTGGTCTTGCACCTGAAAAAGCGGTTTACTCTCCACCGCCCTCGTTGCATGAGAATGCCTTAGCCAGTGACACGAAAACTTCACCTTCGCCACCTCAGATATATCCTGAATCAACTTTTTAATTGCCCGATCGCTCAACGGCAACCCCCTTTTTGCTGGGTCAGGTGAGATATTGGCAAACACGGGCATCTTATCACTAGCCATCCCCCGGTACTTTTTGAGAACGAGCGAAGTCTGATGGTCTAAGCCAATCTCGCGGTACTTGCCACCTTTGCCTCGGAACTTAATCGTATAGTATCCCCGGTTTCTATCCTCTGGTGTCGGGTCGGGATACCACTGGAAATTATGCCAATATAACCCCGGATAATCTTCCTTGGGTTGGCCCGGTTCATCACCTGGAACCGTCACGCGACCCACTTCACCAACCCGCATCCCACTGTAAAAAATCAAACTAAAAACTAGCCAATACTTACCCCCCAACTGCTTGGCTGCATCAGCTAGCTTCTTCATCTCGAAATCTTCTAGATATCGCTCTGCCTTCGGTAAATTACTGAAATTGTCGTAATTTATACTACTTGCTATATTCCGCAAAAAATAGCCAATACTCTCCCCGCTCCCATAGCTCCACAGCGATCGCAATATCAGCACTCGGTTACTTTTAGTATAAGGGGAAACCTCACCCCAGGAAGCAATAAATTCTAGTAACAATGGTTGCTGTAGCAATCTTAAATCAGGTATACCTTGATTCCGTACCCAATCAAGCAATTTTTGACCAAATCGGTAGTATTTTCGTTTAGTTTGTTCGCGGTTTTGGCTTCCAGCCCAAGCCAAAATTAACTCCTCATCATTAGCAACCGCAGGCGTGCGGTAATAATATTGCCGAATTACCTCCTCTACCAATTCTGGAGTTACTTGAGCATTAGTGTTTTTAATTACACTTGGTTGGGGAGTAGCAGGCAGAATTTCTACAGAGCCAATCTCAATATTAGTAACATCCATCTGGTCTTTAGGGTTACGCGACCATAAAAATATAGCTTCCTGGAAGTGCTGTTTCAGGAAGCTTTTATATTCTACGACAACGCAGTGGATGTGCTTAACTGCTTGCTCCATTATTTGTGGTCAAGCAACACCCCGTTTTTTGTGTTCAAGCTGTAGCATTTAGGCACTTGAAATTATTTCACTGGATGGTACAGCCCATCTTTTGGATTCCATTCCCAACCGATGCCCCTGGGGTCGCGGTTACGAGTCCAACTGATAAATTCTTTGGTAGTGAGTTTTTCTCGTTCCGGTGCGAGGCTCGACGGACTTAAACCTAGTCGCGGTGCTAGATTTTCAGGAGGCAATGCTTGCAGTTCAACTAGGGTTTGTTGGTATGGGTTAGCTTGTCTTCTTTGTTTGGGTTGACTGTTGTATCTATTTGATGAAATAGCCCGTTCGATGAGTTCCAGCTTTTTGGTCATTGCGTCGAGCTTGCTTTCTAGCTTCAACTCCAGCTGCAAAACTAATTTACTGCTTGGGGTAACATCGATATCAATATTGCTATCAAACGTGGATATCAATTCTTCTAAGCCTTGCAGCAAGGCAATTGTATGCCCTTGGCGATGCAGCCGCGATAGTTCTCTGACTACTGGAATTAGGGCAGTAGGAACGCGAATCATTTCGCTTGGTGGGAACTTTTGTTGAGTCATTTGATATCAATTTTGATAGCAATGAAATAATTGTAGAGCCAAAGCGTTGCTTGCCGCCGTTAGGCATCGCCCACAAGAATTTTCTTAGAGGAAACGTGATGCCTACGGCAGCAAGCTACGCTTGTAGACAAAAACTGGACATCCCCTTAAAAATGGTGATGATTAATTTAATCTGCAATCTTTTTCTAAAATTTATGCGTTTAATCAAACGTTTTCAGGGTTTAGCTGTTGCCACTGCGTTAATTGCTCTGTTGGGATGTTCGCCAGCGCAAACCCAGGTGCCAACACCGACAATAGAAAAACCATTACAGCCAACACCGATTTTACCTACCTCAATAAGCCCTCACCTGCTTTTGGGAAATCCCAGCAGTGCAACTCCCACAAAGCTTACGCCTGATAATTACCTCATGGTAAAAAATCAGTATGCGCTCTCTTACAGTAATACTAAAGGAACTGCCAACTGGGTAGCTTGGCAGTTAAATAAAACCTGGCTTGGCGATGCTGAACGCCAAAATAACTTTCGCCCTGACAGCACACTACCTGCTGCTTGGGTGCGGATAACTCCCAGTGCTTACACAGGCTCAGGTTACGACCGAGGCCATATTGCACCATCGGGCGATCGCACCAAAACGGTAGAGGATAATTCCTCAACTTTCCTGATGACCAACATGATGCCGCAGACACCCGATAACAATAGAAATACGTGGGGGAATCTAGAAGACTATTGCCGATATTTGGTAAGCCAGGGAAAAGAACTTTACATTGTTGCAGGCCCTTTTGGCAGTCAAGGCGAACCCCTAAAAGGTAAGGTGACGGTTCCTCAGACAACTTGGAAAATTGTTGTCGTACTAGACAACCCCGGCGCTGGGCTTGATGGTATTACTGCAAGCACCCGTGTCATCGCGGTGAACATCCCTAACCAGGAAGAATTAAATAATGATTGGAGAGCTTATAAAGTAAGTGTTGATGAATTAGAAAAACTCACAAGCTATGATTTTCTCTCTAATGTTTCGCCAAATATTCAAGAAGTTATTGAAAGCAAGGTAGATAGTCCTTAAGCAAGTCAAGTTTCTACAACTTGAGTGGAAATCCCCGCTAAATCACCTGTTGGGGTTTCACCAACAATATAAGCATCAATCTCTTTGGTGCCGAGGCGATACACCTGCAAATTACTCAGGTTTTCTTTAAGTGTCTGCACAAGAGTTTGAAAGCGTTTGACGGTTGCTTTCTCTTCTTCGCCGTGCCAATCTTCAGGAGTTGTGGACACTTGAAAAAAATCGTCAATCCCCACAATTTTAATGGGTGTGTCTTGAGAATGATTTGTTTGTTGTATAACTTTTTGGGGTGTTGCAGGTGTGATATCTTCCCAAAGAAAAACTTCAAACGGATACTCGGATTCGCTGATCATGAGTAAACCATTGGCTGCTGTACGAAGCTGGTCAATAATTTCTGAATTAGTTTTAGTCATATAGAGAATAATACAGCGAACGCAATAAACTATATCATCCATCTATCTGCTTTTTAGGCAGTATTGGTGAGATTTTTATTCATACCTGTTCTTTCTGAAGGTACAAGACAAATAACTAAAAATGGTGCATTTTAAAAGTAGTGTAAATATCGTAAATTATGGACGCTGCCAAACGCCTTGCTACTCTAAATCGAATTCGCAAACTCAGCCGATTGATGGATACATCAATACGTATCCCGCTAACGGGTTTTCGCATTGGAATAGACCCAATTATCGGTTTGATTCCCGGTGCTGGTGATTTAATCAGTACAGCGTTTTCAGCTTACATCATATTTTTAGCTACCCGCTTCGGTATCCCACGCCAAGATTTAGCCAAAATGATTTTTAATGTTGGTTTAGAAACAGTAGTGGGTACTGTGCCTTTAGTAGGTGATTTATTTGATGCTTTCTATAAGTCCAACATTCGGAATTTAGCAATTTTAGAGCAACATTTGACAGTGGTTGAACCAAAACTTCAAGAAGTGTCTGATGAACTTTACTCTCGTGAGTTAAGCCAAGTTTAAGTAAGAAAGTAGATAGAGTTTTCCAGAAATTGCCCTACACAGTATCATCCATCCACCCACATTCCGGGCAATCCCAATGCACCCTTGAGGTGTAGTTGCGGTCAAACTCATATCCGCATTGAGGGCATTTGCCAGTAAACATAGGATGGGTATCTAGCAGTTCTAGCTGTTGCTGTTGCGTCAATCGCTGCTGTGGTTGCAAAATTAGTTCGCCGTTGTAGTAGGTTGCCCCTTCCGGTTGCCATAGCTCCTCTACTTCAGCGTTGGAGTCAAGTCGAAAGTCCAAGCAGCTATCCCCCTGTGGCCCTGCTGGGTGAACGGCACAGACGAGGTGGGGATTGTGTGAGTAGAGGAGACAGCGATCGCACTCTGGGATTTTCGGCATAGTACTAGTTTAATTGCTACAGCTTTAACTCAGGTTCAAACTGAAGTTAGCGCGTGGTCGCAGCGTGTTTTGGATATGTCGGGATTGTTATCAGAACCAACGGTGATCTTAGCCAGTAATACTTTTTGCTTGATTGCGCCAGCCTATTTACCAAAGGTTGTGCATGAGCAAATCAAGAAGTGGATGACATGATAAAGTACGCAAAATACTTTGATTATGAATGACTGAGGAAAGATAGTGAGTACAACAGCAATTATTGTTGAGTTTTTAGTAATTGGTTCACTAGCACTTAGTACAGTTATATTTATTATTCTTACACTTCTGAAAATTAGTAATCTCGGCTTTTTATTAAAAATCCAAGACTTGTCATCTGCACTGATTGTAATATTAACTCTAGTTTCGTACTTCTTTGGTGCATTATTAAATCACCTAAGTTTTCCGACATATTTATTCATAATAAAATCACTTAAATCAACAAATAAAAATAAAATGTTAATGTTTTTAGCGAATTTGAAAATTGTTAATTATTTGTTGGAAGATGGGCAGTTCTGGCTAGACGATGGACAATTTAAATTGGACAAAATACGTTTTTTCATTTTCGAGAATGGTTCAATTAACCTTATAGAAAGACTTAAGTATACGCAAAGTTTATTGAGGTTATTTAAGGGTGTAGCTATAATTACACCATTATTTGGCATTAGTTTTTCTATTTGGTTGTTTACTTGTCTTAATCAACGAGTAACTGCTTTAATCCCAACAGGTCTTTGTTTAACCTTGTCTTTGCTATCAACAATTGCAGCCTTTATTCAGGATAAAGATTATCGAAGAGAGATGACAGCAGCGAATGAGATTATTCATGAGAAATTATATTTGAGTAAAAAGTAAACTCCTAACGCACAAAGGCAGGATTAGTTAAAAAAGCTCTTTTCAGTATCGTAGTTTACCGCCGCAGGCATCGCCCCAAGGTATTTACTTCTCAATTTCCTCTCTACAAGCGCCGTAGGCATCACTTGGACGGCATCGCACTCTAACAAAAGAATAGCGCCCACCTAACTATAGGTAAGCGCTACTCTTTTAATTTAAATTCAGGGAGAAAATATAGTGAAATGAGTTCCCTGATTTTTACTATTAATTGATTCCAATTTAATTGATTACACAGCACTGCGACGATTTAGCAAGTTCCACAAGAAAACAGCGACAATTGCGCCAAGAACCGCTACTGCAATACCAGGAATGCTGAGTGTGGGGGCGGCTAATGTCAAGGTTCCTGTACTGAAGAATACACCCAAACTACCACCAACAAAAGCACCGATAATTCCTAATAAGATTGTTCCGAGAATTCCGCCACCTTGATGACCGGGGTAGATAGCCTTTGCAATAGCACCAGCAATTAGACCTAAAACAATCCAAGCAAGAATATTCATTGTTTTTATTTGATAAACGTTTTTTATGCGACAAATACACAATAGCAATCCAAACATTGACATTCAATCTATCAACAGAACCAATTATTAATAGCCTTGAGGATGAATGCTGTTACTTCTGGTGATATACCCACTAAATCCAATGGATAATCAATAAAAAAGCTCCTAGTAGGTCTAAAACTAGGAGCTTCGTTTATTCATTGCTTGATAATTGCAGTATATATATTTTTAATGATTTATCTCATCTACTTTAAGAATTAAGCTCCAGTTGAAAGCAGATACTAAATGCGATCGCTGTTGAGGTACAACTTTTCCTCTAAGAATTTCAGTTCAACATCACTTAAAAAACTTGCCTTCATTAAAGCAAGAAATTTTACTATAAAAACACAAATTGCGCGTATATACGGATGGATGCTTTGCTTAAGCATCGCTACTATGTAACAAATCATATAGCATCTGCTACTTAAGCAAGTGAATCAAGTTTGAAAGTTAAATGACTATCAAAAAACCCTTGGCTATCAAACAGCCAGAGGTAGGGCAGATCATTCATGATTTGCGGCTTTTAGCTGCGCTTACGCAAGAACAATTTGCAGCCACTGTAGGCGTTACTTATACCACGATTAACCGTTGGGAAAATGGACGCTCAACGCCGTCGCCGATGGCGATGAAGCTTATTGAGCAGAAGCTTGATGAGATGGGCGCTCAAGGTCAGGATTTGTTGGCTAAGTATTTACCGAATTAGTTGTTTGCTCAGTTTTGGTGTGAGCGATCGCAGTTCGTCTGGTCGATGTCTTCGGCAATGATGCGAGTGCAACTGTAGATGTGAAATAGAAATAAGCTATCAAACTGACAAATTTAGGATATATATGACATCTCAAATTCCAGATACATTTCTATATCAGGGCGAAAAATACGAATTAGTTGCTTTAGATGGGGAAAGACTAATAACCCCTCAAGATTACGGTATGAAGCCGCAAATGCTTCACACAGCTTGCTATCGCGGCTTTTACTCCACTTATGAGATTACCAACGATGGCTTATTCCTTACAGAAATGGTCATTGGTGAAGTCGAAGAAGGACACAAATCAATACAAGGCATCATGCCAAAATTGCCTTCTCAGAATAGTCATGGTTATCCGACTTATAAAGGATTAAGGCTTATTACACCTTTTGCCGGAAGAATTAGGCTAGGCAAAGATTTTATTCAAGAGCTATATGTTCACATGGGTTATCAAAAACCTACTGCTTATGAAACACTTTTAGAATTCGCTTTTGAAGTAGGTAAGCTAGTGTCTATGCAAGACATTTCAGATGAAAATTCCAAAAATAGAGGTGCTTTTAAAAAAATGTTTTAAACTGGCGACCTCATACAAAGTATTGAAGAGTCTTTTTCTCTAGATATTGAACTATTGAACTTGAGTAATCGCGATCCACTTTAATATGGCCATCGCTCTCTGTTCTTAGAGGACAAATGAAAGATGCGATCAATCTCTCTTACCCAATTCTTAAGGGAAATTCAGTATAAATTCACGTGACACAATGTAAATATAACCGTTAAGGAAAGGAAAATATGACAGAAATTATACCTGTAAATCCTACAACAATTCAACTGGCACCGCTACCACAAAGTATACTACCAGCTATCAGTCAATTTATTACGGCTTTGGGAATTCCAAGAGAGGTATTAGCAAGCGAGGAAGAAATTGAATGTGCTTGGAGAGATTTACCTAGAGAGTTGCGTAGTATTCCTAATATTAATTTAAAAGGTGAGCTAATTATTAAAATGTGTATTGCAGTAAGCGTAGGTCTTTTTGATAGCGCAATTAACTATGCTTGGAATGCTGCTATCTTGCAGTTAAGAGAAAAAGTGAAAAATTTCGGATTGGAAATAGTTTCTCAAATTCTTTCCAAAAATTTTGAAGAAAAACATCTATTAGAGCTTCAGGACTCTGAACTTTTAGATATTTGTTTGAAACTCAATCTTGCAACTGAAGATGGTTATTTTTTCTTAGATCAATGTAGAAGTACTCGTAATAATTTCTCGGCAGCGCACCCAACAATTGGACAATTAGATGATCGTGAGTTTATCGTATTTCTAAAGAGGTGCGTAAAGTACGCTCTAGCTGAATCTACTTCACCAAGGGGTATCCATATTGGTACTTTCATTTCTGCTGTCAAAACATCTAGGTTTACAGAAGGACAATGTTCATTATGGTTGGAACGCATAGATGCAACTCATGATGCTCAGAGAGATTTGCTGTTTAGTATGATTCATGGCATTTATTGTGATCCAACTACATTAGAGCCTGTGCGTTTAAATATAATAGATTTATGCCTTCCTTATAGCGAAAAATTCACATCATCTATTCGGTCTAAGCTAATTATTCAACATTCAGAATATCGAGCCAAGGGTGACATACAACGATCTGCAATATCTCAACAATTTTTTGACAAAATAGGTCTGTTTACTCTTCTTGATGATTGTGAAAAGCACACTATTATATCAAAAGTACTTAATCAACTGTGGAACGTTCATCAAGCATGGAACAACTTCTATAATGAACCACCATTTGCAGAGCGATTAGCAGAACTATCTAAAAAAGGTTTATTACCAAAAAATATACAGGAGGAATTTGTTGAAAAGGTAGTTGGTTGCTACATTGGAAACGGACATGGAGTATCTGAAATGGCAAAGCCTTTTTATGAGGAAATGATACGTGAATTTTCACCAAAAGAAATTCAACACATGGTTGAAATTACACGTAAAAATTCTTCTATAGTCGCACGTCGAATAAATAGCGAATCCTCATGTCGTATCAAGTTTATACAAGCTCTCAAATTAATTGATGCTTCTAGCGTACCTGATGCAGTTAGAGTTAGTTATGAAAATTTAATAGGGATAAGAAGAAGTTATTAACTAGATATACCACTGACACCAAGGACTAATATTATGAAATTATTTTCCTATGAAGCATTTGACAATAATCAAGCTTAAAAAAAGGTATTAAAAGCTATATCGCTGGTGTAGATGGCAGTCCTAATTATACTTTATTGAGAAATGCGATCGCTCCTTCCTTCTTAGAGTAAATACCAAGCATTCGTTTAAATATAAGAGAGCATAATTATGGATGAAATTGTTAGTAAATTAGCAGGCGTTGGATTACCAGCCGTTGTACTTCTCATCACAATGGCATCAACTGGGTTAGCTGGTGCTGCTGCAATTACTGCGGCATTAGCCATGTTAGGGCCAGGCGGAATGGTGGGCGGTATTGTATTACTGGGAATAATAGGTTTAGCATCAGATGCACTAACCAAATATGGATTGACAGCACTACTCCAGGGAATTTACGAAGAGAGAAGGAGAAGAGGTGAATCATTACAAAACCTATGTAGAGAAATTGATGGTTTACCAATTACTAATGAACTCAAATTAGTTATAAGGAACCATATTGGTTGCTCTCGTTAATCGGGGTAAATTAGCATCCGTTCAGAAACTTAAGGGTATTGATATTACAAGGAAAGTGCAATGTTTAAGCATAACAAAAACTTTCATACGGTCAAAGGAAATGGAATTATTATTTTACATTCCAACCATTTAGGTGATGTTGTAGAGGTTAGCATCAACCAAGAAAAACGTCGATTTTACGGTATTCGAGAAGATGGTAACTTGATAGAACATGACGGTGATTGTGGAAATGATTTTGCTCAACCTGTAATGCTTTATAAAATATACTATTGCTTTGAAAATGACACTTGGGGAGTAGGATATCGAATTAAAGATACGAAAGAAAAAAAGTGGATGGATGGTTTTAAAACAGCTAGAGAAGCTTGGTTATATAGAGAAGCATTAATTGCCGATGGTATAGCTAAAAGATAAATAAGAATCACGTACCAAAAGCGATCGCCCAGCCCACCAAATTCTTAGAGGAAATCTACCAAACAACAGTGGCATACTGGCTGTTTCAAGGCAACCCCAAGTATTACCGCATCATAGACGGCATCCGCGACTTTGAGCAGATGCCCTGGCTTGCAACGCGTTATGCCAAAGACATGGCTCCTGGTGATGGAGTACTGATTTGGAAATCTGGAGATAAAGCAGGGATTTATGCGATCGCAGAGATTATCGAATCCTCTAAGAATATCGAAAACCCTACTGATATCGGCTATTGGATTGACACTAGTCGCGCCATGAATAAAACCTACTCCAAAATCCGCTTTACCAGCAAGTTGTTAGACAAGCCACTGCTACGCGAAGACCTCAAGCTTGACTCTGTGCTAAAGACCTTGATGGTGATTCGTCAGCCAAACGCTACAAACTACAAGGTTACACAACAGGAATGGCAACGTGTACATGAATTAAGAGGATAGCGATCGCTCATTCGTAAGGAAAAACTAACAGTAGAGGCGATCGCACCCCAGATAATTAAGTAAACATTGCAACAAACTAGATAATTATTTATATGAGTGAACCTATTTCATTAACGGTACTTTTCGGAGCTTCTAAAGGATTTATTGACATTTCCATAAGACTAGCTAAAGCTTTAAAGCTAATAGAATCTATTGAAAGTAAACTTGACCTTTTGACGCAGGTAGAATTTAATGCTGCTTGGAAAACACTTTTTCATGCGTGTAATTCTAGCTCTTCTGATGAACAAAAGTCCGTTCTGATTAACAATGCCAGGATTGGTTTTACTAAAGCTACTTGTCTTGAAAAAGGTGAGCGGCTTTTTTATACTTACTTAGGATTAGCAATTTGTGATTATTTACTTGATGATATGAATAATGTTAAAACAGCTTTAATAGAAGCTGCAAAAATTAGTATATACAAAGACATTTATCAACAAGAAAGAGATTTATCTCTTGGCTTTAATAAGTATGGCATTAATTCCATTATAAATAGTTATAATCCTGGAAATATGTTAAATCTCATAAAAGGTATATTTGCATATCCATTGCTTTTAGCACAAAAAACAGAAATTCAAAAATATAATAAATCCAAAAGTGATTTGATTCACCATATTTTGAGAAAAATAAATGCTGAACAACAAATGATTATTATGGTAACAATAACTAATCAACCAAGCGTTATATTTACAAGTTTAGAATCAAAATCATTGGAGTTAATAAATTTACAAAAACAATGTATAGAAATAATAAGTAATATTTGATTTTCAATATTTAGCCATCACTTCGCTCGTCATAGGCATAGCTTCCTCCCATTTTTAAGGGAAAAGTACACAAGCAATAGATGATAGTAAAAAATATGAATGTTGTAACTCAAGAGGTAAAGACTAAATTTAACCCATCAGGAGACGAGCAGAACCTTGATGAAAGCGCAATTGTATTAAAAAGTTCTAGTTTACCCTATTTTATAGAATTACGAACTTCTTCTTTAATTGATTATATTTTAAAAATTTACTCAAAAAGTAGCTTTACTAGAAAAAGTATTAATGACTGGTTAGCTATAAGAAGTAAGTCAGGATTTTATAAAGAATTAGCTCCTAATTTACATTTAGCATACGCTGACCAACGTGATGGACATAATTCAAAACATTGGTGGACATTATTTTTTAATGAGCATTATAAAGAAGATATATTGAATAATATAAAAATTGAAATATCTTCCGTTAAAAGTAAATATTCAAAAGATGATACTAATGCCCAGCATCAATGGGGTGGCTTAAATTTTAGGTCAAGAACAGAAGTCAGAATAGCACACGCCTTACATAGTCAACGACTTTTATTTTTTGCTAACAGCCGGGCTTATATGGATTTAACTGATTTACCTATTTCTAACATTGATAATAATCAATTAAAAGAAAGAATAGAAATAGATTTTTTAGTTTTCTATAAACAAAAGTGTATGATTTTGGAAGTTGATGGAGAACATCATCAGCAAGCATCACAAAAAACCAGAGACTATAGGAGAGATAGAGTTTTATTACGTGATGGGATTCGGACTGTTAGATTTAATGCAAATGAATGTTATAACCATCCTTTAGAAGTCATTACCGAATTTTTAAATCTTTTTTAAAATAGGTAATTTTGACACTCACACCTGCATAGGCTTCTTGCACCGCAGGCATCGCCCATCAGAATTTCCCAGCCGTGTTGAGACAGCATTAGGTAAAGTGGCAGCAAAAGTACTTTAATTGGTAGCAGAGCGATCGCCCACGCCCACCCTCATGACTGATACTAAAAGGGATTGGCCTCTGTCACTACTTCTGGTAGTGGAATCAACTCTGTTTCATCTGGCACGTTAGCAAAGCGGCAGTCTCGCCAATCGGCTTTTGCTTGCTCTATTCGCTCTTGTCGGCTAGAAACAAAATTCCACCATTTGTAGCGTGTACCCAATGGTTCACCACCAATAACAATACACCGAGCAGCAGCAGCAGCAGAAACCTTGATTTCACCCACTGGTTCTAGGATAGCGAGGCGATATGGCTCTAGCGGTTGCCCATTAATGCTTAAACCTTCTGTGACGCTGTATACTGCTCTCTCTGAATAATCAGTGGGGATAGTAAAGTGAGCATTGGCAGACAGCACCACATCTAAGTAAAGAATAGGCGAGAAAACTTTGACAGGTGAGGTGTAGCCATCTGCAACTCCTGCAATGAGTTTGATGATGGCACCATTCTTTTCCCAGATAGGAAGAGTTTGGGCAGGATAGTGAGCAAAGCTTGGCTCGGTTTCTTCGTATTCCACAGGCAAGGCGACCCAGGTTTGAATGCCATGAATGGTAGCTTCATTTTGACGATCAATGTCGGGCGATCGTTCTGAATGTACAATCCCCTTTCCCGCCGTCATCCAATTCACAGCACCCTGTTGAATTTCCTGCACAGTGCCTAAACTATCGCGGTGCATCAAAGCACCATTAAACAAGTAAGTTACGGTGGCGAGATTGATATGCGGATGTGGCCTGACATCGATGCCTTTGTTGGGTGGCAAAACAGACGGGCCAACATGATCAAAGAAGATAAACGGCCCAACCATTTGGCGATTAGAATATGGCAAACTGCGACGGGCAATAAACCCACCCAAATCTTTAACTTCAGGTTCAATCAATTGCAGTATTGCCATAAGTGATGGGGGGTGATTGGTGAATGCTGGAATCATTATAAGTAGATCCACCAGCAAAAAGCTAACCTTTATGAGTTATCTGTTTATGCGATCGCTCTCTCCATCAACAGAGGAAAAGTTAAGGATGCGTAGTTTACCAATCGCACTCAAGCCTAAAAATCAGCAATTCAACCAAGATAAGAGTATTGTGGCGGTTTGATTTTCAATAATTCTGTCCAGTATTTTATAGCATTATCTTTGGTGGTTTTAAAATCACGTGATTTATGGACTCTGCCTATTTCCATCAAACAATATGTCAATTTAATAGCAGTAAGTAGGTTAATCCATCCCACCGCTTTAAAATGTTGTAAAAACAAGTGAATAATAGTTTGTAATTTTTGTTTATGACGAAAATACATCCACCATTTCATTTGATGTATGGCGATACTGGTTTGATAAACTAATGTAGTTTCTACTTGTGTTAATTTATCTTTAACTTGATGATAAAACTGCATTTCTTTGTCAAAATTACCTGCTTTCTGAGCTAAAACAGCATCATCAGATAATTGATAAGCCTGACTAATTAAATTACCTGCCGTTTCTGCCTGCTGTTGAGTATAACCAAGTTTCATATATATAGTAGCTGCTGCTGATGCCAATTGGGCAAACTCCTCAGCATCATGTAACCAATAAATTTGGGCTTGTAATTCCCCTAGTGTGGCTGCTAAAGTCTCATTCATATTCAATCTAACTTTTCCTATAAGGGAATCTGGTAGTGATTGACCATAGCAGTATTTTAGGTGTTAAGGGTTTCCTCTAAGAAACGGAAAAGAGCGATCGCCCCAATCAAGTGAGGAAAACCCAGGAGTAACCTGACGCAGACATCGCTCCTGTTGAATTTACCACTCGTTTGCAGACAGCATTAGGTAAAGTGGCAGCCAAAGTAATTTAATAGGTAGTCAAGCGATGGCGCAGAGCGTCTACCATAAACAGTTTTGATGGTTGCCCTAATATAGCGTGTGTAACGTTCCAATCCAAACATCTCCTGTTTTAATAGCAAAGTACCTATCACCATTCTGAAGAAAACCTGACCTGTAAGCTTTTTGTTTGATTTTGTTAATTTCTGCTTCACTTAGCTGGTCAATCTTTTCATAAAAATAATTCTCTTCAACGTGGAGTTCCCACTGAAAATTTTCGAGACTGAAGTTGTGAATTTTATATTTCTCAAATGGAAACGCTCTCTTTTCGTTGCTCTTTGTAAAAGTATTGTTATATCCAACAATCCAATCTCCAGTTGCTGCTACAACTTGAGAGTTAATAAAATGATGCTCAAACAACCATATTTTTAAGTAAAAAGGCTCTCCCGACTCCTGAAGTGTTTTATGCCAATTTAAATAAATCTCTATTAAAGCCTCTAGTATTAATCGGTTGTACCAAATGGGAGGATTTCTTCTTACTAAGCGATACCAGGGGTCAATAGTGACCTTGACATAATCTCGTTGAGACTTGTGTAATTTGGTTACATCTAGGGTGAGATTGTAATTCTTCCAATAGTTAATTTTTCTAATCTGTTTTTTCCAACCTCGAATCTTTTTTTTATTACTGTACGGGTTTGACATGGCAATTCTACAGGAGCTAACTAATCTACTACTGTAGTATGTATATATTTGGCTTTGAGTTACTTACTTTGTATAAACCCGAAAGCGATCGCACATTTACTATTTATTTTCTAGTACATTACTAGCCAGTTGTGGCGAAGCGATGACCGAGCGCTGTGAGTTGGCTGCTGAGTTCTTCTACAGCGTTGGGTCAACAACTGGCGATTTGTGACTGTTCTGTTGATATCTCATTTAAACTGCAATTCAGAGATAAGTTATGCCAAATTGCCAGAACCTTGAAACATGGCGGTGTAACTTCAACTTTTTCTTAGAGGAAAGCGTAAGCGCAGCCCCTTAAAGTAAACATCGCCACCTCACAACCCCAAATCCTGCTAAAATCCCTGTATTCAATACAGCAACTATCATGTCTGGCAAAGGATTTGGACAACCCCAACCCACCAAAATCGATAAACTTGTTGAATCTGCGGTGCGTTATTGCCACAAGCGACACCCAGAATCATTAGACCAAATTTTTGACAATCTGCCTGTTAAGCTCAACCAGCAAGTGTTAGATGGTACGGTTGCAGCTTTAAAAAAAGACATTGATAGTCTCAGTTGGCTGTGTGGTTACTTTGCATCCGAAATTAACAGCACTTCAGACAACGATAAACCCTACCATCCCATTACCTTGTTATCAAAACTTTTGATTAAATCGGGAATGCAGCCATTCGTTGATTTTATGCCCTACATTGGTTGCCGCATTTCCATACTCAACAACGATAAATTTGAAGCACTACCGCCTAGAGTGCAAGCAGCAGTCAAAGAAGCCTTTGATGTGGTAGAAACTAGTGGAGAAGAGGCACAAAGGATAAATGAGGCATTGCTACGTGAGTTGGAAGTGTAGTAAATAATGACATAGTATAACTGCCGGATGAGGGTAGGCATCGCTACACAGATTTACGTGTTTATTGATATTAGGCGTTAATGTGCATCTCTATTTATTAAATATATTAGTTGGATTGGAATATTGTGATAACGGTATCATGCCAAATAGTAATTTCTTGAATAGTCTGATTGATTTTATCTGTATCACTGCTGATTGTTTCTAAATCCAATAGACAATTCACTAAAAATCTAACTAAATAAGTCAATTTTAAAGCATTATCAAATGCTAGATTTGGCATTATTTTTTCAATAAGATATATTGATTCTTTAATGATATTCTCTATTGTTGGGCTTTGACCTTCTTGTAATAAAGTTTGTATTGTTTGTAAATTGCTAACTAAATTATCTAAATTCGCTTGAGCTTCTTGTCTAAGTAAAAAGGTTTGTGTAAAATCGTTCATAAAGTTATATTTTAGCAGGTTCTAGCAAAACCATTAAACTGTTTTCCCATTCATCAAAGAACCCATCAGGCCATCGGTCAATTCTGCCGTCTTTATCAATGCGTGGTGAGAAAACTTTAATAAAAGCTTGACCTTGGTTTTCTTGACGTTGAAAGTAATGTAATTGCACATCTTCCGACTCAATTTTACCACCATGCACCGCAAGACGAATACCGTTTAAAATCTGGTCGCTATGAGTTTCTACCACAACTTGAACGCCACAATTAGCAGCCAATGCTAACAAATTACCCAGCTTTGTTTGTGCTTGGGAGTGGAGTCCGGTTTCTGGGTGTTCAATCAGAATTAACGCACCCGGACTGGAGGCAAGGATTGCCACGATAATTGGTAAAACGTAGGTAATGCCGTATCCAATAGGGTCACTAAATTTCAAGTTAACCCAATCTATATCTAGATGTGCATTAACTTGGATGCGTAGACCAGAACTTATTTCTCCCATCCATGCTTCAACTTGTTCTATCAAATTTATTGATTTTGCTTGCGGGTGACTGAGTTGGGCGATGGGGATTGGTTGACTACCGTATGTATATAGAAAATGTGCTGTATATTCGCCTTCAGCCCCAATTTGTTTAAGTTCTCGCGCTTGGTAATTTAAGATTCCTGATGCAACTTTTGCACGTTCTGATTGAAGGTGATAAAGTTGCCCGTTGAAAATGCTTGACTGATAAATATCGGCATCAACAGAGTTGAATCCACTCTCTAAAAAATTTGCTTCTCTCTCTAAGGAGTTGTAGTTAAAGTGCCAAATTCCTTTAGTTCCGTTTTTTAAACTAAGCTCAAATCCTACATAGTCTTGTGTGGCATTTTCATACAAAGCGTCCTTTGCTGTGCCAATATTTACCAAGTTCCCATTGAGCAATAAACCTGTGTTTTGTAGTAAATTTTGCTGGTAAGATTGATGCAGCAATGATAGTGCTTGCAATACAGAAGATTTCCCAGTGCTATTATAACCAGAGAGTAGGGTAAGCGATTTGAATTCAACTAATTGATTCTCAAATGCTTTAAAATTTAGTAGCCGTAATGAGCTAATCATTAATAGTTAAAATATAGATGAACATATTGCACAAGCTGCTAGCCCTAACCTCAGCCAATGCTTCCATTAAAAGCGGGGGGCGATGCCTATTGTCTACGCTGCTTTCCATTTCAATATCACCTACTCTTCGGACACAGCTAAGTTTTGCTCTTGCATGATTGGTGTCATCAAATGGAATATCTTCGTTAGCCCCTGGTGCAATGATTCTTGAGAGAAGTTATAGCCATGTTCAACAGCCATAGTTATGATTGCAGCGTTATCTTTTGCACCCATTGCTTCCATCAGTTGGTCTAATAACACTTTATCTTGGAGGGCTGCTGCCAAAAACTCCATAACTTGTAGTTCGCTTTGAGCAGCATTTAGTGACTCATTCATTTTTAGACTCCTCTTGCCGAACCTCTACCACAATAACATCAAACCCTTCCCACTCCTGGACAGTAAACCCCTCTGCGGTTTCCTCTGGATACCGCCGTGCCATTTCTTGCCATGCAGCTTCTTCGTTGATTGCCCAGATGTAATGCCCCTGTCGTTCTCTAATGTCATCGCGCCCAGTGCAGTCATGAGCATAGAGAGCATTACGGGTGCAGCGATATTCGCGCATATTTTTTTTTGGAAACCAGACGTTGCACCTGCTATTTTAGAACGTTACTGGATATTCAAACTTTGATTTCCAGCCATTATTGCTTCCAGTTCCTGAAAGTGTTTGTGCTGTATTGTATATGGACTGCAAAAAATCGTGCCGTTTTTCTTCCGTGTTACCCGTTTGTTGAATAAGCGTTTCGCGTAGAGGATGGTTGCTGGTAATCAAAAATTCGTTGCGATTGTGCAGGCGTTCTAAATATTTGGTGTCAGGGAGCCTATCAAATTTTCCCCCTTCGCCTCGGTTACATTCTGTAGATGACAGCACCAAATTCCATACACCATCGATGTTTGGTATAAATTCGTTCAAAGAGTGAGGAAAGAAATGGTCTACATCGGTTAGGTTTTTGGAACCTGCCTCAATCGAAATATCTGCAAATGAGTAAAAGCACTTACCTTTTTGGTAGCCGTTGAGGGCATCCCGGCATGAGGTAATATCTACCCGCCGCTTGCCTTCGCCAAATGTAAATAGCAACTGTTGGGCTGAGTCGTAGTTTACAGTTAGGAGATTGCGTGAAATATCTAAATCCCAAGCAGTTTCTACAAGTTGCCACCTCGCATCTACTTCCGGCAATAAGTTATGAAATTGCTCAGTTTCTAATAACTTAAATAATTCATCCTTAACAATAATCTCTTTGCGATTCCTGGGCTTGTGGTAAAAGCTTACGGGTACTTGTCCAGAACCAACATTGTGGAACGCACCCAACACCACATCAAATCCTTTGTTCCTTGTTATCTCAAGCAATTCGTTCCGTGCGATCGCACCCGCCTTAAACTGTCGGCACGCCTCAATAAAAGGATACGGGCGGTCAGTTTTTTGATGTTGCGTATCACACCTCTGTATGTGTTCAACTACATAACGTGAATACGGTTCTGCTAACTCTTCTAAGGTGATGGTAGTTTTACCCTGCGGTGCTAATTCTAACAATGACTTTGCCAACGCAAATTTATAACACGCAACGTTTTTACCAAACAATATAATTGCCCGCCAGTAATCCTCTAACTTCGGGTCAATCGCCAGAAACTTTGACTCGCTCATTGTATTTTTAGATACTCGTTACCTTCGGCTACAGCCTAGCTTCCGAGTGACTAAAAACACCTCGGTCGCATTACGGTTATCGGTGTTAGTTAGCTAATGGTTTGTTGTAAACTATGCAGGTTGTAGCTGCACGCTCATCATGACTCATCGGTATCCATTCAGCACAATTCACCCAGCCGCATATTACGGACAGCGTGTAGCGGTTTACTTCAACCTGCATTACCACGTCTTTTCACTCAAGTCAGGGGGAAAAAGCGGGTCGCTGCTAACTCATGCTGGGGTGTGTCAAACTAACCAATGCGGTGTTTGAGGTTGAGCGCAAGGGACGAGAACGTGCGATCGCTCAAGGGCGCAAAAATGTCCACGCCTATGTTGTGGGTATTTTGCAGTTTTTACAGTGGGAGCAGCTGACTAATGAGGCTGTGCGATCGCTCATAGGATTAGGCTACCAGCGAGTGACATATAACTTGCATCCCGACCACCCACTGTTTTATTGCAAAGATGTAATGCCTTATACACCAATAACTACTGCTAAAGCGGTTATTTTAAACAATAAAATTGCTCTAGCTCTAGTTGAGTAAATCAGTAAGAATTTGTGGCAGATGGCAAACGACCTATACAGTTATTTGAATAATGACGAAAAACCTCGCCTACTACGTCAATAAGTTTGCCAATCTCAGGGTATCGCGTTCTAGTGGGGTTGCACCGAATAAACCTATTTTGCTGCTATCAATTATCGAACTGATCAGCCAAGGGGAGATTAGGCAAAATCAAGTTCCTTTATCTGCTGAACTCATCGCCACATTTCTTAAACTTTGGAGCCACTTAGAACCAGTACGCAAACCAGATATTGGGCAACCGTTTTTTTACCTTAGAAGCGATGGCTTTTGGCATTTCCAACCCAATCTCGGATTTGAATTAACGGTTACATCTAAAGCAAAAATTGTTACTCCTGGGGCTATTCGGCAGGCAGTTGAGTACGCCTACCTTGATGATGAACTCTGGTCACTGCTGCAAAACGAGAGCGAACGCACTGTACTAACCCACACACTCATTAATTCGTGGTTTAACGAGCGTACACAAGATATCGAGTCATTATTACAAGTCAACGCCTTTGCTGAACTACAAGACCAGTTGCAGCGCAGTGGTGGCAAGGTCTATCAGCCAGAGGAATTAGAAGATGAGCAAGCTGTAATTGTCCGAGATGGGGCGTTCCGCAAAATTGTAGTTTCAACTTACAACCAACGCTGCGCGTTTTGCGGGTTACAAATACTCGATTCACTTAGTCAGAACATCGTTGATGGCTCACACATCAAACCATTCTCCCAGTTCTACGACGACCGCATTGATAACGGGCTGTCACTGTGCAAAAATCATCACTGGGCTTTTGACCGCTTCTGGTTCACCATCAACGACGATTACACTATCATCGTCTCTGACAACCTGCGGGAAGATTCACCCAACGCCAAGCCGATGCGAGAATTTAGGGGCGATCGCATTATCTTACCAAGCCAACAACAGTATTATCCTAGAGTTGATGCAATGAGATGGCATCGCCAGGAGTTCTTAAAGCGCAGCGCATGAGCAAAAAACCTAAAGGTTGGTTTAATCAAATTGTTATTCGTCCTACCTTACCTGTGGATGGTTACGAAAGCTATGAGAAAATTTGCGGTTTTGTTGCAGATATTTATTACTCTCAGGAGGAACAAAAACTACTCCACCAATTAAGAACTAATCCCGCAGAATCGATTTACATCACCCTATACACCTTGTTTAAAGTAGGTATTGCCAAATGTCCGGCATATTGGGTGAACAAAGACTTGCTCGAAGCACTCATGCAATCGGTTTTAACTGTTGAAATTGACAGTTTAAACTGGGCAATGAAAACGGGAATGTTTATGTTGCCCAAAGGTGTGATTCTTTCTCCTGAAAATAGGAGCGTTGATGCTATTTTTTGGCATTACGATAGTGAAGCTAATATCCTTTATTGGGCAGCAACCGATGGTTCTAGTTCCTTTTGCCGTCGATTTAAACTTGATGCACAAAAACTTACTTATACCGATTCTGAAGATATTGACCCCAAGGTAGTCAAAGGATTTAATGAATATCTGCACTCAATTTTATTGCGATTAATTTTGATAATGGAGTGCCGCCCGGAACTTGTAGACAAAGAAAGCGAACTAGTCAGGGTGAATAAAGGTTTTGGCAAAGCGCAAGCGCAAGATTTTTATCAACCACTTTGGCTTGGACTTGGATATCGACTCAAACGTGAAGAGACGCAAACTAGTGAAAGCAGTGGCGGTACACATGGTACTAAGAGCGTTCATTGGAGACGCGGATTCTTACGTAATCAAGCTTACGGGGAAGGCAGACAGCAAAGAAAATTAGTCTGGATTGAGCCAGTTCTAGTAATGGGTGGGAAAGAATCATAATTATGTCAGACTCACAAAAGCGATCGCATTCAAAGAGCAATGAAAGCCTTGCGCTGACATCGTAAAAATATATTTGCAGATGTTAGTGAACTCAACACAGAGATTGTAAATACATAGTTTACTATGTAGAATATTAAGAGTAAGCGATCGCACATTCTGACTATCCCCATTAAAACCATTATGAAACTGCAACGTATCGAGGCAGGTGAATATCTTACTCCTGATGGTAGGTTTTATGTCCGCAATACTTACTATTCCAACGGTATACCCGGACGGAGTAACACAAGTTCGGGGTGGTTAATTGAAGATAAAAGCGGGGCAACTCCGTTTCAAAGAAACCATCATAAAAGTAACCTGCGGCGAGTAGATACGCTGACAGAAGCGAGAGAAATTATCACTCTGGTTATAGAGTGCGATCGCAAGGAGAAGACATTACTCAGTGCCGGATGGTGTAAGGAAGACAACCCACAACAGCCGGGAGTTTGTTGGCTATCTCCCTATACTGGCAAGTTGTTAACTAGAAGTGAAGCACTACTGGAATTAAGTTTGATGTCGTCATGAACAATAATCTTACGATTTACAGCGAAATTGATGAGTATATTGAATTTCTCAACATTACTTGAATCAAGTTAAAAGACAATGGATAGACAAAAACTCTTAAATTATGCTCAGAATTTTGGAGCAGAAGCTAGGGCTAACAATCGAGCTATGATTCTGACCAAAGATGATAGAGAAGATTTAATATATACTCTTGGCGTATCAAATTGGGGTGATATACCAGAAGATTTACGTCAAGAACTACAAGCAGCATTTATTGCTGGCTATGAATCTGAATCTAAAAACTATATTTAACATGAAATGACTAATGCACAATCCAAAATAGATGAACTTTTTAAGCTTCTTGAACCACTTAACAAAACCCAAGGAGAGCATTCGGTAAGTGTAACTTTCTATCCTGGCGTTAAAGGTGGAGTCATTAACTTTATGCTGGACTGGAAAACTTTCATTGGGGAGAAAGAATTTGACGATATTGACGAGGCAATAGAATTTGCATACTACCTTCAAAAAAAAGCCAATATTAATTATTAATAAGTGATAAGTTTACCGATAGATTAATTTTTAAATCACTTCATCCAATTTAGTAGAATAAAAATGAACACACTAGAACTAAAACCAGGGGATAAAATTGGAGTATTTTTTTACGATGACAAGCGTGGCACTAAAGCCGTAATTGAGGAAGTTACACATATTTCATCTAGTGGTACAATTACTCTCAAAAATGGCACTCGCTACAACCGAAATGGAAGAGAAGTAGGTGCTTTGGGCGAGGGAACTTATTTATGTACCACAGAAAAAGCTCAAGCTGTCATAAAGAAAGCAGAACAACGTAAACAACAAAAAGAAGAAGAATATAAGGCATACATAGCATCACCTGAAGGTAGACGTGATAAAGCTGCGGCCTCAGCAGTAAATGCTGCTATTAAAGTACTCAATCAATATGGCTGGTATGCTGATGTTGATGGTCACATGGATGCTATAGAATCAGAAATTGAGCAAATTATCAAAAAATATGTCAGCGAACACGAACCTACAAGCTAAAAGTTCAGTTATTTAATCAATTGAGGTTAAGTTTTATGTTTGAGCCAAATGAAGAGGGAAAAGTCAGACTGTACTTTACAGAAGAGAAAATTTGCATTGGTTCCTACAAAGAAGTAGAAAAGTACGAGCGAGAAACCAAAAACAGCTATTGGGCATCTGAGTTTTTTAAACTACCACCAGACTATAACCCAATTGATAAGACAGCAGATGAAATTAAGTTAGCTGTGAGAGAAGTACTTTTATCAAAGTGGCTGAAAAAAAGCTTAGGTCTGTGATTTAACCTTATATGTACTACGGATATCGTTGTTATACCAAAGAAGATAAACCTTTAGGTTGGCTATATACATTTAGTTGTGATACTGAATATGCTTGGACTAATAAAGATTTACATTTGTGCAAGCGCTGGAAAACTGAACGGGGGGCAAAAAAACATTTTGAACATTACAACAACCGATGGCAATTCAAAAGTCAAGGAGGCTATCTCAAAATTGAAGTGATGCCAGAGTTTTCTGAATCCAAGTCTTCTGCTAAGTCTAATCAGCAGCGATGGAATGAAGCTAATCGTGATGTACTTTACCAAGCTCAAGAAAATTACAACCAGAAGCGCCCTATAATGTCATTTCGTCCAAAAACTGAACTGTTGGAATGGCTAGAAGAGGAGCGCAGGTCAGATGAAGATGGTGAACCAGAAAGTGATGCAGCACTTCTAAATCGGAAGTTAGAAAAACTAAAGAATTTAGAACAACAGGGATTTTCAGACAATGAAAGCAGAAGAATTAAAAAATTTAATTATTAGTATTATTCAAGAAAAGCCTAGATTTTTTGACCATGTTTGTACTAAAGATATCAAAGCTCTGCTACTAGAACATTATAATATTTCTGTAACTGAGAAAATGATTATTAAAGTGATGATGCAAGTCGTAGAAGACGGGGTAAGTAAATTTGGTGGGGATGGTTACGAGTGTGGGGATGGTAGTACACTAACATGGGCTGATGAACACGCAGTAGCTGGGTCAAAACTGACAGGGGTTCATAAGTATTGGTGGTTTAATATTTAGTTTAAATTAATTTAATTAATATTAAATAAAGAATGTAATAATGAATAATCTAGACCGTCTGCTAGCAATATTAAAAGAACAAGCAGACTTGATTGATAAACTTAACACCCGTTCTAACTACCGTTATAAAAGTACACAAAGGCTAGTTTTGGATTATGGTAAACCTTTTGTAACCAAGGTAAAGTCACCATTTAAAGGTGAGCCTAAATTATGCTTTAAGAACTGTTTTCAAGCTTTGTGGAAATACCCAAAACTAAGTTATTGTGAGGGTTTTGGTTATGATGAAGACGTAGATTTAGTAATATCTCATGCTTGGTTAGCTAATGATTCTCTTGAAGTAATTGACCCTACATGGATTGGAGAGAGGTTTAAAGATAGTACTTATTTGGGGATAATCTTCA
The DNA here is from genome assembly GCF_001712795.1 of Nostoc sp. KVJ20. Classification (GTDB taxonomy): domain Bacteria; phylum Cyanobacteriota; class Cyanobacteriia; order Cyanobacteriales; family Nostocaceae; genus Nostoc. The sequence goes on from NZ_KV757543.1 coordinate 52,661, forward strand.
ATAGAGAATTTGTTATGGAAATGGCGGAAAAAACTAGAAGTTATGGAATCCTTGATAGTGACTATATGAATGAACACCAACTTAAACGAGAAGGATTTCCGCCTCATGCATTACTTCATAAGCAGGCGATAGATGCTCAATGATTAGTGCGATCGCTCCTCACCGTGAGGAAAGGAGCGTAGGCACAGCCAGATGTAGGCATCGCATCCTAACTTTATGGACTATTTAGTGGGTAATGTCGGTAATAACCTGATTATATTCCTGTGGTTGCCTGTGCCAAGTTCATTATTTGGTAATAGTAAAGAAGTGATTGGCAGAATTAGATTATGGACAGACGGTGCTTCTGTTACTGATGTTGGTCATGTGCCGGAAGGCTTGGGCAAGATGAAGCTACAATCCCAATGGGATGCTGTGCCACGAGAAAAACGACCTCATTTGATGCAAAGTCTTTCATATAAATCATTAATCCCTGTTCCAATTAACTGGTATAGCAACTTGCGGGATACTTGTAAAATTTCTAATTCGTTAGAATCACTAATAGATTTAGCACTTTTCAAGTGGTTGGCAAGAACTTAATCTCAATACCACACCGTTTTAGCAGTAATTCTTAGAGGAAACTTGTAGAGATGGGATATAGCTGGTAGACAATGGCGCAAAGCGATCGCCCCCACACCATTCTTAGAGGAAAACCAACAGCGTAGGCGCAGCCCCTTAAAGTAGACATCGCATACAAAAAAGCCCAGTCATCTCACAACTGGGCTTTTAGCTATCTCAATCAATCAAAGGAGGATTAGTAGTTTCAAACTATGCAGCAGGTTGTTCTAAATTAACCTTGACAACTTTGTTCTTTTCTTGCTCAGTTTTTGGCAGTATCAGATTCAAGATACCGTCTTTATAATCTGCGGTGACATTGGTGTTTTGAACCTTAGCAGATAGAGGAATTACACGTTGGAATTTACCATAGTAGAATTCACTTCTTGTAGTGCCATTGTTTTCGGTTTTAGTTTGGGACTTGCGCTCACCACTAATGTGAACAGCGTCTTGGGTGACTTGAATATCTAAGTCTTTAGCTTCCAGTCCTGGCAGTTCTAGTTTGAGATGAATCGCATCATCAGTTTCTTGTAGTTCAGCCGCCGGAACTCTGATAAAATCTCTGTCAAACCGTGCAGATGGTACTCTGGTATCTCCAAATAAGCCGTTGATGTGACGTTCTAAAGCGTTCAATTCTTGCCAGGGGTTGTAACGAACTAGTGCCATAACTTTTTCTCGGAAAAATTCAGCTATTGTTTAATCGTTTTTGCACTTGGGTTTGTGCTTATGTATTTATAATAAGTATGCTTAAAACTCCTGTAAATTCGGTTCTCATCACCTCATACAAGGATGATTACCGCACTAAAGTAGACCTAAAATAAGATTACGGTTTACTCGATTTTTGCGGTTCGGTAAACCAGAATAAGAACTATTAATGTCACTAATAATCAACTAATAAATCTGCTGTTGAAGGGGATAGTACAGTTAGGCATTGCTTATATTTCCAAAACAACAATCACACTCGCTTTACTCGCTTCGCCATCGCACTCTTCAATAAGCATTTCGATTTAGTCATCAGGAAACTGCCAAGATGAAATACTTTCTACATCTTTGCTACTGCATTTAATACAAGTAACATCAAATGCTGAATCCATCCACTCATAATCGCAAGCACGACAATGACAGAAAATATTATTACGGTTGGCATCTTTTATACCCTGATGCCATTGCTGTAGTTGGTCAGGATTTTTAAAAGGTAAATTATCAGACATTTTAATCACCACGAAACACCCTACTTAAACGGCTGCCCCCACTGCTCCCAATTCTCCTTGTTAAATGGACTACGCCACTTTTGAATCAGGCTCAACTCTAGCGCCTGCCGTGCGCGTCGTTCAACTGGAGCATCCCACCAAAAACCAATATTAACCGCCGTCTCTATCTGATAGCGATAATGTAAGTCTTGGTAACTGCTGATGTAATCCTTGCAGCCATGAGTCCCACGCCAGCGTTTGTTACTCCGCTTAGTTTCCCCAACATAAAGTAGCAATTCAGCAGCAGAATCAATCACAAAATACAAAGCTGCTTGACCAAAATCATCTGGCATCCGGTAAAAAGCCATTGGTTGTAAATGCAGCTTAAACGGGTCTATCGTCTCTGGGTCACAGTGTGTCGGGGCTAGGTCAAACAGTGTTGCTTGTTTTGGTGCTTGACTTTTTCTCACTAGCTGCTGATAGTCAAAGATTTGCGCTTTCCACTTCAGCAGTGCATCAGCACTCATCACCAGCGCCTCTGCTCTACGTGCTGGTGTGGGTTTTATGTTGGCAAATAGGTTTAGCTGATTATTGGGTTCCAAGGTCATCACAGGCAGTTACTTTCCCAGTAGATTATCCCTTACAACTGAATCGAGTAAACCTGTTAACGGGTTTAGGCGATCGCATTTTTTGAAACCGGAACCGGAACAATAAACTTATTTTTGCGCCCAAACCTGCGTGACGCGAGGGATGCAAAATATTGTTGTTTCGTCAGCAGCCAATGCCTTTATTTGGGCAATCGTCTAGGTAACTCACGGGGGAGCAATAGCACCTGCTACTACTGCCACACCTGCCAAGGTTGCACCCATCAAAGAAGAGATTGACTGGCAAGCCAAAACCGATGCTGAGGTGTGGGGGAGCAAAGCACCGGGGGCATCTGTAGAAAAAATCCGTAGGTCTTATCAGGCAATCTGTCTTTACAACGATGCTGTGGCAACTGGGGACTCAGATCGCTTGGCTGTGACTAACCAAGCACTTAGAGAGTTAAGCGGCTGTAACGGCTTGGTGGTACGCGATTGGATTGAAGCTCACAAAGATGAGGTGATTAGCCACAATGCAAAATTCGGTATGGAGAACAAGAAAGACCCCAGCAATCCTGCCAGCTATGCCAACAAGGGCAAGGACACAGATAAAATTCTGTTGCTGATAAATGAAGAGTTCCTTAGTGGTGAAGGCTTTAAGTCAGGGAGAAGCTGAAACGGATCTGGAGTAGGATAATGATTACTTATCAGAACGTGATTTATTATAAGCAAGATTCTGATAAATGAAGAGCAGCGCGTCGCTATAATCATCTTTCCCCCGAATCTTGATACGCTTGTGCTGCTAGTCTTAAAAAATATACTGCTGTTTTTCTTTATATTACGAGTAGCTAGCGAGGATCAAATTTTAAATATGGCTTTTGAGCAAATCGAAGCATTTTTAAAGAAAATGCAGTCTGAACCTGAACTTAAAAACGAGGTGCTTGCAGCACCAACCGCAGATGATGTTGCGCGAATAGCACTAAAGCTTGGTTTTGAATTTTCAGGTGATGAATTATTGAGAATGTCAGGTAAGAAAGTTGGCAGCATTACTGTTAGAAAAACTGATCTTCCTGGAGAGTACAACTAGGGGTCACGCGAGAATTTTTGAAAAAGGCAGAAGGCAGAGGGATGAATAGCGATCGCTTTTAACTTCCTCCCAGGATGAGAAATAAGCCGCGTAAATGTGGTGAATGGGCAAATATCTCTACATGACTTCTACCCACAGGCGACAACATCGCCAAACTCGCCGCCGCCCCCAACACCTGCTCATCCGTTACTTCCAGATATCTTTGCAACTGCTCCCTTCTTTCGATGCCCCGAAATTTCCTAAATTATCCGCAGTGGAATGGAACTTCTCGACAACATTTCCCCCAGCAATAACCGGATTTGATGAATTTCAACCTGTAGTTACTGAAGATCCGATTGGGGACAACTCTGATCGCATCTAGCAACAGAACCTAGTACATCTAGCTCTTCACACCAAATAATTTTTCCCACTGCCCTCTAGAATCAATTTTTAGAGGGCTTTTTATTGTCTATGCTAGCTATGCCAATAAAGGAAAGGACACAGATAAAATTCTGTTGGCTTCAAATGAAGAGTTGCTTAGTGGTGAAGGCTACCGCAAGGCTAAATCTCACTTGTTGGCTCTGTTTCATTTTTGTTATGCAAAAGTTTGTGTGGATTAATCACAGCAGCGTCGCGGGAGCTTTATCACTTTGCAGAATCAAAATGCAGAACTGAATTAAAGTCTAACCGAAATATTTTCCTTTACAAACTCAGTCATAATCCCCACTAAGTCTATGTAATTAGTGGGTTTTAAATTGCGAAATTGTATACCAAATCACAATTTCTCTAGGACTGTTCTAGGACTAGTCTGCGACTGCTCTAGGACTGCTCTACGACTGCTTTAGGGAATCGCTTTCAGCAATTACTAATTTCTCTACGACTAGTCTACGACTGTTCTACGACTGCTCTACGACTAGTTTGGGGAATCACTATTTTTTGTCTGCAAAAATTCTTCGATTAGAGAATAAAATAAACGTACCCACTACGCTTATTTTGGGTAACTTCAATTTCAGCCATTTTTGCATTGCTTTTGAAGCGAAAAAATGAAAATTTGGGATAAAAAATTATTTTAGCAGTGTTAGGTGGGATGGTTGACGCGATTGCAATCAGCTAAAACTGACTACAAAAAAACGACAAAAGAACGACAAAAGCAGATCAAGTTTCACAGATGGAATGACAACGCTCATTCACCCAATCCCTAATCTCCAATGTCTAATAGGGCCGCCAGGGGAGTAGAGCGTAGCATGACTACGGGCGATCGCCTCTTCCCCAACACCCAATGCCCAATGCAAAACTGCTTTAGGCGATTTTGGTAAGGCGACTGTTAGCAGCGATCGCGTAGGGGATAAAGTATAGGTCGAAGAAGGTGGTTCGGCTAGCAAGAACCGCAGGCATCGCGGCCATTCATTGTCTAAGGCATTCTTCTAACTACTGCTGGGAGCAAAATCAAGAGCGGTGGCTTTAAGGTCTGAAGGGGTTCTGTTATGCGATCGCGCCGTGGTCAATTAGAGGGAGAGAAATTAGGCAGTCAGGATATTGAGTCACGCACAACACTGATCTAATTCTTTTTTTTTGACTGCCACAAATTGGTAAACGCTAGAGAGATTGTCGGAAAGAACTTCGCATACGAACTAAAAACTTACCCCAATGGCAGAATTATGGCAAAAAAAAGGAATTTCAGAAAATTGGCTAAATTATGGCATTTGAATGGCATCCCAATGGCAAATTTCTGGCAGAATTAAGGATTTCTAAAAACTCATTTCTCAACAAGCTCAGACTGTTGAGAAATGGATGTAGTTTTGGCTCAATTATGGCAAATCAATGGCATTTGAATGGCTCAATTATGGCAAATCAATGGAAAATGCCAGGATTTCAGGATTTTTAAATGTCGCAGTGATATTATGCTCCGAGAAAAGAATAATATGATTTTTTGACGCACAGTACGCCAAAAAGTTTGGAAAGTTTTTTGAGCTAAAAATCAACAATCAGCCAAAAATTAGTCCCAGAAAACTACAAAAGTACTACAAAAGCGACTGAGGTTTTACAACGCTTGTGTCCAATCAAAGCAGAGGTCTAGAGCAGGGGAGGCAGGGGAGCAGAGGAGCAGAGGAGCAGAGGAGGAAAGAGTTGATAGACAATTAGTTCTTTCCCAATGCCGAATGCGGTCGAGCTAGAGGCGAGAGATTCAGCAGTGGGGGAATAGGAACAAGCTAGAAGCGATCGCCTTTGGCAAGCTACGCCCGTAGCCAAGCCAAGAATTGAGATTGGGGATTTTGGTTTTGGTAGTTATAGTCTGGTAGTCATAATAGATTTGGTAGTCATGATAGTTAATATCTATTTATATAGAAGGCGTGACTACGGTATCAGAACTTGATACAAAATGCGGCTATTCTCAGTGGTGACTACCAATTTTG
>NZ_KV757544.1 GCF_001712795.1 Nostoc sp. KVJ20
GGCGGGTTATGAAGCCCGCAGCGAAGCTATTTCTAGCTTAAGTTGACACCAATGAGCAATGTGCTTTACCCTTACCCACGTATTTGTATCATTACTAAAGTGAAATGGTATTACCGCAGGGGATTTACTCTGCATGAATAAAGCACAGACTCATATAGAATTGGCATTAAGGTTATTTATAAACTGATATATTAAAAAATATGCCTGATTTGCGCCCACAACTTTTACTATTGACTTTGCCTTTGCTATTTGTAGGAATTGCTTTTTGGGCTGGTAGTGATTTTCTAACAAAGCAATTATTAAGTCTCTCTTACAGAACGCCAGATAAATTGCAAGCTGATACACTACCACAGGTTTTACTTGCGCTGAATTTTACACTAATTGATATAAATATAGACCAAGAATATCAGGTTACTCAAGTTAAAATAATAACGGCAAACTCCATGCTTAAAAGATTAGAGCTAGAAATTCCCAAATCGAAATTTCCCGAAGTAGCGATCGCACAACAATTAGGATTGTATCCTCAAATCAAAAAGCTAGAACCTAATCAACAAATACAGGTAAAAATCCCCCTAAATTTGACTGCAATCAAAGTTGAAATTGAAAAAAAGCAAGGAATTAGCTTTCTTGAGGTTAGAACTACCAATAATGCGTTAACAAAATTGAATTTTGTGCTGCCATTCACTGAAGTTAAGATATTAGAAGTCATGACTGCTCAATTACTTAATTTATCTCCTGAAGATATTAGAAAACTTATCAGTTATCAAGTTAAATAAAAATCAATCGCAGTTTAAACCACAACCTAAACAACGCATACAAAGCGAGAAAGCCGCTAAAACTGAGACAATCTCAATTAGTAATTGAAATGGCAAAGGAGCTAGAGACAAAGCCCAAATAAAAAGAATCCTCTCGTGAATCATAGCAGTAATGGAATTCATCTCGTCTTAAGTATTCATATACCAATACGGTTCAGTTAACGATTATACACATGCTGCTTTTTGTACAGTTTGTTGTGTGCGTTATTTTAGTGTAAATAAAATTACTGCCTTACTGTCACTTTCTGATCACATTCTTTTTGTAGATTGAATAAATCAGTTGGAATGTTTAACTACTAAACTAATTTGTGATTATATTAAATTTTCTCTAAAGGACTAATACAACAGGACTAATCAAATTGAATAAGAGGTAAATAATATGTCAGTAAATGAAATTTTAGGACAATATATACCAGCCCAATTAAATCTTCCTCTATTCAACAGTCAAACAAACCTATCTAGAGCAAGTTTGAGTAGAGAAAAGCGTAATAGAGAGAAGCTTAATATAGAGGAGACAAGTGCTATAATAGCTTCAGATCCATCTCTGATTTTGGCTCCTTTTATATTGTTAATAATGGGTGGGATAGTTGTTTTTAATAAACTCAAACTATCCGAGCAGGCTAATAAGCTAAATAATTTAGATGGCTCTCCCTGTCAAAATTGTCACTTTTTTTCAAAAAACAGTTATCTCAAATGTGCGGTAAATCCTTCTACTGTTTTCACAAAAGCAGCAATTGATTGTTGTGATTACCAGCCATTACAAAAAAGAAAAAAATTGGGTCTTCCAATATTCTGGAGCAAGAGAAAAGTTAATTAAAAAATAGGAGGTTCATGATGATAGGTTTCATCATTACTTGGTTAGTCACTGCTGTTAGCTTTTTAATTATTGCTAGGCTGCCATTTTTGGGAATAGAAATAGATGGTTTTGGTAAAGCAGCCATTTCTGCTATAGTGTTTGGCATTTTGAATGCTGTTTTGCTGCCAATTCTCACATTTTTTACCTTTCCATTCATTATCCTTACTTTAGGATTATTTTTCTTTGTCTTAAATGCCATCATCTTTGGATTATCGGCTTTAATTGTCCCAGGTTTTAGATTACGTCATGGCTTTTGGAGCGCTTTGCTAGGTTCTATTACTTTAGCAATCATTAACTCAATTCTATTAAGACTTGTGGCTTCAATTACCTGAAGCGAATACAACGGTTTTAGCAATTTTATATAACTGGTGGAATGTGGTGAACTGGTCAAAAGTGAATAGATGCGCCCCTCATAGCAACAGACTTAGAGGAGGTGGATGATGAAAAGTTTGTTAATGCATAGTCCGGTTGCGATCGCATTTGGTTGGATTGGGGCGTATATATTCATCACCCTGTTACCTTTGCTAATTTTGCTTATTTATCCTCCCCTGACAGGAAGAGGGTTTTGGATCGACTTGTCGGTTGCATTAGGTTTCATTGCTTTGGCGATGATGGCATTGCAATTTGCCCTTACCGCCCGGATTAATCGGATTGAAGCCTCTTACGGCGTTGATATCATTCTTCAGTTTCACCGCTACATCTCACTAGTAGCGTTTACCTTTGTCCTGATTCATCCGTTGATTTTGTTCGTAGTGCAGCCAGAAACACTGCAATTATTGAACTTTTTTACAGCACCGTGGCGAGCCAGAATGGCTGTTTTAGCAACCTTGGCGTTAATAACGCTGGTTGTTACTAGCGTATGGCGACAACAACTGAAGATTCCTTACGAACCTTGGCGGACTCTTCATGGAATTTTGGCAGTTTTAACAGTTGGCTTGGGTTTGGGACACGCTATCGGTGTGGGTAATTATTTAGGGTTATTTTGGAAAGCAGTATTATGGACTGCGATCGCACTTACTGCTATCTGGTTACTAATTTATGTGCGTTTGGTAAAACCTTGGTTAATGCTGAAAAAGCCTTATCTAGTAGAGGAAGTACGCCCCGAAGTCGGTAACGTTTGGACACTCGCACTTAGACCCATAGGACACGAAGGTTTTCGCTTCCAGCCTGGTCAATTTGCTTGGATTACCCTCGAAATTTCTCCGTTTCGGATGCGAGAACATCCCTTTTCGATGTCTTCCAATGGCGACAACACAGAAAAGATTGAGTTCAGTATCAAAGCTTTAGGAGACTTTACCAACACTATTAAAGATGTCTCACCCGGAACCAAAGCTTTCTTAGATGGCCCTTATGGAGTGTTTACCACCGATCGCTACGAAGACACCTCCGGTTTTGTTCTCATTGCTGGAGGTATCGGCATTACTCCCATGATCAGTATGTTGATTACTCATGCTGAACGAGGAGATGAACGCCCTTATTTGTTAATCTACGCTAGCAAGAATTGGGAAGACATTACATTTCGTGAAGAACTGGATGAACTGAAGAAAAAGTTAGACTTGACTATTATCCATGTTCTCAAAGAACCAGCAGAAGATTGGTCAGGAGAAAGTGGTTATGTAGACAAGGAACTTTTACAACGTTACATACCTAAACGACGTGCAACACGGCAATACTTCATCTGTGCATCGCCAAAAATGATGGAACAAGTAGAAATGGCCTTGCATCAACTTCAAGTTCCACCGACGAACATTCACATGGAACATTTCAACCTTGTTTAACTCCTCAATATTCGGCTTCTAAACCTTGTAAAATCTAAAATTTTATTATGCGTTACAGTATTATGCTGCAAATTGTCACAAGTATCACTCTAATTTTAATAGGTGGTGCAGCCTTGTTTGCTTGGATACAAAACCGTCCCATCGAAACTACAGAACCGACTGGAAATAAAAATTTAAATGAACGCGCAATTTTAAATTAAGAATATTTTTTCATGTTTTTTTGACAAGCATCAAAATCATGATTGATAAAGAATATATATTGTTATTTATTACTGGAGTTAGTGCCGTATTTAGTGTTGCTGGTTGCACCTTAGAACGAAATTTTGAGGCAGAAAAACAAGAGTCTGCGGTGATAATTCAATCTCAAGGAAGCCGAGCAGATGTACCTTATGTAGCAACACCACCACAAGTAGTAGACGCTATGCTAAAACTAGCAGAAGTTAACAGCAAAGATGTAGTCTATGACTTAGGTAGTGGTGATGGACGAATTCCCATTACTGCTGTGCAGAAATATAATGCGCGTAGTGCTGTTGGTATAGAAATTAACCCCCAACTTGTACAAGAAAGCCTTGCTAAGGCTCAAAAAGCAGGAGTTAGCGATCGCGTCGATTTCCTGGAACAAAACCTGTTTGAAACTGACTTAAAACCAGCCACAGTAGTAACGCTTTACCTGCTACCCGATGTTAACTTCAAACTACGACCAAAATTATTAAAAGAATTGAAACCTGGCACTCGCATTGTTTCCCACAGCTTTGATATGGGTGATTGGCAAGCAAAGCGAGTGATTCGAGTAAACGCCACAACCCTTTACTTATGGGTAGTGCCTGAGATCATAAAGACGCGATAAATCGCCGTCTGATTATTGTAGAGACGGCGATTTATCGCGTCTCTTGCCTTAATTGCGCCGACTTGCTTAAATCAGTTGAGAGGATCAAAACGATTTACTATAATTGATACTCCAATCATTGGCAATCCTATAAGGAAGCAAATTAACCATTGGTTTAAATTCAGTGGAGCAGTAGAAAATAAGCTATTCATTAAGTTCCACTGACTAAAAATAATCTGTAAAACTATGGTAGTAGCGATACCAATTCCCATTGCCGATGCATCACTAAATGTCTGTCTGACTCCCCGAATCGTATTAATTAGAGCCATTCCTAATTGACTAATACTCAAAAGATAAAAAACTCTCCCAGCGACTAAAGCCTGAATTGCCATTGTTCGGGCTAAATCGATATTTCCTGTAGTTTGTCGTATCCATTCAAATACACCAAAAATCAAAATCCAGTTGAAGAGAGAAACTGTCAGAATCCGCTTGACTAAACTTTTAGAAAGTAACGGTTCGCGGGGGCTGCGTGGTGATTGTTCCATTACCCGTTCAGACTTTGGCTCAAAGGCTAAGGGTACTGTCATGGCAATGGAATTAACCATATTCAGCCACAAAACTTGTAAAGATAAAATGGGCAATTCTCTGGCAAATAATACACTAATCAAAATCGTCATCGATTCGCCACCATTAACGGGTAGGATAAAGGCGATCGCTTTGAGCAAATTTCGATAAACAGTCCGCCCTTCCTCAACCGCAGCTTCTATTGAGGCGAAGTTATCATCAGTTAAAATCATATCTGAGGCTTCTTTGGCTACCTCCGTACCAGCACCTCCCATTGCAATACCAATATCTGCTTGTTTCAAGGCTGGTGCATCATTGACACCATCCCCAGTCATGGCAACAACCTCTCCTTTAGATTGGAGGGCTTCAACGATGCGAAGTTTCTGTTCTGGTGCAACACGGGCGAATACTGCCCCATCTTCTATCGCTGTAGCCAGTTCTGATTGCTCCATTTGCGCCAGTTCACTGCCTGTAAAAGCGAGAACTTCACCATTTTTATTAAAGCCCATACTTTGAGCGATCGCTCTTGCAGTTACAGCATGATCGCCTGTAATCATTTTGACTTGAATCCCAGCATTTTGACAGGCTTCTACAGCCTTGATAGCCTCACTTCTGGGCGGATCGATCATCCCTTGCAATCCCAAGAAAACCAAATCCTTTTCGATATCTGCATGATCGAGTGAATCTTGAGCATTGGATACAGATTTATTCGCAAAAGCTAGCACCCGTAAACCAAGATTCGCCATCACATCCACTTCTTGATGTATGGTTTCTGGATCTACAGAGGTAAGGTTTCCCTCAGCATTTAACATCTGCTGACAACGTTTCAGAATTGCCTCTACCGAACCTTTAACGTAAATAGTTTTAACTCGTGAAGAATTTTCTCTACTCCCATCTTCATGCAAAGTTGCCATATATTGAAACTCAGACTCAAATGGGATGACATCAAGCCTGGGCATTTGGGCTTCTAAGTTATTGCGATTCAGTCCAACTTTATCAGCAACAGCGATCAATGCTCCCTCTGTCGGATCACCAAAAACCTGCCATTGTCCTTCCTTTTGTTCTAAATACGAGTCATTACATAACAAACCGGCTTTGAGACATTCTGCTAAAGCGGGAAGATTCTGCCAATCTATTGGTTGTTCATCTAATAAAATTTCTCCTTCTGGCGCATATCCCGTACCAGTGGCCGTATATTGTTCACCGCCTACATAAATTGCTTGTACAGTCATCTGGTTTTCGGTTAGCGTCCCGGTTTTGTCAGAACAGATGACTGTAGCACCGCCAAGAGTTTCCACCGCTGGCAATTTCCGAACGATCGCATTTCGTCGCGCCATCCGCGAAACCCCGATTGCTAGTGTCACAGTTACTACAGCTGGCAATCCTTCAGGAATCGCACTCACAGCAAAGGCAACAGCCGCTTCAAACATTTCTGCCCAGGTATTGCCGTATCCCAACCCGACGGCAAATGTCAACGCCGCGATGCCGAGAATAATGTACAGCAGGGTGCGGCTAAATTTATCAAATTTTCGAGTTAAGGGAGTTTTCAGGCTCGTTCCTTGCTCAATAAGTTGGGAAATGCGCCCGGTTTCCGTGGCTTCTCCAATGGCCACCACAATTCCACTACCAGTACCAAAAGTTACAAAGCTACCAGCATAAGCCATATTGAGACGTTCGGCTAAGGCTGTATCTGTATTCAATGGCCGTGTATTTTTTTCAGTAGCGACTGACTCACCCGTGAGTGCTGATTCATTCACTTGCAGATTTCGGGATTTGATCAGACGTAAATCCGCTGGTACTTTATCGCCAGAAGTGAGTAGTACCAAATCCCCAGGTACTAATTCCGTTGAGGAAACTTGTACCTTTTGGCCGTTGCGAAGGATAGTTGCATTAGTTTGGACTGAAGAAGCTAAGGCTGCGATCGCACTTTCGGCTTTTGATTCTTGAATAAAACCGATAATCGCATTAATTAGGGTTACGCCCCAAATTACCCCAGCATTTACCCACTGTCCGATTAAGGCTTTGATTGCACCCGCAATCAGCAAAATGTACAATAACGGTTGGTTAAATTGCAACAAAAACCTTAATACTGGGCTAGTTCCACGTTTACCCTTAAGTTCATTAGCACCAAAACGTTCTTGCCGTTTTACCACCTCATCTGAAGTTAAACCAGTCTCTAGATTTGCGTCTAAATGTTGAGCTACCTTCGATGCAGGTAGATTGTGCCATTCACGTGGCTGGATGATTTTTTCAGATGTTGCTGTCATTCTGTTTGCGCCAAAATTGACTATTAGCTGATCAGCAAAATTATGATAAATAAATGTGATGCAAATGTGAGCGAAATGCGGCGTTGCTCATTTACAGTATTTTAGCGGATATCATAGAACTCCATTAAGTCTGGCGCATCTCAATCAAATCTGCGACTAGTAACAGTTTTGCGTAAATAAACCACCCATCTGAAATGTCTAAAATCCTTACGCAATTGGAATTACGAATTACGAATTACGAATTACGTAACTTAGTCCCGCACCTTTTACAAAACCCAGCATCTAGATCATGAAAAGCCAAACCACAACCTGAACAAACTGTTTCTATTTGATTAGCAGTTTTTACAACTCGCTTAATTAAATCCCCTATTTGCCAAGGAATCAGCGCAATTCCCGTAAAAATCATCAATACTGTTAGCAAACGCCCTAATTCCGAAATTGGAGTAACATCGCCAAATCCAACAGTTGTCATTGTGACAACAGAAAAATAGAATGCATCCAAAAAAGTACCATAATTTTGAGGATTAACCGGATGCTCGACTTGATAAATTAAGCCAGAGTAAATAAAAACAATTGCAAATAATGTAAATAATATTCGCGCAAAAATCATTCCATCTTCGGTGCTGACACTGGCGAATAAAAATTTCCGGTCAATAAATCTGATTAGTCGTAAAATCCGAAACCATCGGAGTAAGCGGATAAAGCTGATATCTACCATTCCGAGAAAAAATGGTAAAATCGCTAATAAGTCAATAATCGAATAAAAGCTAAAAATATACTTAATTTTGTTTTCTGCACTCCACAGCCGGAGTGAATATTCCACCGCGAAGATGATCACGATCGCAATATCAGCTACATTTAACTGAAACCGCATATAATCAGGAATATTATATGTTTCTACCACAAAAATTCCTGATGATATTAGCACCAAAGAGGCAAGTGTTAAATTAATCGCTTTACCTATTGGTGTTTCCAGGTCTTTTAAGTAAAATTCTGTTTCTTGTCTGCTCAGTAACATATTCGACCATTAATACATCTTAATTCCCAGTTATAACATTAGAAATACGATATTATTAACCATTATCCTTATGTTAACCCCAGCTTATATGAACCCAGAATATTTTATGCGTTTAGCATTGGCAGAAGCAAAAGAAGGCGATGCGCCTTATGGTGCAGTGATTGTTAAAGATCACGAAGTTGTTGCCGTAGCTCATAATACTGTGAGGAGAGACAACGATCCATCCGCCCATGCGGAAATCAACGTTATTCGTGGTTTAACTGCTAAACTTAAAAACCCTTCTTTAGAAGGTTATAGCATATATACAACTGGCGAACCTTGTCCAATGTGTGCAACAGCTTGTATTTGGAGTGGTTTATCAGAAATTGTGTATGGTGCTTCAATTGAAGATTTAATTAGCGTAAATCAATCACAAATTAGTATATCTTGTGAAGAGTTAATTGCTAAGTCATTTAGGAACATCAAAGTCACAAAAGGAGTTTTAAAAAATGAATGTTTGGAATTATTTAAATAAGCTACAAAAAAAATATTTTTAGAGTATCCCTTTCAAAGTAATTTAAAAAATCTCGTTCTTTCTCTTTGTGCCACAGACTCGCATATTCTCACTGCCACCTCAGCTGCTAAAGCTTTAGCATATTTATAAATCCCAGTACTAATGCAAGGAAATGCCAAACTATTAAACCCGATGAGATTAATCTATATGCTACATTGTAGTGTATAGATATCCACTATACAGTTTTAGCTTCAAGCTTAACGATCAGTTTACTTACAGCACTTCCGGCAGCTATGAGGTACATCCTCAAAGCTGAAAGCTATGATAGAAAAGGGCAAGAAGAAAAACTGTACTGTATTTCATAATAGCTGAAAGTGCTTTAACCCAAGTTTTTCTAGTCCTCTTCCAGAGGACTTGCACCATTAGACAGGGAATTCTATTCCCTGGCGGTCTGTATTGCATAATAGCTGGAAGTGCTGTAAGCCTGGATTTCTCACTTGTGAGAAATCCAAGGAGTGTGGGGAGTGTGGGGAGATGGGGAAGAAGTTTTACCTCCCACCCCTCCCACACTATGAGTGAGAAATCCGAGTTAAGGTGATGAGCGATCGCATTTCTAGCGATCACCTGCTTTTTGCTGATTTATTCAATCATTTTTTGTCTACTTTATTAATGCGTAAGTTATGTTTTTAAAACTCTATCGCTTTATGGGTAGAGTATTCACCAATTCTGAATTCTGACTCCTGTTTTATTTCTTAATGCTGAATTCTACATTCTTCTTCAAGCAATCTTAGTAGTTAGTTAATGCTTAAATTGCTTGTAGTTTCTTGGACAACTTCATCTTTTTTAGGAGTAACTGAAAGATGCACAATATGTACTGAACAAGGAGCATGGTGAAGGACGTAGTTACTCACACTACCGAGAAATAGTTCCATCAGTCCAGAATGACCCCGACGCCCCATAACAATTAGGTCAGCGCCATAAGTACGGGCTAAGTCACAAATAATCCGACCAGGATTACCAACATTTTGTGTAAATTCTGTAGTTACACCTGCTGTATTAGATTGAACACAAAAAGATTGCAACATCTGGATTCCTTGATTTTTAAAGGTATCCCACTGCTTTTGGTATACCTCGAAACTTTGATGGCTCAATCCCGGATAGTAGTCAAAATTAGACAGCATAGGCCCGTAAGGACTACCCTCTTCTTCGGGAGATAGGACATGCAATAGCATTAAGCTAGCTTGTGTTAACTTTGCTAAACTCAATGCTTCCTCAAAAACCCGTTGCCCCATTTCTGAGCGATCTAATGCAACTAGAATCTTTTTAAACATCATATAGACCTCCGATTTCATTGGTTATTGGTCTTTACGGTTTCGGGTTTCCAGATGTTGGATTGTCAAAAATGAGCAAACCCTCAACTATGTTTAGCAACTTTTGAATTTTAAATTTCTTAAAAGTTTTCGCCCCACATTTATGTTTGTAGCAAAACAATTTGAGGAACTTGTGAGGAAAGCAGGGTTTCCCCTTCTACTAATACTGCGTGTAGTCTGCATCACCTGTATTAACCATGTGCTCTCTTTTATTAAAGTTACCACCCTTGTCTGTAGAAAATACATTTGCCATGTAGTATATCTTTCTAGCGCTTCCCAAAGAACGTAGCTTCTCTAGCTCACTTTGGGGATCTTGGAGAAAAGCAAGATTATTGTATTTCTTTATGTCCTATAAAATGAAGTGCAGAATATGGGTAGTAACATTAAAAAAATTATCAGTTAAGCGTCACTTAATCTACAGGTTTTTTATATGATCAAACAGAAATGGACAAGCATAAACAACTGCACTCAGCTACTTTGGAGTGTTTTGTTAATGTTAGTAATTTGGAATCTACCCCAATACGCTCTGGCAGATGTAAATCCACAGGAGATAGATGCAATTATTCGCACACGGGATATTGCGCTGCAAGCCCTAAACACTCGCGATTTTGCCAAAATCGAGCCTTACCTGCATCCAAATTTCACCATAACAACAGTTGATAACCAGATTTTTCACAAAGTTCCTGAGTTTGAAAAGTACTGGAATCAGCAGTTTTCCAGTTCCATTAAAGATATCAAAATGCAACTAAAGGGAGATAGTCTCAGAACATTTCTCACTCCAGAGATAGATGTTGCCTCTGGAGAGGCGATCGCATCTTTTTCTTTCAAAGATGGCAAAGCGGCTGATATGGCATTGCGATGGACAGCAGTCCTGCAAAAACTCCAAGATAAATGGACGATTCAATCGCTGCATTTTTCCTCCAATCTGCTGAATAACCCGGTGTTGAATGCTGCTCAACAATTGGGGCGGATTCTAGCAGTTGCAGCAGGGGTGGGCGGTTTTATTTTGGGAGTGGTGACGATGCTAATATTACGTCGCAGGACTAAGCAAGAAACCGAAACCGAAAAGATATAGCAAATAAAGTGGGAAAAAACACTGATCAGCCCAGTAAAAATATTAGCTTTCATCGCCGTCTCAAAGCAACCATAGTAGTTTTATTGGTCTGGGGTGGCGTGAGTTTACTGCACTGGCTACCAGAAACACAATGGTTGATGCTGGGATTAACGGCAATCCTGACTGTGCAAACGTTACGAATGCTGCTGGCAAAACCAGCGACGGCGGTGATGGAGAGTGAAATTTATTTACCGCCAGTCTCGATTTTAGTTCCGGCTAAAAATGAAAGTCTAGTCTTGACTGATCTAGTTTACAGCTTATGTCAATTGAATTATCCAAGCGATTCCTTAGATATCTGGGTCGTTGATGACGGCAGTACCGATGAAACACCACAGGTTTTGAGGGAATTACAAACTCAATTTCCAGCTTTACAAGTTCATCGACGGGAATCAAAAGGTGGTAAATCAGGGGCATTGAATGCGGTTTTGCCCTTTACCCAAGGGGAAATTATCCTAGTTTGTGATGCGGATGCTCAGTTACCTACTAATTTTCTCCGGCAAACAGTACCTCTGTTTCAGAAGCAAACTATCGGTGCAGTGCAAGTGCGAAAAGCGATTTCTAATGCCAATACCAACTTCTTAACGCGTTGTCAGCAGATGGAAATGAATTGTGATAGCTTTCTGCAAACCCATCGCATTGCTATTGGTGGAATGTCTGAACTGCGCGGTAATGGGATGTTAGTTAGTCGGGAATTTTTAGAAAAGTGTCAAGGTTGGAATGAAAACACTGTCACTGATGATTTGGATCTTTGCTTCAAACTCTATTTAACAGGTGCGGAAATTGAGTTTGTTACATTTCTATCAATTCAGGAAGAAGGTGTAACTACTTGGGAAAAACTTTGGAATCAACGCTGTCGTTGGGCTGAAGGTGGCTATCAGCGTTACCTGGATTATTTTCCGAAAATTCTTACTTTAGGTTGGGCAAAAGAAATTGATTTGTTATTGTTTTTTCTATTGCAATTTATTCTGCCAATTGGACTAATTCCCGATTTACTTTGGACTATATTTTATAGCCATCGTCCAGTTCTGTTTCCCCTCCAGACACTACTCAGCATCATTCTGACGGTTGCCTTTATTGCTGGACTTTACCAATTTCAAAGTTTACGAGGATGGTCTTTGCTTTGGGCAACAATTCAAGGGTCATTATACATGGTGCATTGGATTCCTGTGATGATTGTGGCAACTTTAAAGATGTGTGTGCAAAAGGAGCGATCGCACTGGGTGAAAACTGAGCATCATGGTAGAAATTATTACAGTGATTCTAACAACTATTGACACTCCACCGCCCTTTTAGCGGGTCGTGGCAGGAAAAAGAGGGCAGTTTTTCCTCTTTTTCCTACCTTCTACTTATTGCCGCACAATAAGCCAAACCGAACTAACCCGCGCTCATAACCGCGACGCATCAACCCCAGCGATAACGCCCCTTGAATAGTAGTCCAACCGGCATTTAGTAAGCCCCAAAGCGCTTGGGGAGTAAATGCCGAATCAATGACTACATTCCAAAAGGGGGCGACAGCCTGCGACCAATCGGCGGTGCGAATATTGTTTAATGGAAGTTGAAGTGCGATCGCTTCGTACTCTGGTAAAGAAATTACATAAGGCAAACAATACACCCGATAAATATCCTGCAAATGCTTTTCCTCATCCGCCGTCAGTGGTAACTTATCAGTCGCTCGATGACACCAAGTCACCATAATTAACTTGCCACCAGGTTTCAACACCCGATAGCACTCCTGGAGAAACTTAGTTTTATCTGGCATGTGTTCACCGCTTTCCAGTGACCAAACCAAGTCAAAAGAATCGTCAGCAAAAGGCATTGCTTGAGCATTAGCCACCTGAAACTGAGTTCTTAGACTCAAATTCGCTTCCATTGCGCGTTCCGTTGCTCTGGCAGCTTGCACAGGACTCAAAGTAATCCCTGTAGCCTTAGCATTAAACTTTTCTGCCAGATATAAAGAACTGCCGCCAATGCCACAACCCACATCCAGGATGTTTTCTGCTGCTTGTACCCCTGCCCAATTGAGCAATTCTTCGATTAAATCAATTTGAGCTTGACGGCGGTCTTTTTTCTGGCTGCCATCAGCACCGTAGTAGCCGTGGTGCATGTGTTCCCCCCAAATCTGTTCCCACAGACCAGAGGAGGCATCGTAGAACTGCTGAATTTGCTGGTAAAGTGTTGCACTCATGAAAAAAGTAGTATTGAGACGAAGTAGAATTCAAAAAAAACATACAGGTAGGCTACCATGTATGTTTTTAATTAAATAAGGTGTTTTTGTTTCCAGAGAGGCTGAACCCCGGTTTATCTTCCCTGGAAAAAATTTTATAAATTTTACCTTAATATGACTGTTGCTCGCACAATTTGTTTGGGGTTTCTGGCTGTCATCGCTGTTGGTACTATCCTGTTGATGATGCCTTTCTCGACTAGCAATGGTACATGGGATAACCTGATTGTGGCACTATTTACCTCGACATCCGCAGTTTGTGTCACAGGTTTATCAGTAGTTGATCCTGGTACTCATTTTTCCTTTTGGGGTCAGTTATTTATTGCGCTACTAGCTCAGATTGGCGGGTTGGGCTACATGACAACTACCACATTTCTGATTTTGCTGATTGGTCGTAAGTTTGATATGCGGCAAAAAATTGCTATTCAACAAGCTTTAGATCGACCGGGAATGAGTGGTAGCTCCCAAGTTATCCGTTCAATTATTGCCACAACTTTAATTTTTGAAATTACAGGAGTATTATTACTTCTACCAGCTTTTGTTCCACAATATGGCTGGAGTCAAGGACTTTGGTTAGCAATTTTTCATAGTATTAATGCTTGGAATAATGCTGGTTTTAGTTTGTTTAAAGATAACTTAATTGGCTATCAATCATCCTTCTTAGTAGTCTTCACCGTCACCATGTTGATTATCTTTGGGGGGATTGGCTATCAGGTAATTATGGAAATGTATCTTTGGTTGCGCGATCGCATCCTCAGAAAAACTCATAATCAGACATTTTCCCTAGATTTCAAAGTTGCAACTAGCACAACTATTATATTATTAGTAATAGGGTTAGTTGCTTTTTTCTGTATAGAGATTAGAAACCCTGAAACATTTGGCTCTCTAAACTTTCGTGACCAAATATTAGTAGCTTGGTTTCAATCAGTTACTCCCAGAACTGCCGGTTTTAACACCATCGATATTAGCAAAATGACTACCGCTGGACTATTCATTACGATTGCACTGATGTTTATTGGTGCAAGTCCAGGTGGTACAGGAGGAGGAATGAAAACAACAACTCTAAGAGTGTTGACCAGTTGCACTAAAGCAATTCTCCAGGGGAAAGAAGACGTTTTGTTATACGATCGCAAAATAGCAATAAATTTAATTTTGAAAGCTGTGGGTGTGTTGGTGGGTTCAGTGGCAACCGTGATTTTAGCCACCATTTTAATTAGCCTTACAGATCCAAGATTAGATTTTATTCAAATTTTGTTTGAAGTGGTATCAGCCTTCGCTACCGTGGGGCTTTCTACAGGCATTACAGCAAGTATCTCCACAGCTGCAAAGCTCATCTTAATTTTAAGCATGTACGTTGGAAGAGTAGGTGTTTTACTACTAATGTCCGCTGTACTAGGAGATCCTCGCCCTACCAGAATTCACTATCCTGAAGAAAATTTACTCGTGGGATAGTTAGGGAGAGGGAGTAGGGAATGGGAGAGAATAATTCTTGACTAATGACTTAATGATTAATGACTAATCACGAAACTGATAAAATATACATTGGAAGGCAAAAAATAAAATTTTTAATTCAAACGGTATAAGCGTTTTTTGCCCTAAATACAGGGAGCCATAATAAGGATAACAAAGGTGAATCTGTCATCATTAAGTTTTTTTCGCAGTTTACGTAAAGATAACCACCAATTTGCTGTAATTGGGTTAGGTCGTTTTGGTCGATCTGTCTGTTCCACCCTGCACAATTTTGGTTATCAAGTGCTGGCAACAGATATTGATGAAAAACGAGTTTCAGAAGCATTAACTGAGGGAATAGTTGGTCATGCTTTACAACTAGACTCTACAGAACCGGCTGCACTTAAAGAAGCTGGAATTTTTGAATTTGATACTGTGATTATAGCGATAGGCAACTACGTTCAGGAAAGCATTATAACTACCCTAAATGTGAAAGAGGCTGGTGTCCCCCATGTAGTTGCCAAAGCTTCTAGTGAAGTTCACCGTAAACTGTTGCGGCGAGTAGGGGCAGATCATGTTGTTTTTCCTGAGTATGAAGCTGGTTGTGCCCTAGCGCGTACTCTTACCAAACCAGCAATCTTAGATCGGTTTGACCTCGACCCAGATAACAGCATTGTAGAATTGATTGTGCCTGATGAATTTCACGGCAGAACAATCACCGAGTTGCAACTTCGTAATCGCTACGGGTTAAATTTACTAGCAGTAAGTCAGGATGGGAAATTTCAAATTAATCCTGACCCTACTAAGCGTTTAGAGCGTGGTTCAGCAATGGTCGTTATTGGTTGCAATAAAGATATCAATCGTTTGCCGATTTAAAAAAGTTAGAAGTCATTCAATTTTAGATTTTAGATTTTAGATTTTTCCTTCAATCTAAAATTGGCAGAGTTAGAGATTATTAATTTATTCCTAACTCTGACTTTTTTATAAGAAGAATTCAGAATTCAGGAGTCAGAATTCAGTATGAATTCTGTACGAGTGGGTGACGAATATTGGTTAAAACCGTACAACTCTTAGAAACGCTACCGCTAACGTCCCGCTAGGCTAACGCCCGAAGTCAAGCGAAAAAAATTAAAATATTCTCACCTTAAAACTCTATCCCTTTATGGGTGGAGCATTCTAAATTCTGAATTCTGAATTCTGTATTCTGACTCCTGTTTTATTGTCCAGGACTCGTTGAAGTAGATTGTGACTCAACTGAGACAGGGACATCGCCAGTGTTGGCTGGCGTTTCTGGTTGATTCGGCGTCTTTGGCTCAGGTGTTTGTACTACATTACTTGTAGAATCTGAACTCTGAGCAGGAGTAGATGTTTGACTGGCTTGAGGTTGCTGTTGTCCAGCCTTCTGGGCAATTTGCTGCATTAGCTGCTCAATTTTCTCAACTTGTTCAATATTGCCTTGCTGACGATATTCGTTATGAGCGCGTTTCAAAACTCCACTAGCTTTTTTGATGTCGCCCTGATTATATAAAGTGACTCCCAAGTTATAGTAAGCTGAGGCATTTTTAGGATTTTGGCGAATAGCTTGCCGATAAACAGAAATAGCCTCTGAAGCTTGGCCATGCATTGCCAGTAAACTTGCCATGTTGTTGTAGGCTGTGGCATTTTTAGGATCTAGTTGCAAGGCTTGGCGATAAGTAGCGATCGCAAGCTCTGTTTGACCTTGTTGTTGCAAGGCGATCGCTAAGTTAAAATAAGCATTGGCATAACTGCTATCTAGATTGATTACTTGCTGGTATGCTGCGATCGCTTCTTGTAGTTGTCCTTGTTCATACAGCACCAAACCCAGATTATATAGCGCTGCTACCCTTGTGGAATCTATTACAAGGCTCTGGCGATAAGCCGTAATCGCTGCGTCTTTTTCTCCTTGTCGGTGCAACACTAACCCTAAATTATAATAAGCTTCACTCAAATTGGGATTAATTCTAATCGCCTCTGTATATTCTTGTAAAGCTATATCCAGGCGATTTTGCTCCATGAATATATTACCCAGATAATTTCGCGCGGCCCCAAGGCTAGGATCTCGCTGTAACGCTTGGCGAAAGGCATATTCCGCCCCCTGTAAATCTTTGCGATTATAGCGCGTCACTCCCTGCTGAAAAAAGCTAGCTGCTTGGAGATCCTGAGAAATTGCGGTTTCTCCTAGCAGCTTGCTTCCGGGCAAATTAGTAATTGTTGGTGCAGCCAAGACCAAAAACGTAGAACAGCCGGCGAGTGTCACCTGGCAAAATAAATTTAACCAATGAGAAAATCGGTATTTTTCAGACATGAATAGCAGACCTGTACTTATTTGTAACTCCTCATAAGTCAGAGTACCCACCACGAAAGAAAAAATTCCAAATTCCCAACTTTTAACTCCTAACTCTCCACTCTCACAGCTTCCGGTAAAATTAGCATGGCATCACCAAAGGAATAGAAGCGATACTTTGAAGCGATCGCTTCAGAGTATATATTCAATAACCGTTGTCTGCCAATTAGCGCACTTACCAACATCAGCAAACTAGAACGCGGTAAGTGAAAATTGGTAATCAAACCATCCACCACCCGCCATTGGTAGCCGGGATAAATAAACAAGTCTGTTTTCCCGCAAAATGGTTGTAAATTCCCAGATTTAGCCGCCCCTTCTAAAGCCCTTACTGCCGTTGTTCCCACAGCAATAATCCGACCGCCAGCTGCTTTAGTGGCGCGGATTTGCTCTACTGTGGCGGCGGGAACTTCAATCCATTCTTCATGCATTTGATGGGTAGTTACATCCTCCACTTCCACAGGGCGAAATGTGCCTACACCAACGTGTAGCGTCACAAAAGCTTGATTGATTTTGCGATCGCGCAACTTTTCTAATAA
Organism: Nostoc sp. KVJ20; assembly: GCF_001712795.1. Taxonomy (GTDB): domain Bacteria; phylum Cyanobacteriota; class Cyanobacteriia; order Cyanobacteriales; family Nostocaceae; genus Nostoc. The sequence continues at coordinate 17,673 of NZ_KV757544.1, forward strand.
TTCTGGGGTAAAGTGTAATCCTGCCGTCGGTGCTGCGATCGCTCCTGGCTGTTTGGCATAAACTGTCTGATACTGTCCGTCAGCGGCTTCTGAAGTAGTGATGTATGGTGGTAGCGGGATTTCACCAAACACCTCTAACAGTTGCACCAAAGATTTTCCTTCTGGCACATCAAATTGCAACAAACGCCCCCCAGTTGCTACGTCTGTTTCTATAACTGTAGCCGTGAGTTGGGGACTGGGGACTGGGTAGGAATCTTCCTGATCCCTAATTCCTAATTGCCTTGGTTCAAAAATAATCTTAGCTCCCTGTTTGAAGCTTTTTCCTGGCTTAACTAAAGCTAACCAACAGTTATGCTGCCGTTCTTCCAACAGCAACACCTGGATTTTAGCACCAGTAGATTTATGACCATAAAGCCGCGCTGGAATGACTCTTGTATTGTTCATAACCAACAAATCACCAGAGCGCAGCAGTGCAGGCAAATCATGGAAAATGTGGTGTAGGGGTGCTGTTTCGATGCCTGTAGTAGAAGAATTAACTACCAGCAATCGCGAACTATCTCTAGGAACTGCTGGGTTTTGGGCAATGAATTCTGGAGGTAGTTCGTAGTCATAGCCAGCTACCGAGCAATCTAATTCCAAATCTTTTGCTTGTGGGCGAGATGTATCTTTCAAATTGGCTTGTACTAGTTTTTGCTTTATCTAGTATTTATACTCTCTTAAAAAAGCTAGTTTTAGCTTTCCCTTCTAAAGGAACTTTAAGGCATCTTCGCTCAGTTTTGCCGCAAGGCTATAAGATTGTTACTATTAAGTAACACGGAAAAATTAACATAAAAATTGGGTAAACCTCCCCATCTAAAAACGGGGGCTTTTACCCTACCGGGAACAGGCACTGATTGACGAAGATAGATATGTAGGATTGGCTTTGATCCCAAGCACCAACAAACATGGAATACTTGTACTATCTGGCAAATGCCAGTCTAACCCTGAGGGTCGTTCAACACCTCCACGCTAGACCCCAGACACCAGTTTCGTTCGTCACCGTAATTCATCAAATTGATGGCTGGGTGGTTAGGATCAAACTCAGAGGTCAAGTCTCGCCCCAAGAAGATGGCGACTTTCGGGCTTTTCTAAACGAATTAGGAATTAGCTATGAACCGCCAATGAGGGTGCAAATGGCACTTTGGAGTTTGGAAGCGGGACAGTGCCCTGTGGACGTAATGCGTCGCTATCAGGTAGCGATCGTTTCTCATGGTAGTCCAGAGAGAGACGAAATCGAGGCCTTCCGACAACAGTTTGTCCGGGGCTTAGGTTACTGCCCAGAAACCTTGGCGTGACACTATTTGGTTGTAACGCCACTACAAAATTATTGGTCATTGGTAATGAAGATATCTTATTCATTACCGATTAACCATTATCAATTGAAGAGTCAAAAGCTGCCGGAATGTATTCTTGCAGCTTAAACTTATATCCGGTCACTGATGAAGTAGCTAGAGCTTCCTGGCTTGCTGTAATCCCAGTCAGATTTTTTGATCTTCTTTGACAGTAGACAATAGCAACATCAAATCTACAAGAATAATCTGCCTTCTCAGGATACTGGGCTAAAAATATTCCAGCTGTACGCCAAATTTTTGCTTGCTTTTGTGTAGTGATTGCACTTCTTCCCCCAGCATCCCAACTACCTGAACTGCGGGTTTTAACTTCAACAAATGCCAATAATGAGTGCTGAGTGCTGAGTAAGGAGTGCTGAGTAAGGAGTTTTTCCCCAGTTCGTCCATCATGTTGAGCAATAATATCAATTTCCCCCCAGCGGCTAGAAAAGCGACGATGCAGAATTATCCAACCTGTAGATTGCAACCATTGGGCTACTAGGTCTTCTCCTAAATGACCAATATCTGGATAATGGGATGGAGGAAGGTTAGCCATTGACTAAAAATATCATGAATGCTGAGAATTATAGGTTAAGCGACGCCTGCGGTGGGCTACGCCTACGCACAGCGGGTTCTAAACTCGACTCATACCGAACAAAGTTGGGGTTGAAACATAAAACAGACCATCGAATTTGGGCAAGTATACTCAGCGTATTCCTCTGGGGAATGATTGTCATCACTGCAACAGTCGGTTTTACTCCAACAGCTTTGGCACTCGAATATAATAAAGAAATTTTGGTGGAGGCTGATTTCTCAGGACGTGATTTAAAAGACTCCAGCTTTACCAAAGCTAATCTTCGCCAGAGCAACTTCAGCCACGCTAATTTGAACGGTGTCAGCTTCTTTGCAGCAAATTTAGAATCTGCGAATTTGGAGGGTTCTGACTTGAGAAATGCCACTTTAGACTCGGCTCGTTTAGTCAGAGCAAATTTGACAAATGCACTGTTGGAGGGTGCTTTTGCTGCTAACGCCAGATTTGACGGTGCAATCATTGACGGGGCAGATTTTACCGATACGCTGCTGCGTTCCGATGAGCAAAAAAAATTGTGCAAACTTGCCAAAGGAACTAATCCCATTACAGGACGAGATACGCGTGACACGTTGTTTTGTCCTTAGTATTTTCTACCTGTATATTGATTGGGCATGGGGCATGGGGCATTGGACATGGGTATTTAGTGATTAAGTTTCTTCTCTATCCCCTATCCCCTATTCCCCATTCCCCATTCCCTACTTATAAAATATTTAGCACCTACCAACCACCCGCACCAATCTTTTGACAAACAATTTGCATTCCTTTTCCTGGTGAAGAATTAGCTACAAAAGGTATTTCTCCTTTCTCCTGATCTTCTTGAAGTAGTTGTCCATCCAACCCATAAATGGCAATGCGATTGAGAAAAAGCCGCGATTCTTTACACGAAGCATCGAACGTAGTCTCGAAGATGCCATCTCCATAGATACCGTAAAGCTTGTATGTAGTGCCCTTAATAGTTTTTGTATCCAGAGCTACACTGTTTCCTAATTTATCATGTCCTACAGTGAGATATCTTTGTGCATCTTGAGCAATGGCACTACCATTACTCAATAAAATAGCGATCGCTCCTACAATCCCGCCTATTTTAAAATACATACAGTTTCAAAATATAAGATTTCATATATTTCTACCCGCAATTAAAGGGTTTCTGGCAGGGTAAAAGCACTGAAATCAAGACAGAGCAAGGTGTTATACTAGTGAGTAACACTTTATGGGAAGCGTCAAGCACTAAACAAAGAGCTGCAATACTTTTCAAAGTATGAGTGAAACACTTGCTGATATTGCCATACCGCCCCAGTTTCCCGATCACACTCAACTACCAGAGTCTGATGGTACGTTTGTGAAAAATTTTCAAGAGCATCCCCAAACCGTCATTTTGACAGACTCAATTGCTCAAGCTTTGCTACGCTTACATCCAGATGGACAGTATTGCATTGGTCAAGATTGTGGTATTTACTGGCGAGATACTGAACCACCAGAAAAAGGAGCAGCAGCACCGGATTGGTTTTATGTCCCTGGTGTACCACCAAGGTTAGATGGCAAAAACCGTCGCTCTTATGTTTTGTGGCGGGAATACATACCGCCATTGATTGCTATAGAACTAGCTAGTAGTAATGGCGATGAAGAACGAGATGTCACTCCTTTACCTCTAGCTGGTAGTCGGGAAGGCGCAAAACCGGGTAAATTCTGGGTATATGAGCGAATAATCCGAATTCCCTACTATGCCATTTATGAAATTAGTAATGACAAACTAGAGGTTTATCACCTAGTAGATTTTTCCTACCATAAAATGCAACCTAATGAGCGAGGCCACTACCCAATTCCTCCTTTAGGAGTGGAACTAGGGTTATGGCAGGGAAGCTACTTGAATAATCCTGAGCAATTGTGGTTGCGCTGGTGGGATTTAGAAGGGAATCTGTTACTGATTGGTCAAGAAGAAGCGGAGTTGCAAAGGCAAAGAGCCGAGCAAGCAGAACGAAGGGCTGAACAAGCAGAACAAAAAGCTGGACAATTAGCAGAACGGCTCAGGGCAATGGGTATCGACCCAGATGTAGAGTAATATTTACTAATGTTATGGCAAGCCCAAAAACTTAGTAATCACGGGCAAAAGCTTACCACAGACTTCAACTAGCTTCACCGTACTAGGCAAATCAGCGATGTCTACGACGGGCTACGCCAACGCACCTTTCAAGAATTTGAGGGCTGTTTTTGCTATCTTCTGCATGGCTCCATTTTATGAGTTTGGCAGTGGTGTGATCGCAAAGTACAGTCCCGTGTATCACTGTGCCGTCCTGAGCAATGTACTACCAACTGAATAAACGGCATCAAAACCAATTCTTTCTCCCCAAAGTGCTGCATCGGTTTGCTTGGATCGTAATCGAAGACTCGTTTCGACTAAATCATCACCGATTTCATAATCTCCTGTTTCAACATTAATTGAGATAATTTTGCCAATGTTCTCTTGTGTCTCACTTTTAGCACGGATACTTCTTTGATAAAGTTCCTTTCCACGTCGGGCGACTTCTTGGCTACTGAGCGTCGGGTGGGACATAAATAAATCCCCTGTTTAAGCTGCTAAATTCTTCACTTCATTGTAGAGCAGAAGCTACAGAGGTTAGAGAGCAATGTTTGATTCTGTAGGAGAGCGATCGCCTCAAAGTAGCAGATAGAAAAAAAGCTTTGAAAAACCCGGAAGTAAGAAACTCCCGCACAAAATTTTTTACTTGAGTTACCATAGGCAAGCCATATTAATGGTTTTGAAATCAATGGTTTTGAGAGCTATTTTCTCGCACCCTTCTTGCCCAGTCGGGATACCTTCACGTAGCAGCACCCTGTCGCGAACATAGTCTCTTGCAGTTTGCGAACTTTCTTAATGAAAGTGTCGAACACAGGTAATTATGCGGAAGACGTTAAAAGACAGAGCGAGGATGATGAAATCATTTATGGCTAATAATTAGGAGCATTTAGTGGTTTCATTTACCCTGGTCAAAAAAACGAATTAACTTCATTCCTCCATTCCATCATAAAACTCCCCAAATCTAGCCCATTTAAAGACTTTGCAGATATAACATCAGTGAGAGGGTCTCTCGATGATCCAGAACATAAACAGTCATTTTAAATGTACTGTTAATTTTTACTTAATAATAAGACGTACACTAGCTTCTTTAGAGTTCCTTATGTACACAACTACTTATCAAAATAATTCACCAAACAACTAAAAACCTATATGTCCTTGCAAGAGATTAACAACAATCAGCAAATAATAGAAACATTAAAATTAAATATTGAAAATCTTTTAGGAATTTCTGTTACCTTAAAATTGTCTCAAGAATCTGGTAAATTTGTTTATACTTTTATCCTGCCTAATGCTGTGGGTAATAGATTATCAGAAGCCCTTGCTTTAACAAAGCCTACACTTGTCGTACTACATGAAAAGCCTAGTTGCTTTGTTGATATTAAAGTAAGTGTGGCTAACGAAATAACTTATTATGAAGTTTATAACAATTTACAGCAATGGTCTGAACGTCTTAAAGATGTCATAAATATAGTCATATTAAAAAGAACTAAAATATCACCACAAAAGCTGGATAATCTTATTGGTATTGAGCCTAAAAAAACACTTAGGCTAGCCCATTATATAGTTGAATTGGATTCGATAATAGATATAAATTTACAAGATTGCATAACTGACGCAATTGTATTAGATTCAATTTTAATAGGTAAAATAAACTTTGTAAAAGATGAAATCACAAAAGGCTTTGTTGCATGAAACAGAAAAAAGGCACACCAACTCTTAGCAGAGTTAGTAATTATTTTTCCACTTTGTAGCTATCTGGCTTGCCTAACTGAATCATGCGATTAAGTGCAGCACATTGCAGAAATAACTCAACAGCTTGATTGTCAAAAAAG
>NZ_KV757545.1 GCF_001712795.1 Nostoc sp. KVJ20
CATCGCAGTTACCCGCAATGCCCCTTCGGGCGGGTACTGGCATTTGACACTTGCCACGAGTTTTTCTGAGGAACTCACTCTCTACGTGCAACCGATAGTCGCACCCATCCCCGTGAGGGGAAGTTGACGAAAAAGGCTACTCTTCTAGAAGCCTTATCACAATTAAGCTTGAGAGGGGTCAATCTGAGGGGGTCGTTTTTCCAGGGAAATAGTTGATAAATTCTTTCAATAAAACTGATTCTGACACACCTCAAAGGCTTACTCAGCAAGCTATCTGAGGGGGTCAACGAAAGAATAAGGATTTCAGCCGTTGTCTGACCCCCTCAGATGCTTATCAATCAATGACTAATTTATAAGTTTGTCAAATGATTAAGAGTAGTTAGAAACACTAGCTTTAGAGTTAGGTTTATTAATTTTTCATGGTTCAGTAAATTTATTAATCAGTGTATAGAAATCTACTAAAAAAGTCAAGGTGAAGTATAAAGTATAAAATCACTCACTCCACCTAGTAGCTCATTTTAGTCATAGTCTAAAGTTGATTTCGCGCTTTGAGTTGCAGATATCGCTCAACCAACTGATCAGCAATTTGATTTGCTGGTGCATCTAGTACCAATACACCTTTTTGTTTCAGTTGAGCAAATGCTACTTGTCGTTGCATTAATAAATCTAATGCCACTGCACGTCCATAAGCACCTGGAACATCATCTGTGAAAGTGTGTGCTAAACGATCAACTTGCGGATCTCGCAGAGTTACGCAAAATGGCAGATAGCGGGGTGCTAGTTTCGAGAGTGCGGCTAGGAGTTCTGTAGAGGCAGTGACATCAACTAAATCGGTAATAACTACTACAAGCGCCCTCCGAGTTTGTCGCTGCAAAACATTTGTCACCGCCCCCAAATAATCAGATTCAAATAATACTGGTTGAATTGGAGTTAGCCGATCAATTAGCTGATTCAAATGATTTTGACCGCGTTCTGGGGGAATCCACGTATGCATCTGGCGGTCAAATACACCAACACCCACGCGATCGCCTCGATGTAAACCTGCCAAAGCTAAGGATAAAGTTGCATTCAAACCCCAATCAAATCGCTGCAAACTCTGCACTTTTGCCGTCATCAACCGTCCGCGATCGAGTAAAATCAGTAACGTTTGTTCCTGTTCTGGTTCTAGAACCCTCACCAGTGGCGTTGCATTACCATAAGCGCCAACCCGACGGGCGGTAGCTTTCCAATCGATAAACCGTAAATCGTCACCAGTACGATAGTTTCGCAATTCGGCAAACTCTGTACCAATACCAGTTTTGCGAGATTGGCGGATTGATCCCGATGATTGCACTGTCAGACGAATTGTGAGCGATCGCAATCCCACTAAATCAGGATAAACTTTCACTGGTAAACTTTGGGGAATTTGCCAATCATCCCAAGCTAATCCCCAAAGTCCCAACTGTCGGACTTGAATATTTCCCCAAGGAAACTCTCCCCGTTGCGTCGGGTGGACGGTATACGTTAATTCCTCAGTGCTGTTACTAGGAACAATGGCACTCAGTGCAGGTGCAGACACGCCAAATCCTGTTGGGTAATAGTCGCGGATTTCAATTTGGGCGTTAGTATTTTGTGATGTCACTTTTAGCACCACAGGATTATCCCGCCCAATGGATAATCGTGACGGTAATTCGCGGGTAATTTGCACACGAGAACGCCGCACCCGTAAACCATCTACAATCATCAATCCTAGAACGATGGCATCAAATAGCACAGTGATGGCGATCGTTGCTCTGATAGTGGGAAATAAGGATAAGATCGGGGCGTAGGCGTAGCCCGTTGTAGATATCGCTATACCCAAAACCAACAATAAATAAACTCGTCTGGAAGGAACCATTTTTTATAGCGAGAAGTTAGGAGTTAGATTTTAGGAGGCAGGGGGCAGAATTAACACACGTTTAAAAATGTGAAACTTAGGTTGTGGAGACTTTGTATCTCGCTGTACTCTACTCTGTTTCCTGTTCCCTTATTCAGTAAATTTCAATGTAACCGAAATAAGAAGACTTGCTAAGAGGTTGTTTCAAAAGTCTAAATTATTACTTGCCTTTGCGTCTAGAAGTCGCGGCTACACATACAAAACCCGCCGATGCGGGTTATAAGTCTGACTTTCTTAATTACGAATTACGAATTACGAAATGCATAATAGAACGAAATTATCGATTTAACTGAGGAAAATCTACAATTTATGAATAGCAAAACTAAATTATTGACTTTTGTCACAGTAACACTGGTAGTTTCTTCTTTGACTGTCAGCACAGTTGTAGCAAAGGCAAAACTAACCAACCAGTCAAAACTTTTTATCAATGGCATCGGCACAGTAAAAGTTGGCATGACTGTTTCCCAAGCAGCAAAGGCTGCTGGTACTAAGCTAGTGGGCGATCCACCAAATAACAATTGCTACTATGTTAAGCCACAAAATGAACCAAAAAATCTTTCGTTCATGGTGACACAAGGTCGCATTTCTAGAGTAGATATCCGGCAAAATACTCAGATTACTACCCTCAAAGGTGCAAAAATTGGCGACACTGAAGCACAAATCAAGTCCCTTTATCCAGGACAAATTGAAGTCACACCTCATAAATACGTCCAAGAGGGACATTACCTAACTTTCATCCCGAAAGACCGCACCGATCGCAACTATCGTGTAGTATTTGAGACTGATGGTAAGCTTGTCACTCAGTTCAGAGCGGGTAAATTGCCGGAAGTTGAATATGTTGAGGGCTGTTCTTAATTTTTGAGGCTGGGCATTACCCAGCCTACTAGACATCTCCAAAAATGATGTAGAGACAATACCCTGCGGGAAGCCGCTCCGCGTCTACATTAATTGTCTCTACCAAGAATTTCGAGCAACGCAGAATTAATTTTCACCAGATGTCTATTGGTTTAGTACTTCTTCAGACTTGATACCTGTGATATCTTCCAAGCTAGCTTCAGACTCTCCGCTTGTGACATCGATTTGAAGGTTATCGAAATTAGCGATCGCTTGTTGTAGTTTATCCACAACTTGATCTACAGAAATACTACCTAAGTCTCCAGAGGCACGGGTACGGATACTCAAGGTGTTGGTTTCCACTTCCTTAGCTCCCACCACTGCCATCACGGGTATTTTTTCTTTCTCTGCATTGCGAATCTGTTTACCCAAGCGATCGCCACTGGTATCAACTTCTGCACGGATGCCCAACACTCTCATCTTCGTCACCACATCTTTAGCAAAGTCTAGCTGTGTATCACCCACAGGTAGTAATCTCGCTTGCACTGGCGCTAACCACAAAGGAAAATCGCCCGCATATTCTTCAATTAAGATCCCAATCAACCTTTCCAGTGAACCAAAAGGCGCACGGTGAATCATCACTGGGCGTTTGCGAACACCATCTTCGGCAACGTACTCTAAATCAAAGCGTTCTGGCAAATTGTAATCTACCTGCACAGTTCCTAATTGCCACTCCCGATCTAGGGCATCACTAAAGATAAAGTCAAGTTTGGGCCCATAAAAAGCCGCTTCTCCAATCCCTTCAAAGTGTTCCATCCCCAAAGTTTCAACTGCACGGCGAATTGCACCTTCGGCTTTGTCCCAAACTTCATCGGAACCGATGTACTTATCACTAGCTGGATCGCGGAAACTGAGTCTAGCTTTAAAGTTCTTCAGTTGCAGACTATTGAACACCGACAAAATCAAATCCACCACATTGAGGAATTCACTATCTAGCTGTTCTGGGGTGACGAACAAGTGAGAATCATCCACAGTAAAACCTCGCACCCGCGTTAAACCGCCCAATTCCCCTGATTGTTCATAACGGTAAACAGTACCAAATTCTGCCAAGCGCATCGGCAGTTCTCGATAAGAGCGTAACTCACTCTTATATATTTGGATGTGAAAAGGGCAGTTCATCGGCTTCATAACGAAGCCCTGTTCCTGTGCGGCAGCTTCCTCGTTATCTGCCATTAAGGGGAACATATCTTCTTTATATTTTTGCCAATGTCCAGAGGTTTTAAATAAATCTACTCTGGCAATATGAGGCGTTACTACAGATAAATAACCGCGTTTTAACTGTTCTTGCTTGAGGAAGTCTTCTAAAGTACTCCGCAACAGAGTACCTTTAGGTGTCCACAAAGGTAAACCTGGCCCTACCAGATCGGAAAATATAAATAATCCCAGTTCCTTACCCAGTTTCCGGTGATCTCGTCGCAGCGCTTCTTCTTTGCGTCGCTTATATTCAGCGAGTTGTTCTGGACTTTCCCAAGCTGTGGCGTATATACGTTGTAATTGGGCTTTGGTTTCATCCCCACGCCAATAAGCGCCAGCAACGCTTTCTAGTTCAATTGCTTTCGGGTTTAATTCACTGGTATTTTCCACATGAGGCCCTGCACACAAATCCCACCATTCATTCCCCAGGTGGTAAATCGTGATTGGTTCGTTTTTGATATCTGCCAGGATTTCTAGCTTATAAGGTTCCTTAATTTCCTGAATCCGGCGTTCGGCTTCTTCTCGGCTGACTTCTTCCCGAATTACCGCCAGTTTGCGATTGATAATCTTTACCATCTCTTTCTTGATGGCTTTGAGATCGTTTTCGCTAAATGGTTCTGGACTGTCGAAGTCGTAGTAAAAACCATTTTCAATCCAAGGGCCGATTGTAACTTGTGCCTTGGGAAACAGCTTTTGTACTGCCATTGCCATAACATGGGAAGCAGTGTGGCGAATCTTTTTTAAGTTCTCCGATTCGCTGGTACGCGGTAAATAAATTTTTTCAACTTGTTCTGAGTGTTCTGACTGATTAGATGATTTTAGCGACATTGGCTGCTGAACCGTTGGCGAAGTGATTACAAAAGATTTATCTGAATCTGTAGGCTTATTCAACTATAACGACTTTGATTTTCGCCAGTTCAGCTTATCAAAAAAGAATTCTAAATTCAGAATTAATTGGAGTCCGACTAGCGGATAGCGCAGTTTCAGGAGGCAGGAGGATAAAGGCAGGAGGCAGGAGGTAACCCACCCTTAAAAGAGTGGGATTGAAGTAAGGACGTTTTATACCTCGCTGCAAGCAGTCTCAGTATAATTATTGCTTTGAACTGGGCTTTAGACCCAGAACTAAAGTTTTAATTGATACTTCTTACCTCCTGCCCTCTGCCTCCTGCCTTCTGCCTTTCTTCGGTAAACCCAGATTTCTCACAAGGGGAGACGCTACCGCAAACACCAACGGTATAGCAACGCTTAGAGAGAGTCCACGAGTGTTGAATTAAGGGGTTTAATACTCCCCGCTAAATACGCTTTCTCTTAGTGGTGATTTTAAGAGACGGGTTTAAATTCCCCACTATATTGATTATGACTTCTGGCTCCTGACTTCTGAATTCTTCTTCAATCAAGGATAAAGATAAATTTTTGATTTGTTACATGAGTGTCAAATTCAGGATTCCCCGCGATCGCCAAATTATCTGATGAATTGTAGCTCGGTGTCATATATACCTATAGACGCCTACCTAAAGGCACTGTACAATCCCGACATCAAGAATATATAATAAATTCTGTGTTCTTTGTTACATATTTTTCTATCCTCACATTATGAGAGAAATCGCAAAAGTGTTAAGAAACGTAAATAACGTTAATATTAGTAAGCAAGTTTGAAATATGCCTTTCATTTATGTCAGACTCAAATTTACCAGGGACTGAGTTGCTAAAAACAGTTTTAGAACCTCTGCTGGAAGATTTTCAGCATTGGTTTACGCGATCGCGCCATTTACTCGAAACTGAGCAACTATCATTTATGAGTCACCAAGAGCAATCTGACTTGCTCTTGCGAGTTAAGCAAGCGCAAGATGAACTAAATACGGCGAAGATGCTCTTTAATGCAACTGATAAACAAGTCGGGATTGATATGGCAACGTTAATGCCTTGGCATGAATTAGTCACAGAATGCTGGAATGTCGCAATGCGCTTTCGTCAAGGGCGTGAAGTCTAAGCAACTGGGAGCATCTTCTAAATTTTGACAGACAACTTACTAATGTCTAAGCAAAAGCAGAGGAAACGTCTATGCAAAATGGCAAATCAGTCGTTAAAGAGATAGTACAAAATTCTTAACAACTTCTTAACATTATTTGGATTAACAAAGTAATGTATCCTATGCTACCGTAAGTGGAATAACGGTTGACAAATAGCTCCATATAAATGTAAGCGCACAAAGAGTGTGTCAAATACTCGTCTTAACTGTGAGTCACAGTATCGGCGAACAAAGCGTTACAAAATAAAGTTTTAAAAATTGCTGCTCTGGAGGAAAATCCAATGTTACATCTGCTTTACATTCTTGCTTTTACAATCCTTGCATTTATAGCTGTTGGCAACTTAATTCGTAACCTGATCATGTTCAGTTTTGATCGGGAGCGAACTTACCCGACGAATTCCTCGCCAATGAATAATCAAGGCAGCTATGGTTATTATTCATCAAAAAAACAGTTTGCACCCCATCCAGAGTTATTAGATAGCGCAGGCAACTTTATTAAAGAGCCGCTTTTGGTAATGCGTTCGATTAACGTTGAAGATGCGCGTCAACATCTTGATGCCCTTTACGAAGCATCCCCAGGACATAAAAGTGAAAATTCAGAGGAAGCATAAAACTTAGCAGTTAGGGTGTAAATTATTGTTTTTTTGCATCCTTACCTCTTCCTTTAACAGAAATTTATTATAAGAAATATGCCGAAAACCTCGAAGTTAAGCATATTAATATCATGTCTGTATAATTAGTTGTGATTTTTACAGTCATTGCACCATTGCACCGGGTGAACGAAAAAAAGTGTGGGAGAGTAGTTAGCGGAGGAAGTACCCTAACATAGCTCTTGATGCCATTGAATCGCCAACACCACCCTATGCTGGGCAATTCTCTCTACTGTCCCATGAATATGTCCTTGTCTAATCATCGATGGTTTGATGTATGGCGAACCATGTGCCACTGGCTTGGGGAATACTGGCTTCTGGTTTAGCTGTTAAATTTTCTACGATTTTCATCAATCGTTTGGTTCTTCTGATGTCCCCTAATTGTCATCCTGACTGTGTGTTACACTAGCAATACTTATCTGTAGTGTGTACTCTGAATCAATGGCATATCAGCGAATTAACATCACACTCCCAGCCCAAACGCTCCAAGCAATTGATAAATTTGCACCCAAGGGCGATTCTCCAGAGGAGACGCTGCGCGAACGCAGTCGGTTTATTGATGCCGCAATCCAGGCTTACATCACCCAGATTCAAACAGAAAAACTTCGGCAACAGCTAAAAGAAGGGGCAATTCGTCGCGCTGGGCGCGATCGCCAGCTAACTGATGATTGGTTTGCCCTTGAGGAAGAAGCATGGCAGCAAAACGCAAACTAGCCGAACCTAAGCGGGGAGAGATTTATCTGGTTAGCTTTGATCCAACGCTTGGGGCTGAGATTCAAAAAACACGACCTGCCCTAGTTTTGCAAAATGATATTGCCAATGAACATAGTCCCATTACAGTTGTTGCTGCGATTACCTCGCAATTCGATCACCCCCTGTATCCCACTGAAGTACTAGTTCAGCCCCCAGAAGGTGGATTAACTATAGATTCAGTGGTTCTGCTCAACCAAATTCGCTCGATAGATAAACAGCGTTTGGTAAAATGCCTCGGCAAACTAACTGATGAAACAACAGCGTTGGTCAATCAGGCAATACAGATCAGTCTAGGATTGATTGAAATCTGAAGATAAAGAGCAAAAGATGTGGGCGATAACTAACGACGGTAATTGCTTGGTGTCATGCCTATATGTCGCTTAAAGGCGGCAGCACGTTTTGTGTCGGGAAAATCCCCGTTACAAAACATAATTGCGTTAGCGTAGCCGTAGCGAGTCAGCGTTCGCGTAGCGTCTCGTAGAGAAGCGGGGCGTTAGCAAGAGTGCGAATTGCGAATTGCGTTAGCGGAGCGGGGCGTTAGCAAGAGTGCGAATTGTTTTAATACACCAGGGACAGTTGAGTATCTGCTGGAGTGCTTGTTGCATGTCAGGTGTGCTTTGATTGAGAGTTTGATGAAAGCTTTGTGCAGATTTCCCCTCAATCAGCGATCGCAGTGGAAATGGGGCATTGTCCCAAGTCATCCCAAAAGACCGCAACCGTTCTAAATCTACGCTAATTCCCACACTCTTGATGGCTTAGATGCTCACCGTTTAGGAGGCATAGAAAAATATACGGATGTATATGCTAGTACTGCAAGGCGTAATTCGTAATTCGTAATTCGTAATTAATTGTTTGCAAGGGTTTCAGACATTTAAAATGGGTGGCTTATTTACGCCGTGCTGTACTAGCCTTATAAGCTTAAAACATCTTTTTCAAAGTGATGCTATATATATCAATACAGTTCAGATAAGCCCAAAACACTTGTAGAGACGGCGATTTATCGCGTCTTCAAAGACAAATTATCTACATCAGTAACCTTAACTGAACCGTATTGCTATATATATCACTAAAAAAGGTCAATTAGCTTTACGTAATTTGAGTTATTCAGGTTTACTCCAAGCTGTTGAACTCCATCGGACACAAGCATTATCTCTTACCCGAAGAGAGTTAAATCTTAAAAGTCCCACAGGTATTTTATATCTGTAGAAAATAGACATTCATCCATCAACTCAATCAATTTTTTAAGGGCTAGTTATGGAACGCTGCCAAGGAATTTGGGCAGAGTTACAATAATTAGCAATACTTCTCGGTTAAGCATTTTTAATTCGGAATCAGGTTTTGGGAAAAGGTCAAAGGATAAGGGTTAAAGGTTTTTCATTTCCCCTTTTCTCCTTAACCGAGAAATATTACAATAATTAGTTTTCCCCTCTTTTGGCGTTGTCGCATGAGCAGGGGAATATTAAAATAATTCGTAATTTGTAATTCGTAATTAACTTTTGTAAAGGACATTTTATCTACTTAACTGTCTTAACTGTCTTAACTGTCTACTTAACTGTCTTAAATGTCTTAACTGTCCACTTTTACTGTCTTAACTGTCTATTTTTACTGCCTTAACTGCTATTGCATTTTCTTGATAAAGCTGAGATTATTTGAGAGTAGAGACTAAAGGCGTTGCCATACTACTAGCTTTGTGTATTTTTAAGAAATCTAGTCGATTTAAAAAAAAATATCTTTGGTTATAAAAAATTACTAATTTCCTATAAATTGCCTAATTAAGGCAAAAATACGTTTAACATAGGTAGTTCAATAAATTTACCAACAAACATAGTTTATTCATCTATTGCATTGATTAATTAGAATTACGAATTATCCTATTTGGAGATTAAACTTTTGTGACAAACCAGGTATATAGCCAATCAGTGCTGACATTTGATGGCCAAGATGATTACATAGACTTTGGCAAAAATGATTTTTCTGGTGTTTTTGCTCAAGGAAGTTCGGCCTTTACAATTTCTGGATGGGTGAATCCTCATCAGCTAACAGATAAAGCCACTACATACGGCACGCGCAATGTTTTTTTTGCTCGTTCTTCAGATCGATATAGTGATAATTTTGAGTTCGGCATCAGTGAATCAGGGAACCTAGATATATTTATTGATGAGACTCTTGAGAAGAAAATTAAAACTTTTGGCAATGGAGAATTAACTATCGGACAATGGCACTTCTTTGCCATTGTTTTTAATAAAGGTCAACTGAGCATATATCTTGATGAGAATGAGTATTTTGGGTACTTTACAGGAGACTCTTTAAATAAAGCAACTAGTTCTGTAACACTGGGCGCGACTTTACACAACAATATATATTTCACAGGTCAATTAGCGAATATTAGCGTCTGGAATTATCCCTGTCCCCCAGCGGAAATTCAAAGGCATCGCGATCAGCCTTTAGTTGGGAATGAACAAGGATTAGTCGCTTACTGGAGATTAAACGAAGGACAAGGAAAAACTGTAAAAGACCAAACTGAAAATGGTCTTGATGGAAACTTGCGTGGCAATCCTAGTTGGGATTTAGCACAACTTCCATTTGGAATTACACAATCATCGAACGAGAGTGAGCCACAAGAACAGACAGCGAGTAGTTCCGAGGAGAGTAACCTTGCGGGAACTGTGGTGCTGGAGCCAGAAAGCCAATCTGTTGCAGAAGTTGTCTCCGTTGAAGTAATTGCTGTCAGTGAAACCGAGTTGCAGCAAGAGTCCGTTGAGGTTCCTCCAATTGTAGAAACTGGCATCCCAACCCAGACAACAACTGTGTTAGGGCCAGAGGAGCGTCACCCAAAGGCAAAAAAAGGGACAAAAAGACAGAGCGAAAAATCTGCAAACATTCAAACTCCCCAGCCAAAAGAGGAGAAAGCCGAAACAGTTCCAGTCGATATTCAACAGCAAACATTAACTCAGGAGCGATCGCCAAAAACTATGAATACGAAAGCTAATCCTAAATACAAAATACTCGCTATTGATGGCGGTGGTATTCGGGGCATTATCCCAGCCCTGCTACTAGCAGAAATTGAAAAGCGGGCACAAAAGCCGATTTTTAGTTTGTTCGATTTAATTTCTGGCACTTCCAGCGGCGGAATTCTGGCACTCGGATTAACCAAACCCCGATTAGATTTAGAAGCCACTGATAGCTCACCCACCGCCCAATACAGCGCCGAGGATCTAGTCCAAATATATCTTGAGTATGGGGCTGAGATATTTTACGAGCCATTCTGGGAACAAATACTCGGTCAACTAGAAGATATATTCGTCCAACCAAAATATTCTTCTGAGGGCAGAGAAGAAATTATCAGGCAATATTTTGGCGACACTCCTCTAGAAAATAATCTCAAAGAAGTTTTCGTAACTAGCTACGATATCGAGCAGCGAATTCCCATATTCTTTACTAATAAAATTGAAAAGCAACAGACAGAATCGAAAAGATTCCGCAAGTTATGCTCAGGTTTTACCCTCACAGATGCAGCATTGGCAACTAGTGCAACTCCGACTTATTTTGCTCCCTATCGCGTTGCCAGTTCTCATAATACCAACGGCTTCTATACTTTAGTTGATGGCGGAGTAGTCGCTAATAATCCAGCTAATTTGGCTATTTTAGAAGCGCAAATTAGTAGACAAGAAAATAAACAAGTTTTGAATACAGAGGATGTCTTGATAGTATCCTTGGGTACCGGTTCACTGACGAGTGTCTACCCTTATGACGAAGTGAAAAAATGGGGACTATTGCAATGGGCAAAACCGCTGTTAAATATTGTGCTTGACGGTGGCAGTGAAGTTGTAGCTGGAGAATTAGAAAGATTGTTTGAATCTAATAGTAAAGGTAGTAAAAGTTCTTATTATCGATTTCAAACATTCTTAAAAAGTGAACTTGAAGCAATAGATAATGCCAAGCCAGAAAATCTGAGGCAGTTACAAACTTTAGCTAATACACTGATTCAAGAAAAAAGTAAAGAAATCGATGAGTTGATTAGTATTTTATTAACCTAAATACAGCGGATTTCAAGTTAGTGAACTACACAAGCTAAGTCTCAAAGCCAGGTAGAAAGCCTGTTTTACTTCTGTTAGCGCAGCGGGGCGTAGCCTATTCTGGCTCCTGAATTCTGAATTCTGAATTCTGAATTCTGCTGTATGAGCTTTTCTTGATGTTAATGGAGTTGAGCCAGTAATTTTCAATAGGTCGAAATGGGGTCTTTAAGTAAGCCATCTTATCGGATCGTCGCCATTCTTGGGGAAGGAATTGGATCAGAAGTTGTGGAAGCTTCCTTAAAAATTCTGCAACACGTCGCTAAAATTGAAGGATTTACCTTACAGGTAGACTATGGCTGGCTCGGTGCAACTGCCTTTGAACAACTGGGTAGTTACTTCCCTCAAGCTACCGCCGAACTGTGCGATGGAGCCGATGGCATTGTATTTGGTGCAGTTACTCAAGGCGGACTACTAGAACTCCGAAAGCATTTCGACTTTTTTTGCAATCTTCGTCCGATCCGTAGCGTTAAAAGCCTCGTACATAAATCTAGTCTTCGACCAGAGAAAATTCAAGGAATTGATATTCTCATCGTTCGAGAACTGGTCAGTGGAATCTATTTTGGCCCGTCTGGACGTGGCTCAGATGATAAAGGAGATTATGGTTATCATACGATGCGCTATTTCGATGAAGAGATTCGTCGAATTGCTCGTAAGGCTCTAGAACAAGCCCAATACCGCCGAGGATTACTCACCGTAGCCCACAAAGAAAATGCCTTGCCTTATTTGCCCTGGACTCGTCTAGTGGAAGAAGAAGCCAAAGAGTTTCCTGGCGTTGTTATCGAACCAATGCTAGTGGATAACTTAGCTATGCAAATGGTTCTGAATCCCCAACGGTTTGATGTAATTTTAGCGGGCAATTTGTTTGGAGATATTCTTAGCGATATTGGTGGTGCATTAATTGGCTCAATTGGTTTATTAGGATCGGCGACTCTTAATGCTGATGGATTTGGTTTGTACGAAGCGATTCATGGTACAGCCCCAGACATTGCTGGGAAGGGAATTGCTAATCCCCTTGGCACCCTTGGAGCTTGTATTTTAATGCTTCAACAATGGGGGGAAGTGCGGGCTGCCCAACTAATTATTGCAGCGCAAGACCGGATTTTAGCTAAAGGATACCGAACAGCTGATTTATTTAGCCAAGGAGAAGAAATTTTAGTCAATACTGCAACCTTAGTTGACCTTTTGCTCGAAGAACTTTCAGTTGTGCAACATTCTCAATTAGGAGTGCTTCATGAGTCATGTAAATAACGTTTTGCACCTGGGAGATGATATCAATACCGATGATATTATTCCTGCCAATCGGGCGACAACAGATGACCCTGATTACTTAAAAAAGTATGCTTTAGAACATATTATTGGAGCAGGTGAACTGCTAAAATTCAATGTGATTGAAGCAGGAGAAAACTTTGGCTGTGGTTCCAGTCGAGAAGTTGCCCCCATTGCCTTGCAAGCTGCGGGAATTGAGAAAATTCGGGCGCGATCGTTCGCTGAAATTTTTTATCGTAATAGCATCAATATTGGACTAGCCTTAGAAATTCTGGGGGAGAAAGAGGAGAATCCTGTAGTTGATGCGATCGCACTAGCCGGTGGGTTAATGTCTTTTAATCAGCTGCGTCGTCAGGGTAAAATCACCATTCCTCGCAGCCTCACCCCACCACGCCCCATGACTTTAGTCGAAAAACTCTTAGCTAAAGCCTCTGGAAATTCCTACGTCCAGCCGGGAGAAGTGGTTTTTGCCCAAGTCGATTTAGCCTTATCCCATGATGCTGTAGCCGGGCCTGTGGCCAAGATATTTTATCAAGAGTATGGAGAAGGAGCAAAGTTATGGGACTCCCAAAAGGTAGTTTTGGTAGCCGATCACTTTATCCAAGTCAACGACATCCGGGCTGATCACAAAGCTCATGTCATGTATGACCAGATGATTCAGTTTGCTAAAGTCCAAGGATGCCACTTATTTGATATGGTTTCTCCTGGTGAAGCAGCGGGCATCTGTCACGTTTTACTCCCAGAAAAAGGGTTTGTCCGACCAGGAATGCTGATTGCCGGTACAGATTCCCATACCTGCACCTACGGGGCATTGGGAGCCTTTTCCACAGGAGTAGGAACCACCGATATGGCTAATATTTATGCCACAGGAGATATGTGGATTCGTGTTCCTCCAACCCTAGTATTTGAGTTGTCTGGAACCTTGTCTCCTAAAATCAGTGCCAAAGATATTATCCTATTTATCCTGGGAAAAATCGGCTGTGCTGGCGCTAGCGGTAAGGTAATAGAGTTTAGAGGGTCAATCCTTGCACAACTGCCCTTTGATGAAAGGTTAACTCTAGCCAATATGGCTGTAGAGTGTGGTGCAATATGTGGCTTGATTGTTCCTGATGAGGTGACACGTGAGTATGTAAAAAACCGATCTCCAGAAGAATTTGCAGAGATTATCGGCGATGCTGATGCTGAGTATGAAAAGGTTTATCAATTTGACCTTAGTGATTTAGAAGCACAAGTGGCACGTCCCCCAAAACCGGATCAAGTAGTTGCCATTAGTCAATTAGAAGATATTCCGATTACCAAAGCTTTTATTGGCTCTTGTACTGGGGGTAAACTCTACGATTTAGCTCAAGCAGCCGAAGTTTTGCACGGTCGCCAACTGGCAGACGGTGTAAACTTGTTTATTGTACCTGCAACCATTGAAATTCGAGAACAAGCCCAAGAGTTAGGTTATCTCGATATTTTTGAACAAGCAGGAGCACAAATTCTCAAGACAGGTTGTGGGGCTTGTATCAATTCTGGACTTGGGGTTTTGGCAAAAGAAGAAGCAGGGATTTATGCAACCAATCGCAATTTTAAAGGACGTAGCGGCGATCCAACGGGCAAAAATTATTTAGCCTCACCAAGAACAGTGGCTATCTCTGCTGTAAATGGGAAAATTAGCGATCGCTTTGATTGAACTGGGGATGGGAGGAATGCGATTGTGTGAGATGGGTAAGCAGGGGCTACCGTGTACACACAAGTCTTTTTCACCCCCTCTAACTCCCCCTTGGTAAGGGGGAGAACCGGATATTTCCCTGCTTTGTAAGGGGAAGAACCGGATATTTCCCTGCTTTGTAAGGGGGGGGATTAAGGGGGGTAAATCCAGAGATTGGGGATTGAAACCTCAATTAAATCGAATTATCAGAGCGTGTTTTAACCAAGAAAAAAAGGATTTTAGGTAATTACAATGGACGAAATCGTTAAAAAACTTGCTGGTCTGGGTCTTCCTGGCATCATTATCGTGATTTTAGCAGTCACATCAGCAGGTAGTAATGCTGCTATTGTTGCTGCCCTCACAGCCTTGGGAGGGCCCTTCGGTATTGTCGGAGGTATAGGTATACTTGGTCTAATAACGGTTGTAGGGGATACTGTCGCGGGATATGGAATTGAAGCTGTTCTCAAGGCCGTCTATACAGAACGTAGTAAAACAGAATCAGTAAGATATCTCCTCAAAGAAATTAAAGATTTACCCATTTCAGATGAGCTAAAACTCAAACTGAGAAATGAACTGAGTCCAGAAGTTATTATTGATACTGAAGAGATTCAGCCACCAAAAACAATTGAAATTGTCGAGGAATAATTTCACTATTACATTCGGTGACATTTTAAATCAAATAGCACTAATACTATTTTGGATTTTAGATTGGGATTTGGGAGTCTGAAAAGCTGACTGTATTTTGCTTTAAGACATTTATCCAGTCGTATTCTATTTTCCGATTGGTGTCAGTAAAGCGATCGCAGCAATTTGCTGTGAGCAAATAAAATGGCCTCTGAGTCTGATTTCATCGGATTAAAGCCTCAAAGGCCTATTCTTTTAAAGATTCGTGCAAGATATCTGCTAATACTGTTTCGTTAAGAAAAGAGACGCGATCAATCGCCGTCTCTACAATAATCAGTCTTTCATCTTGATGGCAAAAAACCTTAACCAAACCGGATTGAGATATCTATTATCTAAGAGGATAGAGGAGTTTTTAAACATCCTCCAACACAAGCCGAAAAACGGTCTACCTATTTTCAAAAAAATAGCTATAGAGCCGGGTAAAGGATATATTCAAAAGCTATAACTTTACTAAAACTTTTAACCTTTATACTAAATTTATTGATTATGGAAGAAATTATCATTAACTCTACTCAGTATGTTGATAATGTTTGTGCTTTAACTGAGCAGGAACGACATAAAGTATTAGTTGAATGGAATGATACAACGGTAGATTATCCCAAACATCTATGCATACATCAGTTATTTGAAACACAAGTAGAAAAAACTCCAGATAATATTTCTGTCGTCTTTAATAAAGAACAACTAACCTACCAAGAGTTGAACCACCGAGCCAATCAATTAGCACATTATTTGCGAATTCTAGGAGTAGATACAGAAGTTCTAGTAGGCATTTGCGTTGAGCGCTCCTGGGAAATGGTAGTGGGTAGTTTGGGTATCCTCAAAGCGGGTGGAGCTTATGTGCCGTTAGATCCAACGTATCCCAAAGAGCGTCTAGCGTTCATGCTCTCAGATTCACAAGTACAAGTGCTGCTAACTCAACAAAAGTTTGTTGAAGAATTTTCTGAAAGCGGAGTGAAAACAGTTTGTCTGGATAAGGATTGGGAATCGATTGATCGCCAGAGCCAAGATAATCCTACTAGCGATGTGACGGCTGAAAATTTAGCTTACGTTATTTATACATCCGGTTCTACAGGAACACCAAAGGGAGTCGCCATAACGCATCGGGCTGTCAATAGGCTAGTGTGCAATACTAATTACGTGCAGTTAGAACCAAGCGATCGCATGGCTCAAGCCTCAAATACTTCATTTGATGCAGCCACTTTCGAGATTTGGGGATCTCTCCTGCATGGGGCTACCTTGGTAGTAATTCCTCAGAATATTGTGCTTTCACCACAGCATTTTGCAGCCTACATACGCGAGGAAGGAATTAGTGTATTATTTTTGACTACTGCCTTATTTAATCATTTAGCTAACGTTGTTCCCCAGGCATTTAAAGACCTGCGACACTTGCTATTTGGTGGCGAGGCTGTAGATCCAAAGTCAGTCAAAGCAGTTCTGAGGAATGGAGCGCCACAGCGATTGCTGCACGTTTACGGCCCTACTGAAAGTACAACATTTGCTTGTTGGTATCTGGTGCAGGATGTACCAGAAGGGGCAAAAAATCTACCGATTGGTCGCCCGATCTCCAATACACAAATATATATACTGAACTCCAAACTTCAACCAGTTCCTATTGGTACTCCTGGTGAATTATATATTGGTGGCGACGGTTCGGCACGAGGCTACCTGAATCGCCCAGAGTTAACCGAGGAAAAATTTATCCCCAGTCCTTTTGAGGAGGCAGGAGGTAGGAGACTTTACAAAACTGGCGACTTAGCCCGTTTCTTACCAGACGGAAATATTGAGTTTTTGGGCCGAGTCGATAATCAGGTAAAAATTCGCGGTTTCCGCATTGAACTTGGAGAAATTGAGGCGCTTTTGACTCAACATTCGGATGTACAGCAGGCAGTAGTAATCGCCCGTGAAGACATCCCCGGTGATAAGCGCCTTGTTGCCTATGTTGTCCTTAACCAAAAACTTGATAGTGCCAGTACTTTAAAACACTTTCTCCAGGAAAAGCTGCCCCATTACATGGTGCCAGCAGTCTTTGTCATCTTAGACTCGTTGCCCCTTACACCCAATGGTAAAGTGGATCGTCGAAATCTTCCAGGTTGCGATCGCACACGCCCCGCTCTCGAAGAAACTTTTGTCGCACCTCGTAGCCCAATTGAGAAGACTTTAGCAGTCATCTGGGCTGAGTTACTGGCACTTGAGGAGATTGGAGTCAATGACAATTTTTTCCAGTTGGGTGGTCATTCCCTAATTGCAACTCAGATCCTTTCCCGCGTGCGCGAAGTTTTCCAAGTCGAGTTGTCTTTTCATCACATCTTTGAAAACCCCAGTATCGCAGGTTTAGCTCAACTAATCGAACAGCATAGTCAGTTAGAACAGCCGTTGCAGCGTCCCGTCATCCAACGAATTGAGCGTGAGGGACTCTTACCAGTTTCCTTTGCCCAAGAGCGAGTGTACTTTATTCAGCAATTGGCTCCTGAAAGTAGTGCCTACCAATTTCAGGCAACTATGCGATTTAAAGGTCAGCTAAATGTGGCGGTATTACAACAATGCCTCAACGAGATTGTGCGGCGTCATGAAATCTTTCGCACGACTTATCCGGCGGTGAATGGACGGCTATTTCAGATAATTCACCCAGCGTCACCAATCAGCTTTAGAGTTATTGACCTCCAGACATTTCCTGAATCTGAGCGGGAAGCAGAAGTTCAGCGCCTAGTTGAGGCAGAAGTGCAAAAGCCGTTTGACCTGAATCAACTACCACTAGTTAAATGGGTTTTGCTGAGATTGAGCGACCAAGAACATCTATTGCTCCACATCGAGCATCACATAACTCATGATGGTTGGTCATTTAATGTATTTCTGGGTGAGTTGCTTGAACTTTATCAAGCCTTCTGTTTGGGTAATCCTTCCCCGTTAACTGAGCCAATCCTCCAGTTTGTAGATTTTGCCCATTGGCAGCGACAGTGGGTCAAAAGCCAAAAAGCCCAAACCCAATTAACTTATTGGCAGCAGCAATTATCCGGTAGTTCACCGTTATTGGAATTACCATTAGATCGCCCGCGACCACCAGAGCAAACTTACAATGGCGATCAAATTAGGGTGGAACTTCCCATCAACTTGTGCGAATCTCTGCGAGTTCTGAGTCGTCAAGAGGGTGTCACCTTATTTATGACGATGCTGGGAGCTTTTTTGGTAATTTTGCACCGATACACTGGGCAGAACGACCTAAGCGTAGGAACTGCTGTTGCCAATCGGCGGATGCACGAGGTAGAAAAGTTAATTGGCATGATTGTCAATAACCTGGTTCTACGCACTGATTTGTCTGGCAATCCCACATTTCGGGAATTACTCGACCGAGTGCGTCAAGTCACACTGGAAGCATATAACAACGAAGATTTACCTTTTGATAAGGTGGTGGAAGTTCTCAAACCAATACGGAATTTAAGCCACAATCCTCTATTTCAAGTGATGTTCAGCTTCCACGATTCTCCTATGCCGGATTTGAGTCTTCCTGGTTTGGACATTAGCTTGCATGAACCTATCAGCAATAAATCAGCAAAGTTTGATCTGGATTTCCTGGTTATACCGCGTTCTGAGCAACGCGTGCAGAACGGTTCTAAAACGGGAGCGAAGGGAATCACGTTAGTTTTAGAATACAACAGCGATCTATTTGATGCTGCCACAATCCAACGAATGCTAGAGCAGTATCAAACTTTACTAGAGGGGATTGTTGCTAACCCAGAGCAGCGAGTTTCGGAATTACCACTGCTAACGGAGACTCAGCAGCAATTATTGGTGGAGTGGAATCAGACTCAGAAAGAGTACACCTTTAATCAGGGTATTCATGAGTTATTTGCAGCTCAGGTGGAGTTAACTCCCGATGCTGTAGCTATTCAACAAGAAGGTGAACATTTAACTTACCGTGAATTGAGCGATCGCACCAATCAACTTGCACACTATCTACAAACTTTGGGAGTCAAACCAGAAACCTTGGTGGGTATCTGCATTGAGCGTTCTCTAGAAATGATTATCGGCTTACTCGGCATTCTCAAAGCGGGGGGTGCATACATTCCCCTTGACCCTAGCTATCCCCAAGAGCGACTGGCTGATATTCTCGAAGATACGCAACTGAGTATTCTGCTGACTCAAGAAAGATTTAAAGAAAAACTACCAGATTATGCCGGGAAAACCATCTGTTTAGATACAGACTGGGAAAGAATTACTCAACACAGTACAACCAACCCGATTAGCGAAGTTCAACCTCATAACCTCGCCTACATTATTTACACCTCTGGTTCTACGGGTAAACCTAAAGGAGTGATGATTGAACAGCGATCGCTAATGAATTTTGTTATCAGTGCTATTCATGAATATGGAATTAATGCAACTGATAATATTCTGCAATTTGCATCTATCTGTTTTGATACATCTATTGAAGAAATATTACCTTGTCTTTTAGTCGGCGCAACATTAGTACTGCGAACCGAAGAAATGCTGCACTCCAGCGATGAATTTTGGCGGTGTTGCCGAGAATGGCAGTTAACTGTTTTGGATCTTCCCACAGCGTACTGGCATCAATTAGTAGCGGAACTTACCTCTGAAGATTCCCGAATTCCCGAAAGTCTGAGAATGGTGATTATTGGCGGAGAAGAAGCTCAACTCGAAAAAGTGAAGCACTGGCACAGTAGTGTTGCTCACCTCTGCAATCCACCCCAATTACTTAATAGTTACGGGCCAACGGAAGCAACGGTTATAACCACTTTATACCAATTATGTATGAAGAGACACATAATAATACCCCCCTTGGCAAGGGGAGACGGCGATAGCCGGGGGGTGAATTATATGCAGCTTCACAAAAAAATGGTGTTAGATCGCTTAACCTCAACTAACTCAGTTTCAATTGGACGACCGATTAGCAATGCTCAAGTTTATATTCTGGATCAATATCTGCAACCAGTACCAATAGGAGTTCCCGGAGAATTGCACATTGGCGGAGCCGGATTAGCTAGAGGATATTGGCAACGCCCTGAACTTACGGCGGAGAAATTTATCGAGAATCCATTTCACAATCCAAAATCCAAAATCCAAAATCCAAAATTATATAAAACGGGGGATTTAGCACGTTTTCGCGCCGATGGCAACCTAGAATATCTCGGACGAGTTGACAATCAGGTGAAGATTCGCGGCTTCCGCATTGAGTTGGGAGAAATCGAAACGGTGCTGAGACAACACCCACAGGTATTTCAAGCTGTAGTCATTGCTCGTGAAGATATCCCTGGACAAAAGCGACTCGTGGCTTATGTTGTTCCGCACCAGCCGCAACCAACCACTGATGAAAAACTCCATCCCCTTGTGGATGGAGTTTTTGGGCATGGGGAATGGGGCATGGGGCATGGGGAAGAGTCACCAATGCCCAATGCCCAATGCCCCAAGTCGGTGGGCGGCTATCCCTCTCCACCCACAAGTGGATGGAGTTTCCCACCGACTTTCAATGAACTGCGCCATTTCCTGAAACAGAAGTTGCCTAATTATATGGTGCCCTCAGCGATCGCACTTTTGAAAGCCCTACCAATGACACCGAACCAGAAGGTAGATTACCGCGCCCTCCCAGCTACCGAACTTTCACTGAGTGTAGAAGATAATTTTGTTGCACCGCAAACTCCTACAGAAGAGAAATTAGCGGCGATTTGGTCGGAAATTTTAAGGCTAAAACAAGTCGGCATCCACGATAACTTCTTTGAATTGGGCGGCGACTCCATCCTCAGTATTCAGGTAATTTCAAGAGCCAATCAGGCGGGTATCCAAATTGCCCCTAAACAGCTATTTCAGTACCAAACAATTGCTGAGTTAGCTGCTGTGGCAGGAATTGCTCGCTCTGTCAAAGCCGAACAAGGGTTAGTGACAGGTACAGTAGCGCTGACACCTATCCAACACTGGTTTTTCGAGCAAAAATTGCCCGAACCTGATTACTTTAACCAGTCAGCCATGCTAAAAGTGCCGCCAGACTTGCAGCCAGAGCTATTGCAGCGAGTCGTGCAACAATTGTTGATGCATCACGATGTTTTGCGTTCGCAGTTTATACAAGAAGGTGAAAACTGGCAGCAGATTAACGCCCCTACCCAGGAAGTTGTGCCATTTAGCGTTATCAATTTGTCGCACCTGTCGCCAGAAGAACAACAAATAGTAATAAAAGCGACGGATGCTGAACTCCAGGCTAGCTTGAATCTATCAACTGGAGCGATCGCACAAGTGACGTTATTTAGATTAGGCAACGATAAACCCGGCAGATTACTGTTCATCATCCATCACTTAGTAGTAGATGGCATTTCATGGCGGATTTTGCTCGAAGATTTGGCTACAGCTTACCAGCAAATTAGCCGTGGCGAAGCTATTAAATTACCACCGAAGACAACATCCTTTCAATATTGGAGCGATCGCCTAACAGAATACGCCAAATCATCAAATGAGTTGAATTACTGGCTAAGTGAGTCTAGTTTGAAAGTTACCGCCTTACCAGTAGATTATCCTTCAAGTAAAGAGGATAACACCTTAGCCTCAACCGCTTCTGTGTCACTTTCCTTAACTGAAGAACAAACCCGCGCCCTCTTGCAGGATGTACCCTCTGCCTACAACACTCAAATTAATGATGTACTGTTGACTGCCCTAGTGCAAAGCTTTGCCCAATGGACGGGAGAACGTTCTTTACTCGTTGATTTAGAGGGACATGGACGAGAAGACTTGTTTGAGGATGTGGATTTGTCGCGGACAGTAGGCTGGTTTACTACCTTATTCCCCGTTCATTTACAGCTAGAAGAAGTTGATCCTTTAGAAGAGGCTTTAAAGTCAGTCAAAGAACAACTACGGCGCATCCCCAACCGGGGTATCGGCTATGGCGTGTTGCGATATTTGCACCCGGATGAGAAAATACGCACGAAATTACAGGATTTACCCCAAGCACAAGTGAGTTTTAACTACCTTGGTCAATTCGATCAGGTGCTTAAGGCATCTGCTGTATTGGGTTTGGCTGAAGAATTCAAAGCTGAACAGAGTTTAGTTAATCAGCGCCGCCACCTATTAGGAGTAAGCGGATTTATTCGTGCAGAAAGGCTGGAAATGACTTGGAATTACAGCGAGAAAATTCATAAACGAGACACCATCGAGGGTTTGGCCTTTGGGTTCATAGAGGCATTGCGATCGCTCATTACCCACTGTCAATCCCCTGGTGCGATCGGTCATACACCTTCAGACTTCTCAGCAGCCAGACTCAGCCAAAAACAGCTTGACAAATTCCTAGGCAAAATTAAAACGAAGTAGTCATTGGTCATTCTCCCCAATCCCCAGTCCCCAATCCCTAATCCCCAATCCCCAATCCCCAATCCCCAATCTCATGAACAATATCGAAGACCTTTATGAACTTTCACCCATGCAGCAAGGGATGCTGTTTCATACCCTTTATGCGCCAGAGTCGGAGGTTTATTTTGAGCAGTTGCTTTGCACCCTCTCTGGAGAATTAAATTTTTCTGCTTTTGTGCAAGCTTGGCAGCTGGTTGTGGCGCGACATTCAGCTTTACGCAGTTCCTTTTATTGGGAAGAGATAGAAAAGCCTTTGCAAATGGTAAGTAAGCAAGTGGATCTCCCGTGGGAAAAGCTGGACTGGCGGCATTTAACAGCTGATGAACAACAACAGCAGCTAGGGGATTTTTTGAAATGCGATCGCCAAAAAAGATTTG
Organism: Nostoc sp. KVJ20; assembly: GCF_001712795.1. GTDB lineage: Bacteria > Cyanobacteriota > Cyanobacteriia > Cyanobacteriales > Nostocaceae > Nostoc. The sequence continues at coordinate 22,879 of NZ_KV757545.1, forward strand.
ATCTAGCTCAAGCTCCTCTAATGCGTTTCACTGTCATCCAGCTAGGAGAGCAAACTTACCAATTTATTTGGAGCCATCATCATATCCTCTTTGATGGCTGGTCGATGCAGATTGTTCTCAAAGAAGTTTTAGCTTTTTATGAGGCTAATCAGCGAGGTGAACATTTACGCCTCCAACCTGTTCGCCCCTATCGAGAATATATTCAATGGTTACAGCAACAGGATATTGATCAAGCTAAGAATTTTTGGCAAAAAACTCTCCGAGGATTTGCAACTCCTACTTTTTTAATAGGGAACAGAGAACAAGAACAAAGAATATATAATGAGCAACCGTTTCAATTATCTAAAACGGTAACTGAAAAACTGCAATATGTGGCGCGACAGCACCATCTAACTTTGAATAATTTGGTGCAGGGAGCATGGGCATTACTAATTTCCCGCTACAGTGGGGAAAATGATGTCGTATTTGGTGCAACTGTATCCGGTCGTCCATCAACACTGGTAGGAGTGGATTCGATGGTGGGGCTATTAATAAATACCCTACCCATACGGGTACAAATTAGTGGGAAAACAGAGTTATTACCCTGGCTCAAGCATTTACAAAGCCAGACATTTGAGCAGGAACAGTATGCTTATTATTCCCTGGCAGAAATTCAACAAATGAGTGATATTCCTCCAGGTATACCACTATTTGAAAGCATTTTAGTATTTGAAAATTATCCGATAGATGGGGCTAAACAGGAAACCAAGAAAACTTTAGAAGTTAGTCATGTTAGTTGTTTTGAACGCACGAATTATCCTCTGACTGTAGTGATTAATCCTGCTTCACAATTATCTGGCAGGATTGTTTATGATACCAGTCGCTTTGAGGAACAGGCAATTGTCTGCATAATTGAAATTTTCCAAACATTGCTCACAGGAATAGCAACTAATCTACAACAATATATTTCTCAATTATCTCTACTCAGTGCAGATGAAGAAGAAAATTTAATTCTGCTAGAAAATCAACAAACAACAAATTATATTAATTACAAATGTATTCATATTTTTTTTGAAGAACAGGTAGAAAACAGCCCAAATGCATTAGCAATTGTATATAAACAACAATATTTAACTTATCGGGAGTTGAATAACCGCGCTAATCAATTAGCTCATTATTTACAAGCGTTGGGAGTTAAACCCGAAGTGCGGGTGGGAATTTGTGTCGAGCGATCGCTAGAAATGGTAATAGGAATACTGGCTATCCTCAAAGCTGGTGGGGCATACATTCCGCTAGATCCTGCTTATCCTCCAGAAAGATTGGCGTTCATGATAGAAGATGTACAGACAAAGATTTTACTAACGCAAAATAATTTAAAAAATAGACTGCCACTCCAGAATCAAACTGTGGTGAATCTTGACTCAGATTGGGAAATTATTGCCCAATACAGTGAAAACAATTTGCTCAGTGAAGTTAATCCAGAAAACTTAGCTTATATCATCTATACTTCTGGTTCGACGGGAACACCAAAGGGAACGGAAGTTACCCATCGCAGCATTATTGGTTTTATGTTTGGGGTTGATTATATTCACCTTGATGCAGAACAAATCTGGCTACAACATTCATCGATTTCTTGGGATGCACTAACCCTAGAACTTTGGCCGCCCTTGCTTTACGGTGGGTGTTGTGTGCTTTACCCAGAAAGAATTCCCACACCTGAAAATTTAAGCCGCATCATCCAAGAACAAAGGGTTAACACCCTGTTTCTGACTACTGCGTTATTCAATCTCATGATTGATAAAATGCCACAAGGTTTGTCAGACATAAAACAACTGCTATTTGGGGGAGAGTCTGTTTCTGTACCTCATGTTCGTCGCGCTTTAGAATTATTGCCGAGAACGCAATTAATTCATGCTTATGGCCCTTCCGAATGTACAGTTTTTACTTGTTGTTACCCGATTCCCAAACAACTTGCTGAAAATGTTCATTCAATTCCCATTGGAAAACCCATCGGCGATAGGACAGTTTACATACTAGATGATGATTTACACAGAGTTCCAATTGGTGTTTCTGGGGAACTTTATGTGTGTGGGGCGAGTGTTGCGAGAGGTTACTTAAATCAACCAAGATTAACCAGTGAAAAATTTATTTGTAATCCTTTTATTGAAGGAGATAAACTCTACAAAACTGGAGATTTAGCACGCCGTCTCCCTGATGGAAATATAGAATTTATCGGTCGAATTGATACACAAATAAAAATTCGCGGATTTCGGATTGAATTAGCAGAAATTGAAGCAATTTTAATTCAACATTCTGACATCAAGCAAGTTGTAGTTATGGTGCGGGAAGATGAACCTGGGAACAAGTATTTAGTGGCTTATCTAGTTACTAAGGATAATCAACCAACACCTAGCACCGTGCGAAATTTCCTCAAGAAAAAGCTGCCTGATTACATGATTCCTGCTATTTTCTTCTTTCTAGAGGCATTCCCTCTCACACCTAATGGTAAAATCAATCGCCGTGCTTTGCCCGCTCCAGATATTTCCCAAAGAAATTTAGAAGTTGATTTTGTTGCTCCTCGCACGCCAACGGAACAAGAATTAGCCACGATTTGGGCTGAAGTTCTCAAAGTCAAACAGGTGGGAATTCACGATAATTTTTTTGAGTTAGGGGGACATTCTTTACTCGCTACTCAAGTTATTTCTCGTTTAAGAGAAGCCTTTTCTCTAGATTTTTCTCTCCGTTATCTGTTTGAAAATCCGACTATTGCTGAACTTGCACAAAAAGTTAGTGAACAACAAATTGAACAAGCAGAAAATGATGATTTAGCACAGATTTTAAGGGAAGTTGATCAGTTGTCAGAGGAAGAGGTGACACAACAATTGCTTTTGTGAGTAAAAGTTTGTAGAGTTTTTAAACGCAAAGGAACGCAGAGTAATCGCAAAGGTACGCGGAGTTTTTTAGAGAGGGGTTGTTATGAATTGAGTCTTTTTGAGTCGATTAAAAAAAGTGATTTCTAATAATTATTATGAGCGATTTATTAAAACGTCTTGAAAGCCTTTCTCCAGATAAGCGAGAATTAGTTCTACAAAAACTGAAGAAGCAACAACAATCTCCACTCTTCACATCCGTATCGAGAGAACAACCCCTTCCCCTCTCCTTTGCTCAACAAAGACTGTGGTTTCTAGATCAATTAGAAGGCGAAAATTGTGTCTATAACGTTCCGTTTTTCTGGCAGATTAAGGGATTTCTGAATATAAGTGCTTTAGAACAAGCTATTAGAGCAATTGTTCAACGTCATGAAGTCTTACGTACTAGCTTCTCTATTCTCGATGAGTCGCCTATACAGGTGATTCATGCTCATCCTCAATTGACAATGCAAGTGCTAGATTGGCGACAATTGACTGAAGAAAATCAGTTAAGTAGAGCCACTCAGTTAGCGACAAAAGAATTGCAACAGCCTTTTGATTTATCAAACCCACCTTTGTTGCGGGTAAAGTTGTTGCAATTGAATGACCAATCTTATCTGTTGTTGCTTGTCATCCATCATATCGTTTGTGATGGTTGGTCAATGGAAATATTTCGCCGTGAATTGTTCAGCCTTTATACATCATTTTCCGCCGGAGAATCTTCTCCCTTAACTGAATTACCGCTGCAATATGCTGATTTTGCCCACTGGCAAAGACAATGGTTACAAGGTAAGGTACTCGAAACCCAACTCAATTACTGGCAAAAACAATTAGCTGAAGTCCCGCCTCTGTTAGAATTGCCCACTGATAAATCTCGCCCATCAGTTCAAAGTTTCAGAGGGCGTAGCGAGTTTTTGGAACTCAATCAGGATTTAACACAAAAGTTAAAGCGTTTGAGTCAGGAGTCAGGAACAACTCTGTTTATGACAATGCTTGCAGCATTTACGCTGTTACTTTCGCGCTACAGTGGACAGGAGGATATTGTTGTTGGTTCTGCGATCGCTAACCGCACCCATAGCCACATAGAACCATTAGTCGGCTTTTTTGTCAATACCCTAGCATTACGTACCAATCTACAAGGAAATCCAACTTTCTTAGAATTACTTGAACGGGTGAAGCAAGTAACCCTAGATGCTTACGATCATCAAGATTTACCCTTTGAGAAACTAGTTGATGAATTGGGTAAGGAGCGTAGGCGTAGCCCATTGGAGATATCGCTTTCTCATCATCCCCTATTTCAAGTGGCTTTTAGTTTGCAAAATGAAACCCAGCAGCAACTAGAAACCAATGGATTAACCCTTAAACGTTTCCAGTGGGAGAACACCACAACTCTGTTTGATTTGTCGCTGATTTTCCGGGAAACACCCCAAGGTTTAACAGGAGAATGGGAATACGCAACCGATTTGTTTGAGGTTCAAACCATTCAACGGATGGCGGGACATTTTGCAGTTTTACTTCAAGGAATTGTCGATAATCCTCAACAACCAATCGATACTCTACCGTTGATGACAGAGGAAGAAAGTCAGCAACTCCAAAACTGGAATCAAACTCAAACTGATTATCCCCTCAATCAAACTTTGGTTGATTTGTTTGAAGCTCAAGTTGCCAAAAACCCTAATAATCTCGCTTTGGTGTTGGAATCCCAAAGCCTAACTTACCAACAACTTAATCAAAAAGCGAACCAACTAGCTCATTATATAATTCAAAATCACCAAATTCAGCCAGACACTTTAATTGGTATCTGCGTTGAACGGTCTTTAGAAATGATTATTGGTGTACTCGGTATCCTCAAAGCAGGTGCAGCTTATATACCGATTGACCCCAATTATCCTAAAGAACGCATTGAGTTCATGTTAGAAGATTCTGGGACATCGGTGTTGCTCACCCAAAGTTTCCTATTAGACCAATTACCTTTAGTTAAACTGAAAAACGAGATCATTTGTTTAGATCGAGAAACTTTTAATGCGGCGTTAACAAATAATCCCAATCCTCAAAGTATTCCTGATAATTTAGCTTATATAATTTATACCTCCGGTTCAACGGGACGACCCAAAGGAGTGATGATTGAGCATCGTGCAATTGTCAATCTAGCTTTAGCCTGGGCTGAAATTTTTCAAGTTCAACACCATAGCCGTTGGCTTCAGTTTGGTTCTTTTAGTTTCGATTTGTCTATTGGTGAAATTGCCACTGCTTTATCCGCAGGTGCTTGTTTGTACTTAGCCAAGAAGGAAACTTTGTTACCTAGTCAAGCTTTGGTGGACTTGTTGTGCGATCGCAAAATTTCCCATTTCACCTTACCTCCTTCCGTCTTATCTGTATTACCTCAAGCCTCATTACCTGATTTGCAAGCCGTAATCGTTGGTGGTGAAGCTTGTACAGCAGAGTTGGTGACACACTGGGGAAAAAAACGGCGTTTCTTCAACTGCTATGGGCCGACAGAATCGACAGTCATCGCCAGTATATCTAGTTGTGAACCCAATGGAAAAAAACCCTCTATCGGTCAACCGTTATCTAATATCCGCATCTATATATTAGATACTCATCATCAACCGTTACCAGTTGGTATTCCTGGAGAATTGTGTATTGCGGGAGTGGGTTTAGCACGAGGCTATCTCAACCGTCCCGATTTAACCGCCGAGAAATTTATTGAAGTTGAATTATTTGGCAAAACTGAGCGAATTTATAAAACTGGTGACTTAGCAAAATGGAACTCTGATGGCAATCTTGAGTATCTAGGTCGTATTGATGCTCAAATTAAATTACGGGGATTTCGGATTGAACTTGGTGAAATTGAATCGCTATTATTGCAAAATTATTTAGTTAGAGAAGCGGTTGTTATTTTATATGAAACTGATAATAATCCCAGGTTAGTAGCTTATGTCACGGCAAAGGAAAAATCCAGTAATTTAGCGAGTCAACTCAAAGACTACCTGAAGATTCGCCTACCAAATTATATGATTCCTAGCCAGATTATCGTATTGGATCAGTTGCCCCTTTCCCCTAACGGAAAACTAGATCGTAGAGCGCTACCAACACCAAATGCAGCCACTTCTACGGACTTTCAAATGCCAGTCACGCCAACTGAAGAACTGTTGGCTACCTTATGGCAAAGTCTCTTAAAAGCTAAGTCTGTTGGTCGTCAAGATAACTTCTTTGAATTGGGTGGACATTCGCTATTAGCAACCCAATTAGTTACCCGCATTCGTGACACTTTTGGGGTAGAAGTACCTGTCCGCAAGGTATTTGAACAGAGTGTTTTGTCTGATTTGGCAACAGAAATTGACAAAGCCGCTTCGGTAATTGCTTTACCACCCATCACGCCACAACCTGAAAATGCTCCTAAAAATCTGTCATTTGCCCAATCGAGACTCTGGTTTTTAGCCCAACTTGAAGACACCGGAACCTCGGCTACCTACAATATGTCAACGGCGCTAGAACTTGAAGGCAAGTTGAATATAGAAGCGTTGCGTGCAAGTTTTGATTATCTCCTCGATCGCCATGCCATTCTACGCACCTATTTTCCCGCACTAGAAGGAGAGGCGCAAGTAGCCGTCCAAAATCTAGATGATATAGAAGTGCTGGCGATTACAGATTTACAGTCACTTAATCCCCAGACTCAAGCAGAAACCGTACAACGGTTATCAGATAACCACGCTCAAGAACCCTTTGACTTAAATACTGGCCCCCTATTCAAAGCGAAACTGCTGCAACTGGGCGAACAGAAAAATGTGCTGCTGATTAATATGCACCACATTATTAGTGATGGCTGGTCAATGGGAGTGTTTAAACGTGAATGGGAACAGACTTATGCTGCTTTTGCTGCGGGGAATGCTCCAAATTTGTCACCGTTGCCGATTCAATATAGTGATTATGCAGCTTGGCAGCGCAATTGGTTACAAGGGGAGATTTTAGAAAATCAGGAAAATTACTGGAAACAACAATTAGGTGATGCTCCCCGATTGCTGGATTTGCCCACTGATCATCCCCGTCCAGCCCAACAAAGTTATCAAGGTGGGCGTGAGGAATATCGTTTGAGCAATGAACTGACTCAGAGACTTAAAGCTATTAGTCAACAACAGGGAGTTACTTTGTTTATGACTCTGTTGACGGCTTTTAGTATTTTACTATCTCGTTACAGCCGTCAAGAGGATTTATGTATTGGTAGTGCGATCGCTAACCGCACCCATAGCCACACAGAATCATTAATCGGCTTTTTTGTCAATATCTTAGTATTGCGGAGCAAAATCAAGCCAGAGCAAGGATTTTGCGGATTACTCCAACAAACCCGCCAAACTTGCCTAGATGCTTACGCTCATCAAGATATTCCCTTTGAATATTTGGTAGAACAACTGCAACCAGAACGCAGTCTGAGCCATAATCCCTTATTCCAAGTGATGATGGTGTTGCAAAATACTCAAGAAGCAGGGAAAAATATTAATTTACCAGGGCTTGATATTCAATGGTTAGAGCAAAGTTTCCCATTTGCCAAGTTTGACCTAACACTGGATCTTTGCGAAAGGGGCGGCCAATTGCATTGTATGTGGGAATATGCCACAGATTTATTTGAGGCTGAAACGATTCAACGCATGGCGGGACACTTTGAAGTCTTACTGGAAGCAATTACCCAAAATCCCCAACAGCCGATTCATCAGCTACCCATAATTACCCCAGCAGAAAGTCAACAACTGCAAATTTGGAATCAAATCGATACAGATTACCCCAAAAATCAGACGTTGATAACTCTGTTTGAACAACAGGTAGCAAAAACGCCGGATAACATTGCGGTGGTGTTTGAAGATCAAAGTCTGAGTTATCAAGAACTCAACCGACAAGTTAATCAGCTAGCGCATTATTTGTTGGAACTCAAAAGAAAGCAACAATTACCTGATAATCCATTGATAGCGATTTGTGTGGATCGTTCTCTGGAAATGCTCATCGGTATCTTTGCTATTCTCAAAGCAGGTGGGGCATACCTGCCGATTGATCCAAGTTATCCCCAAGAACGCATTCATTTAATGCTTCAAGATAGTAATGCAGAAGTATTACTAACAAAAAATGTCAATAAAAAGCAACTTCCTCTAGAAAAACTAAAAAATCCCTGTCAAGTAATATTTCTAGAGAAAGAAATATGGGCAAATCAGCCAACAGATAATCCGAATTTTCAAAGTAGCCCTGATGATTTGGCTTATGTAATTTATACTTCTGGTTCTACAGGGCGACCTAAAGGTGTTGCGATCGCACAATATAGCCCAGTAGCTTTAGTAAAATGGGCGCATTCAGTTTACAGCGCAGAACAGCTTGCAGGTGTCTTAGCATCAACCTCAATCTGTTTCGATCTCTCCATTTTTGAAATTTTTGTTCCACTGACTCAAGGTGGTAGTGCGATCGTGGTGGAAAATGCACTCTACATTGAGCAAGCACGTAAGAGTCCTGTACCGATAACTTTGATTAATACTGTACCAAGTGCTGCTGCCCAACTGCTGAATATGAATGCTATTCCCGCAAGTGTTCAAGTTATCAATTTGGCTGGCGAACCATTAAAAAATAGTCTGGTACAGGCTTTATATCAAACCACATCTGTAAGAGAAGTTTATAACCTCTATGGCCCTTCTGAAGACACAACTTACTCTACATTTACGAAAGTCGCCAAAAATGCCCAGCATGAACCAACTATCGGTAAAGCGATCGCTAACACCCGCATCTACATTCTAGATAGCTACAACCAACCCCTTCCCCCAGGAATACCAGGAGAACTCTGCATTGCAGGTGCAGGTTTAGCACAGAGTTATTTGCATCGTCCCGATTTAACCGCCGAAAAATTTCTCAAAGTCGAATTATTCGGTAAAACTGAGCGAATTTATAAAACTGGCGATTTAGCCCGTTGGCTACCTGATGGTAATTTGCAATACTTAGGACGGAGCGATCGCCAAGTCAAACTTCGTGGTTTCCGCATTGAATTAGGTGAAATTGAAGCATCTTTACTCAAACACTCAAAAATTGAGGAAGCGGTTGTCCTAGTTCGGGAAGACACTGATTTCGATCAACGTCTGGTGGCATACATTGTCCCAACAGGTAAAGAGGATGAATATCTTCAAGGTGAACAGGTGGAATTATGGCAACAAGTTTTCAATGATGCCTACCATCAATCACAAGATCCAGAAGATGATCCAACCCTCAATTTAGCTAGTTGGAATGATAGCTATACAGGAAAACCTTATCCCAAACCTGTGATGCAAGAATGGCGGGATAAAACTGTTGATCAAATTCTCGAACTTGCACCCAAACGGGTCTGGGAAATCGGTTGTGGGACAGGGATGTTATTGTTAAAAATTGCTCCCCATTGTCAAAAGTACTTAGGTACAGATATTGCAGCAGCAGGGTTACATTATATTGAACAACATCTTCAACAGCAATCTCTCAAAGAAAAAGTTACTTTAAAACAAAGTTCAGCTAACCAGTTTGACGGCATTGATACAAATAATTATGACCTGGTAATGCTCAATTCTGTTATTCAATATTTTCCTTCTTTGGATTACTTGTTGTTAGTAATCGAAGGGGCTATCAATGCTGTGAAAACTCAAGGAAAAATCTTTGTTGGAGATGTGCGAAATCTCCATTTATTAGAAGCTTTCCACACCGCAGCCGAATTTTATCGCGCCCCCGACGAATTATCAATTAAGGACTTGCGTCAACAGATTCAACAAAGCATCCGCACCGAAGGCGAGTTACTAATTGACCCTGATTTCTTTATCGCCCTCAAACAAAGATTTCCTCGGATTAGTCATGTGCAAATTCAATTGCAACGAGGTTATGCTCAAACGGAAATGAGTCGTTTTCGTTATGACGTTGTTTTACACCTAGATCGGGCAGATACTCCCGTTGCCGAATTACAATGCTTAGATTGGCAAGGTGAACAACTGAATTTGGAAACAATCGAGAGAATTTTAAAAACTCAGCAACCGGATTTATTAGGCATTAACAATATTCCCAATGCGCGTCTAATTTCAGAAATGGTGCTGTTAGAAGAAATTGCTCAATTAGATGGTAAGGTTTCAGACTTAAAAGCGGCAGTTTTCCCAGCTAAATCAGGCATAGAAACCGAAGTTTTCCGAACTTTAGTGCGAGATTTACCCTATACCATTTTCATTCAATATAGCCCCACAGGTTTTGCTAATTACGATGTTGTTTTTCAAAGGAATATCCCTGGACAGGCAATATTACCAAGATTTGCTCAGGGTGAAAATTTGCGCCTGAAATCTTGGCAAGATTACTCAAACCAGCCGTTACAATATCGCAGCAATCAAGTTGATCCAACAATATTCGCTGAATGGCGTGATTTTCTAGGTCAAAACCTGCCTGATTATATGATTCCTAGCCATTTCACTGTGTTAGATAAACTACCACTAACACCAAATGGAAAAGTAGACCGTAAAGCTTTACTTATAGCAAATGCAACCATTGCATCAAAAGATATTGAATTGCCTGTAACCTCCACAGAAAAATTGCTTGCCGAATTGTGGGCGAAGCTGCTTAAATGTGAAGCCATCGCCCGCTATGATAACTTCTTCAACTTGGGTGGACATTCTTTATTAGCTACCCAATTAATTGCCCGCATCCGTGATAAATTCAAAGTCGAGTTACCTCTACGTAAAATATTTGAGTTTCCCACCATCACTGAATTAGCAAGTTATCTTGATACCTGCATTTGGGTTAATTCCACTGATGAAAGTATGCAGCCTCTCAAGTTAGATGAAGAGGAAATCGAACTTTAAACTACCATACCTGAAAACACATCCTTAAGCAAAATTTATCTTTTAATCAGAAAACCTATGATTGCCATATCTGATTCCATTTTTATCTCTCCTGATGAATACCTTCAACTAGAAGAAAAAAGTAACATTAAACACGAATATATTAATGGTCAAGTTTACGCAATGGCGGGAACAACTGACACCCATAATACTATTGGACTAAATCTCGCTTTATTAATTCGCAACCACTTGCGAGGGTCAGACTGTCGAGTTTACTTTGCCGATATTAAAGCCAGGATTGAAAAACGTAATCGCTTTTATTACCCCGATATTCTCGTAACCTGTGACCCTAAAGACCGAGAAACCCCAACCTATAAAAGCTTTTCTAAGCTTATTGTTGAAGTCCTATCAGATTCCACCGAAGCCTTTGATCGAGGTGACAAATTCAACGACTATCAAACCCTTGACAGCTTAGAGGAATACGTTTTAGTTAATAGCAAACATCAACGATTTGAAACCTTTCGCCGTAATGAACAAGGGCTATGGGTGCTACAAACCTATACACCTGATAACCAAGTTTTTGAACTCCAAAGTATTAACTTAACCGCCTCATTTGCTGACCTTTACGAAAATGTAGAATTGGAAGTAATGGATATGATGGGCGTAAGAATTCAGGAGTCAGAATTCAGAATTCAGAATAGTTAAAAAATTAGGAGAAAATTTGATACGTAAATAGATGGGAATAAAGCAACTTATGTTATGAAACGTAAATAGGCTTAAAACCCTTATCAATGACAAATGACAAATGACAGCCCCACCAGTTAGCTTTAATTGCACCGACTTACTTAAAGTATGACAAAAAATGAGCAAGTGGCTTATTTAATGTTGCGTTTGCAGAACATAGGATGTCGAATTTGGGCTGATGACGATAAGTTACGAATTCGTACTAGTAAAAACGCCTTAACTTCTGAACTCAAGCAGGAAATTCAAGCCAACAAAGCAGATATATTAGCATTCTTAAATTCTGTCAAAACCACAACTGTCATGACAGAAGAAATTCCGACCTTGCCAGATGATGTGCCCAAGTGCCTTTCTTTTGCTCAACAACGCCTCTGGCTGTTAGCACAACTCCAAGGGCCATCAGCCAGTTACAATATGCCGATCGCTTTGCAACTGGATGGAAACCTTAATATTGATGCTTTGCGCTCTAGTTTGGCTTATCTGCTTAATCGGCATGACAGTCTGAGGATGTATTTTCCCACAATGGCAGGACATCCCCAGGTTGCGATCGCAAATTTAGACGACATCGAAGTTTTAAGGGACTGGGGACTGGGGACTGGGGACTGGGGAAGAGTTTTACCAATAGCGATTTCCGACTCCCCCAATATCCAGCGTTTAATTGATGCTCATGTTCAAGAACCGTTTGACTTAAATACTGGGCCTTTGTTTAAAGCGAATCTGCTGCAACTCAAAGAGCAGAAATACGTGCTACTCATTAATATGCACCACATTATCAGTGATGGCTGGTCAATGGGGGTGTTTGTCCGTGAGTTACGACAAGTTTATACCGCCTTTGCCCAAGGTCAAACCCCAAACCTTGCACCATTGCCCATTCAATACAGCGACTACGCAAACTGGCAACGAAATTGGTTACAAGGGGAAGTATTGGAAACCCAGATCAACTACTGGAAAAATCAACTCAAGGATGCTCCCCCATTACTGGAGTTACCTACCGATTATCCCCGTCCAGCATTGCAAAGTTACCGAGGCGATCGCGATCGCTATTCCCTATCGCCTAACTTAACTCTTGCCATTAAAACTTTAAGTCAGCAGCAAGGTGCAAGTTTATTTATGACTTTGTTGGCGGCTTTCAGTATTCTGCTTTCTCGTTACAGTCGTCAAGAAGACTTATGTATTGGTTCTCCTATTGCTAACCGCACCCATAGCCAAACGGAAGGATTAATCGGTTTTTTTGTCAATACCTTGATACTACGTAATCAAATCAAGCCTGAGCAAAGTTTTATCGAGTTTCTGCAACAAACTTGCCAAACTTGTTTAGATGCATACTCCCATCAAGACATTCCCTTTGAGTATCTGGTAGAACAGTTGCAACCAGAACGCAGTATGAGCCATAACCCTTTATTCCAGGTCATGTTAGCACTGGAAAATAATGAAAGTCCCGACCTAAGTTTGCCAGGAATAGAGATTAAATGGCTGCCATTAACCTATCCCTTTGCTAAATTTGACTTAGTACTTCTAGTCATAGAATCTGATAACCAGTTAAATTTAACTTGGGAATACGCCACCGATCTATTTGAGAAAAGTACTATACAAAGGATGGCAGAACAGTTTGAAGTTCTACTTCAGGGAATTATTGATAACTCTCAACAACCTATTAATACCCTCTCTTTGATGACAGCACCCGAACTTCTAAAACTACAATGCTGGAATCAAACTCAAACTGATTATCCCCAAGATAAAACTCTAGTTGACTTATTTGAACAACAAGTTGAAAAAAATCCTTATAATATCGCTTTAGTCTTTGAATCTCAACAATTAACTTATCAGCAACTCAATCAAAAAGCAAACCAACTAGCTCATTATCTAATTGAAAATCACCAAATTCAGCCAGACACTTTAATTGCCATCTGTGTTGAACGGTCTTTGGAAATGATTATTGGTGTACTCGGTATCCTGAAAGCGGGTGCAGCATACCTGCCAATTGATCCAAATTATCCTAAAGAACGGATAGAATTCATGTTAAAGGATTCTGGAACATTGGTATTACTAACCCAAAGTTTCCTATTAGACCAATTACCTATAGCTAAACTGAAATACCAGATAATTTGTTTAGATCGAGTAACTTTTAGTTTTGCGTTAATAGATAATCCTAATCCTCAAAGTACTCCTGATAATTTAGCTTATGTAATTTATACTTCTGGTTCGACGGGACAACCCAAAGGGGTGATGATTGAGCATGGAGGACTGGTGAATTTAACTTTGGCGATCGACAAAGTTTTGCAAATTAAACCTCAAAGCCGATTGCTTCAGTTTGCTTCTTTTAGCTTTGATGCCTCAATTTGGGAAATTGCTACTGCGATCGCCACAGGGGCTTGTTTGTATCTAGCAAAGCAAGAAACCTTATTACCTAGTCAAGACTTAGTGAACTTCTTAGAAGAACACAAAATTTCCCATATTACGTTACCGCCTTCAGTCTTATCTTTATTACCGCAAGCTGCTTTACCTGATTGCCAAACTATAGTTGTTGCTGGTGAAGCTTGCCCAACAGAATTAGTGGCAAAATGGGCAATAGGACGAAGTTTCTACAATGGCTACGGGCCAACAGAATCTACAATTTGTGCTAGTATCGCACTCTGTCATCCTAATGGTAAAAAACCACCTATTGGTCAACCAATATCTAATATCCGCATCTATATATTAGATACTCACAATCAACCATTACCCCCTGGCATCCCTGGAGAATTGTGTATTGCGGGAGTGGGTTTGGCACGAGGATATCTCAAACGTCCTGATTTAACCGCCGAGAAATTTATCAAAGTTGAGTTATTCGGTAAAATTGAGCGAATTTATAAAACTGGCGACTTAGCAAGATGGGGAGTTGATGGAAACCTTGAGTATTTAGGTCGCATTGACGAACAGATTAAATTACGGGGTTTTCGGATTGAAATCGGGGAAATTGAATCGATTTTATTGCAACATCCATCAGTTAAAGAAGCAATTGTCACTTTATCTAAAACTGAAAGTAACCAAAGTTTAATTGCTTATGTAACGGGAATAAACAATGATTTTTCTACCCAATTGAAGAATCATCTCAAATCCCGGCTACCCGATTATATGATACCTGCTCAAATCATCGTATTGGATGAGTTACCTTTAACTCCCAATGGCAAAATTGACCGGAAATCTTTACCTGCTCCAAATCGTGTAAATCAGGGCTTATATGAACCCCCACGGAACGAAATTGAAAAACAATTGGTGCAAATTTGGTCTGCTGTACTCGAACATCAAGACATTGGGATTCATGATAATTTTTTCGACTTGGGCGGTCATTCTTTATTAGCGATTAAACTACTAAATAATATTCAAGAAGTATTTGAGCAACAACTTTCTTTAAGTAGTTTATTTCAAAATCCTACTATTGCTCAACTAGCAGAACAACTTTGTAATACTGAGGTTCAACAGTCAAATCCTGATTTACTGTCATTCCAACCTCAAGGACATGCAACACCTCTATTTTTTCTTCCTGGCGCAAACGGACACGGCTTTTATTTTCGAGATTTGGCAATCAATTTAGGAACTAAGCGGCCAATATATGGACTCGAAACTCCAGGACGAGACGGCTCTAGCGTACTCCCTGAATCAGTAGAAACTCATGCAAGTCAACTGATTAATCTATTACGTCAACAGCAAGCTAAAAGTCCATATATATTAGCAGGATACTCTTCAGGTTGTGCTGTTGCTTTTGAAATGGCTTCCCAACTCGAACAGCAAGGTGAAACGGTGAGTTTACTAGCTATCTTGGACGCTGGACTAGTTTCTAAAGCTGAGTATTTTACTGATAGAGCAGAGCTTGATTGGATCTGGCAATTGATTCGACGAATTGAAGTCTTAAAGGGAGTTTATTTAGGACTGCAATATGACGATTTAGCTGTTCAACCCAATGACCAAGCGAGGTGGGAACTGGCAGCAGAGTATTTGTACCAAAATAATATTTTACCCGAACACTCCACCCTTTCTTTACTCAAAACCAATATGAAAGTGATGAAAGTACTAACGCTCAACTATGCAAATTATCAGCCTACTAATCCAATTTCTGCTCCCATTGTTTTATTCCGCGCTCAAGAAGTTAAGGAGATTATTTTACAAGAACTACAAGCCTTTTCTGATTACCATCTACCCGATTGGGGATGGCAAAACTATACTCAAAAGCCTGTCAAGGTAATCTCTGTACCTGGAAACCACGGTCAAATGCTTTATGAACCCCATGTCAAACTATTAGCTACACAATTAAAAGCTTTTATGGCAAATGGAGCAGATTAGAGTATTCTGACTCCTGAATTCTGAATTCTGAATTCTGAATTCTGAATTCTGACTCCTTATTTAACATAATTTTGCGAGAGGTCTAATGAAAACACTTCCTATCAAAATTTACGATGAAACTCTGCGGGATGGGGAACAACAAGCAGGCATTTTTTTCTCTTGCCAAACTAAACAAAAACTCGCCCATCTAATTGCTCAAACGGGAGTCGATGGACTCGATGTTATGCCCTGTGTATGTGAGCAAGAATCTGAACTGACTAAAACATTAGTATCAGAGGGATTGGATAGATTAATTACTGCCGCTACCTTAATGGAAAAGAAATATATTGATCAAGCAAAAGACTGTGGTGTTAAGCGCATTATCCTTTTTCATGGTCTTTCTGATCGACTCTTGTTTCTACGAGATCCTCAGATTCGTCTGATGAAGGAGTTTAAAGGAAAAACTATTGATGATGATGTCCCCGTTAACGTTATCAATAGAATTCGCCAAAATGCTATTGATGTAATTGTCGAAAATTTGCGCTATGCCACTACGGTTGCTGGACTCACTGTAGACTTCGCCGCTGAGGATGCCTCAAGAACCGATTTTGACTTTTTAGTGCAATGTATCCGCTCTTTTGGCCCTTATATTGAACACTTTTTGCTTTGTGATACAGTCGGAGTCCTCAGTCCAGAAAAGAGCTATGTCTGGATTAACGACCTGCTGCAACATACAACTGCGGTTGCTTTCGGGGTACACTACCACAATGATATGGGCTTGGCTCTCGAAAATACTCTCCAATCCGTCATAGCTGGAGCAACTTTAGTATCGGGTACTTTTTGCGGGATTGGGGAACGAGCCGGAAATGTTGCCATTGAGCAGGTTTTAAATGGGTTGCGAGTCCGCTTCGGAATTGAAGTGAAGGGGATTAACTATGATGCTATCGTCGCGGTGACTGATTACATCGAGCAATTGGGAGTTCGTCCAGCGCCACCTTACTCTCAAACCGCTCAACGCCACGAATCAGGTATCCATGTCAATTCTTTGTTTTGCGACCCTCAAAGCTATGCTGCTTTGCCTTACAACACTATAGAGGTTCTCTTCGGCAAATGGAGTGGAGTCAGTAATTTTCAATATCTATTTGAAAAGCAACTGCAAAATCCTCAATCAATGAAGCAATATGAAAAAATGCGCTCAGTGATTAAATCTCTTTCTGTGGAGAAAGAACGCTATTTTACAGCCAAAGAGATATTGCAACTATGGCAAGATGGGGTCTTTAAATAATCCATATTGTCATGTATTAGCTAAATAGAAAAAACATTAATTCAATATTTATTTGCCTATTAAATTTTTACTTTTTCTTGGTTCAGTAAATATAGTACAATACCAAAGTTATTCAGTCAGCCTCAATAGCCTCAACTGATTTTTACAACTATGCGCTGACTCATGTTCGTAATCATGCTGAATCAATAGCTCTATGACAAACACCCGGAGGTGTTGAAATGGGTAAGAGATTAACGAATATTCATACTTTTGCAAATCAAGGTTATGTTAACTAAACAGCAAAGACAACTAATTACTTACGAAGCTATTTCAATTTATGAACGAAGCTATCAATTACCAGTTCTCAAGAATAACGGTGTAAAAACAGTTCAGAAAAAAATTAGAGAACGTCAAAGATTAATTAAAGAAGGTGTACGATATCATCACCAGTTTGGTGGGATAATTAAACGAAAAGAAGAAATTAGCCAGGGAGAAATTTTTGATGAAATCCAATTATTTATTAAGGACTACAGTCATATTATTGATTTTCTAGAAACTTATCAGGATAGTTATCATAATTTTTTACTAACTCTTACAGACGATTTAAAAACATTATTCAAACACAAGTATTTGGAAATAAAAAGTTTAGAGGAGGAAAGAAGAAAATTAGAGCTAAAAAATGAGAAAAATCCGAAAATTCTTGATGGCTTAAGATGGGAGAAGCAAGAAAACTTTAAAGCAGTTTTACTGTTGAGCAATGCTTATTTTTTAATGTTAGAAAAAATTCGATTGCTTGGTGAAGGAATTAAAAACCTTGCAGAAGATACTAAAAATCAAAAAGAGATTGTTCGGCAAATAGTTAAAGATTTAGAAGTACATCAAGAAATTTACGAATATCAAAGAAAAGCCTATAAGGTTCGTCAAGATATAGCAAAAATTGCCCATACTGCAATTAATTTTGAAAATTCTTTACAAGATTACTTTAGTCCCTTTCAATCTTTAATAGATGAAGTCGTAAAAGTAGATGAATATTTCTATACAACTGTCGGAGATATTAAAAATCTAGGTGATAGTATTTTAAAGAATCAATCCAATTTATTTAACCTTGAAGAGAACGAGGCAATTTCTGAAACTTTTCTCGATTTTATGGTAACAAGCTATGAGAAAAAAGCCAGATTAAAAGATGCTTTTATTCAATCTCAATTACTAGATTGGCAAATCCATAATTTTGATTTGAGCGAAAATGGCGTCTTTTTAGACAAGGGTATTGATTTAATATCTAACTATATATCCAAGCAACTCACCGATCAAAGAGCAGAAGTAACTTTTGTCTCTACAGCACCTCTATCTACTGTTGAAGAAACAGGATTGATGGGACTGACTAATAACAACGTTAGATTGACAAAAGAATTTTCCAGCAATAAAGATATTGATTATACCCAATTGCAGGATCTCCTCGCGCAGCATAAGTGGAAAGAAGCTGATATTGAAACCACTAAGCTAATGCTAAAAGTCATGAATAAGAATTATTGGAATGAAGTTTATAAGGAAGATATTGATAACTTTTCTTGTCAAGAACTCCACTCCATTGATCAACTTTGGGAACAATATAGTTATGGTTATTTCGGCTTCAGTATTCAGCAAACTATCTGGAGCGAAATGGGTGGTCAAGTAGACTATGAAACAGAAAAGAGACTCGGCGATCGCCTTGGTTGGCGAAAAGAGGGGAACTGGCTAGACTATGAGCAATTAACTTTTAAATTGTCTCCGATGACACCGATGGGACACTTACCAGCCAAATGGTTACACTATGACCAAGATAGCTTTGACTTATCCGCAAAATCATCTACAGAACACCTTTCAATGGGAGCTTGGCGGGTAAAGTCTTGGTTAGTTTGGCAGATGCACTTATTTTTTTCTCGTGCAAAAAGTTGTAGCGAAACTTTGCCATGTGTTAATCACACATTTGTTAATAATAGGAAAAACTAGAGCTAAAGCTAATTTGAGGATAAACATGAGTAATAGTAAGCATTCTGATGTAGAAATAGAAATTTTACTTTTGGGAAAATGGCGTTTTGATACGTATTCAGAAAAAATAACTATTGAATTTAAAGATGATATGACTTATGAGCAAAATAGGGTTCAAATGCTTCTTTTCTCTAAACCTAAAGAACTGATAACAGGTAATAAATTTACTGGTGTATGGTACGTAACTCAAAAAAAATTGCATTTAAATGTTAAAACTATGCCCAAATCCTTTTTTAATTTAAAGATACCACTAGCTTTTAAGATTTCTCTTGCAGATATGATAGCTACTTTAGGTTCTGTGTTTATGCCAGAAAGTTATGAAGTTATCAGAATTAATAGTTCTAAATTTTTGATCAAGGATAAAGAGCAATCAATTATTGGGACAAAGATAAATAATACTAGTACCGCAAGGCGGAATTAAAAATTAAAAATTAAAAATTAAAAATGAAGACAGCGTAAGGGTTTTGTTGATTGGGAATGGGTGGTTTATTTCCGCCGTGCTGTACTAGTAAGTGGCAGAGTTTATAAAGAGTGCTGAGTTGGGTAAATTCCGGGAGCAACGCGGAAAAATGAGATCATCGTGAAGTGAACAGGGGAAGTGGGGGAAGTAAAGAGAAACTTTTAGTAATTTTTACTACCGCAATAGCTCTAAATACACTTGTTTCTTTGTCTCCCCCTGCTCCCCCTGCTCACAAAATAGCGTTACTCTCACTCCCTACTGCCTTTCTAAGCTTCGATAACTACCCGCAAGTTGCCCCGTTTTTTCGCAACGCGACAAGCAGTCGTAGTTCCAGAACGCTCGAATTCCAAATCGAGGATGGTGGGGCCGACTCGCAAATTATGAAATGACAAACGATTAATCGATTCTGGCAAAGCGGGGTCGATTATTCGCAAGCAATTATTTTGAGCATCAGGCACCAAATTGACCATCATTTGTAGGAGTTGGAAGATACTACCCGTCGCCCAAGCTTGGGGAGTGCAGGCAACTGGATACTGCACAGGAGCATTATCACCATTCCGTTCGTAGCCGCAGAAAAGTTCTGGAGGACGTTGATAGGGTTGCTGCTCAGTCATATCGAATAAACCTTGGAAAAGTTCCAGAGCTTGATCGATCAGACCGAGCGATCGCAATCCCATTGCAATCAGAGCGTTATCATGGGGCCAAACCGAACCAATGTGATAACCCATCGGATTATAAGCGGGTGACAAACTACTCAGAGTCCGAATGCCCCAACCATTAAACATATCTGGTGCCCGCAACCGTTCTGCTACACTATGAGCTTTTTCGTCTGTGAAGAGTCCCAAATGCAGACAATGCCCAGGATTTGAGGTAATACTGTCTACTGGCTTGCCATCTCCATCCAAAGCCAAGGCGCAGAAATCTTGGTCTTCCACCCAAAAATCTCGATTAAAACGAACCTTAAGATTTCTGGCCTCTTCTTGCCAACGATCTGCCAAATCAAGCCGCTTTTTCATCCTAGCTATTTCTGCTAGGCGCATTTTTGCAGCATAAACATAAGCTTGCACCTCACAAAGGGCAATTGGGCCGTTGGCTAATTCTCCCTTGTGGTTTACGATACAGTCGCCAGAGTCTTTCCAACCTTGGTTAGCAAGACCGCGTTTAGATGTACGGAAGTAACTCAGGTAGCTGGTTTGTTTGGTGTTGCGATCGATCCACTCCATTGCTGCTAGAGCATTGGGCCAAAGTTGCTCTAGGAGTTCTTGATCGTGAGTCCAAGCATAATGTTCGGCATAGAGCAGCAGCCACAGAGGAGTGGCATCAACTGTACCATAGTAAGGTGTATGGGGAATTTCTTGACAACGAGCCATTTCTCCTAAACGTAACTCGTGCAAAATCTTACCCGGTTCTTCTTCGCGCCATTCGTCGTCGATTTTACCTTGGTATGTCGCAAGTAATATCAGAGTTTCCTTGGCGATTTGCGAGTTTAACATCAGGGTTTGAGAAGCTGTAATCAGCGAATCTCGCCCAAATAGTGTCGAAAACCACGGCACTCCGGCGGAAACAGTCTTATGCTTCCCAAAAGATTGGCGCAACAAATACATATCTTGTTCAGCCCGTTCAATCACTCGATTGAAGGTATTTTTATCTGAGCTAATGCGGGTAATTTGTTGTACCCAGTGTTGCTCCTCCATCCACTCAGCAGCTTTCGCTTGTCCTAAGGTAGTGGCGGCACTTACGGTTGAACTGGACTGGTTGTTTCTCAACATATTCACTCGGTAGCCCAGCTTTTGAGTTTCGTGAGAAGCTAACTCTAGCTGCCAAACCGCAGTGTACCCTTTGAAATAGTCTGGTTGCCGATGCTGGAATAGAATTCGGGATTCCATCACCGAGCCATCCAAACCTTGATAGGCGAGTGTCAAGGATTCTTCTTTAGGTGCGGATGGCTCTTTGTGTACAGGCGCAACGCTATCGACCTGAGAAAATGTTCCTTCTTCAGCCGTCGGTTCCACTAGACGTAAAAGCCGACCTCGTTTTTCTCTGTCATAGCCCCGGACTTCAAATAAATCAACAAAATCCGCATCAAAGCTGATACTTAGTTCAAAATTAACAGTGGTTGTGCTGTAGTTAGATACTTCTATTTCTTCAAATAGTGCTCCATTCAGAACTATTTCTCGGCGAATTCCGATAGTTTCGGCTCTCAGGCGTTCCTCGATTCTGGGGTTAGTACACAAAATTGAGAGTGAAAACCCTTTTTCAGCAGTACTACTGAGGAGTACAGGCGATCGCCCTTCAATTTGCAGCTCCAAGCGATTGAGAAATCTCGTATCACAACAAAACAGTCCCATGCTGGGATTGCCATCGTTGAGGGAACAGCCAGAAATATTCCC
Organism: Nostoc sp. KVJ20; assembly: GCF_001712795.1. GTDB lineage: Bacteria > Cyanobacteriota > Cyanobacteriia > Cyanobacteriales > Nostocaceae > Nostoc. Next base: position 44,760 of record NZ_KV757545.1, read on the forward strand.
TATAGTATCTGTCACAAAAAATAAATCATCATCTTTAACCGTCAGTGTGGGTTGTGGTCTTTCACTCACAACACAAGGCCACTCAGGGATAGGTAATTGTTCGGCAGGAATAAAAGTTTTTCCATCCAGGAAAATTTTTTCCGGGGTCATTAATGTATCCGGTGTCATGAGCCAAAGTTCCGTGTACAGGTCTATATTTTTGTGATCTTTTGAGTAGAGGTCTTTTACGCAAGAGGCAGCGGGGAAAGAAAAAATAACCTTTTGCTTTGGGACAGAGCAACTAGATTTATTCAGGTTGAAAAAAGAAAGATTTGGGTCAAGACACACAGTCTAAACAAAAAACAGCATCTCGTAGAGACACACAAGGTGCAAAGTCAGGTCAATTATCTTACCCCTGCTTTTAAGTATGGGATTTTCCCCTGCCCCCCATCTCTCTCCTTCTTGTTGATCCTCACAACTTCCGAAAAAAGACGCTGTCTAAAACTCGTTTGAGCCATTGGAGCCAAAATAATCCTTACACACTGCTAAGAAAATAGCAGTGCTCAAATCTATATAAACAAATATTGATAATTTTATATTCTATAAGGCTCAAGTCAAGACTGAAAACTGAGGGTTTTGAGATAATTCATTAGTCGTTGAACTTTCAGAGACACAAGATATTATAGTATACTCAGAAAAAATGCTACATTCACAGTTTTTGTTGGTATACAGAGCATTTGTTCCAAACTATTATACAATTTTGTTTTAAATATCTTTGGTATTTGATTAGATTAAATTATGATAATTAATTAATTTATTAAATTTAATCACTAATTATGGGCTAAATTATGTGAGTGTCAATGATCGGTGGTGATTAATAAACACAGTAGTTAAAACCATACAAGAATTAGTGTTTTAGTACTTACTCCTGAAAGATTTTACCTGTGCAAGTAAATGGCAAAGTTGGGCGAGAATGTATATTGGGCTTATTAGGTTGTCAATCAACAAATCAAGTTGCACGCAATCCTCCTAGTAGTCTGCCAACCCAAAAATGCCGGGTAAAGATTGGGGAAAGGTTAAAGGGGAAAGGGCAAGGGATAAAATACCTTTTGCCTTTAATTTTTTCCCTTTACCCCGCCAAGTTCCCTTGGCGAACTACTAGTTGGTAACGAAGTGTTACGCCTGCTTTGGCGAAAAGCGCTTTTTAGCGTTCTTTACATATTGCAACTGTCTATTTAACTTGAGAGTCCCTTGGAATTTGTACAATGCAGCTGTGACGTGGATCTTGTCGAGGTTGAGCGTTTAACAATAATTCATGAGCATTTCGACTTCTGTGCTGAGTGATCTGCTAAAGTCCCTACCCTACTTGCGGCCCCAGCTATATTTTAAGGCTTCATTAACGGCGCTCTCCCACGCGATGGAAGATCAAGTTTTGGCTGCGACTTTAGCTCAACCCCTTGTAATTGCTAGTTTCCAGCGAGAGCGATTCTACCGCCAAGAAGCTCATCGCTACCAGCGACTAGCCTTACGAAGTAATCAAATATACGTATTATCTGCTCCAGAAACGGATTTCGCTAACAGTTCAGAACATTATGAAAAAGTCGCTTTTGAGCCAACGGATGGCTTAAGTCAAGAGTGGCATTTGGTAGTGATTGCTGACAATTATGCTACTTGTCTGGTTTGTCGGGAAAACCTTGGTTCTATTGCCAAAAACAAGCCACTAACAGAACTAAGCCCTAATCTGGATATCGATACAGCGCGAAGATTTGAGGGAATTTGGACATCGGAAAGGGGAGTTAGCCTCAAAGCCGCCGAATTGCTGTTAGACAGGATTTTGGTTTACAGACCAGAACTGGCAAGTAAAATTCAACAAGCACGTCAGAGGTTTGGCATCGGGGAGCCGCGAAACCACTCTGGAGCCGAACAGGACAATGAATATGCTTGTGACATTGATACAGATCCCTTTGTGCAGCGCTTAGTAACTTATTTGCAAGCTAGTCAGTACAAATTGCACAAAGCCTACCGTTCCATTGCTGCCCAAGCACGAAAAGAACGATTAGTCAATTCGATTAGCACTGCCATTCGGCGATCGCTCGATCCTCACGAAGTTCTCCAGGTGGCGGCACAAGAATTAGGACAACACCTAGAAGCTTGTCGCTGTTTAATTTACCGCGCTCAAGCCACAGATAGCCAAGCCATAATTGAACACGAATTTTTGACTCCCGGTGTTTTATCTGTTCGTGGGCAAACCTGGGAGTTAGAGCAAAATTCCCTATTTCGGGACATAGTGGAACAAGGCGAAGGTGTCTGTATTAGCGATACGCTGAATGACCCTCGTGTTAATAATTCGCCAGGACTTTCCTTGATTGCCAAAAAATTTGCCATTCGTTCTTGGCTGATGGAACCAGTGTTTTATCAGGGGCGATTATTGGGCATTGTGGAATTGCACTATTGCCGAATGCCACCGCACGAGTGCCAACCAGGGGAATTGGATCTGGTAGAAGCGATCGCTACCCAAGTAGGAGCAGCTCTTATCCAAGCGGAAGCTTATGCTAACCTAGAAGAACTTAACCAGCAGCTAGAAGCTCTAGACCGCACCCGCAGCAACCTCATAGCCATTACCGGACATGAACTGCGTACCCCCCTATCCACAATTCAAGTGTGCCTAGAAAGTCTCGCTACCGAACCGGATATGCCCTTGGAGTTGCAGCAGATCATGCTCAACACCGCTCTTTCCGACTCGGAACGGATGCGAAAACTGGTACAAGATTTCCTCACACTTTCCAACTTGGAAAGCGGCCGGGTGGAATGGCACCCAGAATCCCTCACCTTACAAGAATGTGTGGATTTAGCACTTAGCCGAAATCGCACGCGTTCTTCAACGGAAAAGCCGCCCCAAGTTAAAACTCAAATTGCCGAAAACCTACCTTTGGTAAGAGCAGACGGTGATTGGTTAGTAGAGGTACTGGCAAAACTCATGGACAATGCTTTTAAATTTACGCCACCCCAAGGAGAAATCACCATTAAAGCGATTTACAACAGCCGTCAGATGGTCGAGGTGAGTGTAGTTGACACTGGACGCGGCATTGAACCGAATCGATTAGAAGTAGTTTTTGACCGCTTCTATCAAGAAGAGGGAGCGCTGCGCCGCACCACCGGCGGGACTGGACTTGGTTTAGCAATTTGCCGTCAAATTGTTAATGGCTGGGGTGGGGAAATTTGGGCGGAGTCAACTGGCAAAGACCAGGGTAGTCAGTTTCACTTCACCATCCCGATTGTTCAGAGTAGCCAAGAGGAAAAGCGGACAAAAGTCAAGAGTAAATAGGGATTGGGGATTGGGGATTGGGTACTGGGGCATTGGGCATTGGGCATTGGTTTTTAACAAAGGACTAATGACTAATGACTAATGACTAAAAACTGTTACAGTCTATGACGCGATCGCAATATGATCCTGGTTGCAGTGTTAGGATTCCCTAAAAACGTTGAGAGAATCGACTTTATGGCAGAAACACTCTCTGGACAAACCCCGCTATTTGCTGGCAGCACTGGTGGCTTGCTAAACAAAGCACAAGTTGAAGAAAAGTACGCTATCACTTGGACTAGCCCGAAAGAGCAAGTATTTGAATTGCCTACAGGTGGTGCTGCTGTTATGCGGAAAGGTGAAAACCTGCTGTATATAGCTCGTAAAGAATATGGCATCTTTTTGGGCGGTCAGCAACTTCGCAAACTCAAAATCACAGACTACAAAGTTTACCGGATTTTACCCAACGGAGAAACTACCTTACTTCACCCAGCTGATGGTGTCTTCCCCGAAAAAGTAAATGAAGGTCGTGAAAAAGTGCGTTATGTCCCACGCAGCATTGGGCAAAACCCCAATCCATCACAACTCAAGTTTAGTGGTAAAGCTACCCACGACGTATAGGGACTAGGGATTTGGGACTGGGGACTGGGGACTAGGGATTGGGGACTGGGGACTGGGGACTGGGAATTATAAACAAAATTCTTCCCAATGCCCCATGCCCCATGCCCCATGCCCCATTCCCCATGCCCAATGTCCCATGCCCCATTCCCCATGCCCAATCCCTTAAGTATTTATGGTATTCCCCGATTTCTCCGAATTTTCTCAGCTAGCTCTACAAGGTAACTTTGTTCCCGTGTATCAAGAATGGGTGGCGGATTTAGATACGCCCGTATCTGCTTGGTATAAAGTTTGTGCGGGTCAGCCTTATAGCTTTTTGTTGGAATCCATAGAAGGTGGGGAAAAACTAGGACGCTATAGTTTAGTGGGGTGCGATCCGGTATGGGTTTTGGAAGCAAGAGGCGATCGCACGACTCAGAAAAACCGCGATGGTTCACAGGTCGTTTTTGCTGGCGACCCTTTTACAGCTTTAGCTGAATGTTTAGCACCTTATCACCCAGTAAAATTACCGCAGCTACCGCCAGGAATTGGCGGTTTGTTTGGGTTTTGGGGCTATGAATTGATTCACTGGATTGAGCCGCGTGTACCAATTTATCCACCAGATGAGCGAAATATACCTGATGGATTGTGGATGCAGGTAGACCACCTATTGATTTTTGACCAGGTGAAGCGGAAAATTTGGGCGATCGCTTACGCTGATTTACGTGACCCGAATGTAGATTTAAAAGCAGCATATCAACAAGCTAGCGATCGCGTCACCCAAATGCTCGAAAAGCTATCTCTACCACTATCGCCGGAAAAAACTAGATTGGAATGGAATCCGCCAGGGAGTAGAGGAGCAGAGGAGCAGGGGAGCAGCACTTCGGCTACGCTCAGTGACCGAGGGACAGAGGAGTATAAGAGTAATTTTACCCGCCCTGATTTTTGTGCCAGTGTTGAAAAGGCGAAAGATTACATTAAAGCAGGTGATATTTTCCAAGTAGTAATTTCTCAGCGACTATCAACAACATACACAGGCGACCCTTTTGCTCTTTATCGTTCCCTACGTCAGGTAAATCCTTCGCCTTACATGGCTTACTTTAACTTCCAAGATTGGCAAATTATCGGTTCTAGTCCGGAAGTGATGGTGAAAGCCGAAACCGATGCAGATGGTGGAGTGATAGCAACGGTACGGCCAATTGCTGGGACACGTCCACGGGGTAAAACTACTCAGGAAGATGCAGCCTATGCTCAAGATTTACTCCAAGACCCCAAGGAAATTGCCGAACATGTGATGCTTGTGGATTTAGGGCGGAATGATTTGGGGCGTGTTTGTGAAAGTGGTAGCGTCAAAGTTGATGAATTAATGGTAGTTGAGCGCTACTCCCATGTGATGCACATTGTCAGCAATGTTGTGGGTAAATTAGCACTTGGTAAAACAGCATGGGATTTACTGAAAGCTTCCTTCCCAGCCGGTACGGTAAGCGGCGCACCCAAAATTAGGGCGATGGAGATTATCCACGAATTAGAGTCTAGTCGTCGGGGTGTTTATTCCGGTGTGTATGGATATTACGATTTTGAAGGACAATTAAATACTGCGATCGCAATTCGCACAATGGTAGTGCATGATAATACGGTCAGTGTACAAGCCGGCGCAGGCTTGGTGGCTGATTCTGAGCCAGAGAAAGAATACGAAGAGACGCTGAATAAAGCTAGAGGTCTATTAGAGGCGATTCGTTGTTTGCGTTGAATTGAAGAAGGGAATAGGGAATAGGGAATAGGGAATAGGGAATAGGGAATAGGGAATAGGGAATAGGGAATAGGGAATAGGAAATAGGGAATAGGGAATAGGGTACAGATTATTCCCTGTTACCTGTCACCTCTGCCCTAATCCTCAATCCCTTTTATCGAGGAAAGCAGGAGGCAGAGGGCAGGAGGCAGGAGGATAATTGCCCGACGCTCCTCTCCTGAGCTACCGCTGCGCTATCTGTTTCCTGCCACAAACATAGAGAGCAAGGGTTTAAGACAAGAACTCCAAATTTTCAATTTGGTGGCTCTTTTTCAGGAGAGGTTTGAATCCCCAACTGAGGTAAAACCTCCTGCCTCCTGCCTCCTTCAAAGTTACTTTCGCGTAAAGTTAATCGCACACTGATTTTTGTTGGTTAATTGTAAAACCGGACTTGATATCAGTACAGAAATTGTTCGATCTGCTGTATGAGAATCCAGACCAGATTTTAAAAGTTGATATATCAATATCCTTCTATTTTGAATTACATAGGTTTTACTTTGAACTGCAAGATATTTGGAAACAATTTGTGCTACTTCTAAACCCACGTATCCGCAATACCGTGACAAATTGGGAAGCTTTATAAATCCAATCAACATCAAACTTTTTCCAAAGCTAAACGGAGTTTTTTAGACCTATTGAAAACTGAAAAGAAGTCCTGGTATCCAAATCCAAGACCTCCATTGAAGTTACCACTGACTAGAAATCAACAAACTTGCTCATCATAATTGGCTGAAGTAAATCGCCCAAAGAATTCCAGTTACTCCAATGGCAGCTAAAAGGTTAGTGAAAAATCTGCCAAATTCAACTTCTTGTCCCAATCCCTTGTCGTCTTGACCGGCGGTGAAAAATAATGACCAGGCTTGATTTGCATTGATAGTCTCAAAGTTGTTGAAATCAGGTCTAAAAACAACGGGCCCAATCAAATCTTTTTTGGGATAATCAAAATCAGTTTTCATAAGCTTGCCTCTAAATTGTTTTATTTGTCAACTGAAGAAAATTCGTAAATCTCAAGGTTTCTTCTCTAAAGGTTGGTTAGCCATCCAATCAAACCGTGTCCGGTGATCACTTCCAAAGCTATGAGTGAGACAAAACCAATCATTGCCAAACGACCATTGAGTTTTTCGGCATATTCGGTGAAGCCTGTCCGTGGGGTTTCATCAACATAAACCTTGGGTTCAATCGCAAATCTGTTGAGTTGCCCACGTTCATTAATGGTAAAACCTTTACTTGTCATCTTTTACTCCTTATTTTTGTTTTCTGTAAACAAACAATAACTATTGTAAATATTTTTTGCAACTACTTGACACACTGAAAAAAGTAGTAAGAACCGTACTAAGTAAGTAGGGTATTCGGATTTGTGCGAGAAGTAGGCGATGTCTATGGTCGGCTACGTCTACGCTCTTAAAATTGAATACACACAACGGTACTAGTTATGTTTAATAAAACTTATCGGTCATATAAACAGAAGTTATCAATGTATGGCTGAGAAAGTATTGCTTATTTGTAACGAACTTGTTATGTTTCTTTACATAAAGATACAAAATCAAATTCAATGCGTTAAACCACTGTTAATCAAGGCTTTCTAAATAACTATACAGTTGAGCTTGCAATTTGCTTTGCCGAGTATCCAAACTCAACGGCAACAGAATTGCTATGCCTAGCAATATCTACGACGGGTTGTGAGGCTTGTAATCCTACGGGGAAGCAAGCTATCGCAGGTGAGGCAAAAACAGCTAAGTGCCTTTGTTAACAGCTAAACGTATTTCTCCTCTGTGCTTTGCACATTTGATTTTTCACATTCGATAGAACTGTAATTTTCTTTTTGGAATTTCTGCTATGTCTTTTACCATCCAGTCGGCTCAAAGTATTTTTCCCGGAACCCTAGTTGCTGATGTTGTTCCAACCGTTGTTGAATCCTTCTCTAAGCTGAATGCTGAAGATCAACTAGCATTACTCTGGTTTGCCTATACCGAGATGGGTAGAAGTATTACAGTTGCGGCTCCTGGAGCAGCCAACATGATCCTCGCACAAGGCTTACTCGAACAAATTAAGCAGATGCCTTTTGAGGCTCAAACGCAAGTCATGTACGATTTGGCTAACCGTGCTGATACTCCCCTCTGCCGTTCCTATGCATCTTTCACCGTGAATATCAAGTTGGGCTTCTGGTATCAGTTAGGAGAATGGATGGCCCAGGGAATCGTTGCTCCTATCCCAGAAGGCTACAAGCTTTCTCCTAAAGCTGCTGACGTGTTGCAAGCAATCCGCAATGCTGATTCTGGTCAACAAATCACAATCCTACGCAATACCGTAATTAGCATGGGATTCGACCCGAACGCTCCTGGCAGTTACAAAAAAGTTTCAGAACCGGTAGCTCCTCCTACTGCACCAGCGTTTCGGACTAAAGTCACCATTGAGGGCGTAGACAATCCGACGGTGTTGGGCTACATCAACAACATGAATGCCAATGACTTTGATGCTGCGGTTTCTCTGTTTACCTCTGAAGGTGCTTTGCAACCTCCCTTTGAAAGACCGATTGTTGGTCAAGAGGCAATCCGGGCTTACATGCGTGAAGAATGCCAGGGATTGAAGATGATCCCAGAGCGCGGTGTATCTGAGCCAGTGGAAGATGGCTACACCCAACTTAAAATCACCGGTAAAGTCCAAACCCCTTGGTTCGGTGCTAGTGTGGGGATGAATATTGCATGGCGGTTTTTGCTAGATCCCCAAGGCAAAATATTCTTTGTAGCGATTGACTTGCTTGCTTCTCCTAAAGAACTGCTCAACCTAGTACGTAAATAGAGCGCTAGATTAGTCGCTGCTTAAGCGTGGATTAGTGAGGCATCTTGCCACGCTTAAGCAAAACAAACTGATAACGGCTTTTTTGGCATATTCGTCCTGTGTGCGATCGTTGTTGAAGAAGAATCCAAAATTCAAAATCAATTGGATACTGTAATTTTCCGGTGAGAAATGGAGATTTGGGAGGCGGGCTGTATGGATGCTGATGAACTTCTCAAACGTTATTGTGCAGGAGAGAGAAATTTCACTCAAGTAAGCCTGCACTTAGTTAACCTCAGCGAGGTGTGTTTAGCTGGAATCAATTTGGTTCGAGCTAACTTGGCTAACGCGACTTTATCACATGCCAACCTGCGCGGAGCAAACCTGATCGAAGCAAATTTGACTGCGGCGGCTCTTTGGAGAACCGACTTCAGTGGAGCAAATCTGATTTTGGCTAATCTCAAGGCTGCTAACTTGATACGGGCAACTCTCAGTCAGGTAGATTTGCATAAGGGAAGCCTTGTGAAAGCAGACTTGCGTTTAGCAGATTTGCATGATGCTGATCTCAGTGGTGCAAACTTGGCTGGAGCAGACTTGCGTTATACCAACCTTAGTGGTGCGAACTTGGCTGGGGCAAATCTCAGTGGTGCAAACCTGACTGGGGCAAATTTGAGCAATACAGACCTGAGTCATAGCAGTCTTGCCAAAGCTATTTTGTACAAAACTGATCTAAGTGATGTTGATTTCACGGAAGTAGACCTGACCGAGGTCGATTTGCACCACTGCTTATTTAACGGAGTTACCCTAACTGAAGGAAGCTTAATCAAAGCAGGTTGAGCGTTGCTGCTATCTCATTAAAAATCCAAAATTTAAAAATCAGTCTTTTTCAAGGCAGTTTCAAATTTTTTTACTAATGAATGTCTCGAATTCTTTATTGCAATAAGCAAATATATCTCGGTAAAGCTGCACCGAATGGGCAAACAAATTTATTTAATAGGTAAAGTGCGTAGGCGTAGCCCGTCGTAGACATCGCACTCCATCATCTCATGGCAGCGATCGCACCCTACACTAGAAAGTAAGATGCTCAAAATAGCCTATGAACGCCACTACAACCACTTTCCCTTCTACACTCAAATTGAAAATTGACTTGACTGATGAGCAATTTTTCCAAATGTGTCAGAAAAACCGCGATTATCGATTTGAGCGTACAGCGTCAGGGGAAATATTAATTATGCCACCTACAGGTAGTGATACTGGTAGACGTAATGTTAAAATTAGTACTCAATTAGATATTTGGAATTCTGAGAGTAATTTAGGCGAAGTTTTTGACTCTTCAACTGGTTTTACCCTGCCCAATGGTGCAGAACGTTCTCCTGATGCTTCTTGGGTAAAAATTGAGTGTTGGAATGCTTTAACCCCAGAACAACAAGAAAAATTTGCCCCGATTTGTCCTGATTTTGTAGTAGAGTTGCGTTCTCGCACTGATTCTTTGAAAGAATTGCAAGAGAAAATGCAAGAATATATCGAAAATGGCGCTCAATTAGGCTGGTTAATTGATAGGAAAAACAAGCGAGTAGAAATTTATCGTCCAGGTAAAGATGTAGAGGTATTAGACAATCCTGCTATTTTATCAGGAGAAAATGTACTACCTGGATTTGTGTTAAATTTACAGCAGATTATGTAGCTTTATCGGTTAGGATACACATGGCGCATTTCAAAGCGACTTTGTTCCCAAAGTGGTAGCAGAGCCTCTTTAGCAGCATTTAATTGAGCTTGTGAAAAAGAGATTTTCCCATTTTCTATAATCCAAATAAATATTCGAGTTATAAAATCTGCATTAAAACTATTCTCGTATTCAGTATTATTTATTCTTGCTACTTGTTCATCTAAGCAATCTATAGCATATTTAAAAGTCAAGTTTTTCCAATCTTTGAAATTGCTATAATTTTCTTCTTGCGTATTTTTCCACTCAACTTTACGCAAATTTCCGATAATATAGTCTATGCCTGTTATGGAAGAATCCGTATTACGCACCAAATTTGTATAGGCTTGGTAATATGGTTTCAAGAGCGAAGCAGCAATATTTTCCACATATAAATGTAGCCAAGATTGTATGTCGCGAAGATAAGGTGCTAAATTTATGATATTATCAACTTCTTGAATCAGCATACGATTGCTTGTGTAATTTGTTATTTTTGCTAGCAATTCAGCTTCAGATAGTTGAGACTTATCTGAGTAATAATTAATAACTTTTGGAATATATTTCTCTAATAACCACTTTTTGGTATATCTAGCTGTCCAGGTTCCCCGTACCCCTATATCTTGCTGCCATAAAGTTAATTTACCTGTTTCAATCGATTGAAAATTAATATTATTTAGCTCGTAAATTATATTAATTTGATTATTAGACAATAAAGATAAGTCTCTATCTAATTTTGGGAAGATAAATGTATGGTCGCGAATTCCTCGGCTCACTCGAATTAATATACCTTCTCTATGGAATAGATGCCATTTTGACTTGCCTTTTGTATAATCAAATTCATTAGCAAACTGCTGCATTAAATCCCATAATTCTTGTCTTACAGAAAAAAGGATAAAACCTCGACTTTCTGAAAATTTTACGAATTCAAAGTTCCATGTTTCTAAAGCATTTTCAAATTTTATTATTGAGTTTTTATATTCTTGACAAACTTCATCAACACACAAACATAAGTCTGCTACTTCTAATTTCGACAAAATAACTGTTGTTTGACCTAAAATTACTTTAAAATTATTTTTATCTAACTGTTTCAAAAACCGACGACATTCCCAATCTACCTGAGTGTACAATCCAGTCATTAATTGACCTAAAATCTCTTGATGATTTAAGTTAATTTTTAAACCTCTAAAAAGAATACTGCTGAATTGTATTTCACAATTACCTTCTGCAAAAGCTTTGGGTAAATTGCATGCGATCGCTACTTTTGGTTTTACAACAACTAAGCGATAGCCTTCTCGCATTATGCAAGGCTCAAAATCACATTTTTCTAAAACATCCTGTAAATCTGGATGGCATCCGAGAAACTTTTCTATTAAGTTAGATTTAGTATTTATTAAAAAATCTGCTGTATTTTTATCAATATTTTTAACCAAATTAAAATTTAGTTTATTATAAAAGTCTGAGGCGATATCATTATTTTTAAGTGCATCTATATTTATATCAAATACCAATTCTTCCTTATAGTAATGTAGACGTTTAAAAACATTTATTATGTATCCATTAGTGACAACAAAAAATAGTGGGTTGAAATTGTTACTATAAAATCTAGCTTTTTCAATAGCATCATTTAATTTAGTTTTATCTGGTTCTATTACTTTAATAAAAATAAGTGATGTATCTGTATTTTGATCCTTAGCATCATCTGTTGTAAAATAAATCTCAGCATTATCATAATTAATATCATAGTTTCCTGATTTATTTTTTGCCAAAGGGTATTCACGATGACATTTCTCTGGATAACAGAGATGCTTAAACATTGGAAAAATAAACTTTTCTTTTATATCATCTTCATTTTGTAAAATATGATGGTCAAAACCTTGTATCCATTTAATGAATTGTTTAATTGACTCTGGAATAGTCATCAGATAATCTACCTGCTTGGATAAATTTGCTATGCCTTATTTTGTTCGTGTAACTAGCAATTTATCAAGTCAGTTTGGATAGTATAGTAATTGTAGATACTTTACTAAGTTTAGAAATACCAGATGTAGAAAAGTATTAGTATGAAAATCTAAATTATAAATTTAAGGGACAGGCAAAACGCCCATCCCACAAAATTATCAAAATCATTCTGCAAATATGCAACGCCCTTTGTTTGCTATCAGAGGCGCGAACATCAACTTTAAGCCAACGCCGCCACCTTCTCTAGCAAGCCTTGGAACAACCTCAAGCCATCATTACCCCCCAGCATTGCGTCTGACGCCCTTTCTGGGTGCGGCATCATCCCCAACACATTGCCCCGACGATCGCAAATCCCGGCAATATTGTTCAGCGAACCGTTGGGATTCTCCCCTTCATAACGAAACAAAACTTGCCCGTTATCTTCAATTTCTGCGAGAGTGGCTTCATCGGCATAGAATCGCCCCTCTCCGTGGGCAATGGGCAAAGTAATAACTTCACCAGTGGTATAAGATTGAGTCCATGAGAGATTAGTACGCTCAACTTTCAAAGGGACGCGATCGCAGATAAAATGCAAATCACGATTTCTGGTTAACACCCCTGGCAAAAGTCCAGCTTCAGTTAATACCTGAAAACCATTGCAAATACCGAGGACAAACTTACCCTTTTGGGCGTGTTCAATAACCTGCTGCATCACGGGCGAAAACCGGGCGATCGCACCACAACGCAAATAATCCCCGTAACTAAAGCCACCAGGGATAATCACGACATCCAAATCAGCAATATCTGTTTCTTGATGCCAAACCATGCGAGTGGGTTGTAAAAGCAAATCTCTAGTTACATAAGCAACATCGCGATCGCAATTAGAACCGGGGAAAACAATAACACCGAATTTAGTCATTTGTCATTTGTCAATGGGAGCAGGGATTAGGGGTAGGGGAACAGGGGAAGCAGGGGAGGCAGGGGGAGATGAGGGGACAAGGGGACAAGGAGAATAACCATGCTCAATGCCCCATGCCCCATGCCCCATGCCCAATGCCCCATGCCCTAAAAGACCCCAGTTTGAGTTTCCACTTCAATCAAATCAAAGCGGTAATTTTCAATTACAGGATTTGATAACATTTGGTCACAAATGCTATCAAGGTCTTGACGTGCTTTCTTTTCATCACTTGAGGTGATGGTGAGTTCAATGTACTTGCCAATCCGCACCTGGTCAACGTTCTCGTATCCCAGTTGCTTAAGACCGGATTGTACAGCCACACCAGCGGGGTCTAAGACTGAAGGACGAAGGGTCACGAAAATTTTGGCTAGATACTTGGTTTGCACGGGCTTTTTCTGAATGCTGCGATCGCTATACTATAACTTTCTGCTCCAACTGAGTGAAAATAAGATTACGAAGCGGTTAAAGTTAATTGATCAATTAGCCCATCTAACAGCTTCAACTACAGTGGCATATTTAAATAATTGTCTATGAGAGCCATACGCACCCGCAGTCAAGAGCGTATTTTCAATCTACTGAAAACCATCAAAAAAGGCATTTCCGCCCAGGATATTTACGTAGAATTACGCAACACTAATCAGAGCATGGGTTTAGCGACAGTTTACCGTTCCCTAGAAGCCTTAAAACTCGAAGGCATGGTACAAGTGCGGAATTTGGCTAATGGTGAAGCCCTTTACAGCCTAGCCCAGCAAGACAAACACCATCTTACTTGTTTGCAATGCGGTGTCTCAATTCCAATTAATCAATGCCCCGTTCATGACTTAGAAAACCAGTTAGAATCCAGCCATAAGTTTAAAGTTTTTTACCACACCCTGGAGTTTTTTGGGTTGTGCAGCCAATGCCAAGTAAACCAAGCTACTGAGATTAGTCAATAGTCATACCGATTTTATGTGAGGTTGCGCTTAATTTTCTCACAGACTAGAGCCAGTGACCATCAGAAAAAGCCTGCTTAGGCAGGCTCATGATGTGAATTTTCATAAATAAATGGTGTATTTAATTTGATCTTCAAGCTTAATTACAGGAGTAATGGAGTGTTGAGAATTAGCGTTGAAGAAGCAGCTATGAATTTAAAATCTCTTTTGGAACTAGTAGCTAAGGGAGAAGAAGTAATTTTGCTAGAGCAAGATAAAGCTGTTGCTCGTTTAGTTCCTCCGCTACAAAAAGAAGAACAATTAGCAAGTATGAAGCAATTTCGTGATTCCCTTGCGATTAAGGGTGAGTCATTAAGTGCAACTGTCATAAATGCACGTACAAACAATTCAGAAGTGCATTAGCGTCAGCTTATTGTTGCTTTGTTCAAACAAAACTTAACCAACTAAATACGTCTGCGACTGTTAATTGCCAATTTTCCAAAACACTCAAAACGGGTAAGATATCTTGCTGTTCTTTTAATTCTGGTAATTTATTGGGTTCAAAAATCATGATTGACTCATCATCAGCATCGAGTAACCAACCTAGCTTTGCTCCATTTTGAATAGAAAATGTAATTTTGCGGATAACTCGGTTGGCTGATTGTTCTGGTGAGAGAATTTCGATTATCCAATCTGGGGGAATTTCAAATTTATTTGTAATTCTGCCTTTTGCATCAAGGGGAATTCTTTGCCATTCAAACACAGCAATATCTGGTACTATTGAATGACCTTGAAATGTACAGCGTAATTCAGGAAAAGCATAAGCACTTTTTTTCGGTTTACCAATCTCATTAATACCTGTGACTAAACTGCTTTGTAAGGTACTATGTTTTCCTTGCGGCATAGGTTTTTGGTAGATTTGCCCGTTAAAATACTCGCTTGCTGGCTTAGTTTCTGGTAGTTTTAAAAACTCTTCTACACTTAATGCTGTAGTTGGCTCAATAGATAAGGTCATAATTTAAAACTATCAAAGCTTGATTATTTTATCATTGGGCATGGGGATTATGAAAAAGGGTAAAGGGTAAAGGGGAAGGGGTTTGTTTCTTTATCCTTTTCCCTTTAACCTTGTCCCTTTGTCCTCTCCACTCCCCACTCCCCATTTTTAACTAGGGCGGTTATGTTCTAATCCTGGGATTTGTTTAGAAAACAACTCGTTAGAGTCAACTTGACCATTTGATATAACTGAGCGCATACCCTCAAAAGCAGCAGGGATAGTACGCGGATCTATAAATAAGACTTTGCTGCTATCGCTTCTACCAATTGTTGCACCCATATCCAGATAGCCCAAGGCAAATAGAACTTCCACTGCTTTATTAGCATTGGGATTTGTCTGGAGCTTTTGGGCAATAATTTCTGATGATTCTGCGATCGCTTGTGCTTTTAAAACTTGCTGCTGACGTTCCGCTTGAGCTTTCAAAACGATCGCCTTTTGTTCAGCTTCCGCTTGCAGAACTGTTGATTTTTGCCGAGCTTCTGCATCCAATATTTGCGCCTCCGCTTTACCTCTAGCACTATTGACAGCAGCTTCGCGTTCACCCTCAGAATTTAAAATGGCTGCCCGTTTGCGTCGTTCTGCCGACATTTGCAATTCCATCGATTCCCGCACCGCTTGCGATGGAACAATATCTCGCAGTTCTACCCGCGTCACTTTCACACCCCAAGGATCAGTGGCAATATCTAAATCTCTTAACAACAGTTCATTGATTTGGGAACGAGCAGTAAAAGTTTCATCCAACTCTAGTTGTCCCATCTCAGAGCGAATTTGAGTCAGCACCATGTTTACCATTGCCGATTGGAGATTCTCTACCTTATACCAGGCTTTTTCCATATCCACAATCCGCCAATAAAACACTGCATCTACCTCAATCCCAACGTTGTCGCGGGTGATGCATTTTTGGGGAGGAATATCTAAGACTTTTTCCCGAATGGTTTCTCTGTAAACGATTTTATCTAAAAAAGGAATTAAAAAATTCATTCCTGGTTCCAGCTTTTTGTTATAGCTACCCAATCTTTCCACCAAAGCTTCATTACCCTGATTGATGACTTTTACAGAACCCGCTACAGCAGAACCACCAAGGGCTAAAAAGACTAGTAAAAAGAACTGTTCCATTGTAAATCTCCTGATTTTTTAAGTATCAAATGTAACTCAAAAGTAAAAGAAGTGGGAAGTGGGAAGTGGGGAGTTAGGAGTTAAGAGTTAGGAGTGGGAGAGATGAGGAAGTAGAGATTAATTTCTTCCCCATGCCCAATGCCCAATGCCCAATGCCCCATTCCCAATAACTAATGACTCAATAAATTTTCTGGTATCACAATTAAAGTAGTGCCTTCTCTCCTCACTACATAAACTCTTTGATGGGGTGCTATGGTAAATTTGTCATCGTCGCATCGTGCTTGCCAGGAATTTCCCTCATACAGTACCCGCCCTGTTTTACCAGGTGGGATTTCTGTTAAGGTTTCGGCTATAACTGCATCCTGAATTTTCGACTGGCGTCGTCGTGGTTGCAAAAACCGACGAGAAAGCACAATTAATAATGTGGAAAGTAATAGCCAAACTAAAACTTGCAACCATACATTTCCCAAACCCACTCCAGACAGCAGCGCCACCACCAAAGCGCTAATTCCCATCATGAAAGCGACAAACGCCGATGGTAAAAATAGTTCTGTTAAACACAGAACTCCTCCTGCCAGAAGCCAGATTAAGGTAAAACTTGGCATAGCGCCATCCTAATGTCTACATTGACGTAAATGCATTTTTACGATTAGATACAGCCAGACTAAGTTATTTACAACAAACAAAACTTGGTATTTATACCAATAATTTTGATTAATTCAGTAACAAGGTGTAGCTAGCAGTACACAAATCCAGTCTATTCTAGCCTTCAAGTCATTGCCAGCTAAAGTTAACCGAAGTTCATGTATGAAGAAGAATTCAGAATTCAGAATTCAGAACTCAGAATTCAGTATTTAGTATAAATTCTGTAGACTGGTTGATAGCGTAGCGTATACCCTTCGGGATGCTTCGCTTAGAGCGAGTATTCAAGCGTCGCGTCTGAATATTGGTTTAAAACCTTGCTCTTTGTAGGCAAAATAAGTATTAGATATTACCATTCCCAAACTTTATCCCTTTTTGGGTAGAGTATTCTAAATTCTAAATTCTGAATTCTGACTCCTGAATTCTGACTCCTGTTTTATGATTTCGACTCAACTGATAATTTTTTGTATAAATCCACGCTGTAAGAGTCCCATTAATCCGATGGGAGATAGCGTTTGTGCCAGTTGCCAAACTCCTTTAGTTCACCGTTATCTTTGGGCAACTGGCTCATCATCTGCTCAAATCCCACCAGGCACAAAGGTAGCAGACAGATATGAGGTAATTAGTTCTCAGATTTGGCTGGATACTCAACCGGGACTACCACCAGATGTTCCTGAAGAATTGCCAACGCAAGTAATTCCTTATTTACAGTTATATCAAGAGCGGTTGCATCTCCCCCAGGCTTATGGTTTTGCCTGTTATGAGGAAAATACAACTGATATCTTCTTATTGGAAAATGTACCGATAGATAAAACAGGAAATATTTATCCAACTATTGTTGAAGCATGGGAACAAGCAACGGCGGTACGACAAGTTTATTGGCTGTGGCAAATTCTCCAACTTTGGACACCTCTATCAGAATTGGGACTTAGCCAAAGTTTATTGGTAGTAGACAACTTGAGAGTCCAAGGTTGGTGTGTACGATTGTTAGAACTTTACCCAACACCAGCAAATGCGAAACTGAGTTTACAAAATCTGGGAGAATGTTGGCAGTTTTGGGTAGCTTCTGCAAAAACATCAGTAGCCAAGGGGTTACAGAACATCGTCCAGCAGATGTGTGAAACTGAAGTTGATGTAGAGACTATTAATATTCAACTCAATAATTTACTACTAGCATCTGCGGCAGAATTGCCATTAGTTTTGAAGGTGGCAGGGTCTACAGATATTGGCCCAATTATGGCGCAAAATGAAGACGCTTGCTATCCCAATACTTTGATTGATTTAGATGAACCTTTATTGCACCACTTATCGATTGTTTGTGATGGCATTGGTGGACATGAAGGCGGCGAGGTTGCTAGTCAGTTGGCAGTGCAGTCTGTAAAGTTGCAAATTCGCGTTTTACTAAAAGAGATTACAGAACAAACTGCACTTGTACCACCTGAGTTGTTGCAAGAACAATTAGAAGCAAGCTTGCGGGTGGTAAATAATCTGATTTGTGCCCGTAATAATGAGCAAAAACGCCAAGGTAGAGAACGCATGGCTACAACTATTGTTATGGCGTTGCAAGTTCCCCAACGAGTGCAAACAAGTACTGGGTGGCAATCAAATAATACCCATGAACTTTACTTGGCTAATGTTGGCGATAGCCGTGCCTATTGGATTACTCGCAATTATTGCCAGCTACTCACTGTAGATGATGATGTAGCAACGCGAGAAGTACGCTTTGCTAAAAGCTTGTATAGAAAGGCGCTTTTAAGACAAGATGCTAGTGCTTTAACTCAAGCATTGGGAACAAGAGATTCAGAATCTTTGCGTCTCAAGGTTCAGCGATTCATTGTTGAAGAAGATGGCATTTTGCTACTGTGTTCTGATGGTTTGAGTGATAATAATTGGGTGGAACAATCTTGGCAGGATTATGCAATACCTGTGTTAGCAGGGCAAATGACAGTTGAAGATGCTGTCCGCAACTGGATTGACTTGGCAAACGAAAAAAATGGGCGTGATAATACGTCGGTTGTTTTGACTTATTGTCGTGTTTCTCCAGAATATTTAGTACCTGTGACTCCGGCGTTGCCAGAAGAGATTATAGAAGCAGAAATACAAGAAGAACCAGAGCAATTAGAGGAAGAAGAGGAACAGGAAGAATTAATTTCCTTTACAGAAAGTTCGCAAACTTTGCTAGATTTGGATCTAGAGTTGGATCTTGTAGAGGAACCAATTCTTAACCCAGAAATTCCACCAACTTTAATTACAAAACCTAATTTAGGCAAACGTTTGGTAACGCTGGGGGGAGTTTTGGCGTTGCTTGTGGTGGGTACAAGTGTGGGATTATTTACTTGGTGGCAAGTCAATCCTCAAGGATTCCAGCAGATGTGTCGGCAACTTCCCCAAAGTTTGCAGCAAGTGTGTCCAACTGAAAAATAGAGATTAGGGAATAGATTATACCGAAATATTGTAATGTTGATGAGAAATATTACAGTATTGATAAGGAATATTGTAATGTTTGAGAAAAAGGTTGCAGTATCGATAAGGAATATTGCAATGTTAATGAGAAACATTAAAATATTGCTTATGAATGTTGCAATGTTTGAGAGAAACGTTGCAATGTTTGCCAGAACGGCTTTTATATTTAGGATGATGGACAATAAAATTGCGATCGCTATTGAGTCTAGATAAGTTAGCGATCGCACCACAAATAACCCTACATCACATCTTGTAACAGTCTAGAAGCTAGTTTGCAACTTGACCTTCATTCAAAAGGAACGACTCATAGATAATTGATATCTTCGCAATTAGAGACTTTTTAAGTCCATTGTAAAATGTTCATGATTTTACTGAAAATCTGATAGACACCACGTAGTCCGTAGGATAATGGAAAAGTGGTGACTTTGAGGAATTGAGATGACTGATCCACTAACTACGATCGCAGCAGGGGCAATTCTCAACCTCGCATTTCAGGAGTTTGCTAAGTCGGGGGCTGGGGAAGTGGCAAAGAAGACTGTGGGCGGGGCAATTTCCTTGGCAAAGGAGCTACGAAATAAAATCACTGCTAAGTTTAAAGGAAATGTAAAAGCAGAAGCGGCGATCGCAGCAGTAGAAACTGACCATTCCCCAGCAGCGCTGAACAAGCTGGAAGTGTACTTGGATGATGCGATGGTCGATGATGCTGTGTTTGCGACAGAGTTACGGCAGGTAGCGCAGCAAATTATTAATATTCAAAATCAAACCACCTCCAATCGAGACTATAAAAACTATGGGCGCGACCAAATCAATATTGAAAAAATTGAAGGTAATCCCAAAATTGGTGGTTCATAGGCATGGGAAAACGTGGTAAGCGCGGCTATGGCAACCGGGGACGCGACCAATTCAATATTGAGCAGGTGAATGGCAATGTACTGCTCAAGCCACAGGAGACAGTGCGCCCTAATGCCGAACAGAATTTGCTGGCAGAAGTTAGGAAATGGGTTCAATTAAGACTTGAGGGACAACTGCACCATGCCGTCAGGCTGAATTTGCAGAAGGAGACGCAGCCGCAGCAGGTGCGTCGTCCTTGGGGTATGGAGGTGAAAGTGGCGATCGCTCAACCAAGTCAGCTATTGTCACCAGAAACGACGATTAAGCAGGTATTTGACCAATGTGGAGAGCGGTTGCTGATTTTGGGTGAACCGGGAGCGGGTAAAACAACGAGCTTGCTGGACTTAGCTCTAGAACTCGTGGAAAAAGCAGAAAATGATCCGCAGCAGCGCATTCCCGTTGTAGTCGATCTTTCTGATTGGCAACCGACTGTATCTCAATCAAATTCTAGGCGGAGTCACGGTACATCTAGATTACCAGGCTTTTCCAAGAGAAATCTCTCTGAGTCTCTTCCTGAAAAAGCGCCTGTCTGGTCGATTGCCAATTGGCTGGCTGGCAAGGTGCGAGAGAGATACGGTTTTTTGCCACACCAAATTAACCAATGGCTAGAGGAAAAAAGGTTAATACCCTTGCTAGATGGACTCGATGAGGTACGCCCAGAGTATCAGCAGGATTGTGTGCAGGCAATTAACCAGTGGTTAAAATCAGATTTGCGTCCGAGGCAGGTAGCGTTGTGCTGTCGGCGCGAGCAGTATAACACTTATACTCAAAAGCTGGAACTTGATGGAGCCGTTTATCTCCAAGACTTGACGGATGAACAGATCGAGACTTTTTTGGCAGAGACGAACCGAGATGAACTCAAAGAAAGCTTGGTAGCAGATGAGAATTTCCTGGCGCTGATTCGCAGACCGTTGTTGCTGTCAATGGCGGTACTTGCTTATAAGGAGCTAGATCCAACCCAGTGGCGGCGGGCGACTTCGGCAGGCGATCGCTTAAATTTACTGTTAGATGCCTATGTGCGACGGATGCTGACACAGGATACCCCTAGCCGCGCCTATCGTCAGGGAAAGATTCCTAGCCCCGAACAGAGTCAGAAATGGCTGGAAATTCTGGCCTTAGAGCTTTTGCAAGAGTCAGAAACCGAGTTTTTGATTGAGCAAATTGGAACAACATGGCTGTCAACACCCCTTCAAAAGTGGCTATTTACTTTTTTTGCCGTAATTTGTTGGGGACTAATCGGTGCTGGAATTGCTTGGGGGCTAATCGTTGCTGTAAGTTTTTGGGGACAACTCTTTAGATTAATTCCTCCACTTTGGATGAAGACAACCTTTCGTCTTTTGTTCGGATTCGGGATTGGCTCCTTGTATGGCTTGAAGGATGGAATAGATGTCTTAAAAAATTTGCCACAGATAGAATCAGTTGTGGGAAGCATCCAAATCTCATTCTCAAGTCTCAAACGACAAAAAATATTACGTAAGCTGTCGTCTTGGAAGACTATATTAGTCCCTACTCAAATTAGGATACTAATTCATAAATTGAATGAATTAACCATTCCAACATGGGGCTTCGACTTTGAACAGTGGCGCTTCAAAATTAAAACTCTATCAGTGCCAAATCAAGGAATTAGGAACTTGTGGCAAAATGCAATCCCGATCACGTTAATATTTGTGCCTTTGCATACCTTGATAGTCTGTCTTGCACAACGTTCAGCGTCTTCCCTTGATTACATTGCGTTAACTTCCTTGTCCATAGCTCTGCTACTATGGATTGGGTTGGAAGGGGGAGATGTCTGCATCAATCATTTTCTAGTGCGTTTATCTTTGTATTTCACTCACTCGATTCCTTGGGACTATGCTCGTTTTCTCAACTATGCTACAGAACGGCTATTGCTCCAGCGTGTTGGTGGTCGCTATCGCTTAATACATGACTTGTTAAGACAGTCTCTTGCTCAACGTAGAATTGACACCCATCCACATCTAATTAGTTCTCAAGTTTTCTTTCGTTGCGCCCAAGGCTACTATTCGACGGAGCAGTATGATCAAGCTTTGCAAAACTATGATCGCGCCATTGAACTTAACCGCCGATATGTTGAGGCGATAGTAGGTCGAGGCATAACCTACCGCTTGATGGAACGTTATGAGGAAGCGCTGCAAGATATCAACCGCGCCATTGAACTTAACCCTAAAGATGATTGGGCGATCGCAGATCGAGGCACTACTTATCGCTTCATGGAACGCTATGAGGAAGCCCTGCAAAACTATGATCGCGCCATTGAACTTAAGCCTAAAGATGATTGGGCGATCGCACATCGAGGGTTGACCTATGGCTTGATGGAACGCTACCAAGAAGCGCTGCAAGATTTCAACCGCGCTATTGAACTTGACCCCAAAGATGATTGGTATCGATACCTTCGTTCCTTTATCTACCTCGCCCTCCAACAAGCCGAGTCCGCCGAAGCTGATTTAAACATTGCCATCCAAATCGCCCAGCAAAAATACACCGAAAAACCCGACAATTGCCAAAACATCTTCAACTTAGCACTCTATCACCTCGTTGCAGGCAATCTCTCAACCGCCCAAGAGTTATATCAGACTGCACTTGAGCAGACAGCTTTGCAAACCCAGATTCGAGATGCCATTCAAGATTTGAAGGATTTGCTATGGGTATTTCCTGAAAATACCTCTGCCCAGGAAGTAAAAGCAGTGCTGGAGAAAAAGCTGAAATTGCATTAACGTGAATTCGACGGGGCTAAAAAATAGCAGGAGGTTAAGCAGGTAAGTCTTTTGGGCAAATGTCAAGAGATTGTTTTTTAGACAAATTAAGTATAAGCAGCCAACCCTGCTATAAAATTAACCAAAAAGTTAAACCTTTTAGGAGAGAGGCTTGGAGAGAGGTCAAAGTCTATCGCATACAAAGGAGCGATCGCAATCACAACGCCTCAGCTATGTACGAAAATTGTTGAGAGAGTTGACCTGGGGAACATCCTGGAGTGAAGATAAAAGGGTTAGATATCTTGTCACAGTACTAAGCACATCTGAGATCGGCTTATTTCCTTTCATTTCCCTACTTCTGGGGTAAATATAGGGGGTAAGGGCGATAGATATTAACGCGGCAAAAAACTAAATAAAGTACGCACGGATTGCTAATACGTGCCTGGGCGCAGAGGGTTAAATGCACCGTCGCACCCCGATGAAGCGTCAAGAAATAGCTGATTAAATCAAATTTAAAGCGATTTAATCATATATTTTGTAGCAGATACTTGTGGAAAAGAAAATGCTAGGTGTAAATGTTGTTATGAAAGTTGGCGATCGCGTCCGCGTTAAAGATTCGGTAGTAGTGTATCATCATCCTGAGCATCGGAATCAGGCTTTTGACATCAAAGGTACAGAAGGCGAAGTAATAGGTATTGCCACCCAATGGCAAGGCAGACCCGTAAGCGCTAATTTCCCTGTTGTAGTCCAGTTTAGTAAAAAGTTTAAAGCCCATTTACGTGAAAATGAGTTAGAAGTCATCTAAATGACTCATCGGCGGCGAAACCACTGAAAAATATTCAGTTCGCCGCGCATTCTTTTAAGCTCTTGGCGGTTCTCTTCTGCTGTTGTATAATACCATTCACAATAACGCTGAAACTCTGACCGTGACCGAACTTCGCGGTAGAAATGATGGGTTGTTTGATAAGCAGCAAAAGCTTCCTCAACTTGGGGTTGAGGGGATGGCATAATATAAGGTAAATTTTTAGACATAAAATTAATTTAGTTTGTCATTTGTCATTAAGAGTTTGGAATTCAGGCAATTACCGCATTTTATAATTAATAACTCATAACTTATAACTCATAACTCATACCGTTTCTTTGTGAAGCTGCATATAATTCACCCCCTCTAACTCCCCCTTGCAAAGGGGGAGAACCGGATATTAAAGGGGGAGAACCGGATATTTCCCCCCTTTGCAAGGGGGGATTAAGGGGGGTAATTCGACTTGTGTGTACACCGTAGCCCAATGCATCGGGGAGACTACAGGGGGATATTATGATGTGCATCTTCATACAGAATTGGTATCATAACTTATAATTAATAACTCATAACTCATAACTTGATTAAAGCCAACCGCGTAAGCGATAAACTAAAGAACCAATGTACTCTTTTAAAGCGGTGGTAAATTGGTGCAGGTTGTCGGTATCAGGTAATAAATTCAGTATAGCGGCTTTGGGAGTGCCACCAAGTTCTTGCAGTTCACCCTCACTAACCAGAAAGTCAGTCGGTGCAGGAATAGCATTGATTCCTTGACGCTGGAAAATCTGAAGCGATCGCGGCATGTGCATTGCAGAAGTAACTAATAATACCTGGCTGATGCCACGAGACTCCAAAATTTTGCGGACATTCACTGCATTTTGATAAGTATTGAGAGAGTCAGGTTCCTGAACAATTGCCTCAGATGGAATGCCAATAGACGTAAGTATTGTTGCCATATCTGCCGATTCTGATGAACCGCTTCCCCGCCAATCAATGCGGCCTCCGCTCAGAATGATTATAGGCGCTTTTTTTTGGCGATACAGTTGTGCAGCATAAATGACGCGATCGCCAGATTCACTCAAATCGACGGTAGGTCTTGGAGGAAAAGCTGATTTAGTTGCGCCACCCAAAACCACAATTGCTTCTGCATTCGGTATTTGACTTGGAAGATTTTGCCATTCTAGCGATCGCACTAATGATTTAGCGATCCAAGCATTACTGCAAAATAGCAATAAACTTAGGGCAAAAGCAATTGCGATCGCCGCAGTCCGAGGTCGTTTCCACAAAGTAACTAATGCTACTACCAAACTTACGCAAGCTAGTCCTAATGGATAAAAAAATAGTGGCAGTAATTTGGAGAGATATAAAAACATATTATTATTGGGGAATGGGGAATGGGGTATAGGGCATGGGGAATAAGAGATGAGAGAGTAGGGGAAGAAGAAATATTGATTATTGCCCAATTCCCAATGCCCAATGCCCCATGCCCAATTCCCAATTCCCAAATATACTACCTTTCCCAAAACCTGAAATTGAAACTATTTCCAGGAGGGCGACGATAACGGCGGCCGGTTCTTCTTGTTTGCCGTTTGTTGATCCTCTCGTTTGTTGGTTCAACTTCAACCACTTCTGATTCTTCAACTGGCAACTGAGTTCTAATTTCTTCCTTACTTCCCCACCAAGCAGTAATCCAGCCTCCAGCTAAAGCGCCTATTCCACCTAGCAAGATACTCATGGGTGCGGGATACCCCAAATATACAAAACCAAGCATGAAAAATAACCAGTATTTCAGTCCTGTATCCACACCATCAGAGGAGGCTACAGCTGGGGCTTGGGGGCTATTACTAGTTACATTTGTGATCCAGCTTAAGATGAAACCGCCTAAGATACCTAAGAAGATGCTCAGGGCTGGTGCGGAGCCGGTCATGATTAATATAAATGTTAAAAATGCCCCAAATAACAGTTGAGAAAAGAAACTGGGAGAAATAGCGAAAAAATCGTTCTTTTTGTCTGCCATAGAGTCAAAAAAACTATTGAGAAATTACTGCTTTCAATTGTGCCTGTTGTGATTGAGTTGTATCCAAAATCTTTACGTAAGGTTCTTCTTCTGCCGTGAAAGATTCAGCTTGTTTGATTTGTGAAGCTAATAAATCGGCGGTAGCGTCAGCGATATCACCAGTGCGATTGTTCAAACGCTCTTTTAGAACTTCAAGGGGTGCTGTGCATTGGATAATCTGAATGGGAAGTTGGTGTTTTGTAGCTTGAGCGATCGCATCTTGCCGTAAATGCTGTTTATCATACTTGGCATCCAAAATCACCGAAAAACCTTGTTTAGCCAGTATAATTCCCAATTCCAATAGCCTTGTGTAAGTTTTTTCGGTCATCTGTGGTGTATACAAATCATCGCCACCCCGTTCCCACAGCGGAATTCCCCCTAAATGTTTCCGCACTGCATCTGAACGAAGCTGAATTGCTCCTAACTCACGGGCTAAATACTTTGCTGTAGTACTTTTACCAGAACCCGACAACCCCGACATCAAAATCAGTTGTCCCAGCTTTGGTTTTGTGTAATCCCAAGCCTGTTTGTAATATTCACTAGCGGTTTTTGTTGCTTCTTCCTTGACTGTCGCAGGTACGCTTGGATCATCTAGCAAAAATGAAGTTACCTTTGCCCGGACATAAGCCTGACGACTTAAATACAAAGGCAATACCTGTAAGCCTTCCCAGTCTCCAGTTTGCTCTATATAAGCATTCAAAAACGCATTACCCAAGTCTTTGCGCTGCCGTGCTTCCAAATCCATCACCGTAAACGCCACATCGTACATTACATCGACAAAGCGAAACGGCTCATTAAACTCAATGCAATCGAACAGCAAGATTTTATCGTGCCACCGGGCAATATTTCTCAGGTGTAAATCCCCGTGACATTCACGAATGTAATCGTTGTGAATTCTGCTAGTAAATAATTCTGGACGTTCTGCAAAAAAGTTATCTGTATATTGCTTTGTTTCTGTAAATTGCGCCTGAGTCTGGGGGCCACCAATATAGTTCTCAGTTTGCTGATAATTCTCATCAAAAGCAGCCCGGACATTTGCTATTTCACCAAAAGTGCGAATATAATCATTCGTCTGTGCTTCGGCATGGTATTGAGCCACCACCCGTCCCAACTCTTCTAGGTGTGTCTCATTTAACTTACCCTGTTCAAAAAGTGTACTCAATAGTGACTCTTGAGGAAACTGGCGCATCTTCAGCACGTATTCTACAGCTTCGGCTGTTCCCCCTAGTTGATATTGCTCCCCTACCAAAGTTATGGGCAAAACTTCTAAATACAGTTCACCAGCACCCCGCTGATTTAACCGCAACTCTTCCTGACAAAAATGCTGCCGCTTATCTAAGGTGGAAAAGTCCAAAAAACCAAAATTCACAGGTTTTTTCAGCTTATAAGCGTAATCCCCAGTTAACAGCACATAAGAAACGTGAGTTTGAATTAGTTCAATGGGTTCTGTTACCGTATGGGGATAAAATCCAGGCTGCAACATTTGCTGAATTAGGACTGGAAGAGTTGCTTCTGTCATTTTTATTCCTCTGCGGTTCAAATACAAAAAAACCAGGAGTTATCCCCCTGGTGACATCAAAAATTATTACACAGTTTACTTAGCTTAAGAAGCTGTTTCAGTTTCAGTTTCAGTACCAGCATCTTCAGCGCTAATTTGTGGTGGCAAAACGCTCACAACAAGCCGCTCTAGTTCAGCTAGAGGTGTTACACCTTCAGGAAAGGGTATATCACTAATACTCAAGCTGTCTCCAATTTGCAGGTTAGAGACGTCGATTTCGATTACATCTGGGATATTTTCTGGCGCACAACTAACTTGCAATTCAGTGATTACGGTGTCTAACACACCACCCTCTTGTTTAACACCAACAGCATTTCCCACAAAACGCAACCGAACTTCTACAGTTGTGTCGCCGTGGCCAGCAACCGCGAAAAA
The DNA here is from genome assembly GCF_001712795.1 of Nostoc sp. KVJ20. Taxonomy (GTDB): domain Bacteria; phylum Cyanobacteriota; class Cyanobacteriia; order Cyanobacteriales; family Nostocaceae; genus Nostoc. The sequence goes on from NZ_KV757545.1 coordinate 72,375, forward strand.
GCTGAGGTGATAAGGTGTACCTTTTGCTGGATGGATCTGAAGTTCCCGCAGCAAGGTTTTACCGCGCCAAGGTGCATCAGCAATATTCAACTCAATCAAGGTGTTGTTAACGGAAGCTCTTTTGAGCAAACGCTCAACAGTTTTGGCCTCAATGGTCAAAGAAATAGATTCTGTACCCTTATGACCATACAAATTGGCAGGTATTAGTCCAGCACGGCGCAAAGCTCTTGGCTTGCTGCCTTCTGGACGTTTTTGAGATTCGACTGTAATAGCCATAGAAGTTGTCCTTTGTCATTTGTCAGTTGTCATTTGTCATTTGTCAGTTGTCATTTGTCATTTGCTAATGACCAATGACTAATGACTAATGACCAATTTACGCACTTAGTAAGGTAGCAGGTGTGCCATCGGGGTGCAATAAAGCGCGTTTAGGCCCGTGGATGGGGTCTTCTACGATTATGGTTTGATCGCGGCTTGCTCCTAGGGAGACGATCGCAATCGGGACTTCCATCAATTCGGCTAAGAATTTTAGATAGTCTAGCGCTTGCTGTGGCAAGTCTTCCAGGGTGCGGCAGTGGGTTGTTGACACTTGCCAGCCTGGTAAAGTTTTGTAAATGGGGCGACATCTCGCAAATTGACGAGAACTGGTGGGGAAGTGTTCACTGCGTTGACCATCGATGTCATAGGCGACACAAACTTGAATTTCCTCTAATTCATCCAGGACATCTAGTTTAGTGAGCGCCATACAATCCATACCGTTAATCCGCACGGCATAGCGACCGATAACAGCATCAAACCAGCCACAGCGCCGTTTACGTCCGGTAGTTGTGCCAAATTCGGCCCCGCGATCGCACAACAATTCTCCCAACTCTCCATCCAATTCCGTGGGAAATGGCCCTTCTCCCACACGGGTTGTATAGGCTTTCGACACCCCAATTACCCGGTCAATCATTGTCGGCCCTACCCCTGCACCAACGCAAGCCCCCCCCGCCACAGGGTTGGAGGAGGTGACATAAGGATAAGTTCCGTGATCTAGGTCAAGGAGCGTGCCTTGTGCGCCTTCAAACAAAATATTGCGCCGTCGTTGAATCGCATCGGATATCTTTAACGATGTATCAATCACGTAAGGTCGCAAGCGTTCCGCATAACCCAAATACTGTTCAATCACCTCTTGTGCATCTAGAGGCGGCAAGTTGTAAAGCTTTTCTAAAATGACGTTTTTATAATTAATCGTCCACTCTAACTGCTCACGTAGCCCATCAGGGTTCATCAAGTCTAAAACCCGAATGCCTGTACGTTCAGATTTGTCAGCATAAGTCGGCCCAATGCCCCGACCTGTTGTGCCGATCTTATAGCTTCCCCGTCGTTCTTCAGATGCCTGGTCAATCAATCGATGATAAGGCATCGTTACGTGGGCTGTCTCAGATATCAGCAGGTGGTCAGTGGAAATATTTAATTCTTTTAGTTGGTCGAGTTCTGCGATCAAAATCTGTGGATCGATTACTGTTCCACAGCCGATAATGCAATCGGTATTTGGATACAAAATACCAGAGGGAATCAAGTGCAGCTTAAAGGTCTGACCTTTGACTACAATCGTGTGTCCAGCATTGACACCCCCTTGGTAACGCACCACAACATCTGCGGAACGGCTGAGTAAGTCAGTTATTTTACCTTTTCCTTCATCGCCCCATTGGGCACCTATGACAATGACGTTAGCCAAGAGCTTATATTAAGAAGTAAAGTTTCCACAAACTATTATTATTAACATATTGTTTGAATCATGTCAATCTAATTGCCTTGAATCAAAGCTGCCAAAGGCGGCAAGGCAGGAGGGAAACCTCTCCCATAAAGAGAAGAAGTTTGGACAAGGACGCATCTTTTCTCGTGCGACGCATCTCGCAAAGAATGTTTTTAATTTTTTTGTCCACAAGGGGAGCCACTGCGGTCTTGGCTCGTAGCCAAGATGAGCAAGTGGCGTGCAAGGTTTGTACCTTTTTCTTCCTCCTGCCTTCTGCCTTCTGCCTTCTGCCTCCTGCCTTCTGCCTCCTGCCTTCTGCCTTCTGCCTCCTGCCTTCTGCCTCCTTCCTCCTGCCTTCTGCCTTCTGCCTTCTGCCTCATCCGTTTGTCCTCCTGCCTCTTGCCTTATTCCGCATTCCTCATGCCTCGTGCCTCATGATTATT
>NZ_KV757546.1 GCF_001712795.1 Nostoc sp. KVJ20
CCTAGCCCTCCCCTTTATAAGGCTACGGTGTACACACAAGTCCTAAAAACCTAGCTTGATAAGCATTTCCTCGTTCCTCGTTCCCAGTCTCCGACTGGGAATGCATTCATTGAGTCTCTGACTCAATATTTGATTAGAGGCAGAGCCTCTAAACAGGCATTCCTATGCAGAGCATAGGAACGAGATAAACGAAAGAACAATGGGAAATTGATCTTTTTTCAACTTGTGTGTACACCGTAGCTTTATAAGGGGAGGGAACTGGATTTTATTGTTTCCCCCCTTTATAAGCTACGGTGTACACACAAGTACTATCTGAAAGGGTTTCAGGCGTTATAGACCCCAAAAATGGTCATGAAGAGCGCAGTGATAACGGAGCGAAGTAATCACATAATCCCGTAAGTTAAAGCGATTGCTTCGTCGTTCCTCCTTGCAATGACAGGCTTCAAGAGCGATCGCACAATCCTATTGCTAGAGGACGAAAACAAGTGTCAGGTGGAATTTCAAGACTTGTGTGTACACCGTAGCCTTTATAAGGGGGGACTAAGGGGGGTAATAATTCGATTAAAATCACAACATACTACTTTTCAAACATCCTCTAAGGTAATGTAGTTTTATTTACGATGAAGAAAGTCAGAGACAACACAATTAAGTTAAATCAATTTTTAAAATTGATGGGTATAGTGCCAACTGGAGGCCAAGCCAAGCTGATGATTCAAGGTGGGGATGTCCAAGTAAATGGTATGTTAGAAACCCGACGAGGACGGCGACTAGTACCAGGTGATAAAGTGACAATACAAGGACAGACTTTAGAGGTGAATTTAAACAATGAAGATGAAGATGTAGTCATATTCACCGAACAAACCGAGTAAGAAAGTCTATCCCAAATTTAAAAGTTTCTCTTTTTCCTTGTGAGTAATGCTGCAAATTTCCAACAAAGTTATTATCCCACAGACTGATATTGAAATTACTGCGATTCGCTCCCAAGGAGCCGGAGGCCAAAATGTTAACAAGGTTTCCACCGCGATCCACTTGCGCTTTGACATTGTGGCTTCGTCATTACCCGACTATTATAAACAACAGCTTTTAAAGCTGAACGATCGACGCATTACCCAAGAAGGAGTTGTCGTAATCAAAGCCCAGGAACACCGAAGCCAAGAGAATAATCGGGAGTCAGCCTTGAAACGACTTCAAGAACTCATTCAAAGCGCAGTTGTAGTGACGATAAAACGCAAACCCACCAAACCAACTCGCAGTTCTCAAAGAAAGCGCCTTGACTACAAAACTAAGCGCGGACAGGTTAAATCTAACAGAGGGCAGGTGACAGATTGTTGATTCATCGACTATTAGTAGAAAATATACGTATTATTCAATGTTAAAAAAGATGAATAAGACATTACTAAAGATTTTGATGTTTGGGCTTTTAATCTTGTTTATCCTCTCTCCCTTTGCGGCCCTTGCTAGTTTAATGTTTGTATTGTTAGTTGGGGCGTTTTTCTTTTTACTAGGAGACGTATTTCAAGCAATTATTGGTGGTGATACTGGCCCTAAAGAGTCACAAGAGTAAAATTCCCAATGAAAATAGGGATTTCCAGGACAAAGCTGGTTTCAAGCTGCGATCGCTTTAGCGTAGACAGTTTCCAATATGTCACATCATAAGTTGACATATATAATTTTTTATCAAACAAAAATTAAATAATTATAATACCGATTACCTGTGAGGTTGCATAGAACAAGTGGCTTGAGAAATTTATCTCACCAAGGCTGATTTTGTGTGGCTTCACAAAGAATTTGTATAACTATCAATACAAATCAAATCTCTAAATATGTATCTATACTAATCAAAAATATCCATTTTTTGGGGCATGATATTATTTGAATAATGCTCTATCTATTAAAATAAATACCTAAATCATAGTTAACATTGAGTAATAATTATATTTCCTGGGTATTGATACACTGAGTACTAATAGAGCTAAACTAGATAATAAGGAAAATTAAAAAGTTAGCATTCACAATATAATAGGTGTTAACAAAATAATTTTTTATAAACTTCAGAACAGCCTAAACACTTTTTTATAGTTACCTTAAAGCAGAATATATAGATGCGGATAATTGGACATATCAACTACAAAAGGTACTAACCATGAGTTCCCGCGCACTGCTGTTAGTAAATCGTCATGCCCGCCAAGGGGAAAAGGGTCTGTCGGAAGCGATTGAATATCTGAAGACACTCGACTTTGATTTAATTGAGGAATCTACAGAAAATCCCAAACATCTTGCTGAAGTTATACTTCGCTATCAGCATCAAGTTGACTTCGTAATTATTGGTGGAGGAGATGGCACTCTAAATGCCGCAGTAGATGCTTTAATTGATACTCAGTTACCTTTGGGAATCTTGCCTCTGGGAACTGCCAACGATCTAGCAAGGACTTTGGGAATCCCCAATTCCCTTAGCGAAGCTTGCAAAATTATTGCAGATGGAAATTTACAGCGCATCGACTTGGGTTGTGTAAACGGCAAGCACTTTTTTAACGTTGCCAGTCTGGGATTGAGTGTAAAAATTACCCAACGACTTACCAAAGAAGTCAAACGCCGTTGGGGAATATTTGCTTATGCCGCTACTGCATTGCAAGTACTTTGGGAAGCTAGACCTTTTTCTGCTGAGATTGTGATCAACGGTGAATCGGTTCGTGTCAAAACAGTGCAAATTGCTGTGGGTAACGGCCGCTATTACGGCGGCGGTATGGCAGTGGCCGATGATGCCACTATAGATGACCAAAGGTTAGACCTTTATAGTTTAGAAATTCAACACTGGTGGCAAATTATATTATTACTACCCGCAATGAGACAAGGGCGACATATACATTGGGAGAATGTGCGTTCTCTTCAAGGTCAAGAAATAAAGGTGTATACTCGCAAACCGCGCCCTATTAATACAGATGGTGAAATCACTACTTACACTCCTGCTCATTTTCGGGTTATACCTAGAGCTATATCTGTTTTAGTACCCTCAAAAATCAGGAGCTAGGAGTCATTCAATTTTAGATTTTAGATTTTCCTTCAATCCAAAATCTAAAATATCTCCCTCTGCTACAAATGTGGGAACTCGCATCAACTCACGCCAAATGCATCTGAGATTTTCTGAAGATATAAAGTCCCTGTTGCAACGCCTAGCAGAACAACCACTGACTCTAGGTGATATTCTGGCAGAAACCTCAGAACGAGGCTTCAGCCTGGTAATTACATTATTAGTTTTGCCCTTTTTATTTCCTATGCCACCAGGATTAACTGGGCCTTTTGGTGCTGCTTGTTTACTGTTATCAGTGCAAATGCTTTTAGGGAGGCGATCGCCTTGGCTACCCAAAAAAATCGCTAACTACCAATTTCCTCGTCCCTTTGCCCAGTTGCTTTTGCAAAATTTGGGACGTCTTACCAAAGTTTTCCAGAAAATCGCCCGTCCCCGATTGCCAAAAATAGCCCATAATCCTTTAATTTGGCGAATCAATGGGTTTTGTATCTCTTTATTAACAATATTACTAATATTACCAATTCCGTTTACAAATCCCATTCCCACTATAGGGATTTTACTTTTGACTGTTGCCACTATCGAATCGGACGGTTTATTAATTTGCATCAGCTACGGCATTACTGCCCTGATTACCTTGCTATTTGGATTTCTTGGTTATGCAGTATGGTTAGCTCCCAGTTTGCTGCCATCTATATTTAAATAATAAAAGCCCCCAACTAAAAGCTGAGGGCTGTAATTTATTAGGGTGCATCTACCATTTATTAATCCACTTTATTTATTGCCATATCCGGGTAAATTAGACTTTTGACAAAATTTATAGGAATTCGCTTTTATTTCTGAACGAATTTGCGTAGACAGGCAATAGGCAACAGGCAACAGGCAACAGGAAAGAGGGCTTCTTAGTTGTACTGAGTTTTTTCACCAAATCAAATATGAGTCCCATATTTTCTTACTTATTAAAAATATCAGCAATAAAAAAGCCTTCAACTAAAAGCTGAGGGCTATGATTTAATTAAGGTGCATCTACTATTTAGTAATCCACTTTAGCTATTGCCATATCCGGGCAAATTAGACTTTTAACAAAATTTATTTTTCCCGAATAAAAAATATCAGCAATAAAAAAAAGCCCCCAACTAAAAGCTGAAGGCTGTGATTTAATTAAGGTGCATCTACTATTTATATATCCGCCTTAGTTCTTGCTGCATCAGGAAGAATTGAAAAAAATGGATAGCTGTGGAATTGATTTCGTTAGCTACAACGCTAGTACTAGTACAGCACGGCGGAAATAAACCACCCATTCCCAATCAACAAAACCCTTACGCTGTCTTAGAGGTTGTTTGAAAAGTGTTTCGCTGTGATTTTAGGCACTTTAGATCCCCCCTAACCCACGCCAGTCGCTCCACTTGGGGAGACCCCAAGACCGCGCTGGCTCCCCTTAAAAAAGGGGGAACCGGAGTCAAAGTCCCCCAATTTATCGGGGGATTTAGGGGGATCTAAAACTTTTGATACCGACAAGAGTACTTTTCAAACATCCTCTTAATTTTTAATTTTTAATTCCGCCTTGCGGTACTAGCCTCAATGAGGATCACCTACGGTTTTTGACTAGGTAATCATTGACCGACTTCACAGTAATTTTACAATTATCCTGATTTTCCTCTAAATACACAAAGTTTCTGTTAATATCTCTGATCGGATATCCGCAATAGTACGAATTTAGTTTATTAGTTGGGTATATGACTATAAAAGTTAGACACACCCAACTTGATGAAGCGATCGCAATTTCTATTAGCCCTTGCTAGTCTTAGTATTGTCGGGGGAAGCTTTTTTCTGAGAACAAGTTTTAGCAATACTAGCGAACCTAAAATAATAACTGATACATCACGCTACAAAGAAATTCGGAATCAACTATGGTCTGATAATGACCAAGTAAAACATTTTCCTCATGACATTTCCTCTGATACAAAAGACTTTCGCATTGCTTATTCTCCCAAATCTTTGCAAGGAAGTAGTTTTTTTCAAATTAGGCTGAAAGAGCCACCACAAAAGATAGAAAAATTACTTTCACAATACAGAAGTAGTGCAAAACACAAATATAAGGGTGGAAACACAAACGACCACATAAACCAGCCTAACGGTGTTCCGACAACTTTCTTCTACACCAGTGATTCTCCTGCGGAATCTTTTCCAGCTAATTATGAAATACTGGTATTAAATACAGAGGACAAAGGTAGACCTGGCTTCAAGTGGAATCATGGAGATAGCTACGGCGTTGCTATTAATAGTTCTGCTTCAGAAATTATTTATTGGTCTGAAAAATGGTAATTAGCAATTTCAAATAAATTTGAATCACTATGATAAAAATTGTTCGCTGAAAGCAAAGCAAAGGGTTCTCGTAAGAGTAGCCGCTTCTCTACGTTCGCGTAGCGTGTCGTAGACAGACGCTTTGCGTAGCTTGCTTCGACATAGGAGTATGCGTCTACATAAATTGTCGCTACAGTCTGTAGTTTTGTATCAGTTTTATAGACGCATCTTCAAACAGAAATAGTATAAAACTGATTGATAATTATGAATTACCTTAGCCTATTTTGTATAAAAAGTAATAAGTACTAAGTGCTTCTCTTATACAAGAACACATCTAACTGCTACACTTCATAGTGTCGTGTTCAATTCCCAATAAGTTAAGCAATAGAGGTGTGCAAAATGAAAAATCTAGTAAAGAATCTTCTTGATGAACGAACCAAATCGGTGATTAGATCATCTGAACTATATCAAGCTTTATATAATAAAATGCATTCAAGTAAGCTAGCTGTTGAGGGCAAAAGGCTTGATATTTGTGCCAATGAAGTTGCTATCTATCTACTTCAGTCTGGTAAAGATAAATATGTATTACGTGATAAAATTTGTCTTGAAATTGGAAGTGGATGGTTGCTGACTCATTCGTTAGTCTTTTACCTTCTTGGAGCCAAAAAGGTTTATGCAACCGATGTTTACCCATTATTACAACCAGAAAATATTTTTAAAGCCGTGTGTAAGTCTGTAGATTGGAGTATCTTAGATAGTCTATCTACATTTGAAGATCGTGAGATTATCTACTTGCGTTTAAAGAAACTACTTTCATTAAAAAATTTAACCGTAGAAGTCTTACAAGACTTGGGTATAGAATACGTTGCTCCAATTGATTTATCTCAAAAACTACCTAGTAAAGGAAAAATAGATTTCATCTTTTCCAAATCTGTGTTGGAGCATGTACCAGTTGATGATGTTGTGCCACTTTTAGAAAATCTTGTAAGTAGCCTCTCTGAAGATGGCTTTATGTTTCATCTCATTCATTTACTTGATCATAAAAATTTAAAAGAAAGGCCATTTGATTTCTTTGTTTATCAACAAGAAGCTTACTCAAGAGAGTTACAATCAAGGTGGGGAAATCGAATTAGACGAAGCCAATGGAAGCAGATATTTTCTAACCTTAAGCACTTGGACTCTAGATTTGTATTTGAGTGGTCGTGCAAATACAGAGAATTACCAGAAAAAATTGACTCGTCTATTCAATATACAGATGAAGAAGACTTAAGAATCTCCCATATCGGTGTAGTTGGAGAATTCACATCGCTTCCGAATGTTAATTATTATACCAATTCTTGATGAACACTCATAGAAATAACCCAACCTCTCCAAGGCATCTCCCCGATGCCTTGGAGAGGTTGGGAGGCAATAGTTTTTGGATAAAAATCCAACAATCTCTCTTTTGGTCTGGGGAAAAATAATGTACAGCTTTACAGAGAATTGGTATTAGGAAAAGAGAAGTTTTGAGTGGGGGCTTTCTCCACTTAGGCTTTATTAGTAGGTAGCGCTTTTACTCTTTTGGGTATATCACTTTGGGTAGTTAAAACTTATAGCCACCATAGTTAAAATTTTAATGGTGCTTAAAAATAAAAACTATCTGAATATGTAGAATGCCAACTGCTTTAATTACTGGTGCCTCTAGTGGTATTGGTAAAGCCTTTGCTCAAGAACTAGCCGCACGCAATACAAATCTTGTACTTGTTGCTCGTTCCGAAAAGAAACTAAGCCAATTAGCTACAGAATTACGAGAACAACACAAAATTCAAGTAGACGTTATAGTAAAAGACCTCACCGAACCCAATGCAGCTGCTAGTGTGTTTGATGCCACAAAAGTAAAAGGCTTAACCATTGATTTGTTAATCAATAATGCTGGTTTTGGTTACTATGGCGACTTTGCTGAAGGTGATGGAGAAAAACAAGTCAAAATTGTACAGTTAAACATTTTAGCGTTGGTAGATTTAACCCATAAATTTCTCCCTTTGATGCGGCAACGTCGCTCTGGAAGTATTATTAACGTGTCCTCAATTACGGCTTTTCAACCAATACCATACCTTTCTGTTTATGCTGCCAGTAAAGCTTTTATTCTCAGCTTTAGTGAAGCGCTATGGGCAGAAAATCGTCAATATGGTGTACATATTTTAGTAACTTGTCCAGGGCCAATAGAAACAAACTTTTTTGCCGAAGCTAATTTTCCTCCAGCGCTAGCAAGCACTACAGATAAAATGTATTCTTCTCAAAAAGTGGTTTGGGAATCTTTAGAGGCTTTGGAAAAAGGCTATCCAACTGTTATTAGTTCTGATACTAACACTCAAATTAGAAGCAAATTATCTCGACTCGTACCGCGGAAACTTCTGCTGAATATGTTAGCAAAACGCTTTAAAGCCTAAGTATATTTTTATGAGTTAGGAGTTTTAACTCCTAACTTCTCACTCTTCACTGATTACACATACCTTGTTAATTGAACTCGGTAACGGTCTTTTTTTGTCACAGCGATTTCGCCAACTTCTAAACGTCCTTTAGAGCGAATGGCGATTAAGTCGCCTGATTTAACTTGAGAACTAGCTTGGGTAACTTCCTTCCAATTGACGCGGACATCACCGGCATCAATGAAATCAACCATTTTGCTGCGGGACATGCCAAAACCAGCAGATGCGATCGCATCTAATCGCAAAGAAGCTTCCACAGTAGTTAATTCTTTTTTCTTTGGTTCCCGAACCCTTAGTTCAGTTACCTCAATCTGCTGAGTTTTCACAGGAACCGATCGCACCTGTTTGAGGCTCATTTCCAAAAATTCCACCAACTCTGGTGCGACAATCGCCTGCGCCCCTCGTTCTCCCAAGACAATAACATCTCCCGTTTTTTCACGAACAATTCCCGTTCCCAACATTGCGCCTAAAAAGTCGCGGTGAGAGGCGGTATCAAATAGGAAATTACCAGCAATTTCCACAGCGACAAGGCTGACTTGAGATTGATCTAAGGGAAGTTCCGAACGAGCGATCACTATTCTTTGACGTTCAGCTTGCGGATATCCACCCCACGCCGTCAATTGCACTTCTGTTAATCGGTTAAACACCCGTTGAATTTCCGCCAATTCTGGAGGAGAGAGAAAATCAGTCAAAACCACTTCCCAAGTTTTGATGGCTTGCTCTGCTTGGTCGATTACCCTAGCTACACTATCTCGATTTTCAACACCTTTTAAAAGTTCTTCTCGTGGCAACATTCTTAAAAATTATGAGTTATGAATTGAGAATTAATCTGCTATGACAATAGGAATCCGCTTTGATTTCTGAACGAATTTGCGTAGACAGGCAATAGGCAATAGGGAATAGGCAATAGGCAATAGGCAAATAGGGAATAGGCAATAGGCAATAGGCAATAGGCAATAGGCAAATAGGGAATAGGGAATAGGGAATAAGGCTTCTTAGTTGTACTGAGTTTTTTCAGAAATCAAATATGAGTCCTATATCTTGATTTTAACTTTAATTCCCATTTCAGCAGATTTTTATCTCTACGAATTTGTTGCATTCCGAATTTTTCCAGAATGCAAATTGAGGCAGTGCGATCGTTCTTTTGAGTTTTGGGTGAGTAAAGGCAAAATTTACCAGTGTTTCTACTGCTTCAAAAGCAAATCCCTGCTGGCATCAGCTGATAGCACTTCCTATTGGAATTTGTTTTTGATTACAGCGACTTGAACCACCTCCAAAGAACAGGAAAGCAACTCAAGTCGCTGTGTCGGAATGTGTGAACTATGATTCATTCAATACACAGTATTGGTGTCAGCATAACCTTGGATATTTTCTGGATCAAATTGTCGTAATATTCGGGTTGCTTGCCGAGTGAGAGTTTCAGAACCTTGAACGGCAACTAAGTATTTACCCGCATCTAAGCGGTTGCGATAGGGTAAAGCATCACCACTCCCTATTAGTAAACCGACTCCACCACCCACAAGTACACCACCCATAGCACCACTAGCAGCACCTAGCAGTCCGCCAACGATGTGATTGCCAACTTCACCCGCCCAGGCAAAAGTCTCTAAACCAGTGATGAGGCTGAATGTAAAACCTGCAAAAAAGCCAAACGGTATCAGCCAGGTTGCCATCAGTTTTGCTTGCTTTTTAGCTTGGTCTTTGGGGTCAATTAAGCCAAACTCGTCAGCCGTTTTATATCCCCTCCCCAGGATGGTACTGTTTATGCCTTCTTTTTCTAAAGCTAAGTAAGCAGCTTCGGCTTGAATGCGGTCTGGTAATACGGCAACAAGGTAATTCATTGATTTTACAATTTGTCTAATAGAAGTTTTGCCTTAATTAACAGCGTATCAGTCCTGGTCGAATCAAACTGCTGTGCGGAGTCATTTGTCATTTGTCAAATGACAAATGGCACTAGGTTAAGACACGACACAGCCTTTGCTCTCAAAGCTTCCTAGCCTGGAGCCTGGGAAACGGCTCTGCCTTCTCTTTGTTGACGATAGGCAGCAGCCCTTTCAGAAGACATTCCCAGTCTTAATACCTACGGTGTACACACGAGTCGAATTACCCCCCTTAATCCCCCCTTGCCAAGGGGGGAAATATAAAATCTAGTTCCCTCCCCAATGCATCGGGGAGGGTTAGGGTGGGGTAATTCGAGGACTGGTAGTGAGAAGGACTTGTACACCGTAGGTATTAAGGCTGGAAACGAGGTGATAATTAGGCTACACAAGCCTTTGAGCTTTTCTTAGTCCTAACTAATGACCAATGACAAATGACAAATGACAAATGACTATTATGGATTTTTTAGCAACCCCCTGAAATACTGTGAATTACGAGTGGCGTTGGGTTAAAAAAGAAACATGAAAATCATCAAACCCATCACCAATTGGTTAGAAACCCGCGCTAGTGCCCCTGCATACGGCGGTTGGGTACTAGCAGCAACGGCGATTTGTTTTTTTGGAGCAGGTGTAAATACGATGGCTGGTTGGCTGTACGCCATTAGCGGCATCAGTTTTGCCCTTTTGGGTGTAGCAGCCATTTTACCGCCGCGATCGCTCACAGGTCTATCCATCACCCGCCGTCCTATGCAACCTGTTTCAGCAGGCGATGATCTGACTGTCGAGTTAGAAATCCGCAATCAGACACAGCAGCCTGTAACTTTGTTGCAAGTCGAGGATATGCTGCCTTTCGTTTTAGGGAAACCAGTACAAAAGGCGATAGAAACAATTCCTAGTCAAGGCAGTTACCGTTGGGTATATTACCATCCTACCCAGCGCCGGGGCGTTTATCGCTGGCACACAGTCGAGCTGGGTTCTGGTGCGCCTTTAGGATTATTTTGGTGTCGCCGTCAACGTGATTGTGCAGCCACAGCGATCGTCTATCCGACAGTGTTACCCTTAGCTACCTGTCCCTTAGTGGATGAAATGGGGCAAGAAGAGAGCAAAAGGGGCGATCCTCGTGGCAGACCCTTGCAGACAGCAACAACGGGGCTGGTGCGATCGCTCCGTCCTTACCGCGTTGGAGATCCGACTCGTCTGATTCACTGGCGGACTAGCGCCCGCTATGGGGAATTAAGGGTGCGGGAGTTAGAAATGGTGACAGGTGGACAAGAAATAGTTATTGCCCTTGACAGCGCTAGCAATTGGGAAGAAGAAAACTTTGAACAAGCAGTAATTGCCGCAGCATCACTGTATTTTTATGCACAGCGACAGCAATTACAGGTGCAACTATGGACAGCATCCACAAATTTAATAAAAGGCGATCGCTTTGTACTAGAAACCTTAGCAGCAACAACCGCCCTAGAAGATGCTAGTTCAGTAGTTCCTAAAAGCTGCTCCTTGATTTGGCTGACTCAAAACCCCCTGAGTCTCTCTACTCTTCCTCAAGGTAGCCGCTGGGTTTTGTGGCCAAATATTTCCTCACCACCAGAACAAGAAGTAATCAATTGGGAGCATCCTGGTATAGTTTTGGAAAGCGATCGCCCTCTGCAACCCCAGCTACAAAAAACATTACATTCGTATTGATCGATACCTTCACCAAAAAACTACACTCTAGAAGGGCTATACGAACAAAGCCTACCTTTACAATCTGTAAAGCTTTTAGCCCACGGAGGTGGGTTTTGTTCGTATAGCCACGACTTCTAGGCATTCTGGCAAAGTTTAAGTTAACTTTGCTTTAACTGTTTACGTCTTAATACCAAACCAGCATTTAAAGCCCCGATTGCCAATAGTGCTGGTAGCAATCTAGGTTCGGGAACAGATGTAGCTTTTTCATTAAAGGTAAAGTTATCTAGCGCAAACTGTGTCCCACTACCACCCGTCTCTACAAGATAATCTGGCTCAACTCCACCAAAGGACGTAAACCTTAATTCATCAACACCAAAATAATCAAAATTAACTAAAGTTGGCTGTGTCGTATCTACAACCACAGTTTTTGAATACAGGGTTGCACCGCTATTTAAACCTTCTACAGTAACCGAAAGACCATCATTCCAAGCAGCTGTTAAATAGGCACTGTTGAAGTCAAAAACATCATCACTGACTAAGGCCGGGTTTCCAAACCCGTTGAAAGCAACGTAGTCTCCTGACACTCTGCCATTGTCATAGCCTGTACGTGAGATAGCATTCGAGCCATTCGTGTAGTAAAAATTATCCCAATTAAATCCACCGTAGTCGTTAGGAATTAGAGTGAAACCTGAAATAGGCGCTATATCATCAAATGTTAAAACAGCTGCTTGTGCTACTGCTCCTATTCCCAAAACAATGATTGTTGCTCCGATCGCAGCAGTCGATAACTTTTTCGCAACGATTGAAGTGGTCATAAATAGTAGAAGTTGTAACTTTTGTTTTATGAAACACATCAAAGTTTACACTAGGTAGCAAAATAGACAAGTTCTTTTAATTATTTTTTTGATAAAATATTATAAAGTTATGATAAATAAAACTCAGTACAATGGATAAATCAAGTAAATAATACAAAAACTTGGGAAAGGGGCGCATCCCGTATCTACCCTTAGATGCGTCACAGCATCGTTTTTGGGTGAGAATAAATTAACCTCTTGACTTTTAAATTCTGCCTCAAGATGTAATTTGAATTTTGATTAGCTTAGAAGTTGTGATTTCCTAGATTTTATCTGATCCCAGCCCACCGGACATATCAGCCTTTGAACCAGCAAGGTTGGGGAAATCCACCCAGTAATCCTCACATGAGGCTGAGGTACAATGCAAAGAAATATTTAAATTATGAGCGACATGATCACATCAGAACATAACACAAAATCCAGCGATAAAAGCCTAGAGGCAATGCGGCATTTTTCCGAACAATACGCCAAGCGGACTGGAACATACTTCTGTTCTGAACCTTCTGTTACCGCAGTTGTGATTGAAGGACTAGCTAAACATAAAGACGAACTAGGTGCGCCTTTATGTCCCTGTCGCCATTATGAAGATAAAGAAGCTGAAGTCCATGCCACGTATTGGAACTGTCCTTGTGTGCCAATGAGAGAACGCAAAGAGTGCCATTGTATGTTGTTCCTCACCTCAGACAACGAGTTTGCTGGAGACAAACAAGACATCTCTCTCGAAACAATTAAAGAAGTCCGAGACAGTATGGGATGAGCGAAATCATCCCCCAAGAGTTTTGGCAAGGCGTAGAACAATTTAATTCTGGTCAGTTCTACGCTTGTCATGACACTTTAGAAGCTTTGTGGATTGAAGCCAGCGAACCAGAAAAAACTTTTTATCAAGGTATTCTCCAAATTTCTGTAGCCCTATATCATTTGGAGAATCGGAACTGGCGAGGTGCAGTTATTCTATTGGGAGAAGGCGGCAATCGCCTACGGCGTTACCCATCTAGTTACGGTGGCGTTGATGTAGATGAACTATTGAGTCAGAGCGCAGCATTGTTGACGACATTACAACAAATAGGGCCAGATAAGATTACATCTGGCGATTTGGGAAAAGATCAAATCTTATCTTTACCTAAAATTGTGCTGACTACTGATTAGACTTGTGGTGAAATTAGTTATGCGTTGCCCCAAATCCTTGCTAGGCAGAATTCATGTAATTCTGCCTACATCATTTTTACCGAGGATGTTGGAGGCAGATAGCGCAGCGTTAGCGAGTCCGCGAGCGTCGGGCAGTCAAGAGTAGAGGAAAACTGCCCGACGTTCCAGGATGAGCTACCGCTGCGCTATCCTGCCTCCTGCCTCCTGCCTCCTTCAATCAGATACCAATTACCTGAAACCTTGAGGTTGGGGGTAGCGTCACTATTTCAGCCAGTAGTTATCGTAAATCACTCCAGATTGTATATTTCATATCTGGATAAAGTACTTGAGATAATTAGAATACAAGCTGCAATCCTGAATCCCAAACTCCTATGATGCCCTGCTATCAATTGCCCATATCACAAATGCGTCGCTTTGGATTAGCTTTAATGCTGCCAGCTGCACTCTTGGGCGCTTTTACATTCCCTACCCAACTGCAAACCGCTACTGCACAAACATCTGAAGCAAATCGCCCTTTGACTATCCGTGCTGATGTGCAAGAATATGACGCCAAAAACCAAGTAATCACCGCTCGCGGTAATGTGCAAATGTTGTATCCTTCTCGCCAACTTCAAGCAACATCTGCCCAAGCACAGTACTTTAGTAAAGAACGCCGAATTGATTTCACTGGCAACGTCTATATTTTGCAACAGGGTGGTAACAGTATTCGGGCAGAGAAGGTAACCTATTTAATTGATGAAGGCCGATTTGTCGCTCTCCCTCAATCCAACCGTCAGGTAGAGTCCATCTACATGATTCAGGAATCAGAGAATAATGGACAAACTGCGGCACCTGCCCCACAGACACCGGCATTCAAGCCTTCTAATTAGCATTTACCACCAAGAAAGGGTGCCTCCAGCGTGAAAATTGTTTTAGAGAATATTCACAAATCTTACGGTAAGCGAGTAATTGTCAATCGTGTAAACCTTTCTGTTGCTCAGGGCGAAATCGTTGGTTTGCTAGGCCCCAATGGGGCTGGTAAAACAACGACCTTTTACATTGCGACAGGTCTAGAAAAACCTAATCAAGGAAAAGTCTGGCTAGGTAATCTGGATGTTACGGGAATGCCAATGCATAAAAGGGCACGATTGGGTATTGGTTATTTAGCACAAGAACCAAGTGTTTTTCGCCAACTCTCGGTACAGGATAATATTCTGTTGGTGCTAGAGCAAACGAATGTGCCACGATGGGAGTGGTCAAGACGACTGACAACTTTACTGCGGGAGTTTCGGTTGGAAAAATTAGCCAATAGCAAGGGCATTCAACTTTCTGGTGGTGAGCGACGGCGGACGGAATTAGCAAGGTCTTTAGCGGCTGGGCAAGAAGGGCCAAAATTTTTACTTTTGGATGAACCATTTGCAGGAGTTGATCCGATCGCAGTTTCAGAAATTCAGCAAATCGTGGCACAACTGCGCGATCGCGGTATGGGAATCTTAATTACAGATCATAATGTCCGCGAAACCCTGGCCATCACCGATCGCGCCTACATCATGCGTGAGGGACAAATCCTCGCTTTTGGTGGTGCTGACGAACTCTACGGCAACCCCCTCGTGCGGCAATATTATTTAGGGGATAATTTTCAAGTCTAAATTCATAATTATTTAGTTAATAATTTCAAAGGATATTTTGATTTTTATTCTTAAACATGAATTTATTAGTTAATCTTTTGCTATTTAAAATTAAATTCTGATACTAAATACAGTAGATATGCTTTGCTTCACCAGGGTTGCCAATATTTAACTGTTAAATCGGCTTATGATATCAAAGAAGTTCACGTCTTTTTACAGTCTCCATTCGCTGCTGCCTTTTACGATCATGGATCGCTATCTTGCCAGCGAATTGTTAGCGCCGTTTTTCTTTGGTGTCGGAGCTTTTTCATCAATTGGCGTCACTATTGATGCTGTATTTGATCTGGTCAGAAAAATTGTAGAATCTGGGCTACCCATAGATATTGCTATTCAAGTTTTTTTGTTAAAGTTTCCCAACTTTATCGTTTTAGCTTTTCCCATGTCTACGCTGCTGGCTACTTTGATGACCTACAGTCGTCTTTCTAGCGAGAGCGAACTAATTGCCCTGCGTGGTTGTGGAGTCAGCGTCTATCGCATGGTGCTAACTGCTGTGATGTTAAGTCTTGTGGTTACAGGAATGACATTTGTATTTAACGAACAAATTGCACCAGCAGCAAATTATCAAGCAGCAACGACTTTAGAGAAAGCCCTGAAATCAGACAAACCAACTTTTAAACAGCAAAATATTTTCTATCCTGAATATCAGGATGTTGTTCAGCCAGATGGTTCTAGGAGTAGGATATTGACACGCTTGTTTTACGCCGACCAGTTTGATGGTAAGCGTATGACAGGTTTGACGATTATAGATCGCTCAACAAAAGGTCTGAATCAAATTTTGGTATCTGAATCCGCCCAGTGGAATCCTTCTCAAAGTGTTTGGGATTTTTACAACGGCACGATCTATTTTGTCGCTGCCGATCGCTCTTATCGCAACATTGTTAGATTTGAACAGCAACAACTGCAACTACCGCGCACGCCATTAAGTCTGGCAGAAAAAAGCCGAGACTATGGTGAAATGAATATTTCTGAAGCATTAGATCAACTAGAAGTAGAATATCTTGGTGGCGATCGCCAAAAAATTCGTAAACTCCAAGTGCGGATTCAACAAAAAATCTCTTTACCCTTTGTCTGTGTAGTTTTTGGCTTGGTAGGTGCAGCGATGGGAAGCATACCCCAGCGGACTGGAAGAGGTACCAGCTTTGGGATTAGTGTCGTAGTAATTTTTTCGTACTACTTAATTTTCTTTATTAGTGGTGCAATGGCACAAGCAGGTGTCCTCTCTCCCTTTATGGGAGCTTGGTTGCCCAACTTTGCTTTTTTGGGAATAGGTCTATTCTTATTGATGCGAGTTGCGAAACGGTAAATTGAGGGGCATAGGGCATTGGGCACAGGGGAAAGACTTACTGCAACTTACCCTCTGCTCCCCTGCCCCCCTGCTCCCCTGCCCCCCACCTCAATTACGGGTAATAATTTCGGCATTCGGGCGCATCTGGATTTTCCTTGCAGTATTCTTCAAAAGAGACTTTGGCTGATACCATACCCTCAGATTTTTGATGAGCTGCTTCTGCTTGGAGTTCTTCTACTTCATCCCAGGCGACTGCACAGGGTTTAGAATAAGCACCTTGTTCGGTGCAAATAGCACGAGCCTGATCAATTGCTTTTTTAATTCTCTCTTCCAGCAGTAACCCTCTTGGCGCTTCCACAAAGTCGCTTTTAGTCAAAATGTCGGTAATCGAAATGATGCCCAGCAGCTTGCCTTGAATCACAGGCGCTCGATGAATACCAGTGTTAGCAAATAACCGCGCTACATATTCCACACCCAAATCAGGATTGACCACAATGCAGGGCTTGCTCATAATTTCATAAACCCGTACTTGCTTTGGGTCTTTACCGTAGGCTGTTATCTTATAGACAATATCTGTTTCTGTGACAATACCATAAGCATCATTGTCATAACGGCGATCCACAACCAGCGCCCGCAATCCTTTATCTTTCATCAGCCCCACCGCTTCAGCAACAGTTGCCGAACCGCGAATGGTAACTACCTCTTTGGTCATGATATCTTCAGCTTTCATCATTGCTGTAGTCTCCTGGTTAATAGTCCGGTGCAGCACAGCGCCCTCATGGACGTATCGAAGCATTGCAGCGCACAGTTTGCTAACTAGAAAGTAAAAAAGTTGCCAGCTACAACAATAAGTTAGACCAGTTGTCAACTTCTGATGTTATCCAATGTGACCAAATAATTACTAATTCGTAATTCGTAATTCCTAATTCCTAATTTAAGAGGGTACAGCAGTCTTTGAAAGCGCTATATTTAGAGCCATTTATTTTTTGATTGCCGACAATTGCCACATTTTCCAGAAATAGCTAGAAGTCCAATTAGTAATAATGTGAGCGACAATCGGCACTAATAAGTTGCCTGTGAGTAGAGCGCTATATGCTAATATCATCCCGACAATCGTTGCCCAAATTACATAGGGCCATTGTTGGGAACCGCTAAGATGTAAGATGCCAAAGCAAAGACTGGATACAATTACAGCTGTAAAATCAGAGCCTAAAGCTGGCAGCATCACACCTCTAAATAATAATTCTTCACTCAGCCCTGGTAGCAACCCCAGCCAAATTAAGTCTGGTAAAGCTAAAGGTTTTAGTACCACTTCTAGGTAATAATCTGCACTTTTACGATAGGCAGTCCAAAGGCGATAAGTTAAGCCACTTAACGCGGTGATGAGGAATCCCAATCCTACGCCTAAAAGCAACTCTCTTTGGTTCAAATCCCAAGAAAATAGGGAAAAGTTGCCAAAGTATAACGAAAGTTTGGCGACTATCAACAAAATGATTGCAGTCGCTCCCATCGCTCCAAGTACTTGTATGCGTGTCAGGTATGGAATTTCTGGCTCTTGCTTTTGTTGTTCAACCACGGGTTTTTAATTTTTAAGGGGCATTGGGCATTGGGTATGCGGGGTAGAGAAGCAGAGAGAGAATGACAAATAACTAATGACAAATAACTAATGACAAATGACTAATGACTAATTGGCTGCAAAGGTAATAATTTGGGACGGAGAGCGGAAGGATTGATACCTGCTTTGTGTGCTACCAATACACCTACTGCTTCTAAATATGAGTTTACCTGTATAGATTTGATCCCCAAAGGTTGGGCAGGAACTTTTATCAGAGTTTTATTTTCTTCTACTGTAATTATTTGGCATTGTCTTTGGCTTAAACTCAGTAAGGCACTGCTACCACAAGCATTTGCAGGTGCGATCGCAGCATCTACTTCATCTGCCCAAATATCTCCTTGCTGTGATGCTATTGTTCCTCTGTCTACTATAAATTGTGGGGCACGACTTAATCCTACAAGGACGCACGGCAAAAAAGTATAGCCCAATTCTTCGGCGGCGGAACGGGGAGATAAATTAGGTTGTGGAGGTTCGCTCAAAAGGGCGGGAGAATGGGCGCAAGGAATTTGAAAGGTTCGCACTAGCAAATGGCTAATTACGGCTTCTGCACCCGCTAAGGAATCAACACCTTCACCCTGGCGGTATTTTTGTACTGCTTCCTCATCCATATCATCAGGGAAACGAGCAACAACTGCGATCGCTTCTGCCCCCGCTTTTTTAATTAATATCTCAGCTGCCCTTAACAAGCTATCTGGGTTGCCAATTGTTCCCCAACTCGCTCCCGATGCTGTAGTCCGTAGTTCTACATTTAATGGTGCATCAGTAATTACATAATCTGTTAAGGTCAATCCTAGAGTGGCTCTAACTGCATCCGCTGCTTGTATATGTCTTAGCCGTAACTCTGGCTCAATGGCTTGGTCTAAAAGCAAACCTACTTTGTTGTTGCGGACTGGACGCAAACCCCAGCATCCAGAGGCAAATTTGTCAAGTCCATAACCTTCAACATAGAAAGCATTTGGCAGATTCCAATACAAACTTGCGCCATTCAGGACATTGGGGTGAGTAATTAGGCGATCGCAAACCTGTGCTATAAGTTTGGCAACAGGTAAAGCATCTCCTGCATAACCCCCAATGGCAGCCCCAACGCCTGTTGGTACGATTAAGATAGCGGTGTATGGACGATTCATCTTAAGTTATGAGTGCTGAGTTATGAGTTATGAGTTTATGAATAACAAGCCATCAAATACTAACTCCTAACTCCTAACTCCTAACTTCTAACTCCTAACTATTGACTGTAGTCACCACAGCTTCAACTGTAGCTTTTTGTTCGTCAGCATCTACAGAAGTAACTGCCCAACGCAGAGGTTCGCCTTGTTTCTTTAACTCTGTTTCAATGACTTCTAGTAATTCTGCGGGAGTTTCTTGTAAATCAATTTCTGCGGTAATAAAATGAGTCGTCATTTTGGTAAATCCTGTTGATTTGTAGTTTCTAGAATAACTGATATCAGTTGCTATAAAATCCTTGTGTTATTTATAAAGTACTTAGAGGATGTTTTAAAAGTATTGGGCGAATATAATTTGCTACTACACAAACATTCGCCCTTGGCGTTCCCGCAGGGTAGGCCACCTCCGTGGACTAAGAAAAAATTAAGGGTTTTTAACCTGCGGAGGCAGGTTTTGTCTGTGTAGCCGCGACTTCTAGTCGCCAGGGCTTTACAAACATCATCATGATAACTGTTCTCTGATTATTTGCCTTTGCCAAATTGTAACTGATAAAGTACATCTTCCTTTTCGGTCTGAATTTTCAAATCAGAAAGGGGTTTGGCAACACAAAGCAATACGTAACCTTGCTTTTGCAAATCTGGACTAACGCCCATACCATCAGCTTGATCTACAGTTCCCTCGCTTATTTGACCGGCGCAAGTTGTGCAGACACCTGCATTACAAGAACTCGGCAGTTCCAAACCAGCAGCTTCGGCAACTGATAAGATCGTTTCATTTTCAGGAACTTGCAAGGTATGAATTTTGCCTTGGTGATCAATTTCTACGGTGTAAGTTTTGGGCATATACAAAAGAAGCGTGATGCAACGGACAAATTTATCAGTTTATCTGAATTAGTTAAAAATATCCAGATGTTACCACAAAAATTTAGGTAAAAGATTGATAATAATAGCAGCTAATTCTGAATATTTTGTATGTTTGTAACATTATTTACAATATAATACACAAATAAATTAGTTAAATTTGCTTACTATAAAATATTCGCGTAGACGTAGCCCGCCGTAGGCATCGCGTTTCTTGCGATCGCTGTAAATCAACAATATACACTATGTAGCGATGGTTGCACTCACCAACCAACTTTGGTCATCAATATTACAATGTTGACTCTTAAGGTTACAGCATAAAGCCTTAGAGCTAGAACATAAAGCCTTAAGGTTATAACATTAAGCCTTCAGGTTACAAAATTAAGCCTTAAAGCAAGAACATAAAGCCTTAAAGTTACAACATTAAGGCTTAAAGTTAAAGCAATATGGAATACAGACTATTTGTAGGGGCATAGCAATGCTCATTGGTGTTAAACCCTTATTCCACAGGCATTTTACCCCACCCTAACCCTCCCCTTGTAAAGGGGAGGGAACTAGATTTCCGGCTTCCCCCCAATGCATCCTACGGTGTACACACAAGTCCTAAAAACCTAGCTTGATAAGCATTTCCTCGTTCCTCGTTCCCAGTCTCAGACTGGGAATGCATTCATTGAGTCNNACTTGTGTGTACACCGTAGCCCAATGCATCGGGGGGATTGAGGGGGGTAATTTGACACCTATGATAATGCCCTATTATCTATTGCTTAAACATAATATTATTTTGCTGAAAATCAACCTTTGATTGTTAAAATCCGAAAAACCACGGACACAAATAAAAACTTTTACTAAAAAAAATGCGCTTTTTGCTGAACCAGAATCCAGGTTAATTGAGAGAAAATAGTTCTGTAAAGCTTTGAAAAGTGTAAAATTATGACTAGAAGAAAACGTAGTTCCCGGATTCTAGAAAAAGCTGAGTTTAGAGTTGCCGGTCTGAAAGCTATCGATCCAAATATAAATTTTGATGATACTTACAACTTGCAAAACCTGACTCAATTAATAGACAATTTTCACAATATGCTTGATGATTATAACGCTGCTATAGCTATGATTGACTCTTCTAGAAAAAAACTGGATGAGATGGAAAAAACCTTAAGTC
This sequence comes from Nostoc sp. KVJ20, assembly GCF_001712795.1. Classification (GTDB taxonomy): domain Bacteria; phylum Cyanobacteriota; class Cyanobacteriia; order Cyanobacteriales; family Nostocaceae; genus Nostoc. The sequence goes on from NZ_KV757546.1 coordinate 21,090, forward strand.
AGGTTTCAGATAAAATGCTGACTGGAGTTGGTTTCAAATACGGCAAAAACAGCAATGAATATGAACTTGCAGGCGGCGTTAGAGACAGCGAACGTATCCGTAAAAGCAGATTGACACGCTTGAAATCGAACACAGATAAAAAATTAAATGAAAATGCAATAACCGCCACGCCCTAGCGGGAAGTCAAAAGGATTATAAAATCTGTTTTTAACTTTTTTAGAATAGTATCTTTGACATACTCACCGAGAAAGAAGAGTCGGTAATTTTGGAGTAATAAGTAATAAGCAATAAGTAAATATCCATTTCTCATCGACTCATTACTCATTACTCATTACTCATTTAAAGTCCTGTCACCAATGATAAAAAGCCGTCCTCAAAAGACATGGCTTTAGACCCAAGTTTTTGGTGAAAATTAAAGGTGTCCAGCAGATCCACGACTTCTCAAAGAAGTCGTGGATCTATTTCATCACGAATGATTCAGGCTTGCTATATAATAAGACTTTGCATTAACCCAGAACTTCTGAAATCTTAAGATTTAATGACCAGGTTTATACATGATCAATTTGCCAAAGACTATCTAGAAGAATTATTAAAAGATTACGGAGAAGTCAAGGCATCAGAAAAAGTATCAGGAGAGATTAAAGAAATAGATGTTTTATTCACTCCTGCTAAACAGCAAAGCTCTAATATACAAATACTGGGTTTGCTAGGAAGATTTGCTGAACATCCTGCAATTATAGAACCGTACCGCAATCCAGCTTCTACCGATGAAATCTGCGACTGTATTCTAAAATTATTAGAAATAAAGGCTCTCCTGCGACGAGAAGCTAAGGCAAATAAAACCAAACTTCAAGACTCAGAAATTCCCAAATTGTGGGTTTTTACACCAACCATATCTGAAACTAGATTGTCTAGCTTTGGAACTATTCAAAAACAAGGTTGGTTATCAGGAGTGCATTTTCTGCCAGATGCCTTGCGGACAGCAATTGTAGCGATACACCAACTACCGCAAACACCAGAGACATTATGGTTGAGGCTTTTAGGTAGGGGAAGTGTGCAGTCACAAGCGATTATCGAGTTGCAAGCGTTACCATTAGATCATCCATACCAGAAACAAACTCTTGAATTAGTTTACAACTTGCGCGAAAACTTGAGAGTAAATCAAGAATTAGAAGCAGATGATAGGGAGTTAATTATGCGACTAGAACCACTTTATCAAAAAAATAGAGAACAAGCCAGAGAAGAAGGAAGGCAAGAAGGAAAACAAGAAGGAAGGCAAGAAGGAAAACAAAACTTAATATTGCGTCAACTCAATCGCCGTATTGGTGAGATTGATACGTCATTAATCGAGCAAATTCAAGGCTTATCACTTGAAAAATTAGAGAATTTAGGAGAAGCATTGCTAGATTTTTCTAGTTTTTCTGATTTAGAAACTTGGTTAAACCAACAATCAATCTAATTTATTATTACTACACTTGAGAAATCGAATTATTACCCCCCTTAATCCCCCCTTATAAAGGGGGGAAACAATAAAATCCGGTTCCCTCGCTTTTATAAGGGGAGGGTTAGGGTGGGGTAAAACAATATTTGATACATCAATCATGACTTTCCAAACATCCTCTTAGTACACGGAGGTAGACTAAGTTTTGTGTAGTAACAAATTCTATTCGCTTTTTAAACTTTCAGTATAAAAAAATCTGCTAATAACTGATTACCAGTAAGGCTTTCATCATAAAAGTAAGCTAAACTTTTATAGCCAAGTATTGCCTAAAAATTTCATAATTAAAGATAGAACATCCCAATGGAGAACATCAAAATGCTAGAACAATATCGTAAACACGTTGCCGAAAGAGCAGCACTCGGTATTCCTCCTTTACCATTGGATGCGAAGCAAACATCAGAATTATGTGAATTACTGAAAAATCCGCCCAAGGGTCAAGAGGAGATATTATTACATTTATTGAGCGATCGCGTTTCTCCTGGTGTTGATCCAGCAGCTTATGTCAAAGCTGGATTTCTCACCGCCATTGCTAAGGAAGAAATCACCAGTCCGTTGATTGCGCCCATCGAAGCAGTGCAATTGCTGGGCACAATGATCGGTGGTTACAATGTGCAATCTCTAATCGATTTGCTGCAATTGCCCACTGTATCCCTCTCCGACTCATCCGAAACACCTCTCGTCATGGGCGGACAAGGAAAAGAACCCATTTCCGCCTACGCCGCCAACGCTTTAAGCAAAATCCTCTTAGTGTATGACGCTTACCACGATGTTTTAGAGTTATCTAAAACTAATCCTTTCGCGAAGTTGGTGATTGACTCTTGGGCGGAAGCTGAATGGTTTACCATGCGCCCCACAGTTCCAGAAGCGATTACTGTCACCGTTTTTAAAGTTCCTGGCGAAACCAATACCGACGATTTATCACCCGCCCAAAGCGCCACAACTCGCCCGGATATTCCCTTACACGCCTTAGTGATGTTAGAGTCACGGCAACCGGGAAGTTTACAAACTATTGCCGAGTTGAAAAAGAAAGGACATCCTGTAGCTTACGTGGGAGATGTAGTTGGTACTGGTTCCTCGCGTAAATCTGCCATCAACTCAGTGTTGTGGCACATGGGAAATGATATACCCTTTGTGCCAAACAAACGCGCTGGGGGTTATGTTTTAGGTGGTGCGATCGCGCCAATCTTCTTCAACACAGCAGAAGATGCCGGTGCTTTGCCTATTCAGTGCGATGTCACTAAACTCGAAACCGGCATGGTAATTACCATCCATCCCTACAAAGGCGAAATCACCAACGAAGCAGGCGAAGTTATTTCCACCTTTAACCTTAAACCTGATACCATTCTCGATGAAGTTCGCGCAGGTGGACGCATCCCCCTACTTATCGGCCGTACCCTCACCGACAAAACTCGTCTTGCACTCGGTTTAGAACCCAGCACAGTTTTCACCCGTCCCCAGCAAGCCTTTGATACAGGCAAAGGCTACAGCCTAGCACAAAAAATGGTCGGTAAAGCTTGCGGATTACCTGGTGTACGTCCCGGCACATCTTGCGAACCCATCATTACTACCGTTGGTTCTCAAGATACCACAGGCCCCATGACCCGCGACGAATTGAAAGAACTCGCCTGTCTTGGTTTCAGTGCAGACTTAGTTATCCAAAGCTTCTGCCACACAGCAGCTTATCCCAAACCAGTAGACATCAAAACCCATCACGAACTCCCCGACTTCTTTGCTTCTCGTGGCGGTGTCGCCCTCCGTCCCGGTGATGGTATCATCCACTCTTGGTTAAACCGGATGCTGCTACCCGACACCGTGGGAACTGGCGGCGACTCTCACACCCGCTTCCCCTTGGGTATTTCCTTCCCCGCCGGTTCTGGATTAGTGGCCTTTGCAGCCGCCTTGGGTGTCATGCCTTTAGATATGCCAGAATCAGTTTTGGTAAGATTTAAAGGAGAATTGCAACCAGGTATCACCCTGCGCGATGTCGTGAATGCTATTCCCTACGTAGCAATTCAAAAAGGTTTGCTGACAGCAGAAAAACAGAACAAGAAAAATATCTTTTCTGGGCGAATTTTGGAAATAGAAGGTTTGCCAGATTTAAAAGTTGAACAAGCCTTTGAACTCACCGATGCTAGCGCCGAACGTTCTTGTGCCGGATGCACAATTAAGCTGAGTGTAGAGACAATTTCGGAATATCTGCGTTCTAACGTTGCGTTGCTGAAAAATATGATAGCACGGGGCTATCACGATCCGCGTACCATGCTGCGCCGTGTGGCAAAAATGGAAGAATGGTTAGCAAATCCCGTGTTATTAGAAGGGGATGCTGATGCCGAGTATGCCGAAATAATTGAAATTGATTTGAACGAAATCAAAGAACCAATTGTTGCTGCTCCCAATGACCCCGATAATGTTAAATTATTATCGGAAGTTGCTAACGATCCAGTGCAAGAGGTATTCGTCGGTTCTTGTATGACAAATATTGGTCATTATCGGGCAACAGCAAAAGTTTTGGAAGGCGCAGGTGAAGTGAAAACTCGCCTGTGGATAGCACCACCAACCCGCATGGATGAACACCAATTAAAAGAAGAAGGTGTATACAGCGTTTTTGGCGCTGCGGGTGCGCGTACAGAAATGCCAGGATGCAGTTTGTGTATGGGTAATCAAGCGCGAGTTGCTGATGGCACAACAGTATTTTCTACCTCAACCCGCAACTTTAATAATCGTATGGGTAAAGATGCGCGAGTGTATCTTGGTTCAGCAGAATTAGCCGCAGTTTGTGCGCTGTTAGGACGGCTTCCGACAGTGCAGGAATATTTGGATATTGTGGCGAGTAGAATTGAGCCTTTTGCAGATGATTTGTATCGGTATTTGAACTTTGATCAAATTGCCGGTTTTGAGGATGAAGGGCGTGTGATTTCTCAGGAGGAGCAGGCTTTATTAGTATAGTTTAATTAGGTGGGTATAACACCCACCTAATTTTTAGCATTTCCAAGAGGAATATTATCGTTTTATTTTGGCGATTGGGAATAATTAGCCATAGAAACAAGAGTATATTTTTCAATTTTCTATCAAAACATAACTCTGCACATGGTCTTATCTTATCCTTGCCATATTTACTTGCATATATAGGAATCCGCTTTGATTTCTGAACGAATTTGCGTAGACAGGCAATAGGCAATAGGCAATGGCAATAGGCAATAGGCAATAGGCAACAGGCAACAGGGAAGAACGCTTCTTAGTTGTACTGAGTTTTTTCAGAAATCAAATATGAGTCCTATATAATACTTCTATTCTTTATTCACAACTGTTTCTTCTAACCTACGATCAAAAGTTAATATCTGATGTCTAATTTTCGTGAAGTTTTCTATTTATGTGTTTCTTAAAGAACCTAACCAATTTAATAATATTCTTGGTGGTTCAGGAATATTATCATTTTCTTGATTTTGGAGATTAACTTATTGATAATTAATTTTTATAAGTTTTGTTTCTGATTTGTTAGGAATGTGAGAGGGATGAAAATAAAATTCATCATTTTTATACACAATGGAAAAATTAAATAAATTAAAATTTGCTTTACTGTATTTTTCATCAATTAAATTATGACGGTGAAAACTCGGACAGATAGCTAGTAACCCAAGTTGCGGGTTATCAAATATAGATTTACTGTTGAGTGCGAACAGACACTTCAAAGTGGTGGTTAGGCTACGCACAACCACCACTTCGGCTCAAATAAAAATATCAGTATACAATTATAAAAAAGTATTAAATTTAGCTCATTCGATAAATGGAGATTTTAGGGTAAATGCAAAAATAAATACGTAACATTGTGTCTCCAGTCCAATTCAAGTTAAAATCGCAGTGTAATCTCTTGACCATCCTGTTGTAGCTATTGAGCGATATTTTAAAAGTAGTTACGAAAAACAACTAAAGTAAATGTAAGGTATATTCTAAAAATTAATAAAATGACAGCGATAATTATATGGTCTGCTGCCTAAATCCTAATTGCGAGAATCCCCAAAATCCTGACGGGGCAAATTTCTGCCTTAGTTGCGGCACAGCATTGGTATCGCTACTGAGAAATCGTTACCGGATCATCTCACCATTAGGGAGAGGAGGGTTTGCACGCACATATATCGCAGAAGATATAGATAAGCTCAATGAACGATGTGTTGTCAAGCAGCTAGTTCTAAGTCAATTTTATGGCATTCAGGGTAGTCAAGCACATCAAAAAGCGACTGAGTTGTTTGAACAAGAGGCTAAACGTCTTAAAGAGCTAGGGGAACATATCCAAATTCCCAATTTGTATGCATATTTTAAGGAAGATGAATATCTTTATTTAGTGCAGCAGTTTATCGAAGGACAAAATCTGTTGCAAGAATTAAAACAGCAGGGGGTTTTTGATGAAGCCAAAATTCGAGATTTTTTAAATGATTTATTATCTGTGTTAGTAGACATACATGAACAGCAGGTAATTCACCGAGATATTAAACCAGAAAATATTATTCGCCGTCAAAATGATGGGAAGTTAGTACTAATTGATTTTGGGGTAGCAAAGCAAAAAACAGAACCGACAAATACTGCCATTGGAACAATAATCGGTTCATTAGGTTATGCACCGATTGAGCAAATGCAAGTGGGTAAAGTTTTTCCATCTAGTGATATCTATAGTTTAGGAATAACTTGCTTTCATCTGCTAACTAATATTTCTCCTTCAAGTTTGTGGATGAAACAAGGCTATGGTTGGACTTCTAGTTGGCGACAGCATTTAACGCAACCCATAAGTCAGGAATTAGAGATGATTCTTGATAAGTTCCTACGAGAAAATCATGAACAACGTTATCAATCTGCACAGGCTGTCTTACAAGACTTGAATAATCTTCCACCGCTAAGATATACATTAGCTCCTACAGTTATTCCACCTACTCTGCCATCAGGTTCACAATCACAAAAACAACACAAATTAACTCGATATCTACCCCAATTTTCTAACAGTAAATTATTGTCTGGAGCAATAATTGCTGGATCAGGTAGTTCGTTCTTAGCGATCGCACTTATCAGTTTTCTCGGAACTACTTGGATTAGCTCTGGATTGTGGTTGATAATTTTAGCAGGGTTAGTCTTGATTCAATCTCGCCCGCTTCTAGAAAAAACTTATTTAATTATTATTGCTATAATAGCAAATCTACTCATTGTATTTACTTTCAGAAATCTACTAACCAATAACCTTCTAAAATCTGGTGTAAATGGTCTGCTGCTTGTAGGGTTACTCGTTATTCTTGCAGGTTTATTGACACTGATTATCGTGAGTGTGTCTGAAATAATAAATAAACTTCTTTCTAAATATTTTTAAATTACTAGTACAACACGGCAGAAATAAACCAATCATTCCAAATCAACGAAACCCTTATGCTGTATTCATGTTTAATTTTTAATTTTTAATTCCGCCTTGCGGTACTAGGTATGGCTAAATTTTCATAAATCTCTTGATTTCAGATAATTTTTGTAGAATTTGGGGAATTATTCATGACAAATAAAAAAGATAACTTGAGGCTGCTTATATCTCTAGGTCTGGCAGGAGTAATGGTAGCAGCTATTTTGTGGTTAATTAGCAAAGTTTCTTCGACCATTATAACACCATCAAACCCCATATCAGCTTCATCTTCATTGACAAATAAGCCTTCACTAATGAATTTGGGTACAAGGATTTTGGTGAAAGTCCAAACCTATCCTGAGAAAACAGATGGAGTTAAAGCTTTTGCTGAAAAAGATTTTACAACTGCTGTGAAAAAGTTCACCGCTTCTCTAAAAAATAATCCCAATGATCCAGAAACTTTAATTTATTTAAACAATGCCAAAATTGCACAAGATAATTCGAGCGCTCTGAAAGTTGCTGTCATCGCTCCAATTAACTTTGATCCGAGTTTATCAGAAGAAATTTTGCGTGGTGTAGCTCAAGCTCAAAATGAAGTTAATAATCAAGGAGGAATTAATGGTAAGAAACTGCAAATTGTAATTGCAAGTGCTGAGAATAGAGAAGATTCTACACGGTTAGATAATGAATTAGTTCAAGACAAGAGTATTGTGGCAGCAGTAGGTGTTAGACGTAACGCCGCAATTTATAGTGAGAATCGCTTGGTGTTAGTTTTACCTGTTGAGCGACCAAATCAAGCCGAAAATCAAGAAAATTTAGAAAGCAATTCAATAAATAATCAACCTAATAGTTCCACAAATAATTACTTGTTTCATGTAAATCCGCTATATGATAATTTAGTAGATACTCATTCTCGCTACATTGCTCGACAAGCAAGAAATGTTGCTATTTGTGGTGATTCTCGTAGTTCAAGAAGTAATTCAAGCTCCTCATCAAGTCAGATACTTGTAGAACAGTACACTCAAGCTATCAAAAAATATGGCAGCAACGTTATTAGTACGCCTTGCAATTTGGCAGATAAGAATTTTGACCCTAGGGCTTTTGTAGATCAAGCCATAGAAACAGAAAATGCAAGTGGCTTTTTACTAATGCCCTCAATCAGAAATATATATTTTGCCACCAAAGTAGCACAAGAAGTTAGAGGCAGAAAACCACTGTTTGCTTCTGAAAGTATGTATAGTGCAACAACTTTACAAAATGGCAAGGATTTGGAAGGCATGGTATTACCTGTGTATTGGCATCGTGATGCTAATAAAGATAACCCCTTTGCAGAAAATGCCTTTCAGCTTTGGAATGCACAGGTAAATCAGAGAACAGCAGGAGCTTATGATGCAGTCCAAGCAATTATTACTGGCTTGAAACAAGATAACACCCGCGAAGGATTACAAAAGGTACTGTCTAATCCTAATTTCTCAACTTCAGGAGCAACAGGAATGATTCAGTTTTCGCCCTCTGGTGAGCGTCAAGGAGAAGCAATCCTAGTCAAAATCGAGCGTTGCGAGTCTTGCTCTACTGGAACTGGTTACGATTTTGCCCTCTTGAATAAGAAGTAGTTTTTTTGACGTTACTTGTCATTCTAAAGATATAGATTACTGCCAAATTTGTAATCTATATCTTTAGAATGTCATACTAAAATACTTGATTAGAATTGCAACGATCGCTTCAATTTTTATTTCTATTTCGGAACCCTAAATTTGTCTTTTTCTACCCAGAGTTGTGAACGCGATCACTCAAAAGAAAGATGGAATATCCCTAACCTCTATGTCAAGGTTATATCAGTAAGAATTACGAATACTTGCCGAGGAGAACACGGATGGTAGCTACATTAGATGATACGAAACGCAATGCTATTGCTCTAAAATTAGCAAGTCTTAAAGCACTCCAACAATTGGTGATCGAAAATGAGCGATCGCTTTTGACACAAGGACTTGATGCCGAAATTGCCGATCGCATCCGTAATTTCCTGAATGATGACGAAAAAAATCTTGGGGTTCTGGAAACTGTAATCGGTCAGTATGGCATTCAGGCTGAACCCAAAAAAACTGTTACAGAATTCATTGCAAAAGCTCGTGAATTGTTCAAAGGTTCTGAGTTGAGCCTGTATGAAAAAGTATCTCAGCATGAATTGCTGAAACATCAACTAGTAATGAGTGGCTTAATAGTTCACAAAGCTGCTCAAAAAGCTGGTGCTGACGTTTTGCTAGCGATCGCACCTTTGAACACCATTAACTTTGAAAACCGCGCTCACCAAGAGCAACTCAAAGGTATTCTAGAAATTCTGGGCGTCCGCGAACTCACAGGACAAGATGCAGATCAAGGAATCTGGGCACGTGTTCAAGACGCTATGGCCGCAGTCAGTGGTGTTGTAGGTAGTGCTGTTACTCAAGCCAGTGACAAAAAGGATATGAATATCCAGGATGTCCTTCGCCTGGATCACAACAAGGTAAATACCCTGTTCACCGAACTACTACAAAGCAACAATCCACAAAAGATCCAAGAGTACTTCGGTCAAATTTACAAGGATCTAAGTGCCCACGCCGAAGCTGAAGAAGAGACAGTCTATCCAAGAGTACGTCCTTTCTACGGTCAAGATAACACCCAAGAATTGTTTGATGAACAAGCTCATGCCAAGCAAGCATTAGAAGAAATCAAGGCTCTCAGCCCATCTTCACCCCAATTCAAAGATAAAGTCAAACAGCTGATGGATGCTATTGGCGATCATATTCGTCAAGAAGAAACCACAATGTTTGCTGCTATTCGCAACAACTTAAGCACTGAGCAAAGTGAACAACTTGCGACTGAATTCAAAGCTGCTAAGACTCGAATTCAACAAAAACTAGGTGTTGTTACTGAATCAAATGTATAGGATGCTTTCGGGCTTTCTATAACTGCTAACAAAGATTAGTTAAATCAAAACTCCCAGCGTTGATCTGCTGGGAGTTTTTGTTTACAAATTTTGCTGATGGTATTTATAAGCAGCGTATGCCATAGTTACAACCCCGGTGATAATAGCAGATTCATCAACTTCAAATTGGGGATGGTGTAATGGGTGGTTGATGATTCTTTCTTGGTAGCCTACACCCAAGCGAAACATAGAACCGGGGGCGTGTTCCAAATACATAGAAAAATCTTCAGCACCAAGGGAAGGTTCGGGTAAGACTTGAACGCGATCGCTACTCCAAGCTTCTTCTGCGGCTGATTGTAACAATTGCGTCAGAGTATAATCATTTTGAACGCTGGGTACACCCTGGCGATAATTGACTTGATAGTTTGCTCCGTAAGTATGGCAAACATTAGATACAATATTTTCAATCCATTTCGGGAGATGGGCACGAGTTTCAGGATGGAGCGATCGCACGGTTCCCAATAACTGCACTTTATCCGCAATTATATTCGGCGCTCTGCCACCATTAATCTTCCCAATACTCAATACTACAGGACGTAAGGGATTCTGCGTCCGGCTGATAGCTTGTTGCAGTGCAGTAATGACTTGGCAAGAAATCCAAATCGCATCAATGGCCTCATGGGGACGCGCCCCATGTCCAGATTCTCCCATAATCAGAATTTCTAAATCATCAGCGGCGGCTGTCAATGCCCCGTAACGCACGCCAATAGATCCTGCGGGTATAGAAGGGAAAACATGAACCCCTAATACAGCCGAGACATTTTCCATCGCTCCATCTTTCACCATCCAGCTTGCCCCTTGGGCAATTTCCTCCGCTGGCTGAAATAAAAACCGCACTTTCCCACCCAACTCCTCTGCTAGCTGGGACAGCACCATTGCCGTTCCTAACCCCACTGTGGTGTGGACATCGTGACCGCACGCGTGCATAATCCCATCTGCACGAGAGGCATATTCCAAATTAGTGCCTTCTTGAATTGGTAAGGCATCCATATCGGTGCGAATTGCTAACAAACGGTCATTTTGCTTAGTGCCTTGGAGTTCTCCAATAACGCCTGTTTTGCCAACTCCTTCTTCTACGTGCAGACCGCTAGAAGACAAAACACCAGCTACGAAGGCTGCTGTTTGGTACTCTTGACCGCTGAGTTCTGGGTGAGAGTGGATGTGGCGGCGAATTTCAATTAACCGGGGTGCTAGTTTTGCTGCTAAGTCTTTAATAGAGGTAAGCATTGATTCAATTAATCTATAGGCTTTTTTCCCATGATAAAGAACTGCTAACAAACAAAATGCTTTTGCTATACAAGGATGAAGCAGAGGGGCAGGGGGGCAGGGGGGCAGGGGAGCAGGGGAGGATGGGGGAGATAAGGGAGACGAGGGAGAAATAAGCAATGCCCAATGCCCCATGCCTAATGCCCCATGCCCAATTTATTTTGAATAACAGGTTGTGCCTGGAGTATCTTCGGGTTGAAACTCGTTACATTCTCTAAGATTTTGACGCTCTAACGACCAGCCATAAGGTTTATCGGAGGTGACTACACCATTAGCTAGAGTTGTTAGTCGGAAGTTAGCCCCCCGAAAATTGGTAAAATCCAATTTCGCATCTTTTAAGTTTGCTGCTTCTAAATTGGCGCTGATAAAACCGGCAAAAGATAAATTGGCATTTTCCAGGGATGCTGATTTCAAATTTGCTCCTGTTAAGGAAGCACCACTGAGATTTGCTGAATTTAGAACCGCACCTTCTAAATTTGCACCGGTGAGATCGGCATTCGTGAGATTAACTTCAGATAATGTAGCGCCGCTCAAGTCAGCCCCTCGCAAATTTGCTCCAGTTAGATTTACTTGAGTTAGATCAGCACCACTTAAATTACACCGGGGACAGGCACTTGTTGCCTTCAACTGATCTAAATCTAGCTGATTTAATGCAAGGCTCTGCTCTGCAAACCCGAAACAAGCTAATAGGACGCTAGTAGCAACAATCTTAAATTTCATATTTTTTACAGATATCCACAAAAATGACAAGTTACGCACATTGCGTACTGTCATAGTTACATATACCGCCTCCCTAAAAAACAGCAGGGATGAAGCATTCATTAAGAAGCTGTAAAAATACTATAAATTCTAGTGGTAAGACTACTCAAATTGAAATGTAGGCTATAGAATCGATTCGTAAGGAACTATACCGAACCAATTATAGACTACCATATATGTGATCCCCCTAGCTCGATGAAAAATACGACTAGGGGGATCTTGTTTTTGGGCACTTGATTAGTTTCAGCATCAAAGTTGTCACACATCCAACGGTAAGTGTTTTCTATGTCTTGAAACGCGGTTGGCTGGATCAAAACCTGATAAGTCATGGGCGAGAGGGAATCTGGAGTCGATGACGCAGTTCTTCTAAGGCTTGAGTAGCGGGAAGTCCTTCACCGCGATCAAACTCGGCTAATCCCTGCCGAAGACTGATGATGATTTCCAGGGTGTCAAGTTCAAGTTCAGCAGATTGAATCGGATGCGCTTTGAGAAATTGCAAAAATTGCAGCACTGGTAGCAAGAGTTCATCGGACGTGTTTGCTAGTTCTTGGAATAAGAGTTCGCGTGTCGTCATGATGGCGATCGCCCTTTCTAAAAGTTGTTCTCAGTATATCAATCGCACTTTTCCTCGATCAACGCGATCGCATTTTTGACTTTTGACGTTTGACTTCCGCGCATCAGTCCCGCCACTACTTTAATTTTGCGTGCCAATGCCGTCGCACAAGAGGCGATCGCGATCGCTAACTTTTGCACTAGGGTTATGTAAATAAGCCCATATCCACTTGCAACTATGCGTCATTAAAGTGTCTAAGTCTAAGTCTAAGTCTAAACCTAAGCCTGAAAGATTCCAGATTTTGATTGTATTGTCAAAACTGCCAGAAGCCAAAGTCTTGCCATTGAGGCTAAAACTTACACTATTAACATAGTGATTATGCCCTGTAAGGGTACGGATTTCCTTGCCTGTTTCTAGATTCCAGATTTTGATTGTATTGTCATAACTGCCAGAAGCCAAAGTCTTGCCATCAGGGTTCAAACCCACGCTCAGGACAGCGCCATTATGCCCCTTGAGGGTAAGTAATTTCTTCTCTGTTTCTAGATTCCAGAGTTTGATAGTGTTGTCTTCACTACCAGAAGCCAAAGTCTTGCCGTCAGGACTAAAACTCACGCTATAGACAGTGCTATCATGCCCAGTAAGAGTGCGAATTTCCTTGTCTGTCTCTAGATTCCAGAGTTTGATAGTGTTGTCTTCACTACCAGAAGCCAAAATCTTGCCGTCAGGACTAAAACTCACGCTATAGACAATGCCAGTGTGTCCAGTAAGGGTGCGAATTTCCTTACCTGTCTCTAGATTCCAGAGTTTGATAGTCTTGTCATAACTGCCAGAAGCCAAAGTCTTGCCATCGGGGCTAAAACTTACGCTTCTGACATAGTGATTATGCCCTGTAAGGGTGCGAATTTCCTTACCTGTCTCTGGATTCCAGAGTTTGATAGTCTTGTCACGACTGCCAGAAGCCAAAGTCTTGCCATCGGGGCTAAAACTTACGCTTCTAATATAGTCAGTATGACTATTGAGGGTGCGGACATTACCTGTCCCTAGATTCCAGAGTTTAATAGTTTTGTCTTCACTACCAGACACCAAAGTTTTGCCATCGGGGCTAAAACTTACGCTCCTGACATAGTGATTATGACCGGTCAAGGTGCGAACATTCCCTATCTCTAAATTCCAGAGTTTGATAGTCTTGTCAAAACTGCCAGAAACCAAAGTCTTACCGTCAGGGCTAAAACTCACGCTCCTGACAGAGTTATCATGCCCACTAAGGTTGCTAATTTTCCTACCTGTTTCTAGATTCCAGAGTTTGATAGTCTTGTCATAACTACCCGAAGCCAACGTCTTACCGTCAGGACTAAAACTCACGCTTCTGACAGAGTCAGTATGCCCGGTAAGGGTGTGGATTTTTTGGCCTGTCTCTAAATTCCATATTTTGATTGTATTGTCACTGCTGCCAGAAGCCAAAGTCTTGCCGTCAGGGCTAAAACTCACGCTCCTGACAGAGTCAGTATGCCAGAAGGTGCGAATTTCCTTCCCTGTCTCTAGATTCCATATTTTGATTGTATTGTCACTGCTGCCAGAAGCCAGAGTCTTGCCATCAGGACTAAAACTCACGCTATTGACAGAGCCAGTATGCCAGAGGGTGCGAATTTCTTTGCCTCTCTCTAAATTCCAGAGTTTGATTGTCTTGTCTTCACTACTAGAAGCCAGAGTCTTGCTGTCAGGACTAAAACTCACACTAATGACATCATTATTATGCCCTGTGAGGGTGTAAATTTCCTTGCCTGTCTCTAGATCCCAGAGTTTGATTGTCTTGTCTTCACTACCAGAAGCCAACATCTTGCTGTCAGGACTAAAACTCGCGCTATTGACAGATTGTTTATGCCCATTGAGGGTACGAATTTCTTGGCCTGTTTCTAGATTCCAGAATTTGATTGTGTTGTCATTACTACCAGAAGCCAGAGTCTTGCCGTCAGGGCTAAAACTCACGCTTCTAACAGATTTATTGTGTCTTTCTAAGCGATTGTATTCCCTTCTCTCGGCAATAGCTCTCTGCAAGACATTCATTACCTCTGGTATAGTTTTATGTTGCTTTTGCAGGATTTTTCCGGCTTTCATTGCTGTAACGAAAGCATCTAACTCTTTTCCTTCATTAAATAGAGACAAGGAATATCTACCAAGAGATTTAGCTTGATTGAGTTCTGATTGTTTCGTCTGATTCCATGCAATTAAACCCAATATACCGCTAATTACCACCGCCACCAATGAACCAGTCGCAATGCCCCAGGCAGTTCTGATTTCCCGGTTACTGCGGTCTGTTTCGACTTGTTTGAGGCGATTTTCTTCTTGGATACTCTGCTTGATAAATTCTTTTTCATCAATTAAGTCTTCTGGGCGTTCCTTCAGTCTTTCTTCTGCTTCTGCTAATACTGCACCACGCAACAATGACCCCGGATCTTGCTTCGTCGCTTCCCATTGTCTCTTTGCTGAACGCAGTCGCTCTTGCCAAGCTCTAAAAACGCGGTTTGTATTCATCCATTCTCGCAGTTCTCCCCAATTGCGAATCAGAGCTTCATGGACTACCTCCACCGTTTCTTGACTGCTGAGATTGCGACTTGTCACCACCAACCGAGCATCAGCTAATTTTTTTACCAAAGACCAGCTTTGCTCCCCCAATTCCGCTTTCATCGCTATGCGTCTGGTATCCTCTGCTCCTTCACCCGGACGCACCAATTGAATAAAAATCCGCCGGACTTTCTCCTTTTCATCATCTGTCAAGTTGCCATATTTCTCATCAGCATGGCGAGCTAACGCACCTTCTACTCGACCAATTTCTTCATAGATTTTGTGAGTTAATTGTTTACCTGTTCGCTTATTCCACAACTCTGTTAAAGCAAACTCTAGCAAAGGTAAATTTCCCGGTTGGTTTTCCACATCATTCAAAATGCGTTCTACCAGTCCGTCTGCAAATGTCACCCCGAATTTTTGGGCAGGTTTTTCAATGACTTCTATTAGTTCCTCCCGATTCATCGGCCCCAGTTTCACGTCACCATTTTGCAAGACATCAGCAAAGGGACGATAGGAAAGAGCATTTTCCAAAAAATCTGCCCGCATCGTTGTCACCAACACCGTAGCCGATGAAGACAGAGAAGTAGGAGTTTCGAGACTGGCTAATAAGCAGTCGAGAAACTTACGGCGAATTTCCTGATTGTTACAGAGTGTGTAAATTTCTTCAAATTGGTCAGCAATCAGTAGCACCCGATCGCTAGGATGATTTTGCTGAATTTTAGCAAAAACATCTAAGAGAATAACAGAACCATCTTGCAAGTAACCAGCCATCTTTCGGGCTTGGGCAATTTGGTCTGTTTGATCTAAGTTGGGTGTATAGAGAGGAACAAGAGCTAAAGCTAGAGCATGGAAAGGGTCAGAACCAGGACGAAAGTGAGTAAACTGCCAATGACCTGCTGTTTGTAACTTAGGGACTAATCCCGCTAATACCACCGAAGATTTACCGCTTCCTGATGCACCAAGCACCGGAATAAAATTATTGGTTTTAGTTGCACTATAAAGTTCTTCGATAAATATTTCCCGCCCAAAGAAAACATCCGCATCATTTGGGCCGAAATGAAACAACCCGCGATAAGGACAAGGGAGATATTCATCAGCAGCGTCGGTAGAATCAGACGGGACTAATCTTGCTTCTTCTCGATAGTAGTAGTTGATTATCTGTACAGGAGCGAAAGTCAAATCACGCCCAACACTATTATCCTTTAAGAGATTTTCTTGTTCTTGAGATGAGTGATTTGGGACTGACTCGCTCATGATCTTGGTATCCTTAACCTTGATTTTGCACAGTCGGTGCAAAGTTCACATTTCCACCAACGGTATTTCCACTCATGGTGTTGGTTTGAGTTTGATTGATTATTTCCTGTCCCCCAGGTTGTTCTTTCACTTTTTCGAGTAAATCCTGAGCCACTTTAATAATTTCCTGGTCTTGATCAGCACCAGCTTTGGTAATTTTATCTTTTAACAAACCTTCCGCTTGCTTGATTTCTTCTGGTTTGGCATCTACCATCGCTTGTCCCAGAACATCGCCCTCAAACTTCTTCTTAATCAAGGTTTTCAAACCCTGATAGGCATCTTTAACGGCTGTTCCTGCGGTATCCTTAGTAGCTGCGATCGCACCAGCACTTAAAGCAGCAATAATCATAGAAATAGGTTCCATAGTTAATCCCCAATTATTTGTATCTAACAGCTAAAATAGCAGGATTTACGCAACTGGCACGTATATTTTCATGTTTCGGGGTCAAGGGTCAAGATTTCGATTTTTTGACGTCTTGATAACCTCTACAAAAAAATATGACACTTAGGCAAGTCGGGAGCATCCACTTTTGGCAGAAAGACTCAAATAGCTAATAAACCATTGAGATAAGCACAACGAATAGAGAGGATGTGATTAACACTATCAACATTCCACTGTGCGCCAGAAATTTTAATCCTCGCACCAATTTGTTTAATAGCAGATTCAACTGCTCCAGAACCAATAGAACAAAGTTGTTCAGCCTGGTAATAGGCATAGTTGACAATACGAGAGCGATGTTTTTCTAGATAAGCAATGAAGTTCTTCGCCTGTTTACCTCGGCAATGAAGAAATAAAGCTTGAGTATTATCTACCTGACCTTGCCATAACAGAGTTTCAGCAGCTTTTAGCCGCTTTAAAGAACCGCCAACTTTATAGAGATTTTCTTTGAGGTGATACCAATCTAAAATTTCCCAACGCCCAAAATTCTCACTTTTACCAAACTCAATGACTTGATTCCACACACCATCATGACCATCACCCAAGCAGGCTAACGGATTAACAAGACGCTGGCTATTGACATAATCAACTAATGATTGGTTGTCATCAAAAAACGCACCATAGTAAATCCCTTGTAGACGAACAGTTTTATAGTCTCGCCAGTGACAGCCTGCTTGAGGTTGTCCCCTAAGTCGGACTTTTCCCCCATCCACACTCACTTCTGACACAGCTTGTTTTGCTACGGGTAGCTGAAAATCCTGTTCGAGAACTAGTTTTTGTTGTGTCGTGTGGCCAACTTTCACTCCTGTTAATGCCTCAATCTCGATTTCTGCTTTTTGATATGATTCATTTGCTGATAGCCTTAAACAGCACTTTTGAAGTAATGGACTTAATCGACTCCTTGGTTTCAAACCTAGCCTCTGTATCTGTTTAGCTTTTAATTTCAGTTCCCCAACTAAGCTTTTGATTTTCCTCGTTTTACCGATGTTTGTTTTTGTTGTTTGTTTGATAAAAAAAGGGCTATTTCTGGGCTGACTAATTCTAATACTTGACTGCGAACTGTTTTTTCTATGCCTTCGAGGTCTGCCAGCTTACTTTTGTCTGCTTCTTCATACAGCAGTGTTGACAATTCTTGTAAGCAGGCTTTTATCCGTTCTTGTTTTTCTTGGTTCATTATCAGCGATCGCACAGGGTTATTTCCCTTTATATTTTCCCATAAATGATAAATCTTCCAAAAATGGATGCTCCCGGCAAGTCCTAAATATAGGAATCCCTCTTTCCTCTTTCATCGCCATCCCAAAAGGCGCAATCCAGGGACAATTAGGTAGTAACTCACACCTAACCAAAAGCTGATAAAGAAGCCTACAGAACCAAAAAAAATCAGAGGTAACTGTAATTCCGACCAGGCTGGTTGACTAGTAAATTGGAAGATTGAAGGCGCTAACCTCAAAATAATCAAAACTGCATAAGCGATCGCACTACCAAAGGCCGAGAACACAGCGTAAACTATATGGTGGCTGCGAAGTCCTAAGCTCAAGGTGAGTAGGCAAACTGCTACTAAAATCACTGCCACTAAGCCCTCGCCACTGTCTTTTGGTGTAATTAATTGCAAAATCAACCAGCCAAAGCCATAGCTAATCATGCCCATCAGCGACGCCACTAAAAACCGCCGCTGTTGACCAAAACACCCGGATACTGTCAATCCCCATGCGGTTCCCCAACCTGCGGCGACGAATACCAAAATATCTGCCCCGAAGACAGGTTGAGTATTTGGCACTAATTCGTTTAGCTGACTCCCAAGAAATTCCACAACCACACCCCCCAAGCTGGTGCGATAGGCCAAAATAAAACCAGCGATCGCACCAAAACAAGCGCCAACATAAGCCAGGATCATCGCCCAAATCGTCGCCAAACAAGCTTGTAAAATTTTGATGATTGTCTGAGTGATGAAAACAAAGGTTTTGTTGACAGCTTGGCCAAAGTTAGCTAACGCTTGTTTAATAGCTTGTGTTAGCTGTGTCAATTTCTGGGAGACTTGCATTGAGGCTTGCTTAACGCTGTCTCGCAATCGGGCAAATAATCCTGGTGGCGGTAATGGTTGACAAATCTTCGCCAAACGTTTTTGAATTATAGCTGCATTTGCTGGACGCGATCGCACATCCTCATGCACCATTTCATCCAACAAATCGGCTAGTTGCGGGTTGACATTTACAGCAGTTCGCCAGCGCAATTTCCCCGTTTGCTGATCTTCCAACTCTAGCGGGTATTTGCCTGTTAATAGTTCAATCACCGTTCTACCAAGGGCATAAAAATCGGCTCCTGTCCCGACAACACCTCCACTTACTTGTTCTGGTGGACTGTAGCCAGAAGAAAATAATCGCGTGGAACTAGACTGAGAACGCAGCTTAGAGGCGCTAAATTGTTTTGCCCCGCCAAAATCAATTAATACCAGGCGATCGCCCTCTGTTTGCCCTTGAGGCGGGGTTACAGATGGCGAAGAAGTACCCAGCATTAAATTAGAAGGTTTAATATCTCGGTGAAGAATCTGACGTTTGTGTAATTCCTGTAAAATTTGTAGAGCTTGGGCAAACCAGTTTAAAACCAAATCCTCTGGACACCCTTGAGGAAACTTTCTTAATATCTCCTCTAAAGTGCGCCCATTGATTTTTTCCATTACCAAACAAGGTAGTTGGTGCGATTTGGGATTAAACAGATTTACATGAAAATATCCATCGGCATCGACTGTAGGGACACCAGGATGCTGCAAGCTAGATAAAACTGCCGCCTCTTGGGTAAATAATTCCAGTGCCTTTGGCGAATCTTCCACCAACACTTTTAACACTTTCTCAGTTTGAGTTTTTTCATCCCAAACCGTGTAGATTTGAGCAAATCCTCCCGATCCCAAAGGCTGAAGTGGAACATAGCGGTCTAGCAACTCTAGCGGTGCGCCACAGCTGTTACAAAATTTGTTTCCCCAAGGCTGAGGATAAGGACGTTGACAATCAGGATTTATGCAGTGAACCGCACTCTGAGTGATGTGGGACACAACCGCTACAATACAAAGGCTGACTTGATTTTAGCGTTTCTTGAGGTTTCCTGATTTTAAAATCGGCAAAAGGAAAACCCTCATAGATTGTATGAGGGCAATTCATTTATATTTACAGCGGATTTCAAGGAAGGTGAAGTACACAAGGATTCATCTCAAAGCAAGGTATAAAGCCTGTTTTACTCCTGAATTCTGACTCCTGAATTCTGACTCCTGAATTCTGCTGTATATCAGTTCTTAGTTACGAAAACTTCTCTTACTCTGTCTGTGTTTGGCAACTTCTTTGCGCTTGCGTTTTTCTAAGGGTGTTTCAAAATGACGATGCTTTCTCATGTCTGGAAAAATTCCAGCCTTGGAAACTTCTCGCTTAAATCGTCGTAAGGCTGATTCAATATGTTCATTGTCACCGACAATTACTTGGGTCATTACATCTCCTACTAAGTTGACTTTATCAATGGCTAGGCAAGCATTCAGGGGTGGTGAGTGCTGAGTGATCCCATAGATAAATCTAGAGGATTGAAATAAGGACGAGTAATCGTTCTTGGACACTCAGCACTGCTTTGGTAAGATTACAAAAAAAAGACAGACTCCTTGTCTGACCTTAAGACTTTAGGCAAATTTTTTTGTTTCCAAGGTCTAGTAGCGGTTGCGTCCACCGCCGCCACCACCGTATCCTCCCCGGTTTCCACCAAAGGAACCTCTATCACCTCTGTCTTCCTTGGGTTTAGCCTTATTCACTTTCAGGTCACGACCCATCCATTCAGCACCGTCGAGAGCTTCAATAGCAGCTGTTTCTTCAGCTTCAGTTCCCATTTCCACAAAAGCAAAGCCTCGCGGACGACCTGTTTCACGGTCAGTAGGTACTTGAACTCGTTTTACAGTACCATATTCTGCAAAAATACCACTTAAATCTTCTTGTGTAACGTCATAAGAGAGGTTACCTACATAAATTGACATCGATTCTCTCCAAAATCATCACTGTGTAGAGATTTTAATTTCTCTGAGAAGTCTGTAAATACTAAAAGGAAAAAGCCTTTCAATACTAAAACCAAAGACATCACTGAATTAACTCTCCTAATCATAGGATGACATAGGAGACAACTCTCTGCATCCAGTAGATAGTTAACAGATAGTTAACCAGTGATGCGATCGCACCTAAGCGATCGCCCGCCCCCACCTACTCTAAATACTGCCCACCGCAAAAAAGGGTTGGAAATAGAAGAAGATAAATTTTGTAGGGTGATATAAAAATCAGACATACGGGGGCGCATCTTCAGAATATCCGCATTGAACGTTTGACTGCATTAACCATGAAGCATTACTCCAAAATTTTAATACGAAAGCTAAAGTCAGGCAACAAATTTGAAGGAGGCAGGGGGCAGGGGGCAGGAGGCAGGAGGCAGGAGGCAGGAGGCAGGAGGCAGGAGGCAGGGGGCAGGAGACAGTCCTGAGTCTTCTCTCTTGGCGCGGGTCTCTCCTTTTTGGAAAATTACGGTATACACAGAAGTCCTAAAAACCTAGCTTGATAAGACTTTCCTCGTTCCCAGTCTAAGACTGGGAATGGATTCATTGAGTCTCTGACTCAATATCTGAGTGGAGGCAGCAACCTCTAATCAGGTATTCCTATGCAGAGCATAGGAAAGAGACAACAATGGGAAATTGAGCTTTATTTAGACTTGTGTGTACACTGTAGCCTTTTGGGAAAAGGGGAGACAAAGTTTAATAAGTAACCCCAGTTGCTAGGTCAAGTTGCTTTTCATCACCTTTCCAAGCGGTTTCCAATTCAGTTTTGACAAGTTTAGCAGCCTGATCTTTGCCGAGTGCCTGCAAACTTGCCTGCAATCCAAATAGAGAACGTCCGTTATGGGGATACTTTTTGAGATCAGCACGAAAGACTTCTTCAGCCTCTCTATAGTCACCCTTAGCCAAAAGCACAGCGCCCAAAGACTCTCGCGTGGGAAAGTACCAGTCTGGTGGTTCCACGTAATCGAGAGCATCTTCTGCTACTACCGCTTGTTCTAGTAATTGAATGGCAGATTCATAATCATGCTTTTCTCTGGCAATTTTGGCGTCTAAAACTTTTGAGGCAATGTCTAAAATGCGACTGGCAGGACTAAATCCAATGGTTGCTTCGGCGGGAATTACCTGTTTAGCGGCCAGTAATGCACTGCTTTCATTTGCTGCATCTTCAAGTTTGCCTGTGGCTGCCGTTGCCATACCACGAGCAAAATGCCAAAGTGCTGTTGTAGTAGGTAGTTTAGCATCGGGAGCAGGAGTTTTTAAGATGGCATCCCAGTCATGAAAGCGTGTCTGAATCAGCATTTTGCTGCCCAGGAATCCCTCAAGCATTGGTATATGTGGGCCAATAGCAGTAACGTTGGTGACTAATTTCTCTGCGGATTTAAGAGCATCTTCATACCTTCCTGCCATGCTGCTGGCTACCATGAGAAAATGTACGTTGTGGTTATAGTACATCATGGGGTAAGTGCCCTGGACTTGATATTTGTTGATGTAAATATCATCTTGAGCGATCGCCTGTTGGTTTACCTGCATTGCCCCTTCATAATCTCCCACACGAAAATAAATATGGGAAGGCATGTGTACCAAGTGTCCCGCCGCTGGCGCTAAAGTTCCTAGTCGTTTGGCACTCATAAGGGCCCGTTCTGGGGAAGGCGAGGCTTCTACGGCATGGATATAGTAATGATTAGCTCCCGTATGATTCGGGTTTCGTTGGAGAACTGATTCTAAAACAGCTACAATTTCTTCTGTATCTGGCTGTGGCTTACCATCTTTAGTCCAGTGCTGCCAAGGATGCAGATCCATTAAGCTTTCAGCGTAAAGCGTTGCCGCATCCAAATCATCAGGATAGCGCTTGACTAGGGTTGCCATTGCTTTTGCGTAATCTACCGCTAGTTGATACAAGTCTGCATCAGGGGCTTGGGAGTAACGTTTGGCTAAGGCGGTAATGTAGTCTTGTTCTTGGGTAGATGCTTGGGTGGAAAGTGCCAAGGCTTGCTGTACTGCTTGGTAAGCAGCTAATTCTCGATTTGGGTCTATTGCTGAGTTAATATTAGGCCCCAGAGCTAAAGCAATACCCCAATATGCGATCGCCAAATGCGGATCGAGTTTGGCAGCGTGTTGAAAAGAACGCATTGCCTCATCATGATTGAAAGCGTAAATTAAATTTAATCCCTGATCGAAAAACTCTTGCGCTTGGGGATTAGTAGTAGAAACTGGATGGTGGATTGTGCCAAGTCCAGATATTAAGGTGTAGGGCTGTTTTACTTCAGCGATCGCCGCACTAGGAGCGACTAAAGAGAGTATAAGTACCCAAACTATAAATAAGTACTTCATTGTCTATATTCTTTTTATTCAAGCTCTTTTTTTCTTAATATTCAAATGCCACAGTTTCTCTAAAGAGGCAACTTGTTGGCAAAGAACAGCAGCACGCTGTTTCTTATAAATATTAAACCCTGCAAACACAATCATTAGAATCAAGATTGAACATCCGATGAAAATGTTAACAGATGCATCAGTTTGCATCCTATAGGAATCCGCTTTGATTTCTGAACGAATTTGCGTAGACAGGCAATAGGCAATCTTGCTACAGGCAACAGTCAAGAAGGCTTCTTAGTTGTACTGAGTTTTTTCACCAAATCAAATATGAGTCCTATAGAGTCTACATATTGGGAGTTGGGAGTTGATTGAGTAGTAGAATGCGATCGCATAAATACTTTCATAAATATTAATCAGTAAGAAGCTAGAGATAAACGTGGATACTTGTTACTGCTGCTTTTAAACCCAAGCAGTATTGAGTGGTGTAGATAATTTGTCTTTGAAGATGCGATGAATCGCCGTCTCTACAAGTGTTTTGTTGCTCATTCTGAACTGTATTGCGCTATAGACCACCAAATTTCTGATGCTTGGAAGCCTCAGCACCCTGTAGGCACTTCAAAGCCACTGATTAGACTTTTCTGTGTTTTCTTGCACCAGCTAAACTACTCTTCATTTAAAGCTTGAAAAATTATGCTTCTTTCCGCGCAATATTTGTGACAAAAGCAGAGAAAAGGAGGAAGTGAAGCGATCGCTTAGTCGAGCCGCAGGAGAATAACTTCCCCCTGCCCCCTGTCTACATAGCGATGGAATATTTAGTTATTTGGAAGTCCCTTATTCCTGCCTTCTGGCTCCTTCAACATCATCGCTATCTACCTAAAGTTGTAAATTATTTTGTCTCAAGGTAGAACAATAGAATTTACTTTAACTCTCCAAGATGAATTTAACTGTTAAATAACTATGTACAAAGAACACAACTATTCTTCATAAAAGCATCGTCAGATAGAAGAATTAAAAGTTGTCTAAAAGTAATCTATAAACATTGCAGCGCTTTTCGAGCAAGCAATAAAAATCAACACTTAAAATACTTTAGGAACAACGAATATGAGTATCGAAGATAGAGCAAAAGCTTTTGCTAAAAACGTCGAAGGTAAAGTACAAGAGGTCATTGGCGAAGTAACTGGCGATCCTAAAGATAAAGCTGAAGGTAAAGCTAAACAAGCTGAAGCCCAAGTCCGTCACACGGCTGAGAATATCAAAGATGAAGTTAAAAAGACTTTAGAATAAAATATCACAATATTTATTGTAGGATGGGCGTCTCGCCATTGGCGTCAAGTTAAGAA
>NZ_KV757547.1 GCF_001712795.1 Nostoc sp. KVJ20
CAGTTAGGCAAGCCAGATAGCTACAAAGTGGAAAAATAATTACTAACTCTGCTAAGAGTTGGTGTGCCTTTTTTCTGTTTCATGCAACAAAGCCTTGTTTCATTACAGCCTCAACTTAACGGGCTGCCTGGTGTTGGGTACGGCAGAAAGCATCAAAGCTGCCTCAAATTTGTTTGCGCCCGTTGATGAAGCCTGCAAAATCTATGCCCGAAAATTGAGCTTATCTAATCCCTTATTTGCGTTTACAGCCACTTCTGGGTTCGTCCCCAGTCTCCATAATCCGCAGCGCATCCCAGAAAAGCGTTCCATTCCCTTTGATTTAGCCCGAGAAGTTGACCAACTGATCGCCAATCGCTATATGCCGCTATCGGTCATGGTCGATGAACAGATGCAGATATTACAGATGCGCGGAGACCTCGATCTTTACCTGAAGTTGACCCCTAGCACCACGGAGCTAAACCTGCTGTCTATGGCACGCGAAGGGCTGGTAACACCCCTTCGCACCGCCCTGTATCAGGCTAAGACAGAGAACGTGCTGGTGCGGCAGGAAGACATTCAAATGGAACAGGGTGAGCGAGCGCGGCTGAATCTGGAGGTGCTGCCATTTCGCCCAGCCCTGATGAACGCCCTCTATTTTTTGGTGCTTTTTAATCCCATCTCGCCCTCTGCCCCTGCCTCTAACACGTTCACCAGTTCCGCAACGGTAGAAAACTTGGAGCCAGCGGACTTAGCGCGTGAGCTTGTAACGCTTCGTCAGGCGTTGTCTGCCGCCACCCAACGCGAACTCTCGGCCCAAGCGCATCTGCAAGCAATGATGCAGGAGCAAAACCAACTCAACCAAAATTTGCGTATAGCGAATGAAGAGATCCTATCGAGCAATGAGGAACTGCAAAGCACGAATGAAGAACTGCAAACGGCGAAGGAAGAAATTCAAGCCACCAATGAAGAACTCTCGACGACCAATGAAGAACTGCGGAGTCGGAATCTGCAACAAAATCGAGACAATAGTGATCTCAACAACTTTATCGCCAGCATTAATATCCCGATTGTGATGCTGACGAATGACTTAAAGATTCGCCGCTTTACACCAACCGCCCAGCGACTGTTCAATTTCATCCCCACCGATATCGGACGACCCTTGACTGACCTGCATGGCAATTTTGACGTTTCCCAGCTAGAACCGATGATTTTGGAGGTATTGGAGACCCTCAATACGAAAGAACAGGAAATCCAAACAGAAGCCGGATACTGGTATAGCATCCGCATTCGCCCCTATCGCACCACTGAAAACCAAATTGACGGTGTGACACTGTTGCTACAGGATATTAATGCCCTCAAACGCTACACTGCCAGCCTAGAGAGCGCTCGCAACTATACAGAAGCCATCGTTGAGACGGTGCAAATCCCACTGGTTGTGCTGGACGCTGATTTACGGGTGAATACCGCGAATCGAGCGTTTTACGAGACATTTCAGGTTTCTGAAGCTGAAACCATCAACACGTTGCTGTTTGAATTAAGCAATGGGCAGTGGGATATTCCCGAACTGCGATCGATGTTGAACGGTATTCTGGCGGATGAGCTTGCGGTGCAGGATTTTGAAGTCAATCATGATTTCGAGCAGATTGGGCAAAAAAACATGTTGTTCAATGGCTGCAAACTGTACCGAGAAGACAACATAAACATGATTTTGCTAGTGATCTTAGATGTTACCGAGCGCACGGCACGCCAGAAGGCTGAAGCGGCCAATCGTGCCAAAGATGAATTTCTCTCAAATCTGTCTCATGAACTGCGAAATCCGCTCAACTCGCTGCTGGCATGGGTACAACTGCTCCGCAACCGCGACTGCGACAAGGCAACAGTCGATCACGCCTTAGAAGCCTTTGAGCAGAACGGTAGGCTACTCAATTACCTAATTGAAGATATTCTGGATGCCTCTCGGATTGCGAGTGGCAAGTTGCAATTGAATAGCCACCCGATCGACTTGAGCTTATTGGTTCAAGCTGCTCTCGATAGCGTTAACTTCTCGGCGGTGGCAAAAAATATTCAGTTAGTGTCATCGTTGAGTTCGATCTCCGTGCTGGGGGATGCCGAACGATTGCAGCAAGTGCTGGGGAACCTGCTCTCGAATGCGATCAAGTTTACGCCTGCGGGTGGACGAGTAGACATCACGCTGTCACAGGTTGACCAGCAGGCGCAAATTCAAGTCAGTGACACAGGAATTGGTATTCCAGCAGAGTTATTGCCACATATTTTCGAGCGGTTCTATCAGGCCGATTCCAGTACAACCAAAACCAATCAAGGGCTAGGATTAGGCTTGGCGATCGTGCGGCATCTCATCGAGCTGCATGGTGGCACTGTGCAGGCAGAAAGTCTGGGCGAAGGACAAGGTGCCACACTGACCATGCGGTTGCCTTTATACGTCCCGCCCCCAACCTCACCGCCGATTGTCGAACCGACGGTAGAAACATCTTTGGACGCTTCGCAAAATCTCCCCTCTCTAGAAGGCTTGCAGATCCTGGTGGTTGATGATCAGGTCGATGTGCTTTTACCCTTGCAGTTTATGCTAGAGACTTACGGGGCAGAGGTGGTGGCCGTAACGACTGCCAGAGCAGCCCTCTCTGCGCTCAACGAAAGCCCTAACCGCTATGATGTGCTGATTTCTGATCTCGGCTTGCCTGAAGAAGATGGCTACTTCCTGATTCAACAGGTGCGATCGCTCAGTGCGGCAGCCGGAGGACAAATTCCGGCGATCGCGCTGACGGGCTATGCCAGTAAAGCAGAACAACAACGGGCGATCAAGGCGGGGTTTCAAATGCACATGGCTAAACCCTGTGA
The DNA here is from genome assembly GCF_001712795.1 of Nostoc sp. KVJ20. Classification (GTDB taxonomy): domain Bacteria; phylum Cyanobacteriota; class Cyanobacteriia; order Cyanobacteriales; family Nostocaceae; genus Nostoc. The sequence goes on from NZ_KV757547.1 coordinate 2,836, forward strand.
TCTGGTTCAATTGGGTGCAATAGTTGCCGATTTGGCTAAACGAACTTAACGGCTTGCCGTTACACGAGGGTTAAGTGAAGCGTCGGTGAGAGTGGGAAAATATTGGCGAATACCCTGTAAATCATCAATAACAAAGAATTTAAAGTATGATTTTATACTTAAAATACTGAGATGCCTGGAGAAAAGGTATTAATCGTAGTTTATGTCGGATAAAAGATAAGGGTTACTTATTTTGTCTTGTAGCCTTGTACTACTGTGTAATCTAAAGCATAATGTGAGCAAATACCTTAGTTCATGGTTGGAGACGTGGCAAAATTAACGATTCAGATCCCGGATGAACTAGCCGGGCGGTTAGAAGCTTTGCAAAGTCGCTTACCTCAACTACTTTGGCTATTGTTGGATGCAGATGTGCAACAAACAAGCGAGCAGCCAAAAGTGAATGCACAAACTGTAGAGGTTTCCGAAGTGTATCAAGAAGTGCTGGATTTCTTGATTAAACGTCCAACGCCAGAAGAGATAATTGCTTTTAAAGTTTCATCACAAATACAAATGCAGTTAGAAGCATTATTAGAGAAAAACCGTTCTGCTTCACTAACTCAGATGGAATTAGCTCAATTAGATGTTTACGAACAATTAGAACATCTAATGATTCTGCTAAAGGCCCGTGCTATGGAAAAGTCATGAAAATTTGATGGCCAGTACTTCAATTTCAACAGAACTTCGCAAGCTGGTAGTTAGTAGAGCGTCAGGACGCTGTGAATATTGTTTAATTCACCAAGATTTTTCAATATATACCCATGAAGTAGATCATATTCTTGCTATGAAACATGGAGGCGAAACTTTGACGGAAAATTTAGCTCTTTCATGTTTATCATGCAATCGTCATAAAGGTTCTGATTTTGCGACAATTGACTCGGCTACCGGAGAAATAGTGCCATTGTATAATCCTCGCCGTCAGATTTGGGATGAACATTTCTATTTTGAGAGTGTAAGAATTGAGGGAAAAACTCAAGTAGGGCAAGCAACTGCAAAGTTACTTCAGTTTAATCTTCCTAATCGATTACTACAAAGGCAAGTATTAATGAGTCAGCAAAAATATCCTTGAGTATGTAAAGTTAGTATCTTTATAATAACTAATGGTATGCAAGCTAATTAATTGTTTTATAAAAGTTATAAGTACTAGAGAATAAATATAAACATTGAAATTATTTATTTAGTTTAAAGATGGATTATAGCGCAGATTCTTTACCTCCGATAAAACTAATACCATTGGATAGAAATCTATCTAGTGTGCAAACAACAAAACATAGAAGTTCTGTTAAAATTAGCACACCCACAGATATCCGGTGGGTAAAAGTTCTGGAATTTTTACGCAGCAACAATCTCGCACCCAACAGCCGCAAGCTTTACGAACGAGAACTTAAACGATTTTTGGCTTGGAGTGAGCTGCATTATCATGAGCTACGGCCGCGTCACTTCGCACTATATAAAGAATATCTGCGGGATGAACTGCGGACTGATGCAGGTAATCCCCTTTCAAAAAGCAGCATTAATGCGGGAATTGCGGCACTCAAAAGCTTTTTAAAATGGATGTGTTACACGTATCCTGAAATTATTGCTACTAATCCTACACTGGGGATAAAACTGGAAAAAGTGCCACTGCCACCAGCCCAAAGTTTGACCCCTGAAGAAATGGAGCGGGTTTGGTCAGCTTTGGAATTGCTCGGAGAAACAAGGCAACGGGATACAGCACTCGTTCACATTCTCAGTCATGGACTCCGGGCAGGGGAAGTTGTACAGTTAAATGTTGGCTCATTTGATGGCAAGCTGCTATTCTTACCAGACACCAAAACCAATGAACCACGCTTAGTTCCACTGCGAAAAGAGAGCCGGGAAGTTTTAGCAGAGTATTTGCTTACGCGCGAACAGCAAGGAGAGGTGTTGTCCAGCCTTAGTCCACTGATGATTTCACACCATGCTTCATACAAGGGTGAACGCTTGAGTTATCACGGCATTTACTTTGCTGTAGAAAAAATGGGTGAACTTGCTCACATTGAGGATTTACATCCTCACTCCTTTCGTCACACCTACGCTACTGACTTATTGCTATTGGGAGTTGACCCCAGCCATGCACGAAAATTAACAGGACATCAAAGCGAGAAAGCGTTTCGACGGTATACACTCCGCAGTGAACAGGAGGCTGCGATCGCAGCTTACTATCGTGCAATCGGTGAAACTCAAGGGGAGTAGAGTATGCCGAAGCCGTTAGACCCCAAGTGTCAGCTATGTTCTAAACTACCAACAACTCAAGCCAAAGTTTTACATGGAACAGCAGGGGATGGGTGTTGGAATCCAAAAGTCTGCCACAATCGCCGCTCATTCTATCGTCGCCGGAGTGAAAGTCATTCAGCAGAAATTGATGCGATCGCAGTCGAACCACCAGCAACATATTTTGCAGTGCTGTATTTGTATAAAGAACCAGGGGATAAGCCATTGCACGCCTTGGGCGCAGAACTCTGGCTGGGGCAAAAACCTGTTTGCCGCTTAGAATCAATTCATTGCTTTGGGTTAACAGCTGGCAAGATCCGCGCCTATACAGATCAGGTGTTGCAGGCTTTTGCCAAACAATACGGTGTTTCACTATATCAATATAAGGATATGTTTGAAATTACCTCAAGTTACTGCCCAGTTCGTCCTTGCCCTCTACATCCACAATCCTAGAGATGACCGCATACCGCCAATTAACAATTTGGGATGTGCTTGATGAGTTGTCCGAATCTCCACCCACATCTTCACTTGTACCGATGTGGGAATGTTTAGATGCCGAGCTAGAAAAACTACCCTTGGAGGCACAGTTATTAACCGCAGCGCTTGCCTTCAGTCAAATTGCGGATATTCTCAAGTCTCGTGCCGAAGTGCTGTTGCAAGATACCCGCGATCGCAATAGTCTTTTAGGGCCAGTTGTTAGCACCGATCTCTTTGCTGGTCTAGTGCGGACAACAATGCACCTAGATTTAGATGATTTGATTGAACCGCAAACACCACAAACCTTTAAACCACATGGCCCACACCAATTTTCATCTCCTACTGAGTTGGGTGATTCTGTAGCAGCACCTGTTGAAAAAGCGAATGTTTTGGCAATGCTTGATGAGGTAACAACTTTAGAAGATGTTCGCAATTTGGCATCAGATGAAGATGTCCAAAAATGGCAGAGTGCGATCGCTAACTACCTGATAAATGTCAAAGATGAGATTTCTTTAGTTAAACTGCAACGTGTGTTGCAAATGCCGATGGTGGAGGTGTGGTTGGGATTATTGCTGGGTGGGTTTACATTAGAACAGCGTGGTGATTTTTATCACAATCAAAATGTCTGGGTGAAAAGCTCTCTAACTTCGGCCATCTTCAATGGCATTGTACAACATTCAACTGAGTTCAGTTAAGGCTCTACAACTGGCTAGAAATCAACACAATTAAATAGAACTTTGAAAGATGAAAGATGTGCAGTATCTTCGAGACGATTAAAATTTAATAATAAGGGACTTTCAGTTAAAAAAATATCCCGTCGTAGGGTCGCAAGGCCTTACGCCCTTACAAATCTATAAATAATTTGGGATAATTTCTTTTCTGCAAGTCTCTAATAGGATTGGTAAACTTAGAATTTTAGGGAAAAACGAAAGTTGCCGATTTCCCTAAATAAAAACTTTTTCATGAGGGAAAGGAAAGATTGATGCAAGCTCCAGTAGATTTTGCCGAGATCACAGCAGAAACTCCGACGCTCTTGGGCGTAACTGCCGAATACCAAGCTATCCAGGCACAGTTTAACCAGGCTCAAACCTCACAGCAACGAAAGGCTGCCTTTCAAGAGTGGGATGCCTTACGATGCAGACTCAGTACATGGAAGGAACTCACGCAACTCCACTTTCACCAAGACACGCAAAATCCAGAATACAAAATCGCCTTGGACTATTGCAGCGAACTTTCACCATCTCTGACTGCCCTTGAAGTAGACTTCAAACGGCAGCTGATTCATAGCCCCAATCGCGTCGAGTTAGAACAAAGCTTGGGACGGCAAGCCTTTTTGCTGTGGGAAGCAGATATCACAACTTTTGAAGAAGCGATCGCAGCAGATTTAGTTGAAGAATCCAAACTCATCAATGAGTACACCAAACTGATCGCCTCGGCAAAGCTAGAGTTCGGGGGTGAGCAATTAAATTTATCAGGTTTGCAACCATATCTGCAAAGTAAAGAGCGAGACATTCGCCAGCAGGCAGAACAGTGTCGCTGGCAGTTTTTTGAGCAGAATCAAGACCACTTCGATCAATTGTTTGATCGATTGGTGAAACTGCGCGATCGCATGGCAAAAAAATTGGGCGATGAAAACTACATTGCGCTAGGATATCGTCGAATGCGACGGGTGGATTACAATCAAACCGATGTTGAACGCTATCGAGATCAAGTAGTTCAAGAGGTCGTTCCCCTAGCGATGGAGCTAATTGGGCAACAGGCAAAACGGCTCAATCTAGACACCCTATATTTCTGGGATGAGTCCGTCTTTGATGCAGAAGGTAGTCCGACTCCCATTGGCAATCATGACTGGATGCTGGAACGGGCACAAGAAATGTTTGATGCCTTGAATCCATCGCTGGCTAGCTTTTTTCAGATGATGGTTGAACAGCATTTACTAGATTTGCAAAACCGTCCCGGAAAAGCAGGAGGCGGATTTTGCACAAGCTTCCCAACCTATGATGTTCCATACGTGTTCGCAAATTTCAATGGCACAAAAAACGACGTTCAGGTGTTTGTTCACGAAATCGGTCATGCCTTCCAAATGTGGCGAAGTCGCCATTTGCCAGTTTTTGATTACCTGTGGCCCACCCTAGAATCATGTGAAATTCACTCCATGAGCTTAGAGTTTCTCACCTATTCGCAGATGGAAAAGTTTTTCGGGGATCAAGCCGATCGATTTCGGAGGCAGCATCTAGCCTGGGCGATTCTATTTCAGCCTTATGGTGTGGCAGTGGATCATTTTCAGCATTTAGTATATGCGAACCCAGAGGCAACCCCGCAAGAACGACATCAAATGTGGCAACAAATGGAAGCTCGTTATCTGCCTTGGCGTAAATATGGAGATTTAAACTACCTCAACAAAGGCGGACTCTGGCAAGAAAAACAACACATTTACTGTTCGCCCTTTTATTATATTGATTACACCTTGGCGGGGTGTTGCGCCTTGCAGTTTTGGGTCAAAGCAGAAGAAAATTATTCGCAAGCGTTGGCGGAGTATATTGCATTATGCGATCGCGGTGGTTCTGCATCCTTTCGAGAATTAGTGCGATCGGCAAATCTCATTTCTCCCTTTGAAGCTGGTGCGCTTACTCAGGTTGTTGAAAAAGTGCGTCAGAGTTTGAAGACTGGCTGATGATAAGGCGTAGATGCTAAATTCACTGAACATTAGTATGTAATTAGCAACTGCATTTAATAATAGTCTAGCTACCATAATTACTGTTAGGTATTGGGGGTGATTTATGGCAAAAATAACTTCTTTGAAGATCCAAAAGTTGATGGCAGCAGGATAACCCAAACAATAGACTAAAAATAAGTTTGAGCCAACAACACGTTTCTTTATTCTTACCCAATCAGCAGCAAGATATATTCAAAGTGCCAAATGAGAAACATCAGACTTAATATATTAAAATTTTCTACCCCAAATTTTAGGCAATTTTAACCCCAAACATGACTGTACATTTAGGGTTTACTAGCAAAATTTTACACTTATTTACATCAAATTACTTATTTATTTGAAGCCAGGTCGATGTTAAGTTTATTGACTTGCTCGTTCATTACTCAAGCATTTTGATAAAAAATAATATAAAGCAGGATTTTTGAGATTTTTATGTTTTTATTGCTTAATAATTACCACTAGCAATCGCTACATGAATAATGTTGTACAGAAAGCCAATAAACAAGTTGCAAAAATTCATCCAAAAACAGAGTTATTTACATATAGGGGTTTTCCTGGCAACTCTATTAAGCATCATATTGTTCAGTTGGATAGCACTCTCGCAACAACCAGTTATCCTCAATCTGTTAATGACTGCCCCTGATGCCGAACCTTGGAGACAGGGTTTAATTAGAGACTTCGAGGCTGAGAACCCAGGTATTCGCATTAACTTGGTTGAAGGACCGAATGCCACAAATTTGCTCGAAGACCTGTACACCTCATCTTTTATCTTGGGTGAATCCCCTTATGACCTAATTAATATGGATGTGATCTGGACATCCAAATTTGCTGCTGCTGGATGGTTGCTACCTTTAGGCGATCGCATTTCTAAAGAGGAGTTGGCAGAATTTTCACCCCAGGATGTAGAAGGGGGACGTTATCAAAACCAGCTGTACCGCATTCCAGTGCGTTCCGATGTGGGAATGCTCTACTACCGAGAAGATTTAATCAAACAAGCGGGATTGAAACCACCAGAAACCTTTGATGATTTGATCCGAATTTCCCAAGTCTTGCAGAAAAAAAAGCAAGTGAATTGGGGCTATGTTTGGCAGGGTCGCCAATATGAAGGACTTGTAGCGATGTTTGCAGAAATCCTCGATGGCTTTGGTGGCTTCTGGGTTAAACCCGACACCCTCGAAGTTGGACTAGATCGACCAGAAACATTACGAGCCATTGAGTTTCTGCGTAGTACCATCAGCGAAGGCGTTTCTCCTCCTGGGGTCACGACTTACCAAGAAGAAGATACCCGGCGCTTGTTTCAAAGTGGTCAAGTAGCGTTTTTACGCAGTTGGCCTTATGCGTGGCCTTTAGCCCAGGCAGAAAATTCGCCAATCCGGGGCAAAATTGCGATTAAACCGATGGTTCATGCTCCTGGTAAGACGGGAGCGGCTTGCTTAGGGGGTTGGGGTTTAGGGATTGCGAAATCTTCTCAACATCCTGAAGAAGCTTGGAAAGCAATTAAGTATTTTACCAGTCGAGAAGCACAGCGCCGATTCATTTTCAGTGCAGGTTATGTGCCCAGTCGTCGGGAACTGTTTACAGATCCAGGGATTGTTGCTAAATACCCCCACTATCCGCAGTTATTGCAGGTCGTAGACAATGCAGTTTTACGTCCACCGATCGCGCAATATGCTCAAACATCAGATATTTTACAACGTTATCTCAGCGCCGCCTTATCCGGCCGGATGAATTCGGAACGATCAATGCAAGCTGCGGCGGCCGAAACGCGGCGACTGCTGGGGGCAGGGGGAGAGCAATTAAAAATTAAAAATTAAACAGCTTGTGCTTTCTGCCTCCTCTTTGCCAATGCCCAATGACAAATGACAAATGACGAATGACAAATGACAAATTTACATACACTCAGAAATCGAGAACAACAGACAGCCTGGATCTTACTAACACCAGCATTGCTGCTGTTGTTGTTTGTATTTGCCTACCCGATTTTACGAGCATTTTGGTTAAGCGTATTTACTAGAAATTTGGGAACAGAGTTACAACCCGTATTCTCTGGTTTGGAGAATTATGTACGGATGGCGGGGGATGGTCGTTTTTGGCAGAGTTTGTGGGCGACAACCGTATTCACAACAGCATCAGTAATCTCAGAACTCCTGCTAGGACTGGGGATTGCCCTAGTTCTCAATCAGGCGTTTTTTGGTCGGGGCATAGTGCGTACAACCGCGATTATCCCTTGGGCTTTGCCTACTGCTTTGATTGGTCTGGCGTGGGCTTGGATTTTTAACGACCAGTTTGGGGTTGTGAACGATATTCTGCGTCGATTGGGGCTGATTGAGACTGGGATTAACTGGTTAGGAGATCCAACGCTGGCAATAATAGCAGTGGTTTTTGCTGATGTTTGGAAAACTACGCCGTTTATCAGTATCCTGCTGCTAGCTGGGTTGCAGTCGATATCACAAGACCTTTATGAAGCTTACTCGGTCGATGGGGCAACTGCTTGGCAAAGCTTCCGCAATATTACCCTGCCACTGCTGCTGCCACAGATATTAATTGCAGTGCTATTTCGATTTGCTCAAGCTTTCGGGATTTTTGACTTGATTGCTGTGATGACCGGGGGTGGCCCTGGTGGCGCTACGGAAGTGGTGTCATTGTACATTTACTCCACGGTGATGCGCTACTTAGATTTTGGGTATGGAGCAGCCCTGGTAGTAGTGACATTTTTAATATTAATTGCGGCGGTGGCGATCGCTAGTTTTTTACTTAACAAATACCGTGCCAAAACATCAGGAACCATTTAAGCCATGAGTGTAAATCCCCAAGCAGTTCCAAAGACTCCAAAACGAACAGGGGGAACCAAGTTTTCTCTGAAAAAAATCTTGCTGGCCATCATAGTTGTATTAATAGTGCTATTTAGCCTAGCACCAGCTCTATGGCAATTGCTGACCTCGTTTAAAGTAAATGAGGATATTGCCGCCGTTCCTACTGTCTATTTCCCCACACGATTCACTTTCAATCACTACATTGAGTTATTCACCCGTCGTCCATTTTGGCGCTATATCTTTAACAGTGCCTTTGTGTCGATTACTTCAACAGCTGTGGCTTTAGCGATCGGCGCACCTGCCGCTTATGCCCTCGCACGATTGCGCCCAAGGTGTGAAAAAGTTATCCTCGCCAGCATTCTAATTGTTACCTTATTTCCTGGAATTCTCTTGTTCTTAGGACTATTAGAAATTATCCAAGCGCTGAAATTGGGCAATAATTATCTGGCGCTGATTATACCCTATACCGCGATCAATTTGCCGCTAACAATTTTAGTACTTAAAAGCTTTTTTGAACAATTACCAAAAGACTTGGAAGATTCTGCTAGGGTCGATGGCTACAACACCTTTCAACTACTGTGGCAAATCGTGCTGCCCATGACCCTTCCGGCCTTAGTGACTACTGGAATCCTCACCTTTATTTTTGCTTGGAACGAGTTTATTTTCGCTCTCACCTTTATGACTCGTGAAGAATTGAAGACAATTCCCGTTGCTGCGGCTCAGTTGGGTGGTGCGACAGTATTTGAAATTCCCTATGGTGCGATCGCTGCTGCAACTGTTGTGGGCACATTACCCCTGATTTTACTAGTTTTGTTTTTCCAGCGCCGGATTGTCCAAGGTCTTACCGCTGGTGCTGTAAAAGGATAGAAATCAAAATGGCTAAACTCGAACTCACAAACTTGAATAAAACCTATAATTCTAAAGTCATCCCTGTCAAGGACGTTAGTTTCATTGTAGATAACCATGAGTTTCTCACTTTACTTGGCCCTTCTGGCTGTGGCAAATCTACCGTCCTACGCATGATTGCGGGTCTTGAAGAACCGACTCGCGGTCAGATTAAGATTGGGGAGGTGGATGTCACCTATAAACGAGCAGCCGATCGCAACATTGCAATGGTATTTCAAAGCTATGCACTCTATCCTCACATGACGGTGTACGAAAACCTTGCGTCTGGACTCAAGCTGAAAAAAGTACCACCTACAGACATTAAACAGCGAGTGGCAGAAGTGGCAGAAGTTTTAGGATTAGCAGAGTTAATGAACCGTAAGCCTGGACAAATGTCTGGAGGTCAACGCCAACGGGTGGCTGTTGGTCGTGCTTTGGTGCGTAATGCCGATGTATACCTGCTGGATGAACCCTTAAGTAACCTGGATGCACTACTGCGGGAAAGAGTTCGAGCCGATATTAAGCAAATTTTTGCAGCACAAAAAGTGCCAGTTGTCTACGTTACCCACGACCAAACCGAAGCGATGACGCTCTCCACTAAAGTTGCATTGCTCAACGATGGCTATGTCCAGCAACTTGATCCACCTGAGTGCATCTATAACCATCCAGCTAATCTATTTGTGGCTGGATTTGTTGGTAGTCCGCAAATGAATTTGCTGACTTTACCTTGTAAGGGACAATATGCGATCGTGGGTAACTTCCAAGTGCTTCTCCCAGATATACCAACAGTACCACCGCAGATTGTTCTGGGAATCCGTCCAGAAGATGTCCGCATTGCTCAACCAGGTGATACCCAAACTATCCAAGGGCGAGTGTTTTTAGTGGAAAACTTGGGGATGCACTATTTAGTCAGTGTCAGGATTGAGGATTCACAAACCCGAACGATTACGGTACGTGCTTTGTTGCCAACAGACCAAAATTGGAGTGGCGAGGATATTACATTAGCATTGCCCACTGAGGATATTCACTGGTTTGATGTTCAATCTGGCCATGCTCTTGTTAAAAGACAAATGTTAGATGTCAGGAGCTAGTACAGTACGGCGTAAATAAACCACCTATTCTAAATCAATGAAACTCTTACGTGGAAAATTAGTTTGGAGTGAGTACTAATGTTTCCTAATTTTCTGCCATTACAAATTAATCAACCCAAAGACCCAAAAGCGATCGCTTCAACAGCACTAGCACTAACCAAGGACAACCAACAGTCCCTATCAACTATCTTCTTTCTGCCCAAGGAACGTCCTCAGCCTGGAATCGGCTGGTCAATCACCACCACTTCTGGGGAGGCAGAGATAGCCCTGGCTCGGCATTTGGTGATTGAGAAAGTTGAGCAAATATGTTTAAAAATTGACCGTTCTCGCAACTGACAGTCATAAGCTTTCCTGTTTATCAAAATTTTCTAAGGTATCAAACATCTAATATCAAGCTAATAAATGTTGGCAGCTTAAGTTCACGATAAAAATCATGATTTTCCCTTGCTAAGGTAGTCCGAAATTAGCAATTCTGACAAAAGAAGGTTTTGTCGCAAAAATTACTTTTGTCAGTAGTTAGCAACGCTGTCAATAATAGTACAAACAACTGCTTTCAACGAAGAACAATTGTCTGTTGTGTTTCCTGTGTTCCCGATTTAGCTGAGTTTCCCTAAGTTCTATGAGTTACAAAAAATACATTGCTGGCATTCCAAACATTGCCAAACTAAAGCTTACAAGCAAAGCCAGTATCCGCGATCGCAACCTACAGATATCGGAGACTGCTAACTTCAACACCTATACTAACGCTTGAATACTTAACGAGCGCCATACAGACTTAGTTGGTTGGCTGGTTGTGCTTAAAAAATATCATTAATGACTAATAATTACTATTGACAGTAACTTTCAAGCGTAAAAGTAGAATATAGACATGGCAGAGGATAATACAGCAAGATTTGCTTTAAAAACTGAGCTTTTATTACGTATAGAGAAATTGGGACTACAACAAAGCCTATTTCCAACCTCTGACGAACTTATTGATAAGCTTGTACAACAGTTGGAAGGCATAAGCCCTATTCCGCAACCACTTCAGCCTAAGCATCTTCCTTCTCTATTAGGTAACTGGCAATTAGTGTATGCATCTGCTGGGACAATCGTCACACGGCAGATTGCATCAATTCCAGATTTTGGGGGTGCAATTAAAATTAAACGCGTGTGGCAAATATTGGCTAGTGACAGCAATACCAGAAAAATCTTAGCCTCTAATAGCGCCCAGCTTGAATTACCAATTTTAGGGGAGTGGCAGTTACAAGCTAATGGACATTGGAAATGGAGTACGGATGAGAAAACTGCCACAGTGTCCTTTAACTCATTTTCCGTGCAAGCAACAAAACCCTTTGGGCTATCTAATTGGAGTTTTCCTGAGTTGAAAATACCAGTATTAGAATTTCTACAGAAAGAAGCTTTATGGATAACCTCCTACTTAGATCAAGAAATTAGGGTAGGACGAGGTACAACAGATAATTTATTTGTATTTCGTCGTGATGTAAAGCCCTCCACTTAGTCCTAACAAAGAAGTTTCACTCAATGAAGTTAATTAAAAGCAAAATTGAAAATTGAGATGAAAAAATACAATATTTTTCTTGTTTTTTGCCAGCAATTAGCTTTCATATTTTATGTGTTATTATCTTCATCTGCGATGGCACAGATTCTTCCAGATAAAGCATTACCTGTCAATTCTCTAGTTACTCCACAGGGTGATACCAGCAATATTAATGGAGGAACGCAAGTAGGAAGCAACTTATTTCATAGCTTCGAGCAATTTTCTCTATCCACAGGTAGCACTGCCTACTTTAATAATGCCTCAAATGTTCAAAATATTATTAGTCGAGTAACTGGTTTATCCATTTCTAAGATTGATGGTTTGCTGATGGCTAACGGCAACGCTAACCTGTTTCTAATTAATCCTAACGGGATTATTTTTGGTCCCAATGCTGCCCTAAACATTGGTGGCTCGTTCTTAGCTAGCACTGCTAACAGGATTAACTTTGCTGATGGCAGCCAATTCAGTGCAAAAACTCCACAAAATCAACCCTTATTAACAGTGAGCGCACCTATTGGCTTAGGATTTGATGGTAATCCAGGCGCAATTCAGGCTCAAGGTACAGGACACAATCTGACTCTCAATGACCCATTCTCACCATTTATTAGAACCATTAGCTCAAATGGCTTGCGTGTCAAACCAGAGAAGACTTTAGCTTTAGTGGGTGGTGACATAGCTTTAGAGGGAGGAAAGCTGGAGGCAAGTGGAGGGCGGATTGAGTTAAGTAGTGTTGACAAAGGAATAGTACGTATTAATACAGCTTACAGTGGTTGGACTTTAAGCTATGAAGATGCAGTTAGCTTTAAAAATATTCAACTATCTCAACAGTCAATAGCAGATGTTAGTGGCTCCGATAGTGGTTTTATTCAAGCACAAGGTGCTGATGTGGAACTAGCAAGTGGCTCAATCTTTTTGATTCAAAACCAAGGGAATAAATTATCCGGTGACATTATTGTAAATGCCTCAGAAGAATTGAGAATAATAGGAACTTCTCGTAATGGAGTAATTCCCACTAGCTTAGTTAATGAAACTATAGTAGGAAATGGAGGAAAAATTGAAATTTCAACTCAAAATTTAATTCTCCAGGATGGAGCAGCAATAGTTGCTAAAACCTACGGTACAGGTAGGGGAGGTAATATCATTGTGAATGCTTCCGAATTCACTCAAGTTGCTGACGGTTCCTCTTCCATTCTTCAGCTACCCAGTAATATCATTACTGCAACCTTTAGCTCTGGAGATAGTGGCAATCTTACGCTGTCTACGAAAAATTTGTCTGTAGAAGATGGCGGAGAAGTCCTAACTTCAACTTTTGGTACTGGCAAAGGTGGTAACTTAACAGTTAATACTGCTGAATCTACTCAAGTAATTGGGTACTTATCGGGGGCTTCAGAGCTTTCTAGTACTATTCTTACTAGAGCTTCTGGCTCTGGTAATGCAGGCAATCTAGCCCTTTCAACAGGAATTTTAAGTGCCAAAGATGGAGGTATTATTGGTTCTTTAACTCTTGGAAGTGGCTCTGGAGGAGATGTAACTGTAAATTCTAAAAACTCTATAGAACTTGTTGGAGTAGTACCAAATGTCTTTACTCCAAGCTCTTTGGCTACTGCAACTTATAGCAGTGGTAATAGTGGAAAATTAACAGTTAATACAAAAAAGTTAACAGTTAAGTATGGCGGAATAATTAATACTTCTACTCGCTCAACTGGGAAAGCTGATAGCCTTATTATTAATGCTTCTGATTCTATAGATATAATAGGTAGAGTTCCAGGCGCTGTAAATCCCAGTCTCATCAATTCATCTGTTATTGATTCCAATAAAAGTTTTCAAGAGCTATATCTGCTGCCTTCAGCATTGAGAGGGGATTCTGGAAGCGTAACGATTAATACTAACGAGTTAAATATTGCAGATGGCGCATTAATTAGTGTCAAGAATGATGGTTCTGGCAATGCTGGAATAATTAATATTAACGCTGATGCAATCCATATTTCAAATTACGGTGGTATCACAGCAACCACTGCTATCGGTCAGGGGGGTGATATTGATATCACCTCAAAATTCGTTCGATTAGACAATGGCATTATCTCTGCAACTGCTGGACAACAAGGCGCTAATGGTGATGGTGGAAACATCACTGTAGACACAGATGTTTTATTTAGCTTGGAAAATAGCACTATCACAGCCAACGCTTTTGAAGGACGCGGCGGGAATATCTGGATAAATGTTCGTGATGCATTCCTTTTCTCTCGGAATAGCCTAATAGAAGCCAGTTCTGAATTTGGAATCAATGGCACAGTTCAAATTAATGGACTTGCCATTGATTCCAGGGGCATTAAAGCAGCGCCAGAAGTCGTTCAAGAAACTCCTAAAATATCATCGGGTTGTGCTGCACAGTCAGGCACAGGGACAGATATGTTAACTGTGGCTAGCAACAGTCCACCACCTAATTTTGACGAACATTTAGATAGTCAACCTATCTGGCAGAGAAATTTTATTTCATTTGAGTCCATTAAACATTCATCTGAATTACATTTGTCAACAATTAAAGAGACTACGAAAATTGTAGAAGCTCAAAGTTGGGTAATAGATTCTAGGGGAAATGTAGAATTAGTTGCGACAGCACCTAATCAAGTGACACTTGATAGCTTTTTGTCCACCAGTTCCTGTACATCGCTCAGTTCTGTAGTAGAAGTATTCCCATCACTAGCAACAGAGTAAAGCAATGATTAAATGGAGATATTGCCTAAAATATGCTCTTTTAGGCATTCTAGCCTTGTCAATAGTTCTAACTCGATCATCTTTATTGTTGGCTCAGTCCACCAAAAAAGAAACACATATACAACAGGCTGAACTGCTAACCCAAATAGGGAGAAAACAATTAAATCAAGGTCAAGCAGCAGAAGCCCTTGATAGTTGGCAACAAGCCACGAAAATTTACCGTCAGAACAAAGATGCCGAAGGTGTTAGTGGGAGCTTAATTAATCAAAATTTTGCCTTGCAAAAGTTAGGTTTACACTCCCAGGCTTGTGAAACACTTTTGGAAGCTCTAAAGGTAAAGAATTTGAACTGTAACCCAACACTATTAGAACCTACCGAATACGAGAAGTCACAACTGACAACAGCAATACACCAGTTAAAATTAACACCAATAAATTTACTGGGATTACAAAGCATGGGGCAAGTCCTACGTTTAGTTGGTAAGCTCAATGAATCTGAACTAGTTTTGGAAGAAACGCTATTATTTGCTAAACAGACATCTTCAGAAAAAGTTAGCGATATTTTGCTGTCATTGGGTAATACAAAACAGTCCATCTATCAACGAGCGCGAGATGAGTACAAATGGGTAGAGGAACCCATATTTAGAGAGACGATCATAGATTCTATTCCACAGAAGGCAGAGGAGTCACTTAAGACATATAAACTTTTAGTAGATCGGACAAGTTTTTCACAAGGAATAAAACTACAAGCGCAACTGAACCGTTTAAACTTATTGCTAGACTTTGATGAATGGCTAACAGATAAACCTAAGCTAAAAGATGCTCATACAAAAGTTAGTCAGCAGATTCAACCATTAGCAAATCTTATATTGCAAAACCCTTCAGCATTTTCTCAATTGTCACCAGAACAATCTATTCAAGCTAAATTAAAATTTGCTAATATTCTAAGTAAAATTCAAAATAAATCGTTGCAATCAGCAGCTATTCGGTATGCTACATCTGCCTTAAAAACCGCTAAATATATTAATAACGAACTCTTAGAATCTAAAAGCTTAGGCGCTTTAGGTAAGTTAAACACAGAGGAATCACAAATATATTTTAAAAAAGCTTTGAGTTTAGCTCAGTCAATTAATGATGTGGATCTTCTCTATGAATGGCAACAGCAATTAGG
The DNA here is from genome assembly GCF_001712795.1 of Nostoc sp. KVJ20. Classification (GTDB taxonomy): domain Bacteria; phylum Cyanobacteriota; class Cyanobacteriia; order Cyanobacteriales; family Nostocaceae; genus Nostoc. The sequence goes on from NZ_KV757547.1 coordinate 18,511, forward strand.
GAATTTATATCAGAAACAAGGTAAAACTGAAGCAGCGATTCAAGCTTATGGCGCGACTATTGACAGCATTACACAAATTCGCGGCAATCTCTTGTCTAGCAATTTAGATGCACAGTTTTTCTTTTACGAAAAAGTAGAGCCTGTATATCGCAATTACATGCGACTGCTAGCAGAAAGTCCTTCTCCTAATTTAGAGTTAATACGCCAAACTTATGAACAACTTCAAGTAGCGGAGTTAGAGGATTATCTCAAATGCGGCAAACTCGACCTTGTTGCTTTAAATAAGCTTCAAAAATTGGATGACACCCCAGCAATAATTCACATTATTGATTTGAACAATAGGATAGAAGTAATTGTTCAATCTCCAGGCGACTCTCCTCATCACCACTCCGTTGATTCAAAATTAGTTAGAACTCATGTCAACACCTTGTTAGAAATTCTACAAGATGAAAAACTCGTTTATACTAAGCAACATATAATTACTTCACATTATCAAGTGCTATATAAAGAGTTAATTGCACCTTTAAAAAAATATTTGCCTGGCTCCGGTACATTAATCTTTATTTTAGATAAATCTTTCCAAAGTCTGCCAATGAACTTGCTGCATGACGGGAAAGATTATTTAGTGAAGCGCTATAGCTTTTCAGAAACATTGGGTTCTAGAGTCCGAACCCCTAAGTCTTTACGACAAGATCAGATGAAAGCTTTCATCGCGGCTCTGTCTATACCCAGTCCCAGCTTGACAGATTCAAATGCTCCTCCAGGAGCAGAAGCTTTACCCCAAGCAAAACAAGAAGCAGAAGATGTCAGAAAACTAACTAATTCTTCACTTATATTATTAGATAAAGAATTTACTAGTTCTAACTTTGGGCAGAGAATAAGTGAAGAAAATTTTCCTATTGTTCACATTAGTACTCATGGACAATTTAGCTCTAAACTTATACGTACAGGATTTTTAGCTTATGATCGACAAATTAATATTAGAGAGTTTGACAGCTTACTAAGAAATAAAACTCAAGCTAGTTCCGATATAATTGAGTTGTTAGTTTTAAGCGCCTGTCAAACCGCTAAGGGTAATAAAAGATCAGCTTTAGGAATTGCTGGAGTTGCAGTACAAGCAGGAGCAAGAAGTACAGTAGCAACCTTATGGTTAGTAGAAGCAAACTCCACTGTTGAACTGATGGAAGAATTTTACAAAGGATTAAGAAAGGGTTTAACTAAAGCAGAGGCGTTAAGACAGGCGCAATTAGCATTAATGAAAAATCCTAAATATGCTCATCCTTACTACTGGGCACCCTTTTTAATCGTTGGTAGTTGGTTGTAAAAATCTATTATTTTTAACCCCTCTTCCACTTTTTTTAACTCAGATGAATTGTTACTTTTTTTCGCTAATTCAGATGCTGTCAAATATTGGCGTTTAGCTTCGTCTGGTAAACCTGCTTCAAAATAGCGCTCACCTAATACTCTATAAATGGTCGGATTTTTACTACCTGCCGTGACTGCCTTATTTAATATTTCAAGGCTTTCATCCAAGAAACCTCTAAATGCATATACAGCATCTATGTCAAGAACAGCTTCATCTTGAGGTAAACCTAGAGAATTGATTTGCTTTACTATATCTAAAACCAGTTTAATTTCCTGCTCAGAAAACAAGTTTACTACAAACGAATCCGCAGTGGGAGGAGAATCTTTTCTATAAGCGATAATAGAGATATTGAATGCTTGATCAAATGCTAATTCTTTTTCTTCTGGAGGGTAAGTAATTCTATTTTCATCTACAGTTTTTTCCCATTCAAACTCATACCCTTTTACTCTCACTTTATAAGAAGTAGCACCTGGAACAGAACGCCAAGCTATGTCTGGTCGAGTTTTCATTAATGAACTGGTATAAGGATAAATAATTTTAGGCTCATCCTCTTCTCCTGTTCCACCTTTTCGGATTAAGCACACATCTATATTACTTGGATTGCAACTAGAGCTAGATGTATCAGTTATTGTACATTTATCAGAAGGAATAGCTCCACTTGATAAATCTAAAATATTTCCTGAACTCAGGCATAAGAATTTTACATAACCACCATTCAAAACTTCTAATCGCTCTCCTTGACAAACCAAACTTCCTGGCTCAAAACGTTTGTCTCCTTTATTCATTACTCTTCCAAGTGGCGGGTTACAGCGAACCTGATTTCTTGTTACTCTTATAAGAGGTACGCTGGCCAAAAGTGGCGCATCTTTAATCAGAAGGATGCTCAAGCAGGACAATACAATAATTTTTGTACTAGTTCTCACTTTCTCTTGCTATTTATATCAGTGATTAGCAGATTATCACTTTTTGAGAATACGATCTAGTAAATCTTCTCTCCATATAATAACTTCCGGCAGACCAGATTTGCCTAAAATGCACGCTGCTATAGAAATTCTAGCATCATCATTTTTACCTAAAGCTTCTTGGATTTGAGATAATAGGCAGTAAGCATCTATTCTCTGACCATCTAAATCAATCGCTTTTTCCAAATATTTTTTGGACTCACTCAATCTATTTTGCATTAATCTTGCCCAGCCCAAATCTTTGTAGAACGAAGCTTGTAACTCCCTATTCTCAGTTTTACTTAAACCTTGTAAAGCTAAAGTAACAGCGGTATTATAATCACCACTTTTATTCTTCAATCTTGATAAAGCTGCAATAGCAAATATAGCTTCACTACTACTTTTAATAGCTAATTTATATTGCTTCTCAGCTAAATCATATTTACCTTGTCCATCATAAAAAAATCCTAAACCGTAGTGTGATTCCCATTTATTAGGCTTTAACATAAAGATTTTTTCATAACTATTACTTACGCAAGTATAATCTTGCAATTGCTGACATGCTACTGCTAAATTATTATAAGCACTATCATCTTTAGGATTATATTTTATAGCTAGTTCGTAATTATCTCTAGCAATTTTAGGGTCATTTTGATGCTGTAAACCCTTCTCAAAATAAAAAGTTGAGACTGAATTAGTTAAATCATGTCCATATTTTATTGCTCTTTGAAAGTCTTTTTCAGCATCGGCAATCCTATTTTCTTTATAGGCTTCTTTACCTTGATTTAAAAAATAATCTGCTACTGTGGATTTTAAGCTATTATTCAAATACACTGCTTGTTGAAAATCGTTCTCAGCTTGGTCAAATTGATTTTCTTTATAAGCTTTTTTACCGGAATCTAAATAATATTTTGCTACTAGAGGTAAAGATGCATATATCAAACCAATAATACTTAATACAAACACAGTAAGCTTAAACGGCTTTGATTTAATTACTCGATTAAGCTTTGATTGACTAGGTAAGCGCTGCAAACGCTGTATTATTATTTGAGTACTTTGTGGGCGCTGCCCTACAAAAGGAGCCATCATATCATCAAGTAAATCAGCCAAAATTTTATCTATGTGAAGTGCTTTATCTCTCCAAATTAGTCTTCCTGTCTGCTCGTCCATTTTGATTTCAATTAAAGAAATACCTGTGACTAAGTAAACAAAAGTTCTACCTAAAGCGTAAAAGTCTGACTGTGGTACAGCTTGTCCATGAATTTGCTCTAAGGGAGAGTAACAAGGTGTCCTAACAGCAGTTATTTCGTAACCATTACCGAATCCTGTACTGGTTCCTCCACTAGTACTAACTTTCGCAAAGTAGGTTCTACTAAGCTGTCTTGCTCCACCAAAGTCAACAAGTGCTAAATTACCATCGGGTTGATGAACAATGTTTTCTGGTTTGATATCTCTGTGGAAGAAACCAGACCGATGAACTAAATCAAGAATCTCCATCAACTGCAATAACCATTCATAAGCCATTTCTTGGCTAATTCGACCATAAGATTGTACCCGCTGAGTTAAGTTTTCTCCTTCAAATTTATGCATAACTAGACAATGTAGTTCTAGAAGATTATCATTCAGTCTAAATGTGAAATAATCTTCTCTATTAGACTTGGGAATTCCAGGATGGTCTAGGATTTGTAATATGAGTGATTCTCTTTTAAGTAGCTCAACTAGCTTAGAATCATCAATCCATCTTAATACTTTCATTACTCTTATTTGAGACTGAGGATGTTCTTCTGTGCCAGCATCCTCAATTTCAAAGACATCTGTGTAAGTATATGGATTTTGCTCCAAAGAACGCAACGGGCGCAGCAAACGAATACGCCCGTTTATTATCAATGGATTTCCACATGCTAAACAATTTTCAGCGCTATCAGGATTATGACGCTGAGTGCAAAGAGGATTTATACAGTAGCCCACAAGGTAACTTCCCTTGTTTGTATTGTATCTGGTATTTTATGCACTAATCCCAATGGATCAACTAAAATATACTTCTTAATAGACGCTTGTAAACTATAACTAGCTTCTCGTTTGTTTGATTTCCCAGCAATTTCAATTAACGAGCGTTGTTCTAAAACTTCTATTGCTGTTATTAATTCAAAAACTGACAACTTTAAATTTACTCGCTCTTTTAAATTATCAATGAGTTTAGAGAATTGAATGGGAGTCGAGTTTTCTGACATTTCTTCTGCTAAATAAATCATTATTTGCCTTTGAAGATTACTTAAAAGTCCAACTTGTCCAAATTGCTGATGTAGCATTGTTTCAAGTTGAGGATCAATCATAGTAGTTTGATATTTAAAAAACATTTTAATACTCCCTTCAAAAAAACGATTAATTCTGTCAGCCAACGCTTCTAAACTTGATGGATTCCCATGATAATTTTCAATTAATCTTTTACATTCCTGCCCAGTCAAACCTTTCTCTTGTAATATTTGCATTCCTGCATTTACATCTAAACCTTCTAATTTAAAAGAGCGAATAGGTAGTTTTGTAGTCACAGAAGCAAATTCTTTTAAAGGCAACTGACTTGTTATAATAATGCAGCTTTGATGCTTTCCTTCTATAAGTCTTAAAAGGAATTTTTCATATTGTAATCTTTTTTCAAAATCATCTGTCAACAATAGCTTTTCAAATCCATCAATTACTAGGAGACAACGATGTAAGTGAAGCTGTTTTGATAGTAAAGATATGCTATCTATAAAAGAATTTTCATTTGCTTCTATGTCTATGTCAAAATTTTTATTTAAATCAATCACTAACTCATCAATTGATAACGAATGATTAATTGTTTTCCAGATTACACATTCATATATACTATTTAAAGAATCAAAAAGTATTTCTTCAACCAATCTAGCGGCTAATAAAGTTTTTCCTATTCCTCCAACTCCAGTAAAAACTATACAGCGCTCTTTAAATAGAGTAATTTGTTTTTTAAAATAGTTAATTTCATCTTTTCGTCCATAAAAAGATTTTATTTTAGGCAGTTCCCCATAAATTCTAATATTGCCAACGAAACTATCGTTATCCAGTCTTGATGCCTCTTCCTTCAGATAATCGTTCTTTGCTAGTTTAAGCAAAATAGATTTCAAAGATATTTTTGTTACTTTAACTCCATCACCAATAATTCCTGAAAGCATAGTCCATAGTGGTGGAGCTACTTTCTGCTGTAGATAGTATGCGTTATACCCTGAATCACTTGCCATCTCTTTATAATCTTTACTATCCCAAACTCCCTTAATAAGAACTTTTTCTACTTCTGTTAAATACCTTCCCGTAGATTGAAACACTTGTTCTTCTAATACAGCTAATACTCTTTTTACGTCTAAAACTTGGCTTGAATTCATGCCGACTTTTCCTTACGTAAGTAGGTATACACAAGGTTATATTTTACCCCTTTGTACTTAAAACATCTACAAAATTCACAATTATTAACTGAAGCTAGGTTCTCAAATTACCTTTCTAGGCTATATGATTTAAATGTTACATCTTAATAGGGAGATTTAACGCATCTCTAGTACATTATCCGGTCTAGCTTGAGCATAAATAATGTGAAAGAAGTTGACCAGCGTCAACCAAGGAACACCGCCTGCGGGTATTTTTGATCACTGATTAACTCAATGAGTTTGTTTTGAAAATCTTGTGTCTAGGTATCTTAACCTAAACCAAATATCTTCTGCTAATACATTTGAGTGAAAGCTCTTACCTCAACTGAGTAAAACGACCATAACTTCTGTAAAATCAAGCTAATTGAAAGGAGGCATGAAGGTGAAGATACAACGGTACGACAACTTAACGCAGAAAGCGCCACTAAGGAGTCGCGCTTTCTGCGTATTGCAAATTTCATATTGATATAGAGCGGGGTTGATCTCGAAGGAACAAAAGAAGTTGCCGTTGAAGTTTGGCGACAGAGACGACTACTAAATTTGTCCGAGAGTTTTTACCGCGCTGCAAGATCCATTATAGGATCTACCGCTTGGAAAGTCCATTCTTTGCGGCGTGTTTTTGCTGTCAAAATTCATAAATTTTAGGTAAAGTTAAGTTTGGTTAAGAAATATCCCGAATGTTGTAGCAAAAAGAAGTAGCAGCGCGAATAACAGTTACCAGTTATCAGTTGGGAGTAGAATCCAAGATTAGATAACTGTTTACTGTTGACTGATAACTGATGCAACCCCCTCTGAACTTGTAAACCGAGTTATCAGGGGAAAATATTGTGATAAATAGAGAACGCCCCAAGAGCGCAGTAGTAGAGCGCATGGGGTCGAGTGCAGCTTTCGCATGGCAATTTTGTGCTGTGACGAAGGGAAATTTTCGGAATATCCAGGCTAGAGCAAGGGTTTCGCAGCTTGAAAGAGTTCTCTCTAAGGAATTCCGAGGGGAGAACCGATGAATGCAGAGACAACTGAATATCCCAACAACCTCACGGCAGCGGAATACCATGAGTTGTTAGCTGGTAGCGCCATTCATCCGGCGTTAATTAAGCGCAACTTTTTCCATGTAGAGGGAGAATCAGTTTATGATTTCCTGTTCATATCTGATAAAATCCCACGTAAGAATGCGGGTCGGGTCACGGATGGATACTTAAAGCTGTATCAGCATTTGCTGTTGGGTGGGACGTGGATTCAATCACTTGACCCATTCAAAAACTGGCAACCAATGGAGTGGGGAAGGATCAAGCCAAACTTCCCACGCATTAATTGGGAAAAAGGCAAGCCAGTTAAGTACGAATCACCCCCCAAAACCCCCAACCGCGTTACCTACTTTGATGTCGCTAACCCTATCTGGGACAGAGTTGCAAAGCGTTATTTAATTAAGCGCTATCATTCGCTTTTAGCATTGCGCTTGCTGGATCAACTCAATCCACTAATATTTTGGGAGTGGGTGAAACAGCATCCAGAGATTCCGATAATATTATGCGAAGGGGAGAAGAAAGCCGCTTGCTTGCTTTCGTTGGGGTTTGTAGCGATCGCACTTCCGGGAATTTGGAACGGGCGCGTGGGCAAACAAGATTTTGATGAACGGTTGCATCCTGACTTAGTACCAATGGCTCAGGCGGGGCGCAAGTTCATTATATTATTTGATTACGAAACTTCTTCTAAAACCAGGTGGTCAGTTTACCAGGCAACGGTACGGACTGCCAAAGCGATTGAGGCAGTAGGTTGTGAATGTGAAGTTGCGCTGTTGCCGGGGCCAGAAAAAGGCGTTGATGATTTTGTAGTTAGTCGCAGTGAAGATGCTAACGCTCTACTGACCGCAATCATCGATGATGCTAAATCACTTGCTGATTACAAGCGCTCGTATCGGGCTAAGAAATGGGGACTTAGCAAATACAAACCAGATGTCACTGTTAATGTCAAGTATCTCTCTGAGGCTTTGTGCATTCCTGAACTTGAAGAAAAATGCTTGAGAGTGCCTGAGCTTTATGATCTTGAAAAGGAACAACTTTTCACGCCATCTATAAAAGGACATCCTCCAAACAAGGAGTCTACGGATTCTGGCGGAGTTGATTCATCTAAATCGAAGAAATCCCCTAGCTTCAATTTCCCCAAATCAGGACTGGTCGTACTCTGGAGCGACATGGGCACTGGCAAAACTGAACTCATGCGCTGGTGGCGTGACCAAAACCCCGACGCGCGGTTCCTCAACAATGGGCATCGCGTAAATTTGCTGAAAAATCTTGCCGAACGCTTGCAGACGGCGATGTATTCAGACTTGGGTTACACAGGTTTAGCTCAGGCTCAAGCCCTTAGTATTACTATCGACAGCTTGCATAAGCTGAATACTCAGTCTCTCACCTACGGCTGCATATTTATAGATGAAGCCTGCCAGTATCTCACCCACCTACTACACAGTAATACTTGCAAACAGCACCGTGCAGCAATACTTGAAGTACTGGAATATATAGTATACAACGCGCCACTGGTCGTCATCGCTGATGCACACATGGATGACCTGACTGTGGATTTCTTCCGCTCCATGCGACCATCAGGCGAAGTTCCTTACATCATTAAAAACGAGTGGCGAAACGGTTCACGCACAATTTATTGGTACGAGGGGGATAATTCAAGCGCCATAGTCGCCCAAATCTCGGCAGCGTTGATGCTTGGAGAAAAAGTTATGGTTGCCAGCGACAGTAAGCGTTTCATCAAAAAACTCGACAAATCCTTTACTATCAAATGCGAAGAATCAGCGGATTCTGAACAATCACATACACCTCAAAAATGGCGCATTTGGTCGGTTCATTCCGATAATTCTGGCAGTGATGAGAATGTCGCTTTCATCAAAGATATCACCAACGCCGTCAAAAATTTTGATGCCTTGTTCACCTCTCCCAGTCTCGGTACTGGTGTCGATATTTCGGAGTATCATTTTGACTTAGTATTTGGTGTGTTTCACGGCGTTTCCCAAACTGCTACTGAATGCGCCCAACAGCTTTACCGTTATCGCCCGAAAGTCCCGTTTCATATTTGGGTGGCCCCGCGTCCTCCCTTTGGTTACCAAGATACAAACGCATCCAAGATTAAAGAGCGCTTGCTCCAAACCAATGAAATGACCGCTTTTCTGTTGCGGATTGACCGTCAAACAGGCTTAAGAGGCGCAGAGAAAGATTGGGCGCTTGAGGCTTACTGCCAAATTATGGCTAACCGCCACTATTCTCTCAATAATCTGCGTGATGATTTGCGATCGCTTCTCACCGAAATGGGCAATACATTTATATGTGTGGGAAATGATTCAGATCCTCAATCTTTTGAAAGTCTAAAAGCAGCAGCACAAGCTTTGGATAGTTCCCACAATTCGGCTGTTGCCAAGGCCAAGAATATTACCTTGAGTGAGTACCGCGCCCGTCAGAGCAAAGATTACCTTGACCCTAGCGAAATTTTTGAATGTGAAAAGTTTCGCATTTCTGATTCTTACGGCATCGAAGTAACCGAATCACTCGTAGAAATGGATAAAGGTGGTCGCTTAATTAGAGCAATTGCTGGACTTGAAGCCATTTTAGCAAAGCCCGAAGAATCAATTGTTGACCCCAAAACTGGGCAAAATTATCCTATCCCACCAACAATTGTCACCCAAAAAGACCGCACCGAGCGGGACAATTTACCTTTGTGCATCGACTGGGGGAATTACTCGGCACGGTGGCTGGCTAGATTTAACCTGGGACTGCATCAAATTCTCTTAAGTTTAATGAAGGGTGATGAAGTTACCGCCGACGATTCCACCTTACTCAAGATGAGGGAGATCGCTATACATTGTGCTGCTCACGTCAAAGCAATTCTTGGGTTTACTATTCCCAGTGACTGTAAGCCTATTTGGTTGCTAGGAACTTTAGTCGAGCAGCTGGGGTTAAAGTTGACTTTCCGTAAGCAGGGTAAACGGGGTCAACAGGTGAAACTGTTCTCTTTAGATAAAGAGCAATTGGAATTTGCAATGCATGTAATTGCTCATCGTGAAACGAAGCGTAATCAAAAAGAAAACCGAACCTGTTATACTCCCCAAACCCCTGCTGTGCATAGTGTAAACCCTAATCAGCAACCCGTATCCGCCCCCCCCCTTGATGCTATAGGGAACTCCCATTGCCAAGGGGAGGATACTACAGATGAGAGCAGGGGAGCGGAGGAGCAGAGGAGCAGAGGAGTTGAGGAGTTGAGAAACAAAGAAGAAATTTGTACAAGTTCTTTCCCCTCTGCCCCCCTGCCCCCCTGCCCCTCTGCTCTCTTCACTGATCGCATTACGCTACTTCATTGCGTGGAAATACTTCGCTCTGGCATTTCTCGTGGAGTGGAGGCAATTAAAGGCATTCTCAAGGGATGGGTTGAGGATTTGCGCTGGGAGACGGTACTGGAACTTGAAGTGATCGCGGCAAATGAACTGCGACTTGTGGAAGCTCAAGTTCCTGAATTTTATGAATGGCTCTTGGAAGAAGTGTTGCCTATGGAGGGGGCTGGCTAGGGAAAAAATCTTTTTGGCATTTGAAAGCTGTTTTTGTTTCGTTTCCGGTAGCAATCTATGCCACTGGTTCCAATTTGTGATGCATTTTCACAAGTCATGCAAAATGTCAAAGATCCATCAAGTTTAAAGCGCTACTGTCATTAGGTCTAGCTTTGAGATAGCGATCGGTGATAGCTAAATTGGCATGACCCAAAGTTTCTTTCACCAGTACGGGATTAGTCCCGCGCTCAATCGCGTGAGAACCGTGGGCATGACGTAACCAGTGAGCCGAAACCAGTTCGCTTAATCCGGCTTCGAGTGCGATCGCTTTAACAATCGGGTGTAAGTTTTGACGGTCGAGGTGTCCCCCCTTTTGACTTGGAAACACTGCTTGATTGGAGTGAGCCGAAGCTTTGAACTCCATTAATTCCGCCCAAAGCTTTGGCTTGATGAGAATTGTCCGATTTTTACTGCCTTTGGCTTTTCGCACGTACACTTGACCACTCTCACCACGGGGTGTCAAATCTCCCCAAGTCAGATCACAGATTTCACTTGCCCGTAACCCTGCTTGATACAAGAGTTTGATAATTAACAAATTACGTAGGGCTGTGTACTGTCGTTTGGGAGTTTTCGCATCAGCTAAATGCTTAGAAGCTGCCCGTACCAACAATTTAATATCAGCTTCATCGAGATAGCGTTCGTTGATTACATCTGGTAATTCACCCAGTTTTAGTGCCATACCCACATTAAAAGGGAGATATCCAATTTTATGAGCGAAACTAATCAAGCTTTTGGCACAAGCTATGTATATCCGCTTTGTGCTTTCGGCATTGCCCCCAAAAGAACTAGCGTATTCTACCAAGTCTTCATAAGTCACTTTTTTGAGAGGCTTGTCCAGAAAATCCAGAAATCGCCTAGTGTATCGCTGGTAAGCCCGAATAGAAGACGACGCTTTTCCCTCCAACCACAGCGCAATCAACTTCGCCTCCGCCTGCGCTACTGGCAAGGAAGCGATCGCCTTTCTATGGGCTGTTATGTGGACAAGAGAGAGCGTCATTTTTATTACTCCCTTAATAATCAGACACAATCATAGTTTCGTCTGGTTTTATAGTGTCTGATTTTTATTGTCCTTTAAAATGGGCGTTTCAACTCACCCTCAAGCGAATGAAAATTTCTCGATTTTTGCGTATAGTACACCTTTAATACTGAGGAGCGTGACAAACACAATACTGTTATGCAATTGTTCAGCAGGGTATTTATTTTGAAAAGCCTAAAAAGAGGTGAAAAAAACAAACTAAAAATGACTTTATAGTTAATAAATGATATAAGAGGTCAAAAAGCGGACTCCAAAGTTTATTTACGCCGCAATGTACTGCTTTTTAAGCGCTATCACGCCATAAAACTATAGAGTCATTTTTAGTTTATTTTTTTAGAGTGGTTTGATTGCTTTGCTTTGTGTTTAAGACACTTTTTTTATAGAACCGCAAACGGTAGCTAGAGAAGTAGTTTCTCAAGAATTGCCAAGGCACTTACCAGTAATGAATGGCACGCCGTCGATTACGAGGCAGCAGAAAAAGGTACAAACCGAGTGGAATTGTGGGCGAAAGCACAGCTAGCTACCAGATTTCTCACTCTTGATTGAGAGCAAAAACCGCAAGGCGGGTGAAATTGTTAAGTTGAACATTTCTAAATTGCAATCGTCGGGTGCAAAAAAGCGCTTTCCAAGCGCTGCTGTAATCGCGTATATCGCAGTTGGCCGTCACTAGAACGCAAAGCCTTGGATATCGCTCTCTTGGAACCAACGACAATCGCTAACTGCTTGGCACAAGTTAATGCTGTGTACAACTGTTTACGAGACAACATCATATAAGGCTGCGTATAAATTGGCAGAATTACTACCGGATATTCTGAACCCTGGCTTTGATGAATGGTGAAGCTCCAGGCGAGGGCAATTTGATTTAAGTCTGCTCTGGTTCTAACAACAGTATGCTTACCATACTGTACAGTAACTTCCATCTTTTCAAGATCAATGGCCTTGATAATTCCGAAGTCGCCATTAAAAATATCGTGATTATAATCATTAGTCAGTTGAATGATCCGATCGCCTTCTCGTAATAAATTCCCGCCCCTGGTAATCTCTACTTTGTCGGGACTGGGTGGATTAATCAACTGCTGCAATACGGTATTGAGGTTACGAGTCCCAAGCAAACCCCGCGAGGTGGGGCAAAGCACTTGCACATCAGTAGCTCGATTGTAACCCAGGTGGGGAATCAAGTCTGTAATGATTTCGGATATTGCTTTAACACCATGTTTGGGATGATGACCGCCGCCGTGCCACAGACACTCAGACACGGGATTATCGGAAATCGGTTCAATTGTGGGAAACTGGCTTCGGTTAATTTGGTGAGCAGCGGTGATAATTGCGCTCTGTTGGGCTTGCTTAAATACCTTGGTCAACCGCACCACCGGAACGTGACCAGAATTAATCAAGTCAGCAAGGATTTGACCAGGACCGACAGAGGGTAACTGGTCAATGTCACCCACTAGCAGTAGTTGGGAACCGTATTGTATCGCCTTTAGCAAAGAAGATGCCAGAAACAAATCGAGCATACTAGCTTCTAGCGCGACAATTGCGGTATGGGGTAAAGGGTTTTGATTATCGCGTAAGAAGCCCATTGTCTTTGGGTCAAATTCCAACAAGCAGTGTATGGTCTTGGCTTCGAGTTGTGTGATTTGACTCAGGCGTTGAGCAGCGCGTCCAGTTGGCGCAGCTAAGGCGATAGATTTGCCCATTGCTTTCCACAGAGAGACTATGGTGTGGGTGGTGAAAGTTTTACCGCAACCGGGGCCACCAGTAAGAATCATTACCTTTGAATATGCAGCCATTTCTACCGCTAGCCGTTGCTGTGGTGAAAGTTTGATTTTATGACTCTTGGTGAAGCGCTCAATCCAGGCGCGAACACGAGGCATATCTTGTGCAACTGGTTGGCAAAATCTAGATTGTATTAATTGAGCAAGGTTCTGTTCGGTGTGAAAGTAGGTTGGTAGATAACATAGCAGGGTTTGGTCTGAGCTTTTCTCGCGGATTAAGTCATCCTTGAGTGCCATGTCTTTGATAATATCAGCGAGGGCATCTTCTTCGGGTGTGTGATCTGCTGTAGTCAGCAGTTTGATAACATTCTCAATGAGTTTTGGCTGGGGTAAATAGCAATGCCCATCGGCAGCAGCTTCGTTCAAAACATGAATTAAACCAGCACGGTAACGGAACTGACTATCAGGCGCAACTCCTAAATAAAAGGCAATTTTATCAGTTCTCAGAAAACCAATACCGTAGATGTCAGCAGCTAACTGGTAGGGATTACTGGTGAGAGTAGCGAGTGCTTCATCCTTGTACTGCCTGTAAATTTTGACTGCATAAGTAGTAGAAACGCCATGACTGTGGAGAAATAGCATTAAATAGATGTAAGAGATGTAAGAAAATAAAATAAAAATAAGTTGATAGCTAAATAAAGATATTTTGAATTGAAGCAGAGACTTGATATTTGGGTTATGCCATCGGCGACGGCGACCCGGACGCGAACAATCCCACAAACTATCGAGTTTGCCCCAGTACCAGCGATGAATTGTGTCGCGTACAGTCTGTGGATGCCATTTTAAGTATTGTGCGATCTTTACCACTGTCCATCCAGCGGCTGATAAGCGTAGTACAGTGGCACGACTTTGAGTTCTTGGTGGTATACCTTTTGCTTGAGTGAGTGCTAGTAGGGCTTGATCTTCTATTGGTGACAGGTCAACTTTTAAAGGCGCTGGCATCTTGGTCAGGGGTAAAAATATTTACGACTAAAAGAGATTATCCCAACTTGATGTGCCATTTTACTTTATTGAATTCTATTTACGAACGCCAAGATGCTCCCTAATGGGCGAAGGAACTTTAGGTGATTGCGAGTTAGTTTATGATGTCGTAAATTACACAGTTAAAAATACAACTTTAACATGGAATGAAATTCCTGTTCTGTATCATGATACTTTATCTAGGTAAAAAAATAAGTTGATGGTAGGTTCATTTAGCCTATTTACCTAGATGAGTATAATGCAGAAAGTTTTACTGCATAGCAATGCCTACAGTAGTGATAATTGCGTAAAGCAAGGTGTTTTATATTATAAAAAATAAAGTAATACAGAGGGCATAAGGGAAGGCACAGACATCCTTTGGCATGGTGGTCTGCAAATTCCCGCTCTTTTTAACACCCTTGATCTTGGCTCATCTCATATAAAGGATTAGTTTTTGAGAATCATAATTAAGTTTTTGCCGACCATTGGTCGGCAAATTGCGATGCCGAGCAACCAACGATATTTTAATTTTTTAAAATGTAATTATTTCACAACCTTCAAGCAATTCGTCATAAACAGTTAGTTGTTGTGTTTTTAAGTGGTTTGGCAATGAATCATCATCAAAGGTCAAAGTAACAATATGAGTATTTGTGAGACTAAGAGATGATTTGCTGATATCGGTTATTGCCGCACTCATGCCGCTTCGAGTACCGATTAGATACTTCACTGATTGGCCGATCTTTAACTGTGTTGCTGGAATAGCCATAAATGTTAAAAGTGTACTTCAAGAGTAGTCTGGTTGGATGCGACCGTTGTTCTCATTTTGGGCATGGGTTTTATTATTGGAGCAGAACTGCGTCAATTGCTGAATCAATTAACTCAATTGCGGTAGTTTCATAGTGATAAGTATTAAAGCGAAACTTGCCGACAAGTTCGGGCTGTTTTGACGGACGATAACCATACTTGGATTCATACATTTGTAGTGCAAGACTACCAATAGTAGTCATCTGTCCTTGTGTTGCAGTCAGTTGACGTTGTTGTAGCCTAGAAGCGACAGTAACAGTAGGGGAAGATGTTGTTGTACAAGTGGTTTTTCTGGTGTTGCTCAAACTCTGCCAGATTTTACTAAGTTGCTCAACAGGTGAAATGAGGAGATTGGTTAGTCCAGTAAAACGCTGGGCGGGTTTATCAGTAGCGACAGCAGTTTTCAATGCTTCATGCTGTCCAACTGCGATGAATGTACCCATTGCGCGAGTCATAGTCGTGTAGAGCAGCTGACGGGTTAACATCCGGTAATTAGCCCTGACCAATGGGAAAATCACATAAGGAAATTGGCTACCTTGACTCTTGTGGCAAGTTATACAAAACGAGTGCATAATTTGCTCGAAGTCTCCAGGATAATAATTAACAACTGCGCCGCCCTCCCAAGAGATCGTAACCAAAAATTTTTCTGGCTCCACAGCAATAACCTGACCGATCTCGCCATTCATCACAGGTGGGACAGTTTCATAACGGTTTTTCAGTTGGATTACGCGATCGCCGACTCGGTAGACAACCGACCCAGAGACAACTTGTGGTTGATTTTCAAGTTTTGGATTAAAGATGGGGGCAAGAAGCAGATTGAGATTGTGAACTCCACAGTCTCCTCGTCTCAAATCGAAAATCCAATTGGCTTACGAATTCTAAAGAATCTCCTTGTGCGATGAAAGCTGTTCATGGGCTAGAGCCTAAAAGGGATGTAAAGAAATGTTTCTGTTAAGGTCATCAAATTTGGCTTCAATACAAGATTTAGTCATCTGCTAAGTTAATGGCAGTTAAGCATAATGGTTTTGGTAAGAATGGATAGTTAAGCATGGCGCTTTTGGCAAGAATAGATCGGGTATTGTGTGGGATTTTAACGAAAATACGGAATTATGTCATCCGGGAAGTTGGTTGGAAACATCCAAATGTTTTTTCAAAGTATAGGGGCAATCAGGAGTTTTGATTCCACTGGCTTTCTGTAATTTATAGGATGCCCAAAGCTGCCACCGTAAAACATCGACTCCAATAGTTGAACTACCGAATTGTACTCTATAGTCTTTGTCTGGGTTTTGTATAACATTTTTGATGATGGTATTTATCGCTTCTACCTTGAGATTATTCGGTATGCCCATTAGTAGTTTTGTAAGCCACTGTTTGATTTGTGGTGACTGTAGCCAGTCTTTGATTTTGTCATCAGTGGGAGTTAGGCGATTGGCTAATAGCGTGGAATTTTCGTTATCTTTATTAACTTGACTTGTAAGCTGAAATAGCTGCTGAAAATTAGCATCTGTGTTGGACATAAAGTTGATTGGTTAAAAGAGAATATCTCTATTATAGATAAATTGGATAAATCCAATAATAGCTAATATTTTTATCAAGATATTAAGATAAATAAATATAAGAAGATTATTTATCCTTTGACACAAAATTATAAAGATTTGACTAATTAATTATGTTATAAATATTAAATAAGTTCCTTATGCAAGTATCAAATAAATACTATGCACCCAATAGAGTTTAAGAATAAGTGGAAATTAAGTTATCGGGAGCTTGCCCTGGTTTTGGGGTACGAAAGTGAATACACTACCCGAAACTGGAATATGCCAGGAGAACATAAACGGAATCCTCAGAATGTTGTTCGCGTAGCTTGTCGTCTTTTAGATGAAAAGTGGGAACGGGAAGGAAAAGCGCTCAATTCTTATCTTTAACCAGTTTTTTGTGACCGCTAATATTTTTTAAAATGACACTCCCCCGCCACGAAAAAGGCGGGGTATTTTATGTATAGTCAGAAGTTGCAAGAAGTTCTCAGAATCATGGGGATAGGGGGGAAAACTTGGCAAAATGAAGAACTAACAAGACCAGAAGTTGCGGCGATGTTAAAGCCAAAAGTTTCTGCAAGACAACTACAAGCATATTTGAATATCGCTCGGAAATACTTGCCAGAGTTCAAGAAATTCACCAACAAAAAAACAGGTGGTCTAAATGGCATGAGCAAGCTATACAAGTATCATATTGCTCCCCTTCAAGAAATTCGCTCACTAGCTAGAGAGCATACTTTAGCTGATATAGAGAATGAGTTTCATCAAAGAGGATCGAAAAAGTAATTTTTATGTTTATGAAGTAAAGGAGCAATTCTCTTGGCATCTAATAATTCTGTGCGAAGAACACAATTTCAAGTTTTTGCTAAGGCGCTCGCGGCGATTGGGCGCAAGTATCAGCATCACATAAACGCTGCCGGTACGGCAACAATCATTGTCATGC
Source organism: Nostoc sp. KVJ20 (assembly GCF_001712795.1). Classification (GTDB taxonomy): domain Bacteria; phylum Cyanobacteriota; class Cyanobacteriia; order Cyanobacteriales; family Nostocaceae; genus Nostoc. The sequence goes on from NZ_KV757547.1 coordinate 35,908, forward strand.
AGTCAATGCCCTCTTATGGGTGGGGCTTGTTCGATTCGGCCCAGGTGGCAATGACTTGTATGTTCGGCGGCGCTGGTGGTATTGGTGGCGGTGGTGCGGCTGCTACTACCGCCATTCAAGCACTTCCGGCAGTTATAAATGCAACCATCACAGTACTTTTGTTTGTATACTTTGTGGCTTCTGGGCTTAAAGTTGCCAACGGCATTGGTGAAGGACAGGAAGTAACGCAGATGGTTCAACAGCCCGTAGGCGTGTTTTTCATAATCCTGGTGCTTTGGATTGCTCAAAGCATCTTATTTAACGGCGTTACAGCCGCTTGCTAGTGATGAGCGAGTCTAATAAATTGCCCATGAAACGGGTGAATCAGTCACTTGGTCAAAATGCAACAATAGGTATTTTTACTGGCTTTCAGTTTGCAGTCGCCTTATTTATGTTTGGCGTGGGCTTCATCATAGCGATTATGTTTGGGGCGGGAATAGTTTGGGGACTGCTGGCTGGTGTTTGGTTGAGTGCCACAGTGATAGTTTTATCTGGCAAACGTCCTTACTTGTTCTGGTCAAGAGTGTTCCCAAGCGTTCCAGTTTTCACTCGTGGCTATGTCAGATATACTTCGCCCCAAAACAAAAAAAGGGCGGGTTCAAAGGGGATGCCTAAACTATGGTAAAAAGAAGCATTCGTAATCAAAAAATAGTACCCTTTGAAGACTTTCTAGACCTAGCAACTTTAGTGAAATTGAAAAAGGGTAACTATGAAATTGGGGCTTACTTGTTGAGCAAAAAACGTAAGGATTCAGGTGGCAGA
>NZ_KV757548.1 GCF_001712795.1 Nostoc sp. KVJ20
GTTGTTCGATAAAAAAAACGAACAAGCAAACAAGAAACCAAGCAAACCAAAATTTCAGTCGATTGATGATTTGCTCAATCACATCTTGCTTGACCCCGGCATCTTGGCATCTGAGCCTTTACCCGCAGTTTACAGAAATGAAATCAAGCTCCGTTCTTGGCGTTTCCCCTGGCGTACTTCTTGCAGAGACAACATTTACCAAACTTGCGATCGCCGTTTGGTGGAGTTAATCGCCAAGGAGAGAGCCGAGTGGGACAAGGTTAATTGGCAGCAAAAAGTCCCCACTGTGATCAAATCAATCAGCAATTTGGAGGTTAGTAAAGCTGGTTTAGAAGAACTGCTGGTTTATTGGTCAAAAGTTCTCTCTTCATCTACGCCACAAACTGAAGAATCAAAAGCCAATGACCAACCCATCGGTTACTACTCAAATCGTTCTCTTGATTGGCATAAAGCGACCTTCAGTGAACTTCTAGACCGCATGGATGAAGTTGGTAAAGACAAAGCGATCGCTTCTTTCAGCAGCCGTTATGACCAACAAGACCCAGGTGCAACGCTCAAATGGTTGGATTGGTTAAAACTTACACATCCTCAAATGTATGTCTACTTGCATCCACAAGCTGCGTGAGCAATATGGAATCTAGATTTTCTAGAAATCAAAATTTTCAAATGAGGTAAACTATGACACAAGACAAATCAAACTTCACATCGCAACAAGACCGCTTGCCCCCACAAAGCATTGAGGCTGAAGAAGTAATACTTGGTGGCATCATGCTCGATCCAAGTGCCATGAGCCGAATCAGTGATCGCTTAGTGGCAGATGCTTTTTACATCAATGCCCACAAAGACATTTATCAAGCAGCCCTACGACTGTACAGCCAGGGATTACCAACGGATTTGCTTTGCGTCACCAACTGGTTGTCTGATAATGGTTTATTGTTCCGTATTGGTGGACGCAATAAACTGGCTAGTCTGGTTGACTGTACTGTGTCAGCTGTGAACATCGATGCTTTAGCTGACTTGGTAATGGAAAAATACCAAAGGCGGCAGTTAATCCTTGCTGGCACTGAGATTGTTCAACTCGGCTATGCCACCGAAACCGATTTACCTGTAATTCTCGACGAAGCCGAACAAAAAGTCTACTGCATTAAGTCTGAGCATTCTGCCTCTGACTTGGTTCATATTTCTCATGCCCTAGCCGACACTTTTACCGAAATTGAAGCGCGTCATGCTGGTACAGGCTCACCAGCACTGGCTAGTGGATTTTATGACCTGGACAGCATACTCGGCGGTGGTTTTCGCAAAGGACGGTTGTATGTACTGGCTGCTCGTCCTTCTGTTGGTAAATCCGCTTTGGCTGGTAATCTCGCTCTCAATGTTGCCAAAACTGGGAAGATGCCGATCTGCGTTTTCAGCTTGGAAATGTCTACTGATGAGTACGTACAGCGATTTTTAAGCAGTGAATCTGGCATTGAAAATAATTTTCTAGAAACTGGGAATGTCTCTGACAGCCAGTGGCAACCCTTGAGTGTGGCGATCGCTACGTTAAGCGAACAACAGATTTTCATCAACGACGAATCTTGCCCTTCTCTTAATGAAATCCGTAGCCAAGTCCGCCGAATTTCATCCCATTACGGTGGTGTTGGGCTTGTGATCATTGACTACTTACAACTGATGGCTCTTGATACTGATTCACGGGTGAACATGGCTCAACGAGTCGGTGAAATCAGCCGGGGATTAAAAAGATTAGCCAAAGATTTGGATGTGCCTGTACTGGCTTTGTCCCAACTCAACCGCGAAGTTGAACACCGTAACGATAAACGCCCTGTACTAAGTGATTTAAAAGACAGTGGTGCTGTTGAGCAAGACAGTGATGTTGTAATCATGCTTTACCGCGAAGAAATGTATAACCCTGATACTCCAGATCGTGGCATTGCTGAGTTAGTCGTTCGCAAGCAACGCAATGGCCCCACAGGTACAGTCAAGCTTTTGTTTGACCATCAGTTTACCAGATTCAAGAATTTATCTCGTGGTCGTAGTTTTTAAGGCTCTACTGGAGGATAAACATTGTCTTTTACGCGGGAACTGAGAATGATTGAAACTTACCAACAACTTTTACAACAATGGGCGGCTCTTGCCCCTGATGAATGCTCTACTACTGACCGGGATTACAGGTTTAAGGTAAAAGTGCTACCCCAAGTTGAAAAATGTTCTTTCGATAAGCCCTGGCGTTCGATTACTTCCAAAAACCTTACTTGGCGACTTCATGTAGCTGAAGATGTAATTCTTAGACAGTTGAATTTTGTTCTTCTAACAGTTCTACATCGCTGTTCTGTCCGTCAGTCCAATATTCATTTCACTTTCGTAGAGCTTGGAACTATTGCCACAATCTGCAATGGACTGAAGTCGCAAATACACCCACATCCAGCGATCGCGGCATTAGACGCATACATTCAATTACTGGAGTTTTAAAACACCGTGAAAGCGCTATCCGTCCGTCAGCCTTGGGCATGGGCAATTATTTATGCTCTCAAAAATATTGAAAACCGAGGCTGGCCCATTCATTATCGCGGCGACATTCTGATTCACGCCGCCAAAACCTGTACCAAAAAAGAGTACCAGGTAGCGAAAGAATTTTGCCAAAGCATGGGGATAATAATCCCAGAATTAATCTCTCTACGTCGCGGTCAAGTTATTGGCATTGTCACAATAGTAGACTGTCAGTTTTCACAAGTTGCATCTGGCTGGGGAATGGCTGGGCAATACCACTGGAAGCTGGAAAATCCGCGCGAGATTACACCAATTCCTTACATCGGCCAACTGGCGATTTTTGAAGTGCCGGATGATTTGGTCATGGAGGTGGCTGCATGACTAAATCAGTAATAGCTAAGTTATCTGTAATACCCGAAAAATTCTTAGAGAAAGGGGTCAAAGGCTCACAATGCGAATCGGTTAGATGTTTGTATCCGTACCTCAAAACTAAAAAGTTACTTGATGGGTCAACCTTTATCAAAAAAGCGAAATCCAAAAAGACATCACCAAAATTAGATGTCTGCAAAAATTTTGATAACACAAAAATAAAACCAATACTCCCAGATGATGCCCCGATCGCCGTAGTACTTTTCGCTGGTGGCGGCGGAATTGAAGCGGGGATGGTTCAAGCTGGTATTCGCCCAGTCATTGCAGTGGAATTTGACCCAAGCAAACCAGACTTGAGCAGGGCGATCGCCAAAACCCATCACCACAACTTTAGCGGGTATGGCTGTAGAATAATCCAACTAACAGTGCAAGAAAGTAGCACGGTTAGGATTTCTAGGTTTTCCCCGCCGCCCCGATTACCTCCATGCTTCTCCAGTATGCGCCAACTTTAGCCATTGGTTGAAACTCCCGAAATGAATTCATCAAAAGATTCATAAATTCGCATTGCTCCCAACGAAGTGAGTTAAAGCCAATTTCCTAATAACACGAAAGTTGCCCAAAAATAAGGACGCTTTTCTTTTTTCAATAGAGCTAATTGGGCTTGCTGAAGTGCTTTAGCTCTAGTTGTTCCTTTGTTTAATTCTTGATACAAGTAATTCATAATTTCACTAGTAGAAAAATCATCTATTGACCATAAAGTTGCCACTATACTTTCTGCTCCGGCTCTGACAGCGATTCCAGCTAATCCTAAAGCTGCTTGTCGATCGCCTGTAGCAGTTTCGCACGAACTAAGAACTAGTAATTCAATATAATTAGAATAATTTGAGTTATTTCGCTTGAGTAAATCAACTAAATCTTCAATATTGAGCAGTTGATCCCAAGTGAGAATAAAAGTTTTTTCAGGATTAGAACTAAATTGACTGTGAGTCGCTAGATGAACTACAGAAAAAGCAGATGATTGTAGTTTATTTTGAAGATTAGTTTTAGTAAATTTGCTATCTAAAAGTTCTTCACTCTGGGGTATCTCAACCTGGATATTGGCTAACTCTTTCTTAACATTAGTTAGGGGAGCAAATTCTTGACCTTCGATAGAGCGTTTTTCGCTGACTCCAGCAGCTAAAACCTTAATTCGTGAACTCCGTAGAGGTTTTGGCTCGACAAGTTGCAAGCCAGGTGCGATCGCAATCGCATATTTTTCGACTAAGTATTTCTGTTGTTGGGTATCGTACAAAACTGCCATAGGAATGTTACTTAGGGAACTATCTAGAACAAATATTAAAGTTTCGATGCTGCTGCTATTTAAATCTGCTTCTAAAGGACGAATTAACCAATCGTATACCTGTTGAGATAAATTTTTGACTTGAGAAGTCCGAGTCACATTTGGCAGATATTGTTGTAACTTAGTGAGAGTGCTTTCTACATCCTCTTGGGATATGGAAGTTGCATAATAACGAAGTTCCTTTTGCTGAGGCAACTTGAGAACAATTGCTAACTGATTCTCCAGAATAATTGGATAAATAACTGCTGCGTTGGAATCATCTTTATCTATAACTCGATCAATCGCAACTCTAGGTTTTAAACAGGCTTCTTGCAGAAAATTTTCTAGTTCTGCTAATTGTAGAGATTCAATCGTAGTACGAGCTTTTTGAAGATTATTGTTCTTGATGAACTCAGAATTTCCTTGATTTTGCAAGAGCAACTCAACTAATTGACGATAAACAGGTTCAACTTTTTCCCGAAAGGAAAACTGCATCTGAGAATTAAGAGCATTGATCTCGAAACGCAGAGATTGCAAGCTAGCAGTAGCCACATCATAAGCTGCGATCGCTCCCTTAATATCTCCCTGAGCTTTCAGGATATGTCCTAATTGCCATTGCCACTGATAGGCTACATCGGTTGCTTGGATTGCTTGAGCCTGAAAAAGTGCTTTTTGGGTAAGGGCTAGAGCTTCCGAGAATTGCTGGTTTTCTTCATAAAGCCAACCAAGATACCCCAGAGCATAAGATTCAGCACGCTGATCGCCTAGGCTTTGTGCTTGTTGCAGAGCAATTATCAACTCTTTGGCAATATCTTTCAAGTCAACAGGAGCTATAGCAGAGTAGTGATTAAGGCAAACTAGACTTTTAGCAAAATTAATCCGTGCAGAAATTGTTGTTTGCGTCTTAGGCAAGTCTTTCAGCTTCAACTCAATTTGTGGTGCTAAACTCTGTGCTTGTGCTAGCTGATTAATTTTGAGCAGAAGACTCAGATGGTTGAGTTGTGCTTGCACCCAAGTATCAACAGATAAGGATTTAGTTGCTGCTTGCACATACAGTAAAGTTGCTTGCTGATAAAACGAAGTTTCTGCATCATCTTTGACTTGTTCCCCACAACTTAAAGGACTAGAGTTTTGTTGATTGATTCTACCTTGTTGGATTTGTATTCTCTCACCTAAAGTTCGTTGAGCATTACCAAGACTTAACAAAACTGCACTTTCAGTAGTCGGCGATGATAGCTGGTGAGCAACTTGCAAACTGATATTTAAAACTTCTGTTGACAAATCTGGGCGATTAAGTTTTTGTAGGACATCACCAAGGCTACGCAAGCCGTTAGCTTTAATCAGAGAATTGGGTTGAGATTCAAGAGTTTGTAACCAAGAAATTTGTTGATATTTTTCATTATTTTGGATTAATTTTCGGCAGTCAGGCTGGGCAATATCAAAGGCTTGTAATATCTGATTACAAGCTTTGAGATCCAGTCCGTTGGCTTGCAGGGCTTCGGCTACATTAATCAAACTTTGAGTTTTGCCTTCTTCATTACCTGATCGTTTGTAAGCATTAGCAGCCTGTTGCCAAATATTTGCCGCCGCATCAAATTGTCCTGCTTCATAGAGGTTTTTGCCTTCAAGTTCTAACTTTATAGCCTCGATCGCTTTTTCTGTTGCTATTGCCGGCTCAGGTAAGAAAACTGGGATCTTGAGAGAGAAAATTATCCCTAATAAGACGAGGGCAATTGCTTTGAGCAGCTTGAATAACCTACGTCGCCAAGTTTTTCTAAGAACCATGACAGTAACCATGCTTTGTCCCCAAGCTAGAAGCTTCAGAAGTTGCAGAGGCTATCAAAATCACTCGTCCTTGCTCATCAAACTTCCAACTATTTGCTTCTAATGTGGAATTTATCTGTGGAGATGAGTCTTGTTTTTCGGTTTCAATAGTGCTTGCAGAAAATGCGATCGCTGGCATACGTAAAGCTTCTCCTGGCTGTGGAGGTAATCCACCTCGTCCTGTAATAATAAATTGGCTTTGAGGTTGATTGGTAGCAACTGGTCGTACCGAACACCTTTGAGCAATTAGTTTGCTGACATCAACTACATTTGTCGGTAAAGCCACTAACTCATTGCTGATATCTGCATTTTGGATATCGATGACTATCTCCCCATCAAATTGGGGGTTTTGTTGAGAAAAAGCGGTGATATCGCTGAATTCAGTTAAGTTTTCCCGCTCTTCTATCCCAAAAATTCCCTGAGTAGTAATTTTGATCAAACCACCTTTACCTGCAAAAGCATTAGCGGTGATATCACTATTTTCTGAAGGGACAGCGACTAAAAACTTTGTGTTGATGTTTATATTGCCACCATTACCCCCAGATATCTGTGTGCCAGCTGTGGTCGAGATGGTACTATTGTCACGTAGCAGTAGTATGTCTCGTACTTGCAATTGAATATTACCACCTTCACCACTAAATGTATCTGCCAATAAACGCGATCGCCCTTGCAGCGTTAAGGAGTCAGTTGTAACTCTTAAATCTCCTGCATTTCCTTGACCCCCAATTCCTGGGCCAGTGTTGGCAACAGATAGACTAGCACCATTGGTCAACGTTAACTGAGGTGTATTAATCACAACTGAGCCAGAATTGCCCGTTGCAATTGGTGGCAGCCCTAAAATAGCTTGTAAAAAATCAGGCGGAGTCACAATATCAGAGCTAATCCGACTACTGATAAATGTTGTAACTACAGGACTAAAATCTAGAATACTAGAATTAGCAATTTCAATAGATTCTGTGGCGTTAATTGTGACATCACCGCCGTTACCACTAGAAAATCCACTAGAAATAATTGAACCTCCGTCTCTGAGGCTAAGTCTAGGGGTATTAACAATAATTTTTCCGGCATGACCCTCGCCAAAGGAGTTAGAGACGATCGCACTATTTGACAATAATGCATTTGAATTGCCCTGAATATCAATCAGGTTTGTAGCGTTGAGTGTAATCTGTCCTGCATTTCCTTCACCCAATGTCGAATCTGTGATTTGCGCCCCATCCCGGATTTTTAAAGTGCCAGTCGATACCGTCAGCCCCCCCGCTCCTCCGGTGCTAAAGGTCGCCGTGGTAATTGCGCTAAGATCAGACGGGTCAATAGGTGAAGTTCCAGTCATTTCTATCAAATCTGGTACATCGATGGTGACATTGCCACTTTGGGCTGAACCAAAGGTTTGGGAAGCAATATTACCTCCATCCCTAAGAATCAGACGAGGTACAGCAATATTGATATTCCCTCCTCCTCCTGCACCGAGTAACTGAGTAGTAAAACGACTAGACAAAGCTGGAGTTGTGCCATTGATTGCCAAGGATTCACTACCGATGATTTGTATGTTCCCACTAGGTTGCTCACCCAAATTTTGTCCAACAACAATTGAGCCGTCTTGCAAAGCAATATTCCTACCTCTTAACTGAACAGAACCTGCCCTGACACCACTAACATCTACTAACGCCGCAGAGCGAAGTTGAATATCCCCAAATTCAGTCGTAGGTGTGGAATTGATAGTTGAAAATTTATTGTTTTGCCCAATTACCCATTGGCCATTGCTCAAAGCCGCCAACTCAATCTTGCCAGAGTCAGCAGTCAACAAACCGCCATCGAGAGTGATGTTTCCTCCCACTAAAACCAAGGTATTGCCAGGAAAAACCTCTAAACCTGTGCCAATATTGCCTCTGCGATCGAGCAGAGAAAGCCCAACTTTGGTGATATTATGTCCTGAACCTTGGACACGAATCTCTCCCGAATTAGCTGCAAGTTGCAAGCCAACAGGTGTACTGATTGTCAGAAGAGGGGGGGTAGAGTTGGTTATACTCAATTGTGAACCGTCTGCAAACTTGATATTAGATGCTGTAGAACCAACAAAAGAACCACTAATATTCAGCTTTGCATTAGAACCGAAAATAATACCCGTGGGGTTCAGTAAGAATAGACTGACCTGATTTTTGCTATTAATAGTCTGAATCAAGCCATTAATATCAGAAACATTGCCACCCGTCACTCGACTGAAAATGGTCGATATATTCGGCGTATTAACTAAATCAAAAGTGGCAGATCCACCTGTAGGAATGGAAAACTGACTAAAACTGTGGAACAGATTGCTATTTGCCCCACTGCCATTGATAATAATAAAATCGCGATTATCAACAGATTTGACAGTTGTGTTGGTAGTGCCGTCAGAAGTTACCTGGGCTTTGGCAAAGCTAGATAAGGTAAGTATCGCCCCTAAGGTTAGCACCATAGCATTGACCCAACGCAATAAAATAAACGGTGATTTCATCACTTAATTTAAATTAATACTTTATAAGTACTCCAAGTCAACCAAATTATCTCGCTGTTTTTTTACTAATTGTAATTACGAATTACCTCGACAGTTGCCGTGCTTGATCCCCAAACTAGAAGCGTTAGAAGCAGTCAAAATGACTTGTCCTTGCTCATCAAACCTCCAACTATTGGCTTCTAATAGGGGTGTGGAGGGTATATCTGGAGATTGGTCTTCTTTTTCAGTATTAATAGTGCTTCCAGAGAGTGCGATCGCTGGCATACGTAAAGCTTCTCCTGGCTGTGGAGGTAATCCACCTCGTCCTGTAATAATAAATTGGCTTTGAAGTTGATTGGTAGCAATTGGTCGTACCGAACACCTTTGAGCAATTAGTTTACTGACATCAACTACATTTGTCGGTAAAGCTACTAACTCATTGCTGATATCTGCATTTTGAATATCAATGACTATCTCGCCATCAAGTTGGGGATTTTGTTGAGAAAAGGCAGTGATATCGCTGAATTCAGTTAAGTTTTCCCGCTCTTCTATCCCAAAAATTCCCTGAGTAGTAATTTTGATCAAACCACCTTTACCTGCAAAAGCATTAGCGGTGATATCACTATTTTCTGAAGGGACGGCGACTAAAAATTTGGTGTTGATGTCTATATTGCCACCATTGCCTCCAGTCTCCTCCTGGCCAGCTGTGCTAGAAATACTACTATTGTTGCGTAGCAGTAGTAGGTCTCGCACCTGTAATTGAATATTACCACCTTCACTACTAAATGTATCTGCCAATAAACGCGATCGCTCTTGCAGAGTTAGAAAACCAGTTGTAATTCTCAAATCACCTGCATCACCTTGTCCTTGGCTATTAACGGAAATTTCCGAGTTATTGGTCAGATTTATAGAGTCAAAAGCCTCAATTTGGATATTTCCACCTTTTGCTTGTCCTAGTGTATTAGCTGCGATCGTTGCTTTATCGCTCAGTGTTAACCTAGAGTTAGGCATCATTAAGTTAATCCCGATATTTCCTCCATTCCCTTGTCCAAAGGTAGTGGTACTCAAAAAACCGCCCTGTGTTAAAGTCAAGGAGTCTGCTTTGAGATTAATGTCGCCACCATTTCCGATTGCTGATGGGGCTAACTGACTGGAGATTCCACTGCTAAAACCTCTGCTGTCTATACCATCTAAGTTAACAGCACCCTTCACATCCACAAAAATATTCCCAGCATTTCCTCTTCCGTCAGTACCGGCACTCAAAAGACCTCCTTGTGTTAGAGTCAGAGATCCGGCTTTGAGATTAATGTCGCCACCATTTCCAATTGCTGAGTCTGTGACTATAGTGGCTATGCCAGTATTAAAGTCTGTGTTGTTACCGTCTATGATCACAGCACCCTTCACATCCACAGAGATATTCCCAGCATTTCCCCTACCTAATGTGAAAGTATTCAAAGCACCACTTTGTCTTATTGTCAGCGAGTCTGCTTTGAGATTAATGTCGCCACCATTTCCAATTCCCGACGATCTGACTACACTAAAGATACCAGCTTCGGCATTTATAGTTACAGCACCCTTCACATCCACAAAAATATTTCCACCATTACCTCTTCCCAAGGTACTAGCATTCAAATCATTACCCTGTCCTAAAATCAGGGACTCTGCCTTAATATTAATGTCGCCACTATTTCCAACTCCCGATGATAGGACTTGATTACCAATACCACTGAAAAATTCTGTGCCTTCTCCCTCAAAGGTGACAGCACCCTTCACATCAATCAAGATATTGCCGCTATTTCCTTTTCCCGATATACTGGCATTCAAAAAACTGCCCTGTTTTACAGTCAGGGATTCTGCCTTAATATTAATATTGCCACCATTTCCAACAGCCGGTGATAGCACTTGATTGACAATTCTACTAGACAAGCCAACACTACTTGGATCGTCTAAGGTAACAGCACCACTTACATCAACTAAGATATTTCCAGTATTTCCTCTTCCAAAGGTATTAGAACTTAAAACACCTGCTTTTAGAGTGAGAGACTGTGCTTTGAGATTAATATTGCCACCATTTCCAATTGCCAGAGGCCGCACTGAATTGATAATTCTACTAGGAAGGCCATCGCTACCCAAACCATCCAAAATGACAGCACCACTTACATCAACTAAGATATTTCCACTATTTCCTTCGCCCAAGATGCGGGAAGCTAACTCACTTCCCTCAGTTAAATTCAGTGAGCCTGCTTGAATATTGATATTCCCACCATTACCTGTAGCATCCTCACTGACTTGGTTGGTAACACTGCTTGATTGACTGATGGATATGGCTTGTGTGGCATTTAAAGTAATATTGCCTGCTGTAGTTTCTGGTGTCCCCAAACCTGGTGCAATCCCAGCATTGAGAGAACTGCCTCTACTAATATCTATATTTTTGGCATGAAGTGCGATCGCACCACCAGAATCAGCAGCCACATCGACAAAAGCCCCATTTGTCAGCGATATATCCCCTCGCACAACTTGATTAGGAAATGTTAATGCCGGATTTTGGTTATTCACATTCAACCCAACTTCCCCGGAACTAGCGACACTTCCTAACTCCACTCGTCCCCCTAAAGCGTTTAATCCCCCTGCATTCAAGACGTTTCCTCCCACTAACAGCAAGCTTTGGCGATCGCCAACTCTCAACCCAAATACAGGGTTATTTACAGCATCTACTCCAGCCGCAGCAATAGAACTGTTTTCGATTAACCCTGCACCAATTTGATTAAAAAACAAGGCTGAGGGTTTTATTGTTAATAATGATGGGGTTTCTGGCGATGAGGCACTAAAAAATCCTTGTTCACCAAACTTGATGGCATTGGCTGATGTGGCTACAAATGAACCACTGACATCTAAACTTGCATCTGCCCCAAAGATAATCCCATTGGGATTAATTAAAAATAAGTTGCCATTGCCTAATACTCCCAACTTCCCCAAAATTTCTGAACGACTGTTCCCTGTGACTCTCCCTAAAATGTTCTCAATTCCCCCAGGATTACTAAAATACACAGCACGTCCTTCACCGACGTTAAATTCTCGAAAACTATGGAACAGGTTCACACCTCGCTGCGCTCCACCTGTGATTAGCTCTTGACTCAGACTGTTTTCATCGATTACTACTCTGGAACTCTCGCTTCCTAATGTATTATCAGGCACAATAATACTCTGTGCTAAGGTGGGTTCTATTGATGAAATGACAGTTATTTCAACGAAAGCTAGGCAGATCGCTAATTTCAATTTTTTTCTGTAATGCCAACTACTGTGAGTCATACTGGATATATCTTTTAACGTCTGCTGTCGATGATTCTACGGCAATTACGAAAAGTCTTAGGTTAACTTTAGGTAAACAAGCTCTGAAACCATTACCAAGAATTGTGATTCAAACAAAAAAGGCTTTTATACATAGATGAACTGAGCTTTTCTCCAAGCTTGAGGCGTAGTTTGATGATTTTGGCGAAACTGTCGGAAGAAATGCCCTTCATGTTGATAGCCTACTGTCTCGGCAATCTGACTTACTGATAGGTTGCTTTCCCGGAGCAAAGTACGTGCTGCTAACATCCGACGCTCAACAATCCAATGATTAACTGTTTTTCCTGTGTGGCGGCGTATCATATTAGTTAAGTAAGCTGGACAGTAACCGACTGCTGTCGCCACATTGCACAAGCTAATGGATTGATGATAGTTTTCTTCAATAAAATTGAAGACTTGATTCAACAGGGAGTCTAAAGGAAATATTGATGGTGGATACGTTGGTGTTGCTGCCTGGAGATTGTACAACTCTTCGGGGGAAGTGTGTTGTTGATTTTTTTGTAAAGCTGATGAAGAAAGCTGTTGTGGCTTGATATGACAGATAAAGAGATAACTATAGTTTTTACCTTCGCATTCTATGGAGGTGACAGTGATATCTACTGGTAGGCTATGACCTTCTGTTGTAAGATGTCGAGTCTCAAAGGATAAATAACGCTGCTTTTTGATGGTGTTGCAAAAGTTTGACCAAACATTGATCAAGAAATCTAGGTTTAAGTCTTGTACACCCATAGATATCAATTGATCATGAGAACAATCAACCAGACAACAAGCTGCTTGATTAACGTATAAAAGTTGTGCATTTGGTTTTTCATTTGGCTCTATCCAGAAAATTGGATCTGTTACACGATCCATCAAAAACTGAGTAAAGCGTAACTCTTCATGTTGTAATCTCAGTGTACCTTGAAAATTACTTTGCCCAGCAATACAAGTGCTAGAAGCCATAGTTCAACCTCACTGTAATTAATAGACTGATCCAAAATAGAGAAATACTTACTAGAAGTGAGTTTTAGGGATGAAGGTGAAGATTCAGCCGCGTCAGGTAGTCTATCTAATTGGGGTTTGACAACATTTAATCGCACAATGATTTAAGGAAACTCCAAAAAAGAAATTATTCAAACTTATAGGGTGAGCAACATTATCGCCTTATGGACTTAGCTCTCGTGTCGCCCACCCCACAGGAGTTAATTGGATATTTTTTTATTTGGAAGTCCATAAACTCGAAGCAAAGGTACGAGCAAGAGAAATTAAACTGGTCAAATCTTGCCCAAAATCATACTTTTGGAAATATAGGCAAAATTACACTTATTACTTAGTTAATTCATAGTTTATATTAACTAAGTTAATAAATTCAATTATCAAGGTAATAAACCAAGGTTAAATTAAGTTTATCTTTTGGCAAAACTTTACAATGTATTTTTTGATCTGATTACTGAGTAAAATATTTTCACCGTATATGGAAAACCTCTCTTTTGAAGTGGGGTTGGTGGATCGAGTCTTATCCGAACCGTATTGAGACTGGAGATGTTTTTCAGATATATTTGGACAAATAGACTAAACACTAATTGTTTATACTGTCTTGAGGTGGTAGCATGATGATTGCGGATAATCTGTACTCATCCTATTAAAACAAAGTTAATACAAGAGTTAATATATAGGAAGTAATTTATGTACACTCTTAACCGTCAATGAATTTGGAAGAAGTCATAACAACCATAGATAATGTCCTTCTCACCAACACTGGCCAGCACTTGAGAGATGTAGAGGCTATTGTACTACGAGGAGCTTGGCAGGCTAAAACCTATGAACAAATTGCAGAAACTTGTCAATACAGCCTGGGTTACATCAAACAAGTAGCAGCCCCCAAGCTTTGGAAATTGTTGTCAGAAGCCTTGGGAGAGGACATTAGTAAAACAAATTTTCGATTTATCATTGAGCAGCTGTGGGGAGGCGAACCAGAGAAAATATTACCTTCGCCTGAATTGGTGAATTCTTTATCACCAGCAAGTATAATCCAGAGCGATCGCCTAATCAGCAATCAAACAAAACCTTACCAAGATTGGGGTGAAGTACCAGAAATCAATATTTTCTACGGACGCACTCAAGAACTTACCACGTTAAAAAAATGGCTCGTCAATGATAGTTGCCGACTGGTAGCAGTTGTGGGAATGGGGGGAATTGGCAAAACAACTCTGTCTGTACATTGCACTCAACAGATACAGCATGAATTTGAGTTCGTAATTTGGCGAGATTTGCGGAGCGCTCCATCAGTCAGCCAACTGTTGGCTGAACTAAGGCAATGTCTTCTCCTATCAAACAATTATTTGGCAGAAGAAGACATTGACGTTCAAATCTCTGATTTCATTAGTTTTTTACGCCAACATCGTTGTCTAATCGTTCTAGATACAACAACGGGAATCCAGCAAAGTAGCCATTTTTCTGGACATTATCGAGAAGGATATCAAACCTATGGCAAGTTATTAAGACGATTAGGGCAAGAATCTCATCGTAGCTGCTTGATGTGGATAGCTCGTGAGAAACCAAGAGAAATCGTGATGATGGAAGGAGAAAATCGCCCGGTTCGCTCTTTGTGTCTCAAGGGGTTAGACTCACAAGCCAAGGAAATATTCAAAGATAAAAAATTATTAGATCCAAATAGTTGGGATGATTTAATTCAACTTTATAGAGGTAATCCCTTAGCTTTAAAAATCGTTGCTAGTACGATTCAAGAATTGTTCGGTGGCAAAGTTTCTGCCTTCCTGAGACAAGAGACGATTGTTTTTGGCGAACTCAACGACATTTTGGATGAACAATTCGAGTACATATCGGCTCTAGAACAAGAAATCCTCTACTGGCTGGCCATTGAGTATCAACCGATTTCTCTATCTCAATTGCGTGCGGATATCTTAGCACCTGTGGCTCAAGCAGAATTAATTGAAGCCTTAGAATCACTTTTGAGGCGATCGCTCATTGAAAGAACTGTGGTAGAAGAAGATGTGGTATTCTCACTTCAGCAGCCTGTAGTTTCCCAATACGTCATCAACCAAATCTGTGAGCATATTTGTACAGAAATTCGGGAATTTGGTAAAAATCAAAAAATTGAGAAAATTGAGCTTTTGAGAACACTAGCCTTGGTTAAAAAGACACAAACAGATAAAGCTATCCAAGAAATGCAACTTTGCTTAATCTTGAAACCCATTAAGAACAAACTATGTAAAATTTTAAAAGATGAAAGTCTGATTGAGCAGCAGCTAACTAAAATTCTCTCTTTCTTGCAAGGCAAAACTTCGCTAGTTGTCGGCTACGCCAAAAGCAATATTGAAAGCCTGCTCTTAGAACTAAAATTGGATCTCAGTGATATCAGCTATCGATAACAGTTAATTTTTTTGCAAATATAAAATGTTTAAATATGAGCTACTGTATCAATCCCTGGTGTCTTAATCGCAAAAATCCCGACGATCAAGAGTTTTGCCAGAACTGTGGCTCTAGCTTAATCATTAACGAGCGTTATCGCGTAATTAAGCCATTACGAGAATTAAATCAAAATCACCATACAGAAATATTTGAAATAGATAACTTAGGAACAACAAAAGTTCTAAAAGTTTTGATTAGCAATCGCCGTCGATTAATTGAAATGTTTGAGCAAGAAGCTAGAATTCTCAAACAGTTGAGACATCTAGAAGTTCCCCAAGTTGATACTTGTTTCTGTTTTTCTCCTCAAGATAGATATGAGAAATTGCCTTGCTTGGTAATGGATAAAATTCCCGGGCAGAATCTAGCTAGTTGGTTAGAAGAAAATGGCGCATTATCTGAAGAATCAGCAATTGATTGGTTACTACAACTTGTCAAATTATTAGAAGAATTCCATAGAGAAAAAATTTTGCATCGAGATATTAAGCCATCTAACATCATGGTTCGTCCTGATGGGAAACTGGTATTAATTGACTTTGGCGCGGCGAGACAAGTGACCGTGACTTATGTTGAAAAACTAGAAGGAGGTGACATTACTAGAGTTTATTCTCTGGGATATACGGCACCAGAGCAAATTCAAGGTCAAGCTGGTTATCAATCAGATTATTTCGCTCTAGGGCGGACGTTTGTAAATTTATTGACAGGAATACACCCTAATGATTTACCGAAACATCCCCAAAGCGGTCGCTTAATTTGGCGAGAACAAGCACCTGAGATTTCTCCTGGTTTAGCCAATTTAATCGACGATTTGATGATCCCTGCGCCCCAAGAGCGACCTCTAAAACCGCAGATAATTTTAGAGCAACTCAAGGTAAGCCGAAACCAAGACCTCCAAATTAATCAGTTAAGCGCCGGGAAAAAAGAGTTATCCTTGTGGAGAGCGAGAACTCAAGCTGCCAGTGACTTGGCCAACACTTGGCGCAACCTTGGTAAAGTAATTAGTGTGAGTTTAGCGATCGCCTTTTTAGTTACGGGTATCAGGTATGTGGGCATACTCCAACCCTTTGAGTTAAAAAGTTTCGATCACCTGATGGCGCTACGACCAATAGAAAAACCAGATCCGCGCCTTTTATTAGTGACTATCGATGAAGCTGATATTCAATATCAAAATCAGTTGCAAATGCCGATCCGATGGTCTTTATCCGATCAAGCACTTCTGCAACTTCTAGAAAAACTAGAGCAATATCAACCAAGAACCATAGGAATAGATATCTATCGTGATTTTCCCGTCAACCCTAACTATCCAGATTTAGCAAATCGCCTGCGCTCCGACACTCGCTTTTTTGCTCCCTGCAAAGTTCCATCTCCTGAAGATGGTGTTCCAGATGGCATTCCTCAACCTCCAGAAGTGCCAAAATCCCGCTTGGGCTTTAGCGATTTTGTTGCTGACGATGATGAAGTTACTCGTCGCCATCTGTTACATTTAACCCCTCCAGTTACGTCCCCTTGCGCCACACAATATGCCTTAAACCTCCAGATAGCACTCCACTATTTAGATGCTCAGGGTATTAAATCAAATGTGACTGCCGATAGGCAATTACAGATTGGCAAAGTACTTTTCAAACAATTAACTACTCATAGTAGTGGTTATCAAAACATAGATGCGTCTGGTTATCAAGTACTGCTTAATTATCGTTCTTTGCGCTCTCCTGTAGATATTGCCCAGCAAGTTTCTCTCAGAGAGATTTTAGAAAATCGAGTTACGCCTGAATTGATTAACTTAGTTAAAGATCGTATAATAATCATCGGCGTTACTGCTGCCAGCGCCACCGATCGCTGGAAAACCCCCTATAGTCTCACAGCAGTTCCCAGTCGTAAACAAATACCAGGAATCTTTGTTCAAGCTCAGGCGATCGCTCAAATTCTGGGCGCAGTTCTGGATGGGCGACCCTTAATTTGGTGGTGGCCTAGTTGGCTAGAAGCACTGTGGATCTTGGGATGGTCATTGTTGGGGGGTATTCTTGCTTGGTGCATTCGTCGCCCCTTGTATCTGGGGTTAGCAGTTGCGATCGCACTTTCCCTTCTTTTCTGTATTTGCTGTATTACATTTATCAACGCAGGATGGATACCACTAATTCCACCTGCATTAGCACTGGTAACTGTCCCAGTGGCAGTTGTATCGTTCGTCAGTTCGAGACATCGCCGATCCTAGTTTAGGAAACGCCAAAAAATTTAGGTTTTGAACTTATGATTCAGAAGACACAACTTCTTACATTAATTAGCCTGAGATTCTTTGTTCCTTTGGCGATCGCTAGTTTGGCAAGTTCTTCTTTACCAATGCAAGCATCAATTGTCAAATTAGGCACAACTCGTACTAACCTCCAGCAAAATCAATCAGTGCCGCCACCCCCATTACCTGACAATGGAGCGCCAGTCGGTCGCCGCAGAGGAGGAACTAGTCGCAATGATTGTCCAGCACTCAAGATTCCAGTTACCGCCTTAGTTCCTGGTAAAGAAAGGTTAAATGATTTTCAAGACTCCACATCTTTGTTAGCCTCAACCATTTCCGAGTATCCAACCTTTTGGGTCTATACTCCAGAGCTACCGAATAATACTCGCAATGCAGAATTTATTTTGCAAGATGAAGCCGGAGAAGATATTTACCGAACATCTTTAACGCTTCCTCCAGCATCAGCAGTCATCAGCATTAACCTGCCATCAAATCCTAAATATGCTCTAAAAATAGGTAATAAATATCAATGGTATTTTAAAATCTATTGTGGACAACCAGAAGCTAAATATTTTTACGTTGATGCCTGGATAGAAAGAATTGCTCTCACAAAAGAACTTGAACTCAAATTAAAGGCGGTAAAATCTCGTAAGTATTTAACTTATTTTGATCAAAAGATTTGGTATGACGCTCTCACCGAATTGGGCGAACTACTTCGGACTGATTCACAAAATAATAATCTCAAAACTAATTGGGCTAACTTTTTAAAGTCTATTGATTTGCAAGATATTGCTCAAGAACCTGTAGCAATATTTAATGAGGGCAGTGGCCGAAAAGTTCTTATTCCTAATGTGCTTCAAGAAAATAAAATATACAGCCAATAAAAATAATAATCATTATGAGAGGAAGAGGCTGCCGACGGCAGCCTCTTCCTCTCCATTTTGTAGTGAATAGATTTTAAGGGGGGTTACTGATATCTTGCACCAGGCCATTGGAAGTCACGCCTACACGAGGCTTTACCCGCACTTCAACAAACTCAGTGACCACCTACGCGGGTTGAAGTGCGGGTTTTGCATTAGTCCGCGTAGGCGGACCTTGTTTGTATAGCCGCGATTTCTAATCGCCAGGGCTAGGTGCAAGATATAAGGTTAGGAAGGAAAGGATCTAGGTTTCAGGTTTTCAATGCGTAAGTCCTAATTACAATCAAACAGCAAAATTGAGGGTAATAATTTTGGATAGCTAAATCTTAATAATCCATAGCCAATTCCGGCCATTCCATTGAAAAAGCTAGGATTATACATATCTTGGTGATACTTGGAAAACAAATAAAAAGAACCAGTCAGTTGTGCTTTGTGCACAACTGATGCTGCTCGTTGTTGTGCATCTTTTAATAAACTTGGATGTGAGAGTCTAGTAGAAGCTTCTAGGAGAATATCAATGATGCCAAAGTTGCCACAAGAAAGCCGATCAACTTTGTCAAAACTACTTTTTTGGATTGTATTTAAACCAATCTCAATCTCTTGACGAATTTCATCAGTATCAAGTACTTCTAAACTACCCAAACGAGCTAAAACAACGCCAGCCGCACCATTACTCCAGCTAGTCATGAATGAGCTATCTTTATTACCAGCTTCGGGGACAAAAAGACTACGTTCATAAGCGATCGCTTCTTTTGCGCCTAAGAAGAAACTAGAATCTAAAGTGATATCATATAATCTCAACAAGGCGTAGGCAATACCAGCTGCTCCATAAGCAAATCCTGCCAAAAGTTTTTTCCCGTCAGTAGCCCAACTTTTTATACCCACATCGCTGGTAATTTCTTGGCTCAATATATGATTTCCACAGGTAACAGCCAGTTCTAAATATTTTGCATCCCCAGTAGCTTTGTACAAGGCTAATAGTGCTAAAATTGACCCCGCAGCACCTGAACTAATATTTAACTCTTGATCTTGGCTAATTATCTCTGTTGTGATTAAACTAGCAACCTGTTTGGCATTATCTAACAAGCTTGCCTCATTTAGCAAGTTACTAATTTGAACTAGTGCATAGATAATTGAGCCTAATCCTACGCAAGCCCCAATATTAACAGACTCGGTTAATTCTGTTGGTTTCTTTAAGTTTAAACCTTTGCCAAGCCCAATATCATTCGTCGGCTTTTCTGTCTCTAAATTTTGTAAATGTTGGCGTAATGGTTGCAATCCCTGGAGAGCTAAACTACGATATTGATTATCCTTCATCACTACCGATACTGCTGCTAAAAATAGAGCGATGCCACAACTACCGTCATATAAATGATAGCCTAGTGCCTTTAGCTGAAATCGTTTGACTGTTGGAATATATTCCAATCCAATCCATGCGGCACTACCATCATCACTATAAAATGCTTGCGATTGAATTTCTTTAGCGATCGCAATTGCTTTTTCTAAGCATTCGTTCCGACTTAATGGTGTAATATTTTCATAAATTGGCTCAGTTTGTTCAGGATTTATAGATAAAGTACCTTCTGAACTATCGGCAATACTAGTATTAAAAGCACCTCGAATAACTTCTATTTGTCGCTTTAAGTCAGTTTCACTAAGTTGTTGAATTCGAGCGATAACATCTGGATAGGTGGGTGTCATGCAATCTGTAAAAGGCGTTGATGACAAGCCGGCGAATAAGCGATCGCTATCTGTAAATGCGCTAAAATAGGGAATATCCATCTGCACCATTGAACGCAGTTCTTGCTGTAACAATGGCCAAAATAAAGGTTTAGTTTCCTCTGTCAGATAAGCTCGACTCAGAAGCTCAAGTTTAATATTGCGCTCAACTCCGTCTTTGAAATATTCAGGTCTTTGAGCATTATCTAATATCGAAGCATAAGATTGAGTTCCCCGAAAGAGCAGCCGAATTCGTTGATGCGAAAAATTTAATAAGGGACTATTAGTATCTAACAGGACTTCTCGGTGATCAATGATGAAATGATATATTTTTTGGAATCCGATGATTAAATCTTCTACATAATTATCTGGAGATATATACGTTTCTCCCAATAATGGGAGATGACTTTTCCCAAAATCTATAGAAATTGGCTCATACTTAAGACGCATTTTATCGGTGTTAATGTCGATAAAAATGGGACTGTCATGTTTACTATCTTCATCATCGCTTACCGCTAATGGGCTGAGATCGTAAACTAATTTTCCACCTAATGCTGTGTGCCATTGAGGTAGCAAATGAGTTTGTAATACAGAATTTTGTACAAGAAATCTTAGAGCCAATTCAAGTGCATTTTGACTTGTATATGAATCTGCTTGCTCCTTAATTGTGGGGTGCATTATCGTTTCTAAATCGATGATAACTGGATGTTCCCCACAAGCTATAAGGTTTTCTACATGGCAATCGTTACCTTTCAATATATATAACAAACCTAATAAGATACCAGTTCGCTGATAAAAGCGTTGTACGGCTTGTTGATTTTCACAAGGTAAAGATTCTACAAATTCAACCCATCCATAATTGGGACGATTTAATATTTTTAGGCACTTAAATGATAAATCAATTTCTTGTTGGTTAAACCAGGACAAAAAATTGAAGTATGCTTCATCTATATGTAAACTTTTGGGTTTATATACTAACTTCAAGTCAGAGGCAAAGGTAATAATAATCACAGTATGGTGGTCATTATGAGGATCGGAAAGATTGGATTTAACTTCAACCACCTGTCCTAAATCTGCATCTGGCTGAAATACTTGCTGAATCTCTGGATAATCTGCGGCTAATTGCGACAAAAATTCTTCAATAGCATCAAGCCAGAAATCTATCTTAATTGCTAATAGCTTTGCCAACACAGGATACTCTTGAAAAAAAGCTATAAGTCCATTATTATTGAGCATCTGATTGATAAATGCTTCATAGCGATCGCGGCTGACATGATTTTCTGATTGTTTGAGAATATAGGCGATCGCAGATTGTCTAGTTGCGCGAAAACTAGAAAATTTCAACTCCGCAACATGAGCGCCTATCTCAGAAAAAGAAATCAGCAACCTCCGTTCTAGTAGTCCATGAGCCGTGTCTGAAAGCTGGTGATAATTTTGTCCTGTTCGCGCAGCTAGTTTTTGTCTAGCTATATAAACAAAGGGTAGAAATAGTTCTTCAAAAGGAATCGGTTCTTCAGCGTCAATGCAGTTATACTTTATGTCTTGGGAAAAAGCAATTGTAGCTGCTTTAACACCTTCATTTAATGTTTCTGTCCAAGCAGGTAAATTGATTTGATCAACTAGAGAAACAGGAGCAACAGCACGGCGAGCATCTTCTAAGGTCAACCCATCCCAAGCCAAACGATTTTCAAACTTTTTATCATCTCCATTAGCAGCAGACTCACGCCATTTTTCTATCCTAGTATTCACTAAATTATCAATTGTTTTTGTCCTGTTGACTATAAATTTAGAACTAAGACGCTCAGATAGCGTACTGGCTTTTTCTACGATGTTAACTAATTGTTCGCGGGAAAATTCCATAAGACATCTAAAAAGTTTTTATTTTAGAGATTGACTTGAATCCGATGCAATTCTGTTTCAAAAAAAACTGAGTAAACTGTTGTGCATTAAAAATGCACAACAGCCAGATATAAGGCAAGAGGTGGCAGTTTAATCTATCATCTGAGTAATTGTTAGCATTATGCAGGTTGCACTACGCTTCTGATTGCCTTTTATCATAATGCTTTCGAAATTCGTACAGTTGCCTGTCCTATTCCCTTCCAAATTTTCTTCGTATAACCTCCAGCTACCGCATCTAATTCTTCGTCACTGAGGATTTCATCATGAACCTCGTCATCAATCTTGACCGGTAACAACAAATAAAGTCGTTTTTGACTCTGTTGTACAGCCTGAATTGTCAAATCTTCAGGTAAATTTGTACCTAGTTCTTCTTCTACAACTGCTTTAGTATCACTTAACAAGCGTTCCTTGTAAGTAGGGTCTTCTATTGCCTTAGAAATTAGGCTATTTTTAAATTCTTCCACGTTAAATTCTTCAGAATTTGCAGTCATGATTTCCTCTCCAATGGTTATAGTTTAAAAATCTCAGTTAGAGCCAAAAACCTGAAATTACGTAGGTTGGATTGATTGACGTAGCAATATCCTGCACGGCAAACCAACATTTTCGGAGCTAGTTAGGTTTCACTACATTCAACCCAACCTGCTATTATCCTTTTGAACTTTCAAAAACAAGATGGAATTGTTATTTAAACACTCCCTTTACTGCTTTTGATATTCTTGGGGATTGTTTAGCAATATATGGTGAAGCAAGTGAAGCAAGAAAGAAAAATCCTCCCGCTACAGCTTCTAATTCCGACTCAGAGAGAACCCCATCACGAACCAGTTCATCAATATCAATTGGCAACAGCAAATAGAGTTGTTTTGAACTCTGTTGTAGAACTTGAACTGTTAAATCTGCTGGTAGCTTTTCACCTAATTCTTCTTCTAACACCGCTTTAGTATTGCTTAACAAGCGTTGCTTATAAGCAGGATCTTCCATTGCCTTAGCAATGACATGCTCTTGAAATTGTTGGGGATTTAATGCTTCTGAGTTTGTAGTCATGATTGATTCTCCGGTGGTTAATAAACTTGAACTTTTATTACTGTCACTCTCTTGAAAGTTAGTATTGGTAACTCGCTAATCCAGGAGGATATTTGCTTATTTCGGATGATTTTTATGGCTGTTCACATTTAATCTTTTTCTTTGGTTGTGATTTTAAGAAAAAGGTCAAAGCAAATCATCTTCTCTTCTTTGTCTTTCTAAGAGCATAGTCGATAGAATACTGTATGCTCGTAAAAATAGACACCTGAGCAAGTGTGTTTCCAATTAGCGAAACTATTCCTCCTCCTGCAACAGCCTCTACTTCTGACTCAGAAATAATCCCATTACGAACTAGTTCATCAATATCCAATGGCAACAACAAATAGAGATGCTTAGGACTCTGTTGTAAAACCTGAACTGACAAATCTTCTGGTAAATTTGTACCTAATTCTTCTTCTAGTACTGCTCTAGTATCGCTGATTAAGCGTTGTTTATAAGCAGGATCTTCTAGTGCCTTAGCAATAATATGCTCTTGCAAATCTTGGGGATTTAATGCTTCAGAATTTGTAATCATGATTGATTTTCCAGTCAATAATTATTGTGCTTACAGTCATATCTTGTACCATTCTCAAGAAGCATGGAGAAACCAGGTTTATAAACGAAGAATTAGGCTTTTGACCAGTCAATATTCCTAATAAATCTGGTTTCTCACACAGGTGCAAGATTTGTGTTAAATTTTATTACCCTTTTCTACTCCTGATGGCACTGTATAGAGTAGAAACTAAAGATGCCACTGTTGCAATATTGCCTGTCACACTTTGGAAAAATTCTGACTTACCTTTTACCCTTCCAGGTAGAGTAATCCTAAGTCTACCACCTGCTACTGCTTCTAATTCTTGTTGGGTAATAAGACCTTCACGAACCAGTTCGTCAATATCTATTGGTAACAACAGATAAAGATGTTTTGCACTTTGCTGTAGTACTTGAACTGTGACATCTTCTGGCAAATCTGAGCCTAATTCTTCTTCTACTACTGCTTTAGGATTATTCAGCAAACGCTGTTTATAAGCAGCATCTTCTATTGCTTTTGCAATAATATGATTGTCCAATGTTTGGGGGTTGAATTCTTCAGAATTTATCGTCATGTTTGAAGTTTGATTAGTTTGCTTAAAGGATATCTTGAAAGGGAGCGATATGTGAGACTGGGTTTTAATTTTTAGTTACATAGCTTGATTCTCAATAAAAACAGCTATTCACTGCAATCGCACTGCTCTCCTGAATCTTTAAAAGTATTGTTTTCTGCTCTGTTCTGTTGCTTATAAAACACTTTTTCTAAGAGACAGTGTAAGCTGAAAACAATAACTTTTCTAGTAAAATGAACGACTATGGCTTAGTAGTAGCTCTTCGACTTAAGACAATTGTACTTACAGCTGCCACTGAAACCTTTAAAGCTGATTCAACATTTTTCAATGTTCGTGTATTTGGTGTCAGATTTCCTGGATTAATACTATAGGACTTACCTCCTCGAGAGAAAACTTTGCCACCAGCTACTGCTTCTAATTCTTCCTGAGAAATCATACCATCATGAATCAAATCATCAATATTTAATGGTAAAACCAGATAAAGATGTTTTGCATTTTGTTGTAACACCTGAATTGTGATATCTTCATCTAATTTTTCACCCAATTCTTCTTCTACTACTGCTTTAGCGTCATTCAACAAACGTTGCTTATAAGCAGGGTCTTCCATTGCTTTCGCAATAATCCGTTCTTCCAATGTAATTGGGGTAATTCCTTCAGAATTTTGAGTCATAATTTATTCTCCAATTAGCTATGTTTAAATCAGGTATACCTAACTCAAAAAAGGAGTTGAAGTTGTGTCTGATTACTTTTATAATATGTGAATTAAATCAAGTTGTGAATCATGGATATTTATTATTGACTACTTAATTTTTAGGTATTTTTAGCCCTAAAATATATTGATTTTCAAACAAATATCCTAGATTTATTAAATAAATCTAGGATATTAATTCTGAGCCTATTTTGTTTACTAAGTTTGAGGCTGTCGCAGAAGTTTAAATAATTGGAAGGGATGGATTTGATTAATATTCAATCCGTAACGAAATATGTCACCATAGATATTGATATGTTCAATCTCAGCCGGGGAAAGTTTGCCTTTTTTGACTGCGGCGATCGCCTCATCAATTTCTTGTCTGTTCGTCGCTCCCATTAAGGCAACATCTACACAGTTTTGTGATAGAGAATAACGATAATAATCAGGTATATCAGGTCGCCAACACCACTCAGGCAATGCTGGAGATGGTATTATATGTTCACCGATGGATTTAAAAGTCACAATTCCTGAACGTTGTGGATCTTGTGAATCTAAATTGGCAAATATTTTTTTCTGTGCTGTTCGATGAGCAGGATTATGTCTTACCATGACCACATCTAAAAAAGGATGATTGAGCCATGCTTGAGCATGATCGAGATTGTGAAACGATGCGCCAATATAACGAACAGCACCCATCTTCTTCAGCCGCTCAGACGCGCCATAACTCTCTTCTACATATCTTTGATATACCGTATTTGTCCCCCGCAAATAGGGAGAATGCTCGAAACAATCTTGGATAACTCCACCATCGCGATCGCCGACCCAACCCCAAAACAATACATCGATATAATCAATTCCTAATTCTTCAAACTGATCCATCAGAGTACCAAATAAAGATTCTGGACTCTTAATATAAGTTACAGCCGCTAAAACCACTTTTTCTCGAACAGAAGAACCGCGTCCACACAGTTGGCGCAGGCCAGATGCCATATTTTGATAAATAAAATGATGCAAATCGCTGGAATAGAAAAAAAAGTTAATTCCTTGATCGAAAGCATAGAGTGTATCTTCACTCGAAATACCACCTCCACCACCTATTCCCAAACAACTTACTGTTAAATCAGTGCGCCCTAGTTGGCGATAAAAAGGCATAGGAAATTTTGCTGAATGAAGATTGCTTTCACCAGATAGACTATTATCAGATTTAACTACAGAAATTAGCTGATTCATAAATTTAATTTTTGACTAATTTTAAGTTGTACTAAGAAGATATTGACAATTTATGGTTTGTTGATGATGGTAGTTGTTGCTTGTGGCGATAAGCCAACACAAGCTGCTAGTTGCTCTAAAGCCACTCGTTCGCGTGTATTCGTATTTAGCATTTCTGTTGCAGCTGCAACATAATCAGCATTGCTAATATGATTAATGATCTTTTGAGGCTTGATTTGGGTATCAATACTTGCAATGCGTGAGTCGCCAGTAAATTTTTGCATTTGGTAGACGGCAATTTTCGAGGCTTGCCGCGCTTGCAGATATTCGACATAGGACTGTACAACAGCTACTCGTTTGAGACGCTTTTCTTCATGCCAACGATTTTCGACAA
The DNA here is from genome assembly GCF_001712795.1 of Nostoc sp. KVJ20. Taxonomy (GTDB): domain Bacteria; phylum Cyanobacteriota; class Cyanobacteriia; order Cyanobacteriales; family Nostocaceae; genus Nostoc. The sequence goes on from NZ_KV757548.1 coordinate 26,449, forward strand.
CAGATAATTGTTTAGTTGCGGTCAACATTTTAATTGGGTCAATTGTGAGAGTGATGTAAAAATCCTCATAGCTTGTAAATGAGTTATCCGTTGATGCAGATAATTCGACACTCATCACATCATTAAAAGGACTTAAACCCATTGCAGCTTTTGCCTCCCGTATTTGAGAAGAATTACGTTGAGCAATGGTAACTAGTTCATCAATATTTATGAGATCCTGTTGTGTGATATCAATTTGGAGAGTTTCAATTTCATTATTGGAATTATCTTTGGATGCAATCACTTTCAGAGGAATACCGACAAGTGTGACTATAAAAAGTATTATGAAACTTTGAACAAATCCTCTGAACAGTAATTCTGATAATATGCCTTTGTAAAAAGAAAATGTAAAATTTTTAAGCTTTATCATCAATTTCTTCATTTCTAATTTGATGAAACAATCCAAAGTTATGTCTGACCTTTGTGATAGTTTTCAAACACCCTCTCAGACTGAGTTAGCAGACGTTCAGCAATTGCGTGGGAAATTGGCAATCCGGGGCATAGTTCTAGCCAGAAAAACTCACCACAAGGATTGACCTCTAGGAATACATATCGATGCTCAGGGGTGACAATGATATCAATTGCCCCATAGTTCAAGTGGAAGTAAGCCATGAGTTTTAACAACTTCTCTTCTACATCTTGGGGTAAGGTGTAGGGCTGCCAAGATTTCATGAAGGCAATACCTTCTTGTCGCCAATCGTAACGTGCCTTTTCCCGTGACTGGGAATCAACTGCGGCGGTGAACACACGCTTTCCGACAATAGTTGTCCGCAATTCAAGGGCTTTGGGGATGTTCTCCTGAAATGTCATTGGACAAAAACGTAGTCCATTGAGGTCGTTGAGGTCTTCGGGTTTGACTGGATTAGTAAACACAACACTGTCTCGACCTTGCTCATCATAAATAGCGAAGGAAGAAAGCATTTTTGTAATCATACCCTGCTCACATTCTTGGGCAAATCGCTTCACTACCTCTGGATTATTTGTAGTTAGAGTCCGTGGGGTATCAAGACCTATCTCTCTTGCTACTTGTAGTTGTAGCTGCTTATTTTCTGCTCGGCGAATATTTGGTACAGAGTCAAGGTGAAACCCCTTGATACTGCTAATCATTCCCTGAATAGTGGTGTATGATTCACCAATTGAAGCCTCTCGAATTTGTGGATTAGTCATTTTGGGAATTCTCTTCCCCACTTCAATCCGTCGATACCAAACTGCGGACACTTCACTCAAATCTAACTTTTGCTCATCGCTAGTTAGAACTAATTGCTCACCTTTACCATAGTAAATATCCAACTGTATATCTATAGGAAATCGGTCAGTATCAAAGCGAAATGCTTTCCCCCCTTGATTCTCAATTGCCTGGATAACTAGAGGAATACTTTGGTTATCTTGACTGTGAGTAATAATTAAAACAGTCATACTTAAGATATATTATCCTGATAAAAGCTGATAAAATTGCAAAAAAAGTCTGCCATTAAATATTTGTAAAAAAAACAGACTTTTATCAAATTGAATAAGCAGAAGAAAAAGGATAAGCTGATGTGCTTTTAAGTTGCATAATTAAAATTGCTAAAAAGACGTGGGGATGCAATTTAAATGACGATTAGCTTAACTATAATTTCTCTGTTTGATTTTTTATTCCCGATCCGAGGGATAGCGCATTGTCACATTAATGGGTTTATAACCTTCCCGATCAGAGGGATATGCTCGTGTTACAAACTTAAGACCACCACTGATAGAATCAGATTCTTCTTCAGAGAGTTCCTCAGAAACTTCCTCAGATTCCTGACCTTCTAAGTAGCGTTCAAAGAAGGGTGTATTTTCTTGATTTTTTTCTTGTTCCTGGTTGTTTTCAGGCATGATTTTCTCCTAATTAAACTAAATTGTGTGAGTATAAAAAACTCAGGGATTTTTGCTTTATAACTGTATAATAGTATTGAATCAGCAATAATTTACTGCAATATTTTGATTACTAACTGCTAGATTTTTAGCATAAATTTTGAAATTTATTCACTAGATATAGTTATTACGAATATTGAAATATAGGTCTATTTTTAAATATCTTCACCCAAAAAAGTCTATAGGGAAAAGGTGTTTAATCCTTCCCTTTTCCCAAAAGTTACCTATATGAGTTAGTCAATTGAGCGAGATGGAATTCCTTGCCAGTGGCTCTTAAATGGCAGCATTTCCCCCTTCATAAGCAGAGATAGAGCATCTAGTTTTGCACCAGCCTCCATCTCGGAGTCGTACAACACTACAGAACGAGTACCAACAGTACAACCCCGACCAATCCTCAACTTGGACATTTTCATCACTCGGTCTTCAAACAAGTGGGTTTGAAGTGATGTCAAGTTAGCGATCGCGCTATCATCCGCAACGCGAACTAAGTCAAACTCAGTTAGAAATGTAGTCTCCATATAAACTCGCCGACCAATACTAGCACCAAACAGGCGCAAAAGCGGTGCTAGCAATGGTGTACCAGTAAACCACCTCAGCAAAAATGGCACAGCTACAGTTTCGTATAACCCAGTAATCAACTCTGTGCGCCGCACAAAGTTAGACCAGAGTGGCTCTACACGGGGTCGATAACGCCCAACTATAATCCATTTTAAGGTGGCGACCAATATAGTTAGCAGCAGCCCAGAGGTCAGGTAAATTACTGGCCACAGAGCTATTTGTATTGGTGTTGATACTACTGAAGTTAGCCAAGTTAGCCCTAAAAAGTTCTGGATAAACGCGACATAAATCAGCGTTGGTGGTAAGATAACTCGCACAAACTCGATCGCCAGACGAGCAGCCACTAGCTGGATAGATGGTCGGAAAGTCACGCTTTCGTCAAAGCACTCGTTTTGCTGACGGCGTGGTAGAAAAATGGCTGGTGAACCAAGCCATGATGTACCAGATTTCACGGGTTGAGTGGGTGGTACAGATTGCACACCAATCAAACTATTATTGCCGAGATGTGTGTTGCTGGGTACTAAAGCTGCGTTACCCACAAAGCAACGACTACCAAGTTCAGTCGTTCCCAGTCCTATGAAACCGTTGTAGTATTTCGCTGGCCCAATTGTGGCAAAGTCGGCAACAAAACTTTCAGTACCCACCCTCAGCAAATTCGGATCGATGTGCGATACTGTGGAAACTTCTGACCTTGGCCCGATTTTGGCTCCCAATAAACGCAGCCAAGGTGATGTATAAAGTGTAGCGTAGAGCGTGTTGGTGACAGCCAAACTAGTAAATATCAACTTATCAACCACCCACTTACGCAAACCAAAACTAGACTGCTCAGGAAAAATTCCGGGGCGGGTAGTTGGCATAACCAACCACTTACCAAGGGCGACTAACGTACAGGCGGTGAATGTATACAAAAAACCTGCGATCGGTGTATATAAAAAACCTTTGAAAAGTTCCCTTTGGGATACAAAGTACTCGAATACTAACCCTGGAGTAAAGATGATCAAGGGTAAAGTCTCAAACAAAACAATTCCAACTACAAAACCTAGCCACAGCACTGGCGACCACTTGAGAACAGGCGTTTTGCGATCGCTAATTTCGGTGATAACTGGATCAGCATGACTGGTGCGTTCGGAGGGCGACCCGGCCCAAGTCTCATCATCTGGGATTATTTGGTCTTCCGCCACCAAAGACTGTTCAGCTAGCTGCACTCCCTGACCAACACTACTACCAAGCATGACTACTGAGTTAGTACCAATGAAGGTATTAGCACCAATTTGGATAGGTGCTTGATAGAGCCATCCATCCTCAATTATAAAAGGTTGTATTTGCACACTGTAACCGATGCTCGCTTCATCTGCGATCGCAATTAAATCAGGTAGATGTAGGTCTTTAGTCCCAATATGGCATCCTTTACCAATGCGTCCGCCCAGCAACCGCATATAAAAAGGCATCAAGGGCGAACCTGCTAAATAATCAAGTGGTGCTAGTTCCAAAATCTTTCTTACTAACCACCAACGGCAATAATACCAACCCCACAACGGATAACGACCAGGGCGGAACCGACCAATAAGTAGCCATTTAGCTATTATTGGCAGCATTAAGGTAATTAGTAACCAACTAACTGAAAGCAAAATAGCTCTAGTACACATCTGGAGTGGTGATGACCAGCTATGAGTATTAGCTAACAGCAATATCAATGGAACTCCGAGAATAGCAAACAGCAGATATAGCAATAATGTCTGTACACCTCCGCAGAACCATACTCGTAGATTGCTATGATGTCGCACTGTCCGAAGCTGCGACTTGGTGGATAACTGAGAGGAAATTGACTGAGTTTGCTGTTGCTGGATGCTCTCAATGTGGCCTGCTAGAGCGCGGATAGTTGTATGAGAGTACAAATCAGCAATGGAAAGGTATTGTAATGCTGGGTTAAGTCTTAAATTAGAGATAGTTCGAGCCGCAAATAGGGAATGACCACCAAGATCCTCAAAAAAGTCTTCCTCAACTGAGATATTGTTGTTCCCGAAGACATGACCCCAAGTATTAGCTAGCTCTTGCTCAAGCTGTGTGGTTGGTGGTACATAGTTACCAGAGTTTTGCCTAAGCCTCGCAGTGGTTGGTGTCGGTAGCTTAGAACGGTCTGATTTCCCGTTGGGTAGCGTGGGAATAGCATTCAAAATCTCGATGAATGCTGGCACCATGTAATTAGGCAAACGGCTACTTAGTGATGTGTAGAGGCTATATTTCAGAGCTTCGTAGTCAGTTACGGAAATGTGTAATGTGATATAAGCTACTAATTCTTTGACTGCATCATTAATAGATACAAGCGAGACAATAGCATTCTCGATTTCCTGATTCTCTAGTAAAATTGCCTCAATTTCAGCAAGTTCAATCCGATAACCGCGTATCTTCACTTGATGATCGATACGACCCAGAAATTCTATTTCGCCGTCTGGTGTTACCCGACCGAGATCACCACTACGATATAATTTTTCTCCCTTATGGCTTGGCTCAAAGGGATTGGCAATAAACTTAGAGGCAGTTTGTTCTGGAAGATTGACGTAACCTGGTGTAACACCAATTCCACCTATGCAGATTTCCCCAATCTCACCCAGTGGTACTTCTTGCAGATGCTCATCTAAAAGATAAACGCTGTAATTCGGTAGCGGTTTACCAATAGTCACCGCTTTGTCTGGTACTAGCTCAGTCCAGAGAGCAGTAATCGTCGTCTCTGTTGGGCCATAGGTATTAAGCATTCGGCGACCCGAATGACTCCAACGCTTGACTAGATCCTGGGAACAGGCTTCACCACCAACTATTAAAGTATGTATTGCAGGTATATCACGATCTACTGTTGCCAGCAGGGTAGGGACACAGTAAAGAATTGTCACCTTCTGCTCAATCAGAAAATCAGCAAGGTCTGAACCGATTTTTCGATGATCTATTGGCCCGACAATTAAGGTTGCTCCAACAGCGAAGGTTGGCCAAATTTCCTCGAAGGAGAAATCAAAGGCGATAATTATGCCTTGATAAACTCGATCCCAACTCTTAACACCGTAAATTGGTGTACATATTGTGATAAAGTTGCATATATTTGAATGGTTAACAGCAACACCTTTGGGGCGACCAGTCGAGCCAGAAGTATAGATAATGTAGCAGAGTTCGTCTTCTGAATCTGAAAGTTTAATCCGCGTCTTCGGCTGGGCTGCAATATCTTTTTCTACAGTGTCCAGCATCAAAACCTGACAGGAAACTCCCCTAGTTAGCTCAGTTAGTTGTGTGCTACTCACAAGCAGATTCAGCGATGCGTTTTCAGCAATGAAGCGAATTCTATCTTCAGGAAAAGACGAATCTAGAGGCACAAAAGCAGCACCGCTCTTGAGTATAGCCAGCAGAGTTACATAAGTGTTAACTGAGCGTTCGAGGACAATACCAACTCTGTCACCTTGGCTGATACCTTTATGCACCAAGTAATTAGCTAACTGGTTAGCTTGTGCATCTAGTTCACCATAGGTGAGAGACTGTGTATCACAGATTAGAGCAGCAGCATTAGCGTCGATATCACATCGATTTTCAAAAAAGTAATGCAGACGTTGTGGTATTTCTTTGCTACTAAATTCGTCAAATTTAGTATTGATGGAATTGACGAATTTGGTATTGCTTTGTGTGTTTGACCAACGATATTTAGTTTCCATTCAAAATCTTTTCAGTCTTCTTCAAAATAGCTGGTGAATATTCTTATGAAGTAGGCGATCGCAATGCGATTAATTAAACTTATCCACCAACATTCAATGCTTCCTCGAATTTATGCCAATTATGTATGAATACATCACAATATCCCCCTATAGTAGTTCGCCAAGGAAACTTGGCGGGGTAAAGGGCAAGGGGGAAAGGGAAAAGATGTTTATTCCTTTAACCTTTAACCTTTCCCCTTTTCCCAGCCCTCACCTAACAATTTTAGGTTGGCAGACTACTAGTCCCGACGACGTAGCCAAGGGGAAATATATGCAGCGTCACAAAGAAATGGTATTACGCTTCTTAAGGTTGAGGCTCGGAGTCTAAAACTCCACGCTCAAATAAAACATTGAGATAGTAGGATGTCTGCGGTGATAATACTCCTTTGTTAGCAAACAATTGAGTAATATCTGCGGTTGTATGCTGACCTTGGTGGATTAAAACCCCCAACTCTTGCCACAAAGAGTTATGGCGGAACTTGAAGGTTTTAATATGGGTGGAAAGTTGAAAGCCATTGATAAGAGCTTCATACTTAAGATCGCGACGAAAGCGTATCAAGTCACCAGACCTTAGCATCCGTGACATATTATCCCGAATCATCCTCTCAATCAAAGTCTTGAGGTCATCAACATTTACAAATGTTCCTTGATCGTAGACTATATAACCTAGTGGCCAGCGTTCATCAGCATTACAAGGGCTAATCAGCTTCACACTGCGCTCAACCATGTTGAATAAAAATCCAGAAACACAAGCGATCGTCCCTTGTTTGTGAGACTCTTCATCTAACTTACCTTGTTGGATATTTTGTTCTCTTTGTCTCCCTGCATGAGCTTTTTCAGCACCTTCTGCCCCATCATTCAAGAACTCTATTTGTACTCCCAGTAGTTCTTCAGGACTAAACTCTTGATGCACTTGCTCTAACATCTTTAAGGAAGGAATCGAGAAGCGATTGCAGATGCCATTTTTCTCTTTTGATAACTTTAAAAGAGAGCGTGTGCGCTGTGGATTTTTCATGGGTTGCGCTGTTGTAGTTTGGGGAAGATATCCCGTAACAGCATGAAAATCAATACAGAAATTTTCATAATCTGGGTTATCAAGGGGATCTGTCGCCCAATAACAAAAACCATTTCCAGCCGCATCTCCTAAAAAGCCTTTCATTAATTCCAGCACTTCACGCCACAATTTGGCGTTTTCGGCAGTATAGAAGAAAATATCACTGAGACGAGGTGCTGACACGGCACAAAAGCGACAACCAATTGAACAGCCCTTGCTCAGTTCAAAACAAACTGGAATGTGTTGAATTACTTTATGAAAGGCTGGATTTAATTGGCTAGCAGTACGTGTAATTTGTCGTTCCCGCCACGCTCGAATATGGGGATCACTTGGAGCGGATTCCGGTTCATTTGTCGCTTTATCAAGCCGTTCATAAAACTCATTACTCAGTTTTAATAATGAAAACTCTGATATTTCTTCTTGCCACTTACTAACGCAATCTTTATCCCACTTTGGTCTGACATCTTCAGGATTTATTTGCAAACCATATCGCACAAAAGTATGATAAGGGTCTTTGACAACTTGGCTGCGAAATTCCTGATCTGCGTCCCATCGTTCGATAAATCGCTTAACTTGGCTAAACTTAGATAATAGTTTTGGATCAATCTGATCAATTTTTTCAAAACTAGCATGGTTATCTATGCAGTATTCTTTAATATTGAAAGGTGGAGGAATCAACTGTGCTTCCACCTGCTGATTTAATTCTTGAGTTTGCATATTTTTTAGGAATTAGATCAAATAGTTGCAAATCTTAGATTTGATGTTTTTGTCAACACTAATATTTAATTACACATCTTTTTCGCCATTTTTTAATATTGATTATAGCTGACGAAAATATCAAACGATCGCACAATCATTGCAGCCTTTACTCTTTACTCTATACTCCATTAAACCGATATTGCTTGGAAATTTTAAATGCAGAGAAAGAGAGAGGAGAATGCAAACTTAATTACTAATAAATCCTGTTTATTAAGATATATTATCTTTACATTCTCCTAATACATCCCTTAAAATTCCTGGGTGGTAAGTTGAATTTAAGAGGTTTATGCTCATGTCAATCTTGCACTATTGTGAATCAGACATGAGCAAGGCGATCGCAACAAGAACAATCAAGAACTTGATGTTCAATAGCCCTATATTAGGTGATCACAAAGAATTTACCTTTCTTTCTAGAAGCAATGTAACCTCCTGCAACTTGCTCTAGTGCCTCCTCACTAAGTTCTTCATCCACCTGTGGTACGGGTGGAATCACCAAATATATATTGTTGGTATCTTCTTCAAATACGTGAATCTGCAAATTTTCAGGCAGAGTTGTTCCCAATTCCCTTGCAATAGCTGCTTTGGGATTAGATAATAACTCTTGTCTAAATGCAACATTCTGCCAAGCTTTAGCAGCTACATTTGCGTTAAATTCTTCGCGTGAAAATTCTTGTGTTGACATGAGATTTCTCCTTCTATTTTTGCAGAACAGAGTAGCCACACTAATATCCTCTGATTACCTTTAGTCTCTCATGGGTAATTTATATTATTTCCTGTGAGCTAATAGCATCATCAGACATATAGAGCGGATATTTACTTAGACAAAATAAACTTACCATTTATCAAGTATTGATAATAACTATTTCATCTTATATATTGCTGTTTATGTGCTTGCAATTTTTATTTCAATTTGCTTTTGATTGCCCATTTTTTAGCAATAATTAAGTGAAAAGTTGTACTAGATGACTTATTTCTTTTTGTCTAAGCTATAACTACACAATACAGTAGCTACATCGCCCAAACAATACACATTTTTTCGCTCAAAATACACATTTTGTAGATATAGACTTTTTGATCTAACGAAGATACTATTAGATTCCCGACTTATTAAATAAGTCGGAAATCTAAATGTGGCTATTTTCACAAATCAAATATAAATGATTGCTATATATTTCCTAATTCTTGCAAACAAACCTATGACCAAATGCTAAATATCCTTTTGCCTCCAAATTTCCATCTGGATGATAAATTATTTTTATGTGGTTCAAATTTCTAAAACAAATACTATACCATTTTGAACCAAGAAAGCTGGATACTTTACTCAATTCTTTTGACCATAGCTCTGGATAAGACTTCTCGTGAGAGCATCCAGACCAATTAAGAACAGCATCACGTTTTTCAGGTATACATAATCCTTGCTCTACCAGAAAATCTAAAAGTAATTGCCATTTTGGTTCAAGCCGCGAACTTTTATTTTCTAATAAACACTCTAGCCCTATCTTTGGAAAAATACTAGTTCCTATATCGAGATTCAGAATTATTGCATCTGAAAACTTAGCAAGTAATTTAATTATTTTTTTGAGAGGTTTGACTGAATATATCCAACCAATTTGAGCAAGATAATCTTCAAGCATCTCAACACGAATACCACCAAGATTAACTCTTACAGCATCCAATTGACGAGAAAACATAGCTCCTACATAAAGCACCTGGGAGCCGGATGGTAAAGAATTTACACAAATACCCAGATTTTTCTCAATAAGAGGTGAAATATCATGCTCAAATAATATTTGCAACACAGTTGTTATAGTCTGTAATTGTTCATCGCTAATCTTAGATGTTTCTGTAGTATGTTTTTTTAACTGAAATTCTTTTAAACCTAAAAATAAGCTAGGTATTGGTAATTCTTCCGGCTGCTCATCAAGATCAAATTCCAGCCAAATATTTTCTGCACTCTTTGATAATAGGGATTTAGGCTGACAACAAACAGAGCAAAAATCCTGAATGCGTCTCCATATAGGATTAGTAAAAATTATATCTGGAAAATTCATAACCGAATTTATCCCTCCAAAGTTATGATGACTTCCATCGAAGTTTGTAGCGAGAACCGAAAAGTCTACTTTGGAGTTATCAGCACCCAAACGGCACTCAAATAAACCTTCTGACGAAGGTGGAAAAATTCTGGCAATTGGCTGGATATGAGACAGAGCTTCGGGAGAAACTAATTCAGGTGAAAGGTGAGGTACAACAACTTGAAGATAATTTTCTAATGTGCAGCTATTCATGAGATAAAATATTGTTTTGCGAGACAATTTTGATTCTTTAAAAAGCATATTGCTCAAACTTATTTCGCTTTGAGCTAAGAGAAACTCTAAATTAGTGTATTAGCTGTAGGTTGGGTTAAGCGCAACGCAACATGGATCTCGAAAGCTTAACCTATATCTCGGTGTTGGGTTTCCTTACGTCAACCCAACCTACATTTTTTTAAACCTTACATATAATTGAGATAAAGTATTTATTTTTAAGCAAATCTTTGAAACAGCAATTTCATTCGATAGTATTTTAGCATTTCACGATCATAGCTTGTTTTATCTCCTATCTCTTTGTATAGTTTTGCTAATAATTTCACTGGTTGTTCATCGGTAGGTATAATTTTTGTGGCTAATGTCAGATTTTCCTGTGCTAACTGATAATTGCCCTGTTCAAGATAAATTTTACCGAGCATTTTATATGCTTTAGCTTCTGTTGATTCATCAGTTAATGCCTGACTAAAAAAGCTAATCGCTGTTTTATAATCTTGATTTTTCATAAATATTAGACCTATGTTAAAACTTAATTCAGGATAATTCCCTGCTTGGATTGTTTGGCAATATTCATAATGTTTAATGCTCTCTACTTTTTCTGATTTTACACTATATAAAATCCCTAAAGTATAGTGAGTTAATCGTTCTTCTTCTAGGTTAGTCTCAGCTAGCATCAGTTTATCTGTTAACGATTTTAATGTATTTTTATCATATTCTAATTCCCGGCTAACAATTCCGTTAAGTGAACGAAGTACACTAGGGCGATAACTAGGGGAAATCTCTCCTGCAATTCGTTCATAATCAGCAGCATTTAGCGGTTCAGTTTCACAAAGGCTGAGTAAGTAATAAGTAGCGGCAGAATTTGGCTTTTTTTGCAATTCTTGAAGACAACCTTTTTTAGCTGCTTCAACCTGATTATTTTGTGCTTGTTGATCGAGAGCATATAAATGGCGATAATGTGCTATGTCATCTAGATCATTGCGCCAGAGAGCCGCTAAATAATCAGCAATAAAATTGTAACGTAGGGGCATATAACCACTACTCACAGAGCGAGTAAAAGTGACTGTATCATAATTAATAGGAAGAGAATTTAAACAATTAAAAATATTTTCGGGATCTACCAAAGGATAATCTTCAGGCAAGCCAATAAAGTAGTCAATGTCAATATCAATGAAAGTCTTGTCAGGTAAGGCTAAATCTTTTAAATCTTCATATCCACATATCGTCAGGTTTAATCCCAATATTGTCGCTGTTACTATATTGCCTGTAATCTTACAATTTGTCAGATCGTTAGTTCTAAATCCGTCCTGATTTTGCAAGAAACTACGTAACTTACGAATATAATTTATGGAATTTGGTAGTTGATTTTTGGGAGTTAGAGTTACCCAAATGAGGTGTTCAATTATTCCCAGACGATGAGCAGCAAAAAGAAAATCTTCGATACCATAGCTGTATCCGCGATCGGGTAATATATGATAAGGTTTTTCTAATTCAGCAATTTCAGCAGAAGTTTGACATCTTTTCAATGCTTCTATACGATTTTCACTAATATATTGAAAATCTAGATGTTCATCTAGATAAATTAGAGTGGCATTTTTCCAGCCTAATTGATGCCAAACATGAAGTTGAGAAGAATGTTCTTCTGTGATAATGGTTTTGATATTTTTTTTTGTTATGTTCATAAATTAGTTTTTTGTAAAAAAAAATACAACATTTATTGCTTAAATAGTAATACAGATACAGTTTAGATGGTAGGTTGAGTTGAGCGATCGCAAAACTCAACCTACCATTAGTATCAGAGAAGTATTGCAGCTTTGTTATACACTAGTTGTCATCAATTGCTGCTCATTGAGGTTTTGTGGAAAGACCCTAATCAGAGTATTTCCTAGCTTCATCATTGCTGTTTTATTCTCATCCTCAATCTGATGATTTCCGTATTCTCTTCCCCATTTTTCCACTTCTTTGTACAATACACTTTCAAAAAGTTTCTCATAGGGAAATCTCAGAGCTAAAGGAGAAATATTCACTGATTTAATATCGGGGCGGATAGTACCATGAGTACTAGCTATATATAATTTTTCAAACGCGCGTAAATGTCCGCCAGTGCCAGGATAATCCCAAGTTTTATCGCATTTTAAAACTCCATAAAAACTTGAAGCTGTAATGATATTAAACACATTAGCTAAAGGATTAGCCCCTGCTTTGCATTGAATAGTTTCTTCAGAAAAATCAAAATACCATTTTTGAGAATCATCTGGAAATACTATTTCTATTTGGTATATAACCTCCCAATGACAATACTCTCCAAATAAATCATTTTTATGTTCCATGAAGAATGGTGATAGATTCAGTGAAACCTCTTCCTCTATTGCCTTTCTCATTTCATGGATGTCATAATTGTCTGGGTTTCTATCAATTAATTCGCCATTTACCGTTACAGGTGAAAAATGTAACTTTTCTCTATCATCTTCAACCGTCTTGACAAATTGAGATTTTCCAGAAATATAGGTTGATGTCCCATCTTTAATTTCACAAATATCCCCTGGCTGAAGAGAAAATATGTTTTCCACTGCTGGGCAAACTTTCCCGATATCTCGACAAAATTGTTCTTGAGTTACTGGAAATACAACTTGATTTAGCCAAGATGACCCATCTATAAACTTGAAACCGTTAGCACCAGGAGAAATTGCTTTTGGCTTAATTAAGCCAATCAGTTGGAGAATATGGCTATAACCCGGAAAAGGGAATGATAAGCTTTGATTGTATTGATACTCAGTTTCTAACATAGGCTGCCAACTCGCTAACAAAAAATCGATCACGGGGTAGCGAGATTTGACAAAATTAATTGTTTTTGCGTTTACTGATGAATCTACTTGATTCCAAAAAACTCCTGACGGATCAGCAAATACCATTCCATACTCAGGTACGCGATTCTCTGAACGAGTGGCAATCAGAGTCGTAGAACCAATTTTTACTTCATCAGAGTCCTTTAAAGCGTAGATTTTAGAATATCCTAATTTACGTAGACAAGCTTCTAATAACTTATCTTTAGGAATGAAAACATCAACATTTTTGGGAAGATAAGCAAGAGAACGAATATCAAAGTGATCTAAATGCCGATGGGAAATTACTAATACGTCAAATTCAGGAATTTGCTCATAAATAACTTCTCGCTCAGGGCATATACTCGTTGTGACTTCACAAAATTTATCCCAAAGCACCGGGTCCATCATCACTTTACAATCTTGCGTTTCTACAAATATTGAAGCGTGTCCAATCATCTGAATTTTCATGATGTACCTCTATTATTTTTGGTCATTTGTAAACACTAATGACTGTTGTTTGGAAAAAATGTAATGCGTAGGCGCATTAGCTTTGTACTAAGCCATTTGTCGAGCCATTAATTGAGCAAATAGCCCCTCAACAGCAGCTAGTTCTGTAAAACTTCCCTGTTGCACAACTCGTCCCGCCTGGAGTACATAGATGCGGTGAGCATTACGAATGGTGCTAAGTCGGTGAGCAATTACTATCCTCGTAACTTGCATTTTCTCTAGACTTTCACTCACAATTGCTTGGGTTCTGTTATCAAGGGCGCTGGTGGCTTCGTCAAATAACAAAATCCGGGGTTTTAATACTAAAGCACGAGCGATGAGCAATCTTTGTCGTTGTCCTCCCGAAAGATTACTACCTCCTTCACTAATTACCGTGTGCATTTCCATTGGCATAGCTGCTACATCTTCAGCAAAGCCAGACATCTTAGCGGCTTCCCAAGCTTCATCGAAGGTAATATTGGCACCACCAGCAATATTCTCGAAAATAGAACCTGCATTCAGGCGACCATTTTGCAAAACAACGCCCAACTGTCGGCGTACTGCTTCTACATCCAACCCAGATAAGTCTTGACCATCGTAGTAAATGCTGCCACTTTCGGGAGTTTCAAACCCTAGCAATAATCTGAATATCGTTGATTTACCGCTTCCAGAACCCCCAACGAGGGCGATAAATTCCCCTGGTTCTGCGGAGATACTCACATCATCCAATGTTAATGCTCCGTCACTCCGGTAGCGAAACATAATATGGTCTACGATAATTTTACCTACGAGTTTTCCCGGGTCGGCTTTGCTCAAATCTACTTCTGGAATGGCTTGCAAAATGGGCTGGGTGCGTTTCCAGTGAGGAGTAATTTGGACAATCTCAGTGACTACGTTACTCAGATTTGTAGTTCCTTCAACAAATTGTCCAAAAGCGGCGTTGAAAGCCAGGAAAGTGCCAATGGTAATCACCATAGTGCCTGAAGTCTGAGCTTCTTTAAATTGGTTAATGGTCAGCCAAAAAAGAATTCCAGATGTGAATATGGGCATCACTGTATTGAAAAAAACTACAGCATCTTCTACTTGTTGTGTACTGAGGGTAAGCTTCAGTTGGCGAGTGTAGTTTTTACTCCAAGAGGCGAAGGCGCGTTCCTCGGCTCCAGCAATATGCAGTTTAGAAATGCCATTGATAATTTGTACTGTCTGTCCAAAAATATTGCCCTGCAATTCCAGTAGAGGACGCACTTTACCAACGAGGAGGATACCAGAAACCAGAGTAACTGCGCTGGTGACGATCGCAACTCCAACTGCAAGTAGGGCTAATTTAAAGTTATAGTTAAATAATTGCCCCAAATAAAACAAGGCAAAGAAACTGGTAATCAGTTTGATGATCGTGTTTGCACTGAGTTCTCGACTGATTTCACCAACAGATGATGCTCGTGAGTGCAGATCCCCCGTGGTATATTTGCGGAAAAAGGATACTGGTAAATTCATTAGCCGATCCCACACCGCCACTTCTGTCGCTGTGGCTGCTGCTGTTTCGATGCGTAAAAGAGCAAAACCCTGTGCTAGCTGGAATAAAACTGTACCCAATGCAGCAACTAATAGCCCCATACCGATTTGCAGCAACAATCCGCGATCGCTATCTGGGATTGCGTTATCCATAATAATAGCGGTAGCTTGGGGCGTAAGCATCCCTAAAAGTGTGACGGAAATACCTGTTAATAAGGTGAGTAGGATATCCAGCCTACGTCCTTTGAGTGCAAACAAAATCACATTGTAAGTTTTGAGGACGCTATCGGGAAAAGACCGATAAAACATATAGGCGACGGGAGAAAGCGTCTCGGCTATAGGTTCATTTACTTTGATGCGGGTATGGTCAATTGGATCAAAAATTTCATAGGAATTAGCAGAAATTGGTAACAGTGCAACTGGTCGATTGCCCTCCTCAGTATAAGCAACCAAAGGCCCACAATCCTTTTCCCACCATTTATCCCGCAACAGCACCCGCCGCATCCGAATGCGAGAAGCCCGGACGATCGCCTCCAATGGCTCTTTAACTCGTTTGAGGTTTTCTGAGCGGGCTGGAGGGCAGATTTTCACCCCCAAAGCTTTCCCCACAGCCCCAGCAGCTACTAATAAAGGTGTCCCCTCTAAGAAAAAGTTGCCATCTTGAGAACTCAACGTTGACGCTAACTCTCCCAACGCCTGAGATGTGACTTGACGATTGAGACGTTGGCGATCGCGCAACCGCATCATTTCCGCTTGCGCTTCTTGGCGATCGAAAAAGTCAACACAGTGCAGCAGTTGAATGTGCATCTCAGACAACCCTACCAAAAGCTGATCTGAGTTCCAAAATTGGCTAGTTGTTTGAGTGCTTAGTTGAACCCCCTCCACGGCTTCTAGCCACATTTTGTCAGTCAGGGGGAAATATCCGGTTGCAGTTGTCAGCGTCATTTCTTCCAACCCCAGAAAGCGGACAATCCCTTGCTTAATTTGTACCCAACAGATCACCCCTGCTTCCGCTTGGAAGGTTTGACCATCCAGTAAAGAAAACCGTGTTTCTCCCTTAGATTTCACATCAATTTCTGGAATAGTAACGCCAGACAATACACTACTCAGTTGCAACAGCCAAGCATCTACCCAACTAACTGCTCTCGAATCTGCGTTAGCTACTAACTCCCGAAAACACTCTTGATGTACTTGTAGTAATTCAGTTTCCCCAATCGGCACAGCTAAAATTTGGTGTTGCTGATTAATAGTTTTAGTACCGAATAATGCTTGCTCCTCACTAATACTAGATAAATAACGGCGAGTTCCTTCAATAACACCATCTTTAACTGTGACGGCAAATAACGCCATAGAGCCAGATTGAATTACCCAAACCCTAGAGGGGTCATCCAATAGCATCGGCTCATTACCCTGAAATATATAAGTTTGACCGCGAATTAAAATTTCGGATTTTGAGTTATTTAATTGCTTATCTGTTTCCTTGTGCATCTTTATCAAAAAAGTAAAGGTTCAAAACTTGCCCCTTGTGGGTGGCTGTTTTTAATTTTGAATTTTGAATTGATTTATTCCTCCTCCAGGGCTTCCCCTTCTGTGCGGATTAACCGCGAGTACACACCTTCAACTTGCCACAACTGTTGATGAGTACCTCGTTGTACGACTTTGCCTCGCTCTAGCACGATAATCTCATCACAGTCCCGAATCGTGCTTAATCGATGCGCCACCATGATGCAAGTGCATCCCCGCCGCCGGAGATTTTGGTCAATAATTCTTTCTGTCTCTGCATCTAAGGCACTGGTGGCTTCATCCATGACGAGTATGGAAGGATTATTCACCAAAGCACGGGCAATTTCCATCCGTTGCCGTTGACCTCCACTTAAATTAGCAGCACCTTCCATCAGTTCTGCATCATATCCCCCATTCATTGAGAGGATGACATCATCAATAGCTGCATCCTGACAAGCCCGCTTCAAGTTTTTGTCGGATACAGTGTGATCCCAAAGAGTCAAATTATCCCTAACTGTGCCACCAAATAACAAAATATCTTGTTCTACCATAGCTACGGAGTTAGTTAGTAGTTGGTGGGGAATTTGTTCTCTGGGTTGATCATCAAAAATAATTTCTCCCGCCCACAGTTGATAAAGTCCGCTTACAAGTTTGGCAATAGTAGACTTACCAGAGCCACTTCCACCGACTAAAGCGACTCGCTGTCCTGGTTTAAGTGAGAGGTTAAAATTTTCGATCAAGGGAGGATCTAGGCGGCTATAGCCAAATGTGAGGTTTTGCAACTCCACATATCCCTGCAATCTGGGTAAAGATTTGGAGGAAGAAAGGGGGTGGATATCTTTGTTGTTTTCATGGTCATCAACCAAGTTTCTCTGTGTTACTGAAGTATCAATTGGGTTGTCTAACACATCATCAAGGCGAATCAAATTACCCTCCAATTCCTGAAGAGTACTACCGAAGTTGAGGAGACTACTCACAGGTGCTTCAAAGCTTCCCACCAAACCTTGAAAAGCTACAAGCATCCCAATGCTGAGATACCCATCCATCACTCGTAAACCACCAATCACCAACAATAACATGGCAGAAATAGCTTGTAAGAGTGTAGGTAGAATGGAGAATAATTGGTTGGTGACATCCATTTGCTGTTGGCTATTGATTGCCTTGGTATGGTAGCCTGACCACCGAGAAAAGAAATCTGACTCCAATCCTGATGCTTTGAGTGTTTCTATCCCTTGGAGAGCTGCAATAGAAACGCCTTCAGCTTTGCCAAAATCCAACATCAACTTTTGATTCAAGTCTACGCGCTGACGGGATACTAAGCGTAAGGTGAAGATGTTAGCGATCGCTAAACTAATAACAATCAAGGTTAACAGCCAGTCATATTGAAACATGAGGATGGCATAAAAAACTACCATGACTACATCAATTACTGTCGTTGTCAACTGTCCCGAAAGCACATTGGCAACTTGGTCGTTAAGACTCATGCGGCTAGTGATTTCTCCCGCGAAGCGTTGGGCATAAAAGCCAACAGGTAGGCGCAGCAGATGCCACAAAAAGCGACTGGACATCCCCACAGACAACTTGATTTTCAAACGACGCAGATATCGCAACCGCAGTAGCGTTAGACACCCTTGCATTACAGATGCGATCGCCATAGCCACAAGTAAAGGATTTAGCCAATCCAATCTTTGTTCTACCAGGATTTCGTCTACAAATATTTGGCTGAATACTGGTACAGCCATCCCCACCAAAGTTAAGAAAAATCCCGCCACCACACAATAAATCAAAGCACTAGTTGAACCCTGTAAACGCTCCCACAAAGCTCCAATCATGCTAGGTTTACGACCACCTTTTTGGAACTCTGCGCCTGGTTCCATCACCAGCGCTACTCCAGTATAACCCTCGTCAAATTCCTGCAAAGACACACTACGAGGGCCTGTAGCTGGATCATTCAAATAAACCCTCTCTTTGCGAAATCCTTCCACTACTAAGAAGTGGTTAAAGTCCCAAAAGATAATATAGGGAGGATGCAGTTCTTGTAGTTTATCTAGTTCCTTTTTAAAGCCCTTGGCATCAAGACCATAATTTCTTGCAGCCTTCAACACATTAGATGCTTTGCTACCATCACGGGAAACACCGCATTCTCGACGCAATTCTGGCAATGGCACAATCCGACCAAAGTAACCTAAGATAATTCCTAAAGCAGCAGCACCACATTCAACTGCCTCCATTTGCAGAAGAGTTGGTGTTTTTACCCGCTTGCTTCTTGTAGGCAGTAATTTTTGCAGGTACTGCCAAAAACTCATAGGTGGGACTAAGGCAGAATTAGTAGATACCACTGAAAGACCTCAAGATAGGTAAGACAAATGTGATTGGAGCGCGTTCTTCGACCTGAACTCGCACAACGGTAGTAGTTCCAGAAGAAATTTTCATCTGTGGCCCCTTTGAAGAAGACCACTTATAACCACTAAAAGTTTGAGAATCCTGTTCTATATCAGAGAATATCTGTATTAATCCTTCCTGTTTTTGAGATACCAAACCTTCGACGATTTCTGGATTACCTACCTCATTAATTGCTGCTTCTTTGCTAATTGGGAAATTTGAAATACTAGTAACTTTACCAACAATGCCACCAAAGCGTTCTCGCTTCACGGTTTCAGGGGTAATTTGAATAGCCATCCCTGACTGGATTTTCTTACCCTCTGCAACTGAAAAATAAGCTAAACCAACTAGTTTACTACCAGGATTTTCTGCTTCTATGTTTGCCAAGCGAGTACCTGCGTTGATCACCTGCCCAGATGCCACAGTAATTTCTAGAATTCTGCCGTTATACTGACTAATAATTTCGCTGTTATCACCTAGTTGCAGTTGCAGTTTAGCAATCTCTCGCTTGACTTCTTGAATCTCTTTTTTGCGGACAGTTGTATTTTCTAAATCTTGTTGAGCTTGAGAAGCACTTTCACTATCTAGTTTTTTTAACTGAGTTTGTAAGTCGGAGATTGTCGAGAGATTTTCACTATATTCTTTTTCTTTTTCGGTCTCCTTAACATCGAGTTCCTTTAATTGGGTTTCGAGGTCAGAAATTTTTTGCAAGTTCTCTAAATATTCCTGTTCTGCTTGGAGGGCTTCATCGGCTGAAAATACTCCTTCTTGTCGGAATAGCTGTTTACGGATTTCCATCCTTTGGCGGAAAACAGGACTAAGAGCTTGCACCTGTTGGAGGTTTTGTTTTAAGCTTTTACGTTGTTGCTCAAGAGAACTATTATCTCTAGTTTTGATCACAGGTGTCAGGGTTTGAAGTTCCTGAATCCGTTGCTGGAGATATTGACGTTGCTGTTGCGTTGACTGTTTATCTTGTTCTAGGCGTTGCCCTTGCAGTGAGTTTACTGCTTGGTCTTGTGATTCTAGTTGTACCAGTTTAGCTCGTTGCTGTTGCAATTGCTGACGGAGATCAGCTTGGTCAATTGTCGCTAGTATTTGTCCTTTTTTGATAATATCCCCAACTTTGAAATTTAAAGTCATTAATTGCCCGGAATTTTTCGATTGTAGTTGCACTACTTTGCGTGGGTAAATTAATACTCCTCGCCCTTCAATTGTGATAGGAATACGTCCATAAATACTCCAGATAATGGCTACTCCTACTAAGGAGCTTAAAGCGACAAGAGGTAGCCAGCTTCTGGGACTGACTACTTGCATCAGTTGGTCTAGTCTTTCAGGGGAAGATAAACGTTCTACGGATTCTTGGCGAAATAAACTACGCTTTTTCTCTAACATAGATACTCATTTTATAGATAATAGATATAAGTTAGCGGCTAACAAATAACGCATATTTGTTCTGTAAAACTTTTTAAATCCTAGTTAGGTGACTGTTTATAGCTAAATGAATCACATCTTTAGAGTACAAAAAAGTTACTACTGATCAAATGCACAATGTTTAGATGGAACTCGCTATTTTATTGAAGTGCTGTAAACCTCAGCAGTCAAGAATGCGCGAAATAAAATTTATATTGCTAATCAGCAACACCAGACTTTTCACGGTGGTTCAATCAAAAAGGGTGCTGAGTTCAACAATATCCAAACAAACATATTTAGGAATTATGCCTTGACATAAAATACCAAATATGTGTGTTGTGGAAAAAATTGTATCTGTCGTAGTTTAGCCCCACGGCTACACAAACATAGACGCTTTGCGGCTACTTTAGGAGTTCTCCGCAGGGTAGTCTGCCTACGCGGACTGAGGAAAAATTGAGTGTTTGAAACCCGCGCAGGCGGGTTTTGCCTGTGTAGTTGCGGTTTTTAACCGCCTTTTTAATGTTAATTTGACTCAAATTTAAGCTATGCTCATTCGTTCTATCATCCAATCAAATCTTTTCCCAGCTAATGCCATTTTATCTAAAACACTAATATTTAATTCATCCTCATATTCAGCATTTTTATCTAGTGAAAGACCTTGGCTATAAACCCTCCTTCTATAGCCAATTCTACTCATAATTTCCTGCAATCTATTAGACATCAGAATAGAAATTACTTTATAAAAACGAGACGAAAATCCTACATCTTGCTGTAATTTTAATGCTAGTTGATGTCGAGAAATTGATAGAACTATAGAGTCTTCAATTGCTTTCACTGTTGTAGAAGGGAGGCGACCATCAATGAAAGGTGTTTCTCCTACTATTTCGCCTTTCGATAATCTTGCTATTTCTCGACCAATGATTTCGTTACCCTCAATAGCTGCAAAAGCACGAACTAAGGGATTCCGCTCATCGTCAGAAACACATAGAGACATTCTTCCACTCAAGATAATATATAGTGCATCTACAGGGCTTGTTTCATGAATAACTACTTGATTAGCAGGAATTTTTTGGGGAACGCCACAAGCTATCATCCAATCAATGTCACTATCATGTAATTCGGCTAACACAAACAGCATATCTCTCAAAGACTTAGTTTGTATAATATTACGCCGACCAAACTGACGAATCATATTTTGTATTCTATCTAAAAACATAATTGCGATCGCTCGATAAAAACGGGAAGCAAAACCAGCATCTTGCTGCAATTTTGTGGCTAATTTTTCTTGGGAAATTGACATCACTAATGATTTTTCTAAAGCCTTGATAGTAGTAACAGTTGGACGAGTATTGACAAAGGGAATTTCTCCTACTACCTCGCCTCTTGACAGTCTAGCAATCTCCCGGCCTGAGTTGACACTATTATCAAAAGCTGCAAATGCTCGATTCAGAGGATTGTCATCAGATTGATAGATGGTAACTGTTAAGGTTCCTTCTAGTAAAATATATAAAGAATCGACAGTTTTTCCTTCTTGGATAAGTACAGTTTCAGATGATAGTTCCTTCTGATAACTATTGGCAATTATCCAATTAATGTCACTATTAATCAATTCTTTCAGTAAAACTTCTGTCATAACGAAATCATCCTCATTTATAACGACAACAGAAAACAACAAAGCACGGCTAAATATCTTATTAATCTACGAAATATGGGATTTTTCAAAAGCTTTTTGAATCAGCAAATTGCATCCTGGCTCCGCTAATTCTTCTAATGTCAAATAAGATAATGCGACTAAAAATTTAATTTGGCGATCGCAAGTTTTCAAATCATTGCTCCACTCTGTATGAAAACGCTGCAAATTTAATGCTGCTGCCTTCAGCAATGCTTGTAAAATATTAAAAGCACCGTCAGAAAGTGGAGGTTTACCCCGATAGTTTTGTAGTCTACCTCCCTCTCGATAATCAGGAAATGACTCTAAGCCGATAAAATGTAAAAACCAATCGGCTCGATAATACCCGATGGCAGCTACAATACCCCTGTAGTCGGCAAGAAGTTCATCAAAGGCATTGTTTCGCATTGAGTTAAACAAGCGATGTGTGAAATAATGGGTACATTCATGTTCCAGCCGAATTGTTAAGGATAAACGCTGCCATAGAGATTCCTCAAGACCAATTTCTTTGGCTGCAACATTGCTATAAGGACTGTTACTCAAAATAATGAATTTATCTTGATAAAGTTCCTTTTGTGGAGTTAGGCGTTGTAACTCTAACTTCCAATTACTTGCAGAACAATTCTGAGGATTTTGGAATTCCCATTGTTGGCGATATCGGTGAATTCTATCCCAATTGTTAAACCCACTAACCATACAAGCTCCCATCGATGGCGGGACTAGCTTGGGTTCATTTCGCATTGTCAGGGCTTGTACTAGAGAAACAAAATCTTCCCGGTTTCCAGGTAGTAAAATCGGGATATTGCCAGCCAAGCTCTGATGTATCCTTAATTGGAGTTGCTCTGGTTGCTGCAAAACTAAACCAGTCACCTCAACCATGTCATCGACAGACGCACCCTTACGGGTAGCATTTCTATATGCTTGAGTTTCGCTGATACCTTTGAGTATGGGGAACTGAAATTGTACTAGGTGTTGCTTGAGAACTGTATAAGCTCCGACAACTTTTGCTGTAGCAGTGTACTCTTCCCAAACAGCTAAATGAGCTTCAGGAGGTAAAGGAAATGTAATCGAATGATTGAAATGATAATGATTAAATACATTATGGTTGTATGCAAGTAACTCATCTATTTCTGAGGTAGTAGCACCATAGGATGCTAGTATACCAGCCCGAAATTGCTGTTGGTTATTCATGGTGTTTAATTAAGCAATGTCAGCAACTTGTTCAGCAATTTTTTTGATGCCTTGGCTGATGGGATGCTCAGGATACTGCACAGAGAAAATATCTTTGCTGGCTAATTGCACCATATCTTCTGAGAGGGGCAAAATACCAGCTACTGAGACGTTGTAAATGTTCTCTACCTGTTGTTGCAAGTCGGTAAAATTTAAGCTCGGTAGTGCTTTATTAATCACGAGCAACATTTTTGGAACTCGTAGCTTGCGAGCTACATCCACTGTGACAGCAGTTCCTTGAAAATCTTGGTGATCTGGACGGAGAATAATGATCAAAACATTAGAAACACCAATGGAAACTAAGGTTTCTTCATTCAAACCAGGATGAGTATCAATGAATAAATAATCTAACTTGAGACTAGAGATGAGTTCTTGAAAGCCATCGTTTAGTCGAACTACATCATACCCTTCACGAATGATTCTGGCAATTTCACCAGCTTTAATACTAGAGGGAATTAAGTAAAGACTACCATTGATTTTATCTGTATTCTTAGTAGTGAGAGTATGAGTAACATCGTGAGCAGTGTCTTTGATTTCACAGCGTCCCCACAGGTAGTCATTGAGGGAAGATTCAATTTTGTCTTCGCTCAGACCAAAAATTACATGAACTCCAGGGGATTGAATGTCGGTATCAACAATAGCCACACGTTTTCCCTGGATTGCCATAGTAGCTGCGACGTTAGCAATAGTGTTTGATTTGCCGGTGCCGCCACGAAAGGAATGAACAGATATAATTTGTGCCATAATTCACCTTTTATTTAGAAATTGGCGTTGCATATTTTTGGGATGATTTATCTCACGCATAGACGCGAAGCGGCTTCCCGCAGGGTAGGCGCAGAGAGTAAGAGTTGATTTTGGAATTTAATATTTAAATTCGCTCTGGAAATGTGAATTTCAACCAGCAGTTATCACTAATCAGAGGTAGCAAAACTTTGCCACTGGATAACTTTAAGTCAAACTGCATTTTTTTGTTCCCACTTTCAATTTCCACAAGTGTCGGTAAATTGTTTGATTTATCGTCATAGTTGCTTCCATGTGTCCACACTCTCATTTCTTTTTCTCCTTTGGTTGGTAGGGAAAAGATGGCATAACGCAGAGATGAAAGTACGGGAATATCCACAGTTGCGGCTTGGTGGTGTACTTCACCCTGGGCATATCCCAGCAGCACCTCTGCCATCTTTGGTTGTCCGCCAGCAGTGATTGTAAAGACGGAATGCCCACCTTGTTGCTGTTCCTCTCGTAGTTCTACTACTACGCGGGAGGCAAAAGCGCCGTAAAATTTCATCACTACTGTTGCTCCTAGTGATAATGAGGCGATGCTTAATGCACTGATCCGCGCTAGAGGATTTTGCCAGATGAACAAACCGTGAACCAACAAAATCCCTAAAAAGATGCTATATATACCTAAACTGAAAAGCGGATGATTGAGGATCTTAAAAACTACTCCGGGCATTAGTTCACCTTTTTGGCGACTAGAAACCAATAGTAAAATTGGGAAAATACCACCAACTAGGGAGTTACCAAGGACACCAGCGAAGGCGAGTATATTAGTAAAGGATTGCGTACCAGCAAAGAATAGCCACTCAGTCAGCAGAAATACTAAGAGTAATGGGCTGATGGATAACAAGAAGCGACGCTGGTTGAGGAGTTTTACCCATAAGCGTGGTACTTTATTCTTGTACTCAGAAGTAGTATTACTGTGTTCAATTTTCAAACTGGCTTTGTAGGCTAAAACCATTGGTGAAGTAATTTGCAGATATACGCGATCGTGGTTAACTGATCTGATATCTAACATCAGGCGGATATCCCACTGGCGTAAACCTGGAAATTGAGCAAATAACTCTTTGATCTCCCAATGCTCAGTAACTGCAATTTCTACATTGTGGATGTGGCCTTGTAACTGAATATCTATTTGAAACTTTGGTTGAGCATCTACTATTCCCAAATAGGTTATACCGATATAAGGAACAAACGTAGAATTACCAGAGGGGTGAAAGATTAATGTCCCCCCTTGACGAGGTAACATTAAAATAGGACGGGCTGGGGCAGGTATCCACTCCTTCGTGAGGTTGACTAGGAGACTTGAACTACGAAGCCAAGCCATTCCCAAAAGCAGGGTAACTAAAACTGTTCCCAAGACTGGGACAATGGAACCAACTTCAGTAGCTAGTGGTTCTAAGGCCGTTCCTGACTGTTTGGCTAATAATTGCGGTGCGATCGCTCCATTAACAACCAACACCCATAAGCAAAAAAGCACGGTTAAAAAAGCAGTTCCCGCCACGCTACCCCAAATTAAGGAGGAGGCGCTAGGGTCGCGGGGAAGGACAATTTTGGCACATTCACCTACATAAACGTGTCCAAAGTAAAGCATGAGACTCACACCCAAAATCCTTTGCAATATCCAGGGTTGGAAAGCTTCACCATTAAAAAAGGGCAAGTTTACATATAACAGGTTTTCCAGTTGTACATGACCCAATGTCAGCAGTAAAAGGATGAGCAGCAAACTAACATTGATTGCTGCTAGTAATACCAGCACTGCAACTGTGAAATTTAGAGATTTGCGCGATAGCAAATAGAACCCCGCCACGAACAGCAATACAGCCCAAAGCTCTGGCGGTATATGCGTAAAGTTTCCCATTGTTGTTGACAACCCGATGTAACAAGCCAAAGCGATGAAAAAGACTCGGATACCAACAGCTATGGAAAGTATAAATGAACCTGCTTCTCCTAAATAGTTAGATACTAATTGTTTGATGAAAGGATGACCATAACGAAAGTCGCTACTACGACCGAAAGCCTCTGCCATGCAAGCCATAGTTACAATGTTAATCGCACCGATGATCAGCAAAAAGGCAACAGTAGCTAATGGCCCAATATCAACTACAGCGATGGGTAAGGCCAAGAACGCTTGGGGTAAACCAAGAGCAACTGTGAGTAAGGAGGCCAGCCAGAAGGGTGGTAAAGATTCGATTTTTTGTGAGATGTCTGTCAACTTCCAACGCAACTCTTCAATTAATGTAACGCTGGATGCAAAGATGTTCAATATCTGCGTTCTATACAGGCGGGAGTAAGATAGTTGCACTGGTTTTTCATCTAGACCCAAAGTTGCCCGAATATTAGGTACTGCTTGATAGGTGAAAGTATACTTTTGTCCGAGGGCTTGAGCGATCGCAGCTTTTATTCTGGGGTTCTCTGGTACTAGGGATGCCCACTGGCTAGCATGGCGTTCTAGTTGCTGAATGCTGGGGCGGAGTGGGGGGGCATTTCCTAAAGCAAAAGCTTCTAGAAAAGCCAAATCGCGCTCATTTGCAGATTGTTCAGCCAAAGAAAACTCCACACGCGATCGCGCTGCTATCTGGGCTGTTCGACTTTCGATTAAAAACAGTAGTGTATTGGCTCGTCTGGCAGGTAAACCCGCTAATGCCTCCTCACGGGATATCAATTCATCATCGGATGACATATCTATCACCTCCTGCCAGATATACTAAATTCCATCTTTTACTTAGCAACATTTAAATGCCTATATTGAATTGGAGTAAAGCCACAATCAAACAATTTTAGTAATATCAGAAACAGGTACATTTAAGTGCGATCGTTCCTTAAGTGATCGCACTTGATTTTGCAATCGTTCGTAGTAGCCAATCTCAGTTTCTCTAGCAGTTACTTCGTTGCGTTTAATCTTTTGAATCTTTTTTTGGACATTCTGAAAATGTTCATTTCCTGTAATTTCCTCAACGTGCCTAGCTCTTTTAGTCTCATCAATTTCAATGCGAAGTTCTTGCACTTGCATTTTCAGATTTTGATTTCGCATCCTCACTTTTTTAGCCATATCCAAGTAGACACTGACTAATTGACCGATATCGTCTTGCCTATCAGATACTTTAACCAAGGTGTTATGCGCTTCTTGATTAAAATCTTCATTTTCTAGTGCTTGTGCTGCTTCTGTTAGGGCGCGAATCGGTCGGGAAATTTTAGAACCTAACAACAAAGCAATGATTGCGGTAATCCCTCCCACAATCATGACACTGCTAATATTGAATAATATGAGACGATTCAAAGGAAGTTCAAACTGTTCTCTGGATTGACTGATTCCTAATACCCACGGTTCTATTTTCATGGGAGCAAAGCCAACGATCATTCGCTTTTTTTCAAATTCTGAATAATAATTGGTGTGACCTGTCTGTTTGGCCCTCACCATCACTTTCAATTCTGGAATATTCAAGCTCTTAATTGAAGTTAAACCATCTCCTCGATCAGAAGATATCTGTTTAATTCTCTCTGGTGAAAGGGGAAAAACAGTATTATATAAAAGCGATTTATCGGGATGGCTAACGACTACACCTTCCTGATCAACAAGAAAAGCATAGCTCTGGTCACTTAACCTCAATGAATCGACTATCGCCCAAATACCTTGTCCTTTGATTTTGAGTACCATCACTCCTACAATCGCACCACTTTCTGATTTCACAGGGGAGGAAAAATACAACCCTGGTCGTCTGGTTGTTTTACCCATTAAGATGCTAGATACGTAGGGTTGTCCCTGAATAGCGGAGCTATAATATTGGCGAAAGGCGTAGTTTTGACCAATAAATGTAGGATCTGTAGCCGCAATACATTGACCTTTGATGTCCAAAATATAGACAGCATCAAAATCTGGATTGGAACGGTAGGTATTCTCTAGAGTTTTTTGCAATCTTGGATATAGGGTTTTTTGCCTTTCAGGTGTGTTAGCAGACATCGAATCCACTACATTGAGATCGCCACTAACTTGAATAACAAAACGTTGAATATCAATAATCAGTTGCTCAAGACGACTAACAGTACTGATAGCTAATAGTTCTAATTTACGGTATTCAGCCGTTTCCACACGATCTAAGCTCTCTCGCAGGTTGTAATATGTTGTAAAGCTCATCGGGATGAAAACTGCTGATATCAACGCTACGGAAATTTTAGTAGCGATCGGCCAACCTGGGATATAGAATAACCGATGAAGTACTTTCATGGCATAGATACTGAGACCTGTTGAAAGATTATATTTATCAACAGAACTGATAAAGAGGTTGCCTCAATTCCAGAAGTTGCCTAGTTGCTCCTATTGATACTTCGTAGCATAATATATATGAATATTGACCTCAATACCGAATTTTTCTATAAGACTCACATTTTTGTTGTTATTACTGGAGTTTAGTGGATCATGAATTTTCAGTTCTCTCTTATCATTGGAAGTTTCTTCGACTAAATCTTTTAAACCCTGTTTGAGAGTCTCAATTGAACGATCTAAAGCTTCAATTTTAGTCCTTGCAGTAATTTGTTCAATGGCTAGGCTGTGGAGGGTCGGTTGTGGCAAGGCCACAGGAGAGGCGATCGCTTACGGTAGACGCACTTTCACAAAAATACTCTACCGAGTTATTCACATCAATAGAGTATATAAATTTACTATAATCATCTTTAATCAGTATTCAGCTTATACTTTGACAACTATTTATACCTTTGTACAAGTACTGCAAATCTTGCCTACAGCAATCGCATGAAGACTCCTTAACCTAACTCTCATCACTGTCGCTATCTCCTGATATCCCTTGACAGCATAAGTCATATTCGTGCGTTACCATTGGCATTGCTTAATGACAGCGATCGCAACCCAAGTATTAAAGGATTCTTATACGAATGGCACGCTTGAAAAGCTCCAAACTTTGTGGAATAAGGGCTATAGCTTGAAATGCCGGACGAGCAGTAATGGCATAGGCAGGCGATGCCAACTCCAGTCGGAGGCGCTGCGCGTAGCTTGCTTCTCCGTAGGAGTAGGGCATTTAGCGATGCCTGCGGCAACGTCAAAGACGAAGGCAGTTATTGAAGGCATCTGTAAAATTCGGCGGATACTGGCTTCATCATCTACTACTAAAATTGTGCCTTTCTCACCTGATAAGTTTCTCAACGCTGTTCCTCCACAGCGAGAACTCTTAACCATCCATTATCTGCTTATTGAGAGACAAAAGCACAAAACAATCTTGAAGTACAGTCATGATGAAGAAGCGATCGCTTGATACTTGCATCTGTGCAACAGATTATGCTGGTGCATCTGCACAAAAAAGAAATTTGTACACAATTAATAAATTCTTACAATTTGGGACTCGTATTTCCCATCGATTTGGTGTACCTTGTTAATTCTGTGCAAATTATTTATACCTAACTTCTCGCAACTTTACCCATCCAAATTTTAAGCCAATGCCTTCAAGGGAACAGCCAATGAAAACTTCTAATGATACAGATAGTAAGAAGATCATCAAAAAATCTGACAAGCTTACCCTGAGACAGATGAAATTAATCGAGGAGGCTGAAGACCAACTTCTTGAAGCTAATACTGTCAATTCTACTGCCCCTGTGGTTGAGGTTGAGGAGAAACCAGTAGCAATTTCAGAGCCTAGAGTTCCTGACTATGTTCCATTCCTTGACAATCCTCCAGTGCAATCGGTGGGCAAATCAGGCTGGCAGATTTCTGATATTTGGCGTGATATCCGCGTTGATGATTTCTGCGGGTAAAAACCTAGTAAAGATAGCTGAAAAAAATACGTTGCTATTGTGTGTACGCATTGTCACATACAGAAGTTTTCTTTTGATAAAGAAGTCTAAAAGATAATTAACGATAGCACTAAAATTGAATGCATAAACGCTTAGGCGACTCATCGCAGACATCGCAATGGCATCAGGTAGTTGAATGGGTAAACGAAAGAGAAGACATCACAAGACATCCTTCCCTTGGATGCTAGAAGAAAAGAATCTGTTTATTACAAGGACTGGTAACGAAATAGTTACAGATGCAGGATGGGAAAAAATTTCATTTGAAGAAGCCAGAAAACTATTTAGTCCCGAAACTTTTCAAGAGTGGTACGAGCTGTTCTTAGAAAATACAGATATCTCGGAAATACTTTCAGAATCTAACGTCGATATAGATTTAGATGATGAATCAGCAATAGATAACTTTTTACTTCGGAGCAACTGGACACCAAAACAAGTCAATTTAGTTGTAGCGAAGGCTATCTATAAAAATCATGCCTGGGTAAGAGGATTACTGATTTCTACACCTGATGTTGAAGAACCCTACTTTCACAATTATGAAATGGAGGCAATTCGTTTAGGAGTCCAATTGCGAAAATACATCAAAGAGGATATTCCAGTAATTAATGACTGCAAAAATGCTGTCAGATATTTACATGGGAGATACGCCCTCATTGGCTGGCAACCAAGAAATTGTGTGACAGCAGCTCACAACCTCAAAATATCTCAAGCTACTAAGGTTTATAGTCAACTTCTCTGGGATGAAGATTGGGTAGATGAAGAAGACGAAATTTATTAGTCAAGAACAAAAAACTCTACAACACTGGAAAATATGCTCCTCATTACTGATGACTGGATAATAGTAGAGTTACCGCCAAATAAGACCAGAAATCTTTGAAGAGCTTAAGAGCGATGGCGGAATGGCACTAAGAAAAGCATAAATCCCTGGTATTCCTGGCTTTTGGGTGTGGGGTTGCAGGTTCGGGTATAGGGAATTAAGAAGATGTTGAACTACTTGACGCACTCGCATTCAATTGTCTGGAACACACTCAGCCTACACCCTACCCCCAACACCCTGCCCTCACGAGGTTTCACATGAGTCTTAGTGCCATTCAGCTATGGCGTAACCGTCATGAGCCAGTGGCGATCGCTCTAGTAATAACGTAGCGTGGGTGCGGCGTAGAGGGTCTTTCAAGCGATTTCTAGACGGATGCTTGGAGCGGGGTAAAACACTTAACAGAAATTGTTAAACTTTTTTATTCCAATAGACTAAGGCAACCGCCTGAGCAACTTTTGTAAACTATCTTTGCACCAAGTCAAAGCTAGAGTTGCATTGTGCCTATAATAAGTTACGGCTAACTATAACTGAAAGTTAGCACCCTGTAAATGGTTATCGCTTGGATTACGCATCAAAGGCGATACCAAGACAAGCAAAATTTATCAGCAGCGTAATAGAAACTATTCCGTTGCCACCATGCACCCTCCGCGATCGCATGTTGGTGTGTGACTGTAACCATAAGTTTGCCATTTTTGAAACCATAAGTTTGCCGCAGTAAGTGTCACTTAAAGGATAATGTGGCCGTTTTTAAAGGATAAAATGACCGCAAGACAGAACTTAAGATAGAAGAGTATTTGAGAGATTTAAATGCGATCGCTTGTAAAGTAGGGCGACGCAAAAATAAGCATTGCAGGTTTTTAGGGCGGCCACTTTATCCTTTAATTCCGGCCATCTTTTCCTTTAAGTGACAGTAAGAGTTGAAAAGTAGATTATTACGTTTATTGGCTAAATAGAAAAAGTTGAGTTTTGAAATGATAAACTTGCCGAAAGTACAAAAATAAAGCATAAACCTGCCGAAAATAACGGTTTTTCTGTATGCTCAGCGACCAAGAGTTTGAAGACTGGTGTCGCCGCCTTTGTTTAACAGAGACGACAAAAGAGTTTGTGCAAAAAATCCGTTGTTCAGAACCTGTAAGGATTGTAGGTGGCGGAGCGAAAAATGTTTGCGGTAGCTATCCAAGCCGCAAAATGGGGAAAACAATTCAATTTGAATCTCATAAAGTAGAACTGCCAGCGATCGTCGAATACGAAAATGACGAAGATGTTTTGGAATACTATGACCAACCAATTCGCTTAAGCCTATCATTCAAATCAAAGAGCGGACGTTGTGTGGTGACATCTCACACTCCTGATTTCTTGATCATACGCCGTAACTGTGTGGGATTTGAAGAATGGAAACCGAGCGAACGTCTCAAAACATTAGCTCAGAAACAACCCACACGCTATCAACAGAGCGAAGACGGTCAATGGCACGCTCCACCAGCAGAAACGAAAGTTCAACCACTTTTACTGTACTACCGT
Organism: Nostoc sp. KVJ20; assembly: GCF_001712795.1. Classification (GTDB taxonomy): domain Bacteria; phylum Cyanobacteriota; class Cyanobacteriia; order Cyanobacteriales; family Nostocaceae; genus Nostoc. The sequence goes on from NZ_KV757548.1 coordinate 58,720, forward strand.
TTACGTACAGATCAAGAAATAAACTGGATTGCTTACCGCAACCATCAGTTTCTGAAAGCTTATTTCAATCAAGAAAATACAGTTAACTCAGAGGTAAGAACAACGGTTGTTGAGTGCGTGAGAGCTAACCCTGGAATAACTCTGAAAGAACTACTAGAATCAACCAGTACCAATGGGGTAGACGATATCTATGCCTTGATTGCAACAAAGCAATTATATGTAGACCTGAAAGCAGTAGCTTTGAGTGAACCAGAACGAGTTCATCTTTTCAGCAGTCAACAGATGGCACTGGCATATAATGTCATGATTGCTCAAAGAATTTCTACCACTATTGCCAGCGGACAACGAATTGATGTGGCGGTTGGCTCAACCCTTATTTGGGATGGTAAAAGTTGGTGTGTACTTCAAATTGGAGACACAAAAATTGCTCTCCAAAGCGAAAATGAACTGATTCAGTTAACTCATGCAAACTTTGATGCACTCATTGCACAAAAAGAAATTACTCATATTCAACCCAAATCTGCAAAAACAACAGAAATTTGGGAACAGCTAAAATGCGCGAGTCCCGAAGATTTGTCCGTGGCTAACTACCGCTATAAAATCATTGAGCCATATTTACATGGAAGACCGCCAATTAATAGTTCTGTACCTGAGCGGACAATCCGTAGCTGGAAATCCAGATTTAATAAGGCTCTTAATAATTATGGCTGGGGCTATATTGGTTTGCTACCCAATCGGGGAGACAAAGGAAATCGAGTAGACCGCTTTTCACCCGATACTTGGGAGTTCATCGACCGAATTATTGAACAGCATTATGAAAATCTCAAACAGCGAGGAAAACTGGCAACTTACGGTATTCTCGTTAGAGAGTGGGAAAAAGCAGGAAGAACAGACCCTTGCCCCAGTCGGATTACTTTCTGTAAGCGTATTAATCAACGAGATCCAGTACGGCAAACTCGCCAAAGACAAGGTAGTAGAGCAGCTTACCAAAAGAATCCTTTTTATCACGAATTAACGCTTTCCACGCCTAACCACGGCAGTCGTCCATTTGAAATCTGCCACATTGACCATACGGAATTAGATATTGAGTTAGTTTGTTCTCGCACTGGACGCTGTTTAGGCAGACCTTGGGCAACGATTCTTATTGATGCTTTCTCCCGCCGCATTTTTGCCATCTATTTAACTTTTGATCCACCATCATATCGCTCTTGCATGATGGTGTTGCGAATTTGCGTGCAGCGACTTGGACGTTTCCCAGAAACATTAATAATGGATAATGGTGTAGAGTTTGGCAGTATTTACTTTGAAACTCTTCTGGCAGCGTTTGCTTGCACAAAAAAACAACGCCCTGTTGCTAGTCCAAGGTTTGGTTCACTTATTGAACGTTTTTTTGGCACAACCAACACAGAATTCTTTTACAACCTAAAAGGGAATACTCAAATTACTAAACAGGTTCGCTTGGTAAATAAAGCAAATGACCCAAAAGTACAAGCTGTCTGGACATTGCCAGAATTATATGAATATTTTTGTGAATATGCTTATGTGATTTATGACTGTAGAGAGCATCCGGCGTTAGGACTCTCTCCTAATGCTGCATTTGAAAGAGGTCTTAATCAAAGTGGAATGCGCTATGGAGAAAAAATTTTAGATGATGAAAACTTTAAAAGTTTTACCTTGCCTTCAACTCCGAAGGGAAGTGCAAAAATAATACCAAGAATTGGTATAAAAATTAATTCTATTTACTACTGGTCAATTGATGATTCCTTTCTTAATCCTGAAGTTGAAGGAACTCAAGTCCCAGTTAGATACGACCCATTTGATGTCGGGACTGCTTATGCTTATGTCAAAGGTAATTGGGTGCGGTGTATTTCTGAATATTACTCATCCTTACAAGGTCATTCAGAAAGAGAAATTCGACTTGCAAGTATTGAATTGCGCCAACAGAAAAATCAGTACAACCAAAAGATAACAATTAGGGCTAAGGAACTTGCACAGTATCTAGAATCAGCAGAAGCTCAAGAAACTTTACAGGCACAAAGACTGCACGATTTGGCTGCACTAGATATGCGTCAATTGCTGTATCAAAATAATATTAAACAGACACAAACTTATCTTGATGAATATCCAATTAACATTAATACAAGCAATCCTACTGAAGTTTTATCACAAACAGATAAATTAAATATTTCAGCAATAGATTTAGAAAAAATTCAACCCCATACTCAAGAGGAGTTATGGCAATAAAACACAAACGTCTATTTCCTCAAGCACTTCTTACTCAATCATCAACCGAGCGGCTGAACTATTTTCAGGGGATTACAATTGGACATTTACGATTAAAACAAGCTTTAGATATTTTGTTGATGAATCTTCAACAACCAACAGATATCTGTGTCTTGTTCGTTGTTGGCCCAGCAGGAGTAGGGAAGACTACTTTACGATTACGAACTGAAAAACTGTTAATGGAAGGTGCATTAGCATCTATGAACAGTAATATTTGTCAGATCCCAGTCGCAGGTATAGAGGCAATTGCTAATGAAGCAGGAAAGTTTAATTATAAAGATTACTACCTCCGGGTTCTAGAATCTCTAGAAAAAATCTCGCTCAATTCAATCACTACAAATAGTACATCAAATTATCAAAAGTATGCAAACACTCTTTCGGCTACATACTTTGCTTCCAAAAGTTCTGATACAGTGCGTCGTGCTTTAGAACAATCTATGCGACACCATCAATTAACAGCATTAATGATAGATGAAGCCCAACATTTGCTGATGGTTGCTGGAGGAAAACAAATGTTACATCAGATGAATTGGATAAAATCTATCGCTAATGTTACTGGTGTCGTACATATTTTATTCGGTACTTATGATTTACTCAACTGCTGTCATCTCAGTGGTCAAGTCAGCCGACGCAGCGATGATATACATTTACCTCGTTATTCGACAGATAAAAAAGAGGATATAGCTGAGTTTATGCGGGTTCTCAGAACATTTCAAGCACATTTACCTTTGCTTGAAGAACCTTCCTTGGTAGAACAATATGAATATTTTTTGGATTACTCAGTTGGCAGCGTTGGTCTGCTCAAAACTTGGTTGACAAAAGCGTTACGAAACGCCTTGGCAGAGAACGCGACAACCCTCAATGCGAAGTATATCCAACAAAACGAATACTCAAAAGCACGACGGCAGCAAATTCAACAGGAAGCACAAGCTGGAGAGAAGCGATGGCACAACGAGGTTGGAAGTGTGACGCCCAGTTTGACCAATGAAGAGGTTAAGCAACCATCTCAAACGAAAGGTCGTGTTGGAAAACGTCTGGCTAAAAGAGATCCTGTAGGAATTAATCTTGATGTTAGTTGATTATTATACCGAAGATGAGTTTTGGAATCTGGAAAAACCAACAATTCCACAACGTTGTCAATTATTCCCATTGGAGCCAATTGGTATTGGTACGCTTTATATGGAGAGCTTAAGTGGATATATTGCTCGCCTTGCCGACTATCACACCATAACTGCTGAAGAACTAATTTTGTCAAAGATTATTCCACTGATGGGGCACAAAACAAGCAGTGCTAGTTCCATCAACATCATTAATCATTTATTTGGAGTTCAAGATTCTTTAACTACAGCAAGCCAAACCAGAGTTAACATTGCCACTACTCTAATTCAAGTTCTAGAAGAATTGACCCAGCGTCAAGATTTATCTTGTCTGTGGCCATTGAAGTGGGCAAGTATTTTTTTCGAGTTTAGCATTCTGCGCTTACATCAAGCTTGGTGCCCAGTATGCTATGACACCTGGCGTACCAATAATCGAGTAATTTACAATCCACTGCTGTGGTTAGTCAACACAATCAAGGAATGCCCTCACCATGAGCATCAGTCACTGATTGAGCAATGCCCTCACTGCCAGCAAGAGTTTCCACCATTATCAAGGTATTCTCGTCCAGGATATTGCTCAATCTGTCATCTATGGTTAGGTGGACTGCAACTTAATCAAGTAGTTAATGAAGAAACTGAAAGCGTTGACTTTTGGCGGCAACAATTGATAGCTCCGCTCTCTAATCAAAGCAATAAGCCTCTGTGGCAGTGTATGTGGTTCGATGATGTCGAAGATTTGGCTGCTAATACACCCTCTAACTTCTTACCACCCATACATCAAAACTAATTTTTCACCGAAACTTGCCCAGGCGTTTTGAAAGCATAAACGTGCCGCCCCGGCAAACTTATGGTTACAGTCACACACACAGTCACATGTATATCAAGGGAAGTAGTATTAATCGTAGTTTATGTCGGATAAAAGATAAGGGTATCTTATTTTGTCTTCAACGTGCTATATTATTTTCAAGTCGGAAGTCGGAGGTCGGAAGTCGGAAGTTAAAATATGGAAGTGGAGTAGGTACAGTTGTGGATAAAAATGTTGGGATTGCTGACAGAAGTAAGGCGTTTGCAATTAGAATCATTAAAGCTTGCAGCTTTCTTGATGAAAAACCAGGTATTTGCCGCACACTATCAAAGCAACTGTTGCGTTCTGGAACAAGCGTTGGTGCAAATATACGGGAGTCACGTTCGGCTCAGTCTGATAAAGACTTTTTGCACAAGATGGAAATCGCTTTAAAGGAAGCACGCGAAACTGAATACTGGTTGGAAATTTTAATTGAATCTGAAGTTGTAGAAAAATCTAAATTTTATTCGTTACTTCAGGAAGCTGATGAGATAGTAAAAATACTCGTGGCCTCTACACGCAAAATTAAAGAAAGATTAAATGGCAATAAACTTCGCAGTAGCAAGATAGTGGTTGCAAGAGATAAGCACTCAGAATTGACAACTACTGTGAACTCGAAAGCAATACCCCCCAGCTAAGTTACACATTCTTACCTCCGACTTCCGACCTCCGACTTCCTTAAAACTATGGCTCGTGATTTATTCCACAATATTGTGAGGTCTGCATTAGAAAAACAGGGTTGGATAATTACAGATGATCCGCTCAATATTAGGTGTGGCGGGGTTGATGTCCAAATTGATTTAGGTGCAGAGCTACTTCTAGCTGCCGAAAAAGCAGGAGAAAAAATAGCAGTTGAAATCAAAAATTTTGTGAGTGCCTCAAAAATTTCTGAATTTCACATGGCGTTAGGACAATTTATTAATTATCGGACTGCATTACGTGCAGAAGAACCTTCGAGAAATTTATATTTAGCTGTACCATTAGTCACTTATAATGATTTTTTTAATTTGCCTTTTATTCAAACTGTAGTCAACGAAAACAAATTGAAATTAATTATTTATAACCTTGAGACTGAGGAAATAGATCAATGGATAAGTTGAATGAATACCGCGCAAAAGTTAAGCAATTATTAACTAAGTATATTGAGTACAAGCCTAGTTATGGAGATGTAGAAGTCGAACAGATTTTTGACATAGAGTATGACCATTATCAAATTATTAGCATTGGATGGAACAATCAAAAACGGATCTATGGCCCAATAATGCACCTAGATATCAAAAATAATAAAATTTGGATTCAACAAAATACAACGGAAGTAGATATTGCTTTAGAATTGATAGAGATGGGTGTACCTAAACAAGATATTGTCATCGGGTTTCATACTCCTAAAATGCGCCAACTATCGGGATTTGCTGTGGAATAAACATGATGTAAAATGCAGAATTTTTGCCACTATTCCGATTGAGCATATATTAGTTAATAGAGAGCTATAAGGTACCAAAAGGATTACTTTACTTTGTATAAAATCGGGTAAAATTTTGTTGTGATAGCCACAAGTTGTCAATCATGCTTTATTACAAACTAGTAGGACATACCCCTGTTGCTGTTAATTCATTGTCAGAGTGGCAAGATTCTTTACACTCAGTGCAAGATTCCGGACAACATCTAGTTGCTGAAACTATAGTTGGGGATGCCAAAGTATCAACTAGTTTTTCGGGATTCGATCTCACTTTTGGAGATCCCCCGTTGCTTTTTGAAACGATGGTTTTAGGCGGGCCTCATCACGGGAGAATGCAGCGTTATTCTACATGGGAGCAGGCACTAACCGGTCACGATCGTACCGTCGTAGAAGTCATGACTACCTCACCACCAGATGAGTAATCTCAAATCAATACAGGATTATATTTAATACTTAATAATTTACACAAAACTGGATGAACTACAGCGCAGATTCTTTACCTGAGATCAAACTTATTCCTCTTGACCGTGAAGCTCTACATTTCACACAGCCAGGAGAAACTAGAAGACCACCAACCGATATTCGGTGGGTAAAAGTTCTGGAATTTTTACGCAGCAACAATCTCGCACTCAACAGCCGCAAACTCTACGAACGCGAACTCAAAAGGTTTTTGACTTGGAGTGAGCTGCACTATCATGAACTGCGTCCACGTCATCTTGCGCTATATAAAGAATATCTCCGTGATGAAATACGGACTGATGCAGGTAATCTCCTTTCAAAAAGCAGCATTAATGCGGGAATTGCGGCACTCAAAAGCTTTTTCAAATGGATGTCTTACACATATCCTGAAATTATTGCTACTAATCCCACACTGGGGATTAAACTGGAAAAAGTGCCACTGCCACCAGCCCAGAGTTTAACCCCAGAAGAGATGGAACGGGTTTGGTCAGCGTTGGAATTGCTGGGAGAAACAAAGCAACGGGATACAGCACTGGTTCACATTCTCAGTCATGGACTCCGGGCTGGGGAAGTTGTGCAGCTAAATGTTGGCTCATTTGATGGCAAGCTACTATTTTTACCAGACACCAAAACCAATGAACCACGCTTAGTGCCACTGCGAAAGGAGAGTCGGGAAGTTTTAGCAGAGTATTTGCAATTGCGCTCACAGCAAGGAGAGGTTTTGACCAGCCTCAGTCCATTGATGATTTCACACCATGCTTCATACAAAGGTGAACGCTTGAGTTATCACGGCATTTACTTTGCTGTAGAAAATATCGGTGAACTTGCTCAAATTGAGGATTTGCACCCTCACTCCTTTCGCCACACCTATGCCACTGACTTATTGCTATTGGGAGTTGACCCCAGCCATGCCCGTAAGCTAACGGGACATCAAAGCGAGAAGGCGTTTCGGCGCTATACCCTTCGCAGCGAACAAGAAGCGGCGATCGCTGCTTACTATCGTGCAATCGGTGAAGAAGAATAAAAGGTTGTGGGGTGTAGGGTGTAGTTGATATTATTGAGCGAATACAAAATTTAATATAGTCTTCTTATTAATTAAATAAATTATGAATGATAAACCGTCAATACAGTCGTATCAAGACTTAAAAGTTTGGCAAGAAGCTATGAATTTAGCAGAAGAATGTTATAGAGTCACAAAACCATTTCCTAAAGAGGAAACATACGGCATGATATCACAAATTAGGAGAGCCTCTGTTTCTATTCCAGCTAATATTGCGGAAGGTTATGGTAGAAGAACAAGAGGTGAATATATTCAATTTTTATACATAGCTCAAGGTTCGCTTAAAGAACTTGAAACTCATCTTTTACTTTCAATTCGTGTAGCATTAGCTGTTGCTGAAGTGATAAATCCAGTTATTAATCAGTGTAAATTAGTTGGCAAAATTCTACTGGGTTTAATTCGATCTCTTGAAAGTAGAGCGTAGCAGGGTGTGATTCTTTCTCATTGCCTACACCCTACACCCTACACCCCACACCCTCACTCTATGCCAAAGCCACTCGATCCCAAGTGTCAGTTATGCGCCAAGTTACCAACAACTCAAGCTAAAGTGCTGCATGGAACAGCAGGGGATGGGTGTTGGAATCCAAAAGTCTGTCATAATCGCCGTTCGTTTTACCGCCACCGTTCGCAGAATAATTCAGCAAAAATTGATTCAGTAACAGTCGAACCACCAGCAACATATTTTGCAGTGCTGTATTTGTATAAAGAACCAGGGGATAAACCATTACATGCTATGTCGGCAGAACTCTGGCTGGGACAAAAGCCTGTTTGTCGCCTGGAACCAATTCACTGCTTTGGGCTAACGGCTGGCAAGATCCGCGCCTATACAGATCAGGTGTTGCAGGCATTTGCAAAACAATACAGTGTTTCACTATATCAATATAAGGATATGTTTGAGATTACCTCAAGCTACTGCCCAGTACGACCCTGCCCGTTGCATCCAGAATCGTTGAGATGACCACATACCGCCAATTAACAATTTGGGATGTATTAGATGAGTTGTCTGAATCTCCACCCACTTCTTCCCTTGATGCGATGTGGGATTGTTTGGATGCCGAGCTGGAAAAATTACCCTTGGAGGCACAGTTATTAACCGCAGCGCTTGCCTTCAGTCAAATTGCGGATATTCTCAAGTCTCGTGCCGAAGTGCTGTTGCAAGATACCCGCGATCGCAACAGTCTTTTAGGGCCAATTGTTAGCACCGATCTCTTTGCTGGTTTAGTGCGGACAACAATGCACCTAGATTTAGATGATTTGATTGAACCGCAAATACCACAAACCTTTAAACCACACGGCCCACACCAATTTTCATCTCCTACTGAGTTGGGTGATTCTGTAGCAGCACCTGTTGAAAAAGCAAATGTTTTGGCAATGCTTGATGAGGTGACAACTTTAGAAGATGTCCGCAATTTGGCATCAGATGAGAATGTCCAAAAATGGCAGAGCGCGATCGCTAACCATCTGATAAATGTCAAAGATGAGATTTCTTTAGTTAAACTGCAACGTGTGTTGCAAATGCCAATGGTAGAAGTGTGGTTGGGATTATTGCTGGGTGGGTTTACATTAGAACAGCGTGGTGATTTTTATAACAGTCGGAATATTTGGGTGAAAAGTTCTCCAATTACTAACACCTAGCCGATTTGATTTGAAATTTTGAACTTTCAAGCTGCTTTGACACCCAATAAATTTATCACTTCTGCTGCTGACCAACCAGATTGTATTCTCTTTCAACAAACGCCAGCAGCTTTGACTGCAAGGATGACAAATAAGGTTTGGCAAAATCCCCAATCCTTGCAACTACAAAATATTTGAAACCCTTGATTTATTGTTACAATAGTATTAGTAGTTAACAACCCCCAGAGGGTTAGTCTGAGCGCTATTGAGCTTATTCGTTGTCAGAAGATTTCTTATCTTCTTCGTCATCCTTGTCAAAATTTGTATTGCTAAGGGGGACTTATGGGTGAATCGAAACGCCGAAAAGCAGTATTAGGCAATCACTATGGCTTGCCTAATATTTTCAATGAAGTCCAATCAATGTGGACGCAGATTAATTTCTCGCTCAAGCGAGTCAAAGATTCTGATAGTCGATGTTTACTTGTTCAATGTTCTAACAACGACCGAGGATTCCATCAAGACACTATTGCCCAAATTCAAAAAGAAATAGAAAATTGGAAATGTGATTTGGATATTCCTATCTTGATCCAAGTTCTCCCAAGGGGAGTTCAAAATTCAGGAACTAAACTTTTTGTTGTGTTCCTTTCCTTTTGGTGTAATTGTCCAGAATTTGAATTGTGGCGAGAAATATTTGAAAGTGAACTCTTTAGGTAACCCTTGTTGCATTAATTCATTGTTTCCTGTCTGCTGCATCATTTC
>NZ_KV757549.1 GCF_001712795.1 Nostoc sp. KVJ20
CCCCTTGCAAAGGGGAGGGAACCGGATTGATTTCTTTTTCCCCCCTTTGCAAGCTACGGTGTACACACAAGTCTGAAATAGCTGATTATCCAAGGTTTTACCCCACCCTAACCCTCCCCTTGAAAAGGGGAGGGAACTGTATTTCTAGTTTCCCCCCTTTGCAAGGGGGGATTAAGGGGGGTAATTCGACTTGTGTGTACACTGTAGCCTTTGCAAGGGGGGATTAAGGGGGGTAATTCGATTTGTGTGTACACTGTAGCCGTAGCCTTTTTAAGGGGGGTTGGGGGGATCTAAGACTTTGAAAACACGCCCTAGGTGCAAGATGTGAGTTAACCTACCTTATTAATGTATGGGCTTGTCAACTTATCCAACTGCTGAATCAACAGACTAAGGAACAATCCTACATCTGTCACTACACCCACCGATTCTACAGAACCGCGATCGCTTAATTTAGTTACCACAGCTGGATTAATATCCACACACACCATCTTCACACCAGCCGGAGTCATATTCCCCACGCCAATTGAGTGCAGCATCGATGACAGCATCAAAATCATCTCTGCACCTTCTAGGTGTTTGGCATATTCTTCCTGTGCTTGAATCAAATCCATTACGGTATCAGGTAAAGGCCCGTCATCCCGAATCGATCCCGCAAGCACAAAAGGCACGTTATTGTGGACACACTCATACATCACGCCACTTTTAATTGCCCCCGCCTCCACAGCTTTGGGAATGCTGCCATAACGGCGGATACTATTAATTACCTTGAGGTGATGGCGGTGTCCACCACGAACGGCGACACCCCGCTTCATGTCTACACCCAAGGAAGTGCCCATGATATTTTGCTCGATGTCGTGAACTGCGATCGCATTTCCACCAAGCAACGCCTGTACATATCCTTCCCGAACTAGTTGCGCCAGATGTTCGCCGCCACCAGTGTGAATTACCACGGGGCCAGCAGTGACAACTACTTTACCGCCAGCATCGCGGATTTTACGTAATTCCCAAGCTACTTGCTCAACCACCAATTCCACGCGCCGTTCGCTGGAAACGCCCGCTGACATGAAGCTGAATTCTTGAGTGCTGCGTTGTTCGCGTGATTCAGTTTTGCGGATGGTGCGGATACCTAACACATCTACAATTACCTGTTCGCCAACTTCTAAATCGCGGAGGATTTTACACCGAGCAACTAAACCAGAGGGAGTTTGAGTAATTGCGATCGCGCCATCCATCCGCTGATTTTCTACCTTCACCCACTGACCTTTAATTCGGACTTCGGTAGGATAAATTGTACTGACGTAGAAATCATCAGGCGCAACCCCATTTTGGATCACAGGCTCCAAAATTGCATCTCGCTCATCATGGGGTAAATCTACTGCACCCAAATCAATCAATAGGGAGATGATTTCTTCCATCACCTCATGAGATGGTGCTGATACCCTCACCTCTGCGGCTGAAGTACTTTGCCGTTGTTCTCCCAAGTTGAAATTCAGGACTTGGAAGCTTCCCCCGGCATCTATAATCAAATCCAAGGCGCGGTTAATTAAGCCAGCATCCAGCAAATGTCCTTCCATGCGAATGATACGGCTTTCTACCGAGACATTGGCATGAATTTCATCTCTAACTGGCTCTGTTACCCGCAAAGTTAAGCATTTAGCCGCACCACCAGCTTTGAGAAATTCCGTCAGTGGTGTTTCCAGCACTTGGAAACCTAAATCTGCAAGGCGGGTTTTCAAAGCTTCACTCGCCTTGTTCATGATCACAATGCTGTCCACATTCACCGCATTACAAGCGAAGTTGACTGCATCGGCTTCAGCAAGGGCGATTCGCTTTTCGGGTGCGACTCGCATTTCAATTAAGCGGTTGGAGTAAGAATCAAAAGCACCTGGATAGTACAGCAAATAGCCATTTGCTAAGGGACAAAAACAGGTATCCAGGTGATAGAAACGTTCGTCTATAAGTCGCAGAGAGAGAACCTCAATATCCAGCCATTTAGCTAGATAAGGGTGAGAATCTAATTCCGAGCGGAAACCGTATCCCGCCCATAACCAGCGTCCTTCCCGATCTAGCAGTGCATCTCCTGCTCCCTCAAAGGGCAAATCTTTAGGAAGTTCATTAACTGTATAACCATTTTCCTCAAACCATTGTTTGAAGAAAGGTTCCTCTCCCTGACGTTCTTTATGCAAAAAGCGACTGAGGACGACAGTATCCCCCAGTACTAAGCCAGCGTTGGCGGTAAAAACCAAATCAGGCCAACCTTTTTCCGGTGATACTAAGTCTACAATGGCGTGTTGTTTCAGAATCTCGTGTAGTCCTTTCCACTGTTCCACGGCGCGATCGCGCGATGATTTGTGAATATTCCCTTCCATCCAAGGATTAATCACATAGTCCACATCGTAGTGGTCAGGAGGACACATTAAAAAGCGAATCCGGGAAGTCATAAAAATCTTACAAGCGTTTTATATGCTACAAGCTTACTTTGAATACAGATTTTTGTTTTTCTACACTTGGTAAAATCTGCTACTAAAGCTTCTACCTTTTGATAGTTGAAGGCTTTACAAAGGCTTCGTTATTAATTCTATTACTCGAAGAAGGTAATAAGTACAGAAGGTGGCAAAATGCCAATAATGTCAAAACTGCTCGGTTAAGGAGCAAGAAAAAACACCATGATAAGCAGCAGATAGCAAATATTGGTGGCGATCGCTCTTTTCCTCTATCTACTTTGCACCAAAATACGGGCGTCCGAAGTCAAGAAAATTTTTTCCCCTAACTTCGGGCCAGGTATGTACCAAAAAACTCGACCAATGACAAATGACAAATGATAAATCAACGCGATGTGCAACTTAAGAGGATGTTTTAAAAGTCCTCTTGTCGGTAACAAAAGGTTTTAGATCCCCCTAAATTCCCCTTAAAAAGGGGGACTTTGATTCCGGTTCCCCCCTTTTTAAGGGGGGTTAGGGGGGATCTAAACGTGTCTAAAATCACACCAAAATACTTTTAAAACAACCTCTAATATTCTGACCTCTCTCCTAAAAGGAGAGAGGCTTTGATTTTTGCTCCCCTTCCCTACAAGGGAAGGGGTTGGGGGTTAGGTTTGAGATAAAGTCGCACATGGTCAATCAAGCAGCAACTACATAAGGCGAGTTGATCGCTACTACACGACCAGCATCTACCAAAGCTTGATAGACGATCGCCGCTACTTCACCGCGTGTAGCATCGCGGGTAGGATTGAGTTGTTTCAGGTTCGGGTAATTGACGATAATTTCCTTGTCTATAGCTTTTATTACCTCATCCTTGGCATATTCAGGAATCTTAGCTTGGTCATCAAAAACTTTGATGTTTGCTGTACCATCAGCAGATAACTTCAGTCCATTTACCAGAGAGACAATCACTTGCACGCGCTGAATATTTTTGTTAGGGCCAAAGGTATTGTCGGGAAAACCAGAGAGAAATGAACCTTGATATGCCTGCTCAATAACTTTAGATGCCCAGAAGTCTGCTGGTACATCTTTGAATTTGATCACCGCGCGGTTAGGCGATGGGTTGAAAGCTTTTACCAGTAATGCAGCGTATTGTGCCCGTGTCATAGTTGCATCGGGTTTAAATGTGCGATCGGGGAAACCGTTAATTATCCCCAATTTGACTAATTCCCGAATAAACCCACCTGCCCAATGATTCGCAATATCGGTTAATTCTATAGTAGGTGTGGGAGTTGGAGTCGGTGTTGGAGTCGGTGTGGGTGTTGGTGTGGGAGTAGGCGTTGGTGTTGGAGTCGGTGTTGGAGTTGGTGTTGGAGTCGGTGTTGGAGTTGGAGTTGGCGTGGGTGTTGGCGTGGGTGTTGGCGTGGGCGTTGGTGTTGGAACCGAACTATCTGCAAACTCTACATTTCCAGTGACTTTAGACGCATCTATTTTATTTCCTAGAGAAATCAGCTTATTGGAACTGGCATTTTGCAAATCAAATTTACCGTTATTGCGTAAAGTATTGCCTCCTGGATTATTGGTACTGCCGATATCTGGTAGAGCAGTTCCAATTACTGTGATGCCATCGTCAGTATTATTTTCACAGACATTATTACGTAATAGAGGACGAGAACTACCAGAGATAACAATTCCAGAACGGTTTTCGTAAATTCTGTTATCTCGAAGGATGGGTGATGCAGTATCACTAATAGCGATGCCAAAACCTGTTTTGAAGAAGGTATTATTTTCAATTTGGCCTTTGGAATTTTTTGCGATCGCAATTCCATTGGCTGCATTTTCACTAAAAACATTACCTAGAATAACTGGGTTAGCCTCACCTGTAGCAAATACTCCCTCTCGCTTACAGTTTTTGAAGGTGCTATTAGCAACAGTAGGGGCAGTTGATTCAATCCAGACACCACTACCACGACTAGCCAGATTTGTTACAGTCACTCCCCGCACCTCGGCTTTATCCAACAGCACAAATGTGACATTCTGACCAGCAAAAGTACGGCTTAGATAATTACCACTCCCTTCAATCAAAATGCGATCGCCTTTGTTGACTTCACTACCCACCACTGTCACCCCAGATGGAACTGTTAGCGGAAAAACTTCACCGCTAGCAGCATTGTAATTACCATCTGCTAGTTGAATCTTAGTATCAACAGTAGCTACCTTGAGGGCTTGGGTAATAGTTTTGAAGGGGGCTTGTTGGCTACCTGGGTTAGTATCGCTGCCTGATACTGAATTTACGTAAAAATTTTGAGCCATATTTATACTTTAGTAAAATACATAGCTATCCTAGCGCTAACTATGAAAGCAAGTAGCGTTTGATGCATTAAGTAACTTTAAGTACTTCTCACTGCAAAGTTAAAAAATTATTCATCCGAGCAGGGTTTGACTTTTTCTGCCACCATCTCTAATAGTCTGTCAAATTCATTTTGATGGTTAGAGAGACGCGATAAATCGCCGTCTCTACAAAGAATTTATCCGTCAATTAGTTATTGACAGACTACTATAGCAAATAAGATTCCCGACTTTTCAAAGAAGTTAGGGATCTGAATCTCTCGATTTTCACAACTCATTTAGGATCGCTATAGTTTCGCCTAAATACTATTTTATTCTCAATAAGACTCTGTTAAAAAAGAGAGAAGCAGGGAGAAGAGTTTCCCCTCTGCCTCTTTCCCCTCATTTCCTCTTAATAAGGCCACTTCCAATCACGAATTTCCGGCATATCGTCGCCGTACTTCTCAATGTAGTGCTTGTGTTCGATCAGCTTATCTTGCATTTGCTGTTTGACATAAGCTGCCTTGTATCCTAATTTCGGCACACGATTAATTACATCAATTACCAAATGGAAGCGATCTAGATCGTTAAGCACAACCATATCAAAGGGGGTGGTGGTAGTTCCCTCTTCCTTGTAGCCACGCACATGGAGGTTTTTGTGATTAGTTTGGCGATAGGTTAGGCGATGAATCAGCCAAGGATAGCCATGAAAGGCAAAGATAATTGGTTTATCGGTGGTGAAAATTGTGTCAAAGTCTTTTTCACTTAAACCGTGGGGATGTTCGCTTTTTGGCTGTAGTGTCATCAAATCGACTACATTCACTACCCGCACCTTTAAGTCGGGGAAGTGCTGGCGCAGAATGTCTACAGCCGCCAAGGTTTCTAAGGTGGGAATATCCCCAGCACAACCCAGGACTACATCTGGTTCACCGCCTTTGTCGTTGCTTGCCCATTCCCAAATACCGATACCTTTGGTGCAGTGCTTGATAGCAGCATCCATATTGAGATATTGCAATGCGGGTTGCTTACCAGCAACGATGACGTTGACATAGTTGCGGCTTCTCAAGCAGTGGTCAGTTACCGATAGCAAAGTGTTGGCATCGGGGGGCAAATAAACGCGAACGATCTCTGCTTTCTTATTGATTACATGGTCAATAAAACCGGGGTCTTGGTGGGAAAAGCCGTTATGGTCTTGTCGCCAAACGTGGGATGTGAGTAGGTAATTCAGAGAAGCAATTGGTCTACGCCAGGGAATATCTCTGGTTGTTTTCAGCCATTTGGCGTGCTGATTGAACATCGAGTCAATGATGTGGATGAACGCCTCATAGCAAGAGAAAAATCCGTGGCGTCCTGTAAGGAGGTAACCTTCTAACCATCCTTGACAACAAGTTTCGCTCAGAATTTCCATCACCCGGCCATCGGGGGAAAGGTGGTCATCTTCTGGGAGGTGCTGGGCTACCCAAGTCCGGTCTGTGACTTCTAACACACCACCTAAGCGATTCGATGCTGTTTCGTCGGGGCCGACGATGCGGAAGTTGCGGCTTTCTTGGTTAAGTCGCATGATATCCCGCAGGAAAATTCCTGCAACTTGGGTAGCTTCAGCGATCGCTTTCCCTGGTTCAGAAACATCTACAGCATAGTCTTGAAAATCGGGCATCTTCAGGTCATGCAGCAAGATACCGCCGTTAGCGTGGGGATTGTCACCCATGCGTCGATGCCCTTTGGGGGCTAGTTCTGCTAGTTCGGGAATTAGTTTACCGTTAGCGTCGAAGAGTTCTTCTGGCTGGTAACTCTTCATCCAATCTTCTAGGAGTCTTAGGTGGTCTGGCTGTTTGGCGATATTGCCAAAGGGAACTTGGTGCGATCGCCAATAACCTTCGGTTTTTTTACCATCTACTTCTTTAGGCCCTGTCCAACCTTTGGGGGTTTTCATCACAATCATCGGCCACTGGGGACGTTCAGTGAAACCATGTACACGGGCTTCTCTTTGGATACTTTGAATTTCTGCGATCACTATATCTAGAGTCGCCGCCATCTGCTGGTGGACATCTGCGGGATCATCACCTTCAACAAAGTAGGGCTTGTAGCCGTAGCCTACAAATAAGCTTTCTAATTCCTCATGGCTGATACGTGCCAATACTGTTGGGTTAGCAATTTTATACCCATTCAAGTGGAGGATCGGCAGTACAGCCCCATCATGCACAGGGTTAAGAAACTTGTTGGAATGCCAGCTAGTTGCTAAAGCACCTGTTTCAGCTTCGCCGTCACCCACAACAGCAGCAACGATTAAGTCAGGGTTATCAAAGGCAGCACCAAAAGCGTGGACAAGGGCATAACCTAGTTCCCCACCTTCGTGAATGGAACCGGGGGTTTCCGGTGCAACGTGGCTGGGAATCCCACCTGGGAAAGAGAACTGTTTGAAGAGTTTCCCGATTCCTTCAGCATCCTGAGAAATGTTGTGGTAATACTCAGTGTAAGTGCCTTCTAGGTAGGTATTGGCTACCAATCCAGGGCCTCCATGACCAGGCCCAGCAATATAGATGGTGTTGAGGTCATATTTTTTGATGACCCGATTCAGGTGAACATAGATAAAGTTCAGCCCTGGTGTTGTTCCCCAGTGTCCCAAGAGTCTGGGTTTAACGTGTTCCAGCTTTAGCGGTTCTCTCAGTAGCGGATTGTCGAGTAGATATATTTGCCCAACTGAAAGATAGTTAGCTGCACGCCAGTAGGCGTTTATCTTCCGTAATTCTTCATCTGTTAAAGGCTTTGTTTGTGGAGTCGTTGCTAATGTCATTTCGATACTCCATTCCAAAAGGTTTTTGACGGGTTCATCAGTAAGCAATTATACTTGTTTTTCAAATGATAGCCATCTAACCCACGATGAATTTTTCCAGCCTTAGTGACTAAATTCCTTGGTTTGGGATTTTGACGGTTAGAGAGACGCGATAAATCGCCGTCAAGACGAAAGATTGATCATTAGACCTCTTGCAAAAGTGCTTTTTGCAAGAGGGGGAAAAGGGTAAAGGTTAAAGGGAAAGGGGGCAATACAGAACTTTTTCCCCTTCCCCCCGCCCCTTTAACCGACTTATGCAAGAAGTCTATTCTAGAGACGGCGATTTATCGTAAATTCAAGGGTTTAAGTCCCCAACCATTACACGTAGTATCAGTTGAGTTGGGGTTTAAATCCCTAACTCCAACTGTCTTTAATTTTGAATTTTGAATTTTGAATTGTTAACGCGTCTTTGGATCTAGAATTTTCATCAAAAAACCTTAACCGAACCGCATAATGTATTTTATTCAGTTTGATTTATTTATTAATAAATCAAACTGCTCTGTCTTGAAAAGTATGAATTATCAATTAATAATTATTTGCTCAAAATAGGTCTAAGTTTAAATATTACCCGCTTGAAAAATTTGTTGAGCAGTTAAATTTAAATCTGGAAATGTTGGGGACTGGATCAGGTCAGTATCTCGAAACTTGCTCACTTGATATTCACCTTCATCCAAAGAACAAACTAAGAGCGTAGGTTGCTTTGGTTTGCCAATAAACTCCCTACCACCGAAAGCAGCATAATCAACAATCCAGTACTCAGTAATTCCCATTTCTTCATAATCGGCGTATTTTTTGAGATAGTCATCACGCCAATTTGTACTAACAACTTCAACAATTACAGGAATTGATGCAGGTTGAATAACAGTAGATTCTTTTTTCCACAGAGGTTCATTTATCAAATTAGGGCGATTCAACAACAGCACATCTGGCGAGTAACCTGATTCATTTACAGGTGCTTTGACTAGTGCTGTCTTGGGTATAAAGTAGGGGAGATTTAAACGGATACATTCTCTAGTAAGTTCAAAAGCTAAAAATCCTGTTACCTCTTCATGGTCTCCTACAGGTTGAGGCATCTTAACAATTGTTCCGTTGTGCAATTCATAGCGCTCATTATCTGGTTTCCACTTGACAAATTCTTCAAAAGTTACAATTTTTGGTAAAGCTTGAGTCACGTCGCTTTGCTCCGAATTAAAAATTAAAAATTACCATTCAATTAATGACTTAATTATTAATTTCCAATAACCCAGGCGGTGGCGTGATTTCAATGCGATTAGATTTCAAGTCTACAACTGGTGCGATCGCTTCCACAAATGGAATCAAAGCAGTCTTTTGCTTTTTGTCATTTGTCATTTGTCCTTTGTCATTCGCAAATGATTCATGCAACTTGACTTCTAACAAATCATTCCCCGCCGGGATGATGTCTACCACCGTACCAACGAGTTCGCCAGATGCTTGCATGAAGACTTCCAAGCCAATCAAATCAAGGACATGATATTCATCTTCGCCTAATTGGGGGCGATCGCTTGCTGGCACCATTAACGTACAACCGCGCAACGCCTCCGCCTGATCGCAATTTTCTACGCCAGCCAATTTAATCACATACAAGTTTTTGTTACTGATATAACGTCCTGTCAATAATTCGATTGGTTGTGGTTCCGTCTCACCAGAACGCAACAACCAACGTTTTCCCGGCACCTCAAATCTTTCGGGAAAGTCTGATACAGGGTAAACCCGTAATTCTCCAGACAATCCTTGAGGGGAAACAATCTTACCAATTTCTAGCCAATTATCGAGATTGGGGATTGGGGATTGGGGACTGGGAACTAGGGGCTGGGGATTAGGGGCTGGAGATTGGACATTTTTAATTTTTGAATTTCCTCCTACTCTCTTGCCCCTCTGCTTCTCTGTCCCTCTGCCTCCAATATCTTTATTAGCTTCTTCGTGTTTCATTTCCATCTTTCTTACTAGTACAACACGGTGGAAATAAACCACCTATTTCAAATCAATGAAACGCTTAGGCTGTATTCATTTTTAATTTTTAATTTTTAATTTTTAATTCCGCCTTGCGGTGCTAGGCAGTTACAGCCGCACGCTTATAAGCTTCCTCAGTCACTTTTGCTAGACGTTGCATTGCTGTGGCAATCTCTTCATCGCTACCGGTAAGGCTGATGCGGAAACATTGGTGTTTGTGCGCCCACTCTTCCTCTAATCCAGGGAAGAAGGTACTTCCAGGGACAATAATCACACCTACTTGTTTTAATTGCTGGTAAAATTCCCAGTCGCTAATGGGTAAATCCTGTAACCACAACCAAGCAAAAATTGCCCCTTCACCGCGATGGAGAAACCAAGCTAAATCCTTGGGCATGGCTTGTTCTAAGCTGGTTTCTAAAACGGTAAATTTATTTTGGTAAAAAGGACGGATGACAGTGTGAGAAATGTCCACCAAGCGGCCAGAATTAATTGCAAGAGCTGCGATCGCTTGGCCGTAACGTGAAGAATGGAGGCTCATATTTGCCTGAAAACACTCCAGCACTTCAATCCACTTTTCATCCCCAATGGCAATACCAATCCTTTCTCCTGGTAATCCCGCTTTCGATAAACTCATACAGTGGAGAATATTATCACCAAACACTGGTGTCATTTCGGTAAAGTTTAATGCGGGGAAGGGAGGTGCATAAGCTGAGTCAATTAAGACTGGCAGATTATAAGGCGCAGCCAGGGCAGCAATCTTTTTCACCTCATCATCAGTGAGGACATTACCAGTGGGATTACAGGGGCGAGAGAAGAGAACACAACCTGTATTTTCTGTAATTGATAGTTGGCTGAAGTCGGGGCGATATTTAAATCGGTGGGCGGCTTCATCAATATCGAGAGTCGGTTTGTAAGCAATTAAGGCTTTTGGAACTAAGCAGATACCGCCGTAACCTGTGTAGTCAGGGCTGAGGGGCAAAACGATTTGTTTTAACTCGCCGCTAGGGGTATAGCCACCGAAGCTATTTACAGCGTAGAAGTAGAGGGTTTGACTACCGGGTGTAATAAGGATATTGCGATCGCTTAAGTTTAACCCGTAGCGTTTGTTAAAATCATTTGCGATCGCTTCAATTAATGGTGCATAACCCTGACTTGAGCCGTAGCGACAAACTACCTCACCATATTCTGGACTAGCGAGAAGTTGTGCAGTGCAATCCCGCCATAATTGTTCTACCTCTGGCAAAATCAACGGATTACCAGCACTCAAATTAATAAACTGCTGCCCTGCACCCGCTCGTAATGTTTCGATAATATCCTTCATGATTGCTCTGACGCCAGTCAGGTTGGACATTTGAGCGCCAATTTGTGTTAGGGCAGGGTTCATAAGCTGTGACAAAATGTATTAATTGAGGGGTGAACAAATTATTTGGGAGTTGCTGCTGACATCCAGTTTACATCGTTGTCAAAACGGCTGTTGCCGTCTTTAACCAATCTAGCTAGAGAATGATATTTTAACAAAGTAATAATATTTATCGTTATAGTGGCGATCGCGCTTAGTAAATCTGATGAAGTGATACAAAAGTGTATCATCCGCTCAATACAGATGATGGGAAGTGAGGGAGATGGGGGAGATGAGGAGGCAGGGGAGCAGGGGAAGTAGGGGAGCAGGGGAAGATGAGGGAGATTGAGAATAACTAATATAAACAATTCCCAATTCCCAATGCCCAATGCCCAATGCCCCATGCCCAATGACAAATGACAAAACTATACAGGAGTGCTGACATTGGAAGTTAAAGCAGCAGTAGCTTACAGTGCAGGTAAGCCGTTAACGATTGAAAACGTTCAACTATCGGGGCCAAAAGCCGGCGAAGTTTTAGTTGAGGTTAAAGCCAGCGGGGTTTGTCATACGGACGCTTTTACCTTATCTGGTGATGATCCCGAAGGTTTGTTTCCGGCAATTTTGGGACATGAAGGTGCTGGTGTAGTAGTGGAAGTAGGGGCCGGTGTCACCAGTCTTAAACCAGGGGATCATGTGATTCCCCTATACACTCCCGAATGTCGCCAGTGCGAATATTGTTTGAGTTTTAAAACTAATCTCTGTCAAGCTATTCGCCTAACTCAAGGACGCGGTGTTATGCCCGATGGCACTAGTCGCTTCAGTCTCGATGGGCAAATGATTCATCATTATATGGGTACATCCACTTTTGCCAACTATACGGTGCTGCCGGAAATCGCCTTGGCAAAAATTCGAGAAGACGCCCCATTTGATAAGGTTTGCTACATTGGCTGTGGTGTAACTACTGGTGTTGGTGCAGTTATCAATACTGCCAAGGTGGAACCTGGGGCAAATGTCGTAGTTTTTGGCTTGGGTGGTATTGGCTTAAATGTCATCCAGGCGGCGCGGATGGTGGGGGCGAATATGATTGTCGGGGTGGATATTAATCCCAGCAAACGCGCTTTAGCAGAAAAATTTGGGATGACGCATTTTGTCAATCCCCAGGAAGTAGAAGGTGATTTAGTTCCTTATCTGGTTGATTTAACAAAAGGCGGCGCTGATTACAGTTTTGAATGTATCGGTAATGTCAAAATTATGCGTCAAGCATTAGAATGCTGCCACAAAGGTTGGGGTGTCAGTGTGATTATCGGCGTTGCTGGTGCTGGACAGGAAATCAGTACTCGTCCTTTTCAACTAGTAACTGGGCGCGTTTGGAAAGGTTCGGCATTCGGTGGTGCGAGAGGACGTACAGATGTGCCAAAAATTGTTGATTGGTATATGGAAGGTAAGATAAATATTGATGATTTAATTACTCATGTGATGCCCATTGAGCAAATTAATGATGCTTTTGAATTGATGCACAAAGGTGAATCAATTCGGAGTGTGGTAACTTTCTAATTCATAATTCGTGATTCGTAACTGATGCTTATGCAGACAGTACTGTATCAAATAAGGTTTAAATCTCTATCTTAAGCGTAATTATGAATTATGAATTTAAAAATTTTGTAGACACTACAAACCTGAAAAACTAAAAAGAAGCTGATGCAAAACTTCTATGAAGCAGACTTTTACAGTTGGACTCAAGAACAGGCTAACCTTTTGCGTCATCACCAATGGAACCAGCTTGACTTACCCAATTTAATTGAGGAAATCGAATCTTTGGGAAGAAAGGAACGCCAAGAATTGAGAAATCGTCTTAGTATATTAATTGGACATTTGCTCAAATGGGAATTTCAACCAAATCAACGCAGTCGTAGTTGGTTAGCAACAATTAGAGTACAACGACGGGAAATTATCAAGTTGTTGAGCGAAAATCCTAGTCTGAAACCTTACCTTGAAGAAGCACTCCAGGAATCTTATGAAAATGGTAGGGATTTAGCATCAGGAGAAACAAATTTGCCACTCTCAACTTTTCCCCAGCAATGTTTATATACTTTTGAGGAAATTTTGAGCGATCGCTTTTATCCGGGTGAACCTGCGACAGATGATTTAATGGGATAAAAGCGATGTTTAGGACGGGCTACGCTTACGCACTCATAAGATAGTATTGATCAATTTCTGCTGTAAGTATTTCAAAGTCCACAGGCTTGGTTAAGTGGCATTTAAAACCAGACTTAAGCGCAAGTTCCTTATCCATTTGGCCACCGTAGCCGGTGAGCGCAATCAGAATTGAGCGAGTAAATTTGGAGTCTTTACTCAGTTCTTGTGCAACGGCGAATCCATCCATCTCAGGAAGCCCGATGTCACAAATAATCACATTAGGCTCCAACTGTCTTGCAGTTTCTAACCCTAAAATTCCATTCTTGGCAATGGAAACTTCATGCCCAAAATGCTCAAGTACTGCTTGTAATGATACGGCTGAATCGTCGTTATCTTCGATGACTAAAATCTTCAACGATTTTTTAGCCGCCTCTATAATCTCTTGGTCGTTATCTAAGGTTGTAATATCCTCGCATACAGGGAGAGTAACTTTGAATTCTGCTCCCAAATTAATCCCTCTACTTGAGGCTTCAACATTACCACCATGAAGTTCCACAAGACTTTTTACTACCGAGAGTCCCAAACCTAGCCCGCCCCTGGAACGATCTAAACTGCGATCGGCTTGGGTAAATGGCTCGAAGAGTTCTGGTAAAATTGTCGGGTCTATCCCTATTCCTGAATCTCTTACAGTTAAGGCCGCTACACTCCCTAAGCCATTTTCACTGGGAATAAATGACAAATTCACCCAAATCGTCCCATCTGGCTGGGAAAACTTTAAGGCGTTATCAAGCAGGTTTCCAAAGATTTGGAAGAAGCGGGTGGAGTCCACATAAGCCCACACGGGTGTGTTTGGCAAGTCTTGTACTACAGTAAGATTCGATCTATTTATTGCTTCTGTATGATCATTAAGACTCTGGCGAACTAAATCCACCAGATTCAACTTCTCAAGGTTTAATGAAATTTTCCCGTAGGTGATAGACGATACGTCGAGTAACTCATCGATCAATTTTGAGAGGTGCTTAATCTGGTGTTGCATCATTAAAACTGTTTCCCCGACTGCACCAGTCTGGCCCAGCTTCAATTTGAGAAGCTGAACGCCGTTGGAGATGGGGGCAACAGGATTCCTCAGTTCGTGAGCTAGCATTGCAATGAATTTGTCTTTTAGGGCGTTTTGATTCGTAAGTTTCTGGAAAAGTTGAACGTTGGCGATCGCAACTGCTGTAGTATCAGTAAGAATCTCAAGTAGTTCTATTTCTTCGGGCGTGGCTCGATGTTGTGTACTCCAGTAGGCTCCAATTGCACCTAGTGGATCAGCAACCCGTATGGGAACCATCACTAAACTTTTGACGAAAGTTACTTTGTATGCATCAATCGGGATTCGAGCATCCTGATAAATATCTTCAATCACGGCTGCTTGTTTATTGAGCATTGCCCAACCGGAGATGCAAGATTTCAGCGGAAAACGCATACCTTTCCAAAGTGGCCCGATGGCGTTTTCATCGACATAGTGGCAACATTCACCATCCCGCAGCACAAAAGTTACTCCATCAGCATTTGTGAGATCGCGAGCCGCCAAACGCACAATTTCAATAATTTCCTCAATAGTCCGCACACTGGCTAAATCCTTCACGACCGCAAGCAGGCTATTGTAAGACGAAATGCTATATCTTTGATGTGAATTTTGTTCTTTAGAGATGGAGGTTTGTAATATATTTTTCATAAATAACTCCGAAGAAAAAGGGCGTCTGATTCAGGAGGCAGGAGGCAGGGGGCAGGAGGCAGGAGGAACCCACGTTTAAAAACATGGGATTGAAGTAAGGACGCTTTATACCGGACTTCGTGTCGCTACGCTAACGCGCTACGCGTCTCGGTACAATTCTTTTTTTTAAACTGGGCTTTAGACTCAGCAACTTTAGTTTTAATTGATAGTCCTAACCTCCTGCCCTCTGCCTCCTAACTCCTGCCTTTTTTGTAAAGAAAGCGGGTAGGTTTCAGCAGACACCTACTCTTAATCGTAATTTTAACTTTGATGTTAGGAGTACGACCCGACACCACATTTTTTATTTGTGATTTTGTTAGTATAATTACGCTATTTTTCAGTAAAAATAATCGCAAATATGCTTAAGAAGACGCGATAAATAGCCGTCTCTACAAGACGCGATAAATCGCCGTCTCTACAAGTGTTTTTGTCTTATCTGAACTGTATTGAGGTATAGCCCGTTGTAGACATTGCTTATGGGCATTAATTCCTCAATACAGACAAATTATTTGCCAATTGACAGATAATACTCAAATCGCTCCCGGAGTTGTTCAACTGTTAGATTCTGAGTCCAGTATTCCACTAGGGCGTGACCAAATGCCCAGGCGTTGCGATCGGGTGAAGCGGAGTTTTCTAGCAGTAGCGGCCAGAGGGATAGTAATTCAAAATTTAGTGGGTTAGGGTTGCCTGTATTCAAGAGTGAGAAAAGCTCATATCCCATTTGGAGTTTGCCAATCACAATCGGCAACTGTTCCACAGGAATTTGCTCTGCCAGCATATATGCTAAGGCTGGAGATCCAGTTGAGAGTGTAGAAACAAACTGGAGAACGGGACTTTTGAGAAATGCCGTTAATCCTTGTGTTGTCGTCATCTGGAAGGTGTAGTGGTCGATGATTTTGGCTGCGGCGATGATACGGGCTTCTAGGTTACGCAAAAAGCGGGCGAGACGAAGTTGCTTGCTAGGTGCGATCGCATCCACTAATCCCAATGAAAGCGCTTCTACTCCCCAAGCGGTTCGATTTGTTTTGCTGTCAGTTGTAACCACTGGTAGAACTAGATTACAGAAATTTCCCAGCAGTTTGGCGCGATACTCAGTGGCTTCTCGAATAGAAACTTCTTTGGGGCGATCGCCCCATTCCCAATCATAAGGTGGTTGCCATTCGCGGATGGGACGCAGACGATCTACTTGAGTGACAATTGCGATCGCAGGTAAATCTGCAACTTCTGCTTTAATATCTTGCAAAAAGTCTACATCCATTTGCAGCGCAGGATCGAGGGCAGGGGTAGCTAACAGCAGTAAATCTGCATTGATGGCATAATCAAGCACCAAATTTCGGAGATCGGCACGGTTGACTTGTTCATAACCAGGTGTATCCCAAAGCGTCAAGGTTTCTCCACTTTGAGTCTGCCATTGATAATTTTGAATGCGATCGGTACTGGGTAAAACATCAACGGCTGCGAGATCCGCCTGAAATAGCGTGTTAATCAAGCTACTTTTTCCCGAACCCGTGCGCCCAACCAGCAGAATATTTACGGGTTTTTGCTCAACTGCCTCAGCTGGTTGAGCTTGAGTTAAGATATCTCGGAGTGTTTGGGTTTTTGCCTTCGGTAGAGTTGGTGTGGAAACTACGGTTGCTGAAACTGGTAATGTGCTACGTCCGTAGAGTGCGATCGCTTGTCGGCATAAGTTTCTCAGGGCAGCTTCCCGAAATAACTGGCTCAAATTCCCCAATAATTGCTGAGTTGCTTGGTTACTAGAACCCTGACTGGCTTGTTTTGCCACCGCCGCCACCGGATTTAAAACCCACTGGGCCCAGTTCCAAACCCGCCAGAATTTCCGAGCCGATGGTTCTAACTTCCGGTAGACTTCGTATCCTTGGTATGCTTGTCCAACCGTTACCTGATTGAGGACAGGCGATAACTTTTGCATCCACTGATCCATATCATCCACCGTTCCGCGAATCAGCCCGTAAGCTTGGGGGACGTAAATATTCAGCAGGGGATATTGAATTTGAGGATTGTAGATATGAGCGATCGCTACAACTAAATCTTGGCATCGTGTCCAAAAAGTTTGCCAGTCTTCCCAAATCGGGCGATCGCTTTGTGCTGCTTGCAGAATTTCTTGGAGTGCTGCTTCTGCTTGCTTTGTGGTGTCACTTCCCAGTGTTCGTACAGTATCCTCTACTGTCGATTCTAGTTCTTCTTGGACTTGGGCTAATACAGCTTCTACTTGGTTAACAGCAGGTTGAGTCCATTTCACCAACAGCCAACGCCAACCAACGAATAAAAGGGTGAATACACCCCAAATCCAATTAATGCCCCACGCATGAATTTGCGAACCGGCGGATATCAGTAAAAAAATGATGATAAACGCGATCGGGATTGCTAAAACGACCCACTGCCACGGTTTTAATCGCACCATTGCCCCATACCTGCTTTGGTTAGACTGCTTATACAAATAGTAACTATAGGATTCATATTTGATTTGGTGAAAAAACTCAGTACAACTAAGAAGCCTTCTTGACTGTTACCTATTGCCTATTGCCTGTCTACGCAAATTCCTTCAGAAATCAAAGCGGATTCCTATATGATGCCTTCTCTACGAGAGGCTTTTTTGGCGTTGCATATTTGCGGGATGGGAATCTTGCCATTGGTGTCAACTTAACGCGAAACCGCACGTCCGCCAGGGATTGTAAATCCCTGTCTCATAGCTAAAGTCCTCTGAAGAGGACTTCATAGCGCAAAAATTTTCAGTCTACTTCAGTAGACTTGAGCAATTAGTCAGGGATTTACAATCCCTGGCGGGTGAACAACACCCAATCAGTACGCTATTTTTGGCAAAAGTAGACACCAGTGGCTTTTCGGCCC